>CACHZG010000027.1 GCA_902584365.1 uncultured Pelagibacteraceae bacterium | reverse complement strand
AAGCCATTCCTAAGGATCTTTATGAGGCAGCAGATGTAGATGGAGCTGGACCGTTTAGAAAATTTTTTCATATTACTCTTCCACAAATTACAGCAATTTTATCTATTTTATTTATGATTAGATTTATTTGGAATTTTAACAAATTTGAAGATATTTTTTTATTAACCGGTGGCGCTTCAGGAACCTTAACTTTACCAATAAGTGTTTATCAGCAAGGATTTGCTGTTTCAAATATTGGAATGGGCTCAGCAGTTTCAATAGTAATCGTATTATTATTAATAACTTTTATGATTATTTATTTTAGATTAATCGGAAAGAAGGCAAATGAAATTTAAATCTTTAATAATTACTTTGTTTGCATCATCAATTTTTTTAGCATCAATTATTTGCATATGGAAAATAATGGCAACTTTGCAAGGTTTAAGTTTTACAAGTCTCAATTTTAATTTTAATCTAATATTATCACTTGGACTGACTAGTATTTCAATATTTATCGGAAATAAGATTAATCATCTTTTTAAAATTTTAATACTATCTCTATTATTTACAATTTTATATACATTTTTAAGTGAGAGCTCTCCTTTATGGTTTTCGTTAGGAATTTTTTTATTAATTTTATTTTTTACAAATAAATTAAAAAAATATAATTTAAGATATTTAAATCAAGATTTTATATCTGAAAAAATTGTATTTGAATTTTTATCTTTATTTGCGATAATTTTTTTTGCATTAGTTATATTATTTCCTTTTTACATAATGATTGTCACTAGCTTTAAAACGCAGACCGCTTTATTAATTAATCCTCTAGATTTAAGTATTGATTTTTCAAAAAATATTTTTGAAATATTTAAATCGTATCTAGTTATTTTCCAAACCTACGATTTTGGCAGATATATTCTTACAAGTTCATATGTATCAATTGGTACTGTTTTAATAACTTTGTTATTTGCTATTCCAGCAGCTTACGCGGTCGCTAGATTAAATTTTTTTGGAAAAACTTTTCTTTCAACATCAATATTAATTATTTATATGTTTCCAGCCATTGTGCTCGTTATCCCTTTATATACAGTTTTTAGTCAACTTGGTTTGAGAAATTCCATTGAAGGATTGCTTATTGTTTATACAGCAACCACTTTACCAGTGGCGATTTATATGCTTCAGGGTTATTTTAGAAGCATACCTAAAGAAATTGAAGAAGCAGGACTTATCGATGGACAAAACTGGTTTGGAATAATTATAAAAATAATTATTCCTCTTAGTTTACCCGCAATTGCTTCAGTATCGTTATATGTATTTATGATAGCATGGAATGAATTTTTGTTTTCACTAATGTTTTTAGACAATCCAAAAACATTCACATTATCAAGAGCAATAAACCATTTAACCGGTGACGCAGAAACACCGCGGCAATATTTAATG
Source organism: uncultured Pelagibacteraceae bacterium (assembly GCA_902584365.1). GTDB lineage: Bacteria > Pseudomonadota > Alphaproteobacteria > Pelagibacterales > Pelagibacteraceae > Pelagilacustribacter. Next base: position 735 of record CACHZG010000027.1, on the reverse strand, counting down.
GCTGGATCAGTAGTAGTTACCTTACCAATACTTTTAATTTTTGTATATTTTGAAAAATATTTAGTAAGCGGCTTAACAGCTGGAAGTGTAAAAGGATAATGAATAGTACAATTAAAATTGCAAAAAAAACTTTATTAAATAATAGAAGATTAAACTATACTTTACCTACTAATACAAAACTATATCCAGCCCAATGGAACTGGGACTCAGCTTTTATAGCATTAGGATATTCTAATTTTAATAGAGATTACTGTTTTAAAGAAATTGAAACTTTGATCTCAGGACAATGGGAAGACGGTATGATTCCTCATATTCTTTTTCATATAAAAAATTTAGATTATACACCAAATTATAAAGCTTGGAATTGCGGTAATAAAGTTTCTTCATCTGGAATTACCCAACCCCCTATTTTAGCCAGTGTTTTGCGATTAATTATTGAGAGAAATAAATTTTCAAAGGTAGAGATAAAAAAATATTACCCATTTATCTTAAAAATTAAAAAGTGTTTAGAATGGTTTATTAAATATAGAGACCCCAAACATAGTGGATTAATTTCTATACTTCATCCATGGGAAAGTGGCTATGACAATTCTCCTCTATGGGATAAACCTATGAGCAATATTGAAATAGAAAACAACTTACAATATAAAAGAAAAGACAATAAAATTGTTAAACCAAATCAAAGACCATTAAAAATAGACTATGATAGATATGTAACAATTAAAAATCATTTGA
>CACHZG010000026.1 GCA_902584365.1 uncultured Pelagibacteraceae bacterium | reverse complement strand
GTTTGTACAACTTACTAACCAAACATCATAAATTGCGTGGTCAATAGAGGAATTGATTGCATTAGAAGAAAACGTCCAACCATTAAATATAAAAACTTTATCATTTTCACTTTCCTTGGTGTCTTTTATTTGAAGATAAGCAATATCTTCGCTTTCAAAATTTTTTTTTATAACTTTTCCGCATTTTAAAGGCTTAATTTCTAATTCTCCGTACCTTCTTTTGTCCCCAATCTTAATGACAAGTTCAACAGTTTTGGCTGTTATCTTGTCTAAACCTATAACTTTAACGGCTGAAAATTCTTCATTTTTTTTGTATAACTTAGGTTCTTTGAGAAAAGTGGGTTTAGTTTCATTTTTACTGTCGTTCGATTGAGGAGAAATTTCTTCGTAGCTTGGTTTGATTTCATCCACATTTATTAGAGGAGAGATACTTATATTAACTTCTGAATTTGAAGATGAATTTAAAAAAAGGAAAAATAAAAAAATAAATAAATAATTACTCTTTCCAAACATTGTATTTTTTAAAGTTATCATTTTTTTTTATTTTATTTGGCTTGTACGCATTTTCTGTTCCAGTTAAATTTTCTAAATGTTTTTTTTGCCAAAAATATGACTTTTTATTTTCTAAAGGTGGCTTCTCAATAGTGTGATGTATCCACATAAACCACTCGGAAGTAATTTTAGAAGCCTCTACGTCAGCCGCGTAAATTACCCACCTCTCATTTCGTTTGTTTTGATAATATTTATTTCCAAATTGATCTTTTCCAACCAATTTTCCAGTAAAAAGGGTCTTTAAAAATGTCCCAACTGTTTGTCTATTCCACCAAGTAAAAATTTGACTTACCATTAAAATCCACACACCAAAAAAGTGTATTTTTATTATTTATTTTTAAGATATACATTAATTAAGATTCCTTTTACATGAAAAAATTTATAGTTGAGACATATTACACCTGCACTTTTAAGACTATACATGAGCTAGATGATATTAATGAGCATGAATTGTCTAAGATAGATAAGAGAAATGACGGAAAAGTTGAAGTCATTGAAGTTAAATTAAATAATAGAAAAACAAAAAAAACTGGAGAAAAAAAAGCTTCAAAACACCACAACATTGAAAATACAGATAAGTTAGCTGTAGAAAATAGCAAATTTATAACAAATAATAAAAATGCAAAGGAAAAAATCACTGATACGGTTTCCAAATATAATAATCAAAGTGGACAGAGATTTAAAATGCCTGATAGAAGAAAAGGATATATCCAAAAAGCATCCATAGGAGAGCATAAAATTTATCTGCATACTGGCGAATATAACGATGGAAAAATTGGTGAAATCTTTATTGATACTAACAAAGAAGGTGAGCTTGTAAAAGCCTTGATGAACAATTTTGCGATAGCTATTTCGTTAGGTTTGCAATACGGTGTACCATTAGAAGAGTATGTTGACGCTTTTATTGACACAAAATTTGAACCTTCTGGAAAAGTTGATGGAAACGACAGAATACTCAGCGCCACATCCATTCTTGATTATGTTTTCAGAGAATTGGCTATATCATATCTGGGAAAAGAAACTTTAGCTCATACACCAACTATAGCAAAAACATCTGATCAGCAAACTTTGCAAGAAGATGACAAATTCTTAAAGGTTGTTAAAGACATTACATCTAAGGGATTTGTAAGAAGTAATTATGAAGAAAAATTGGTAGATTTAAGTGATATAAGAATAAATCTTAAATCAAAAAACTAATTTTTCTTTTTATCCAGTTTAATTTGTAATTCTTTTAATTGTGAATTTTCGATTTCACTTGGAGCACCCATCATCAAATCCTGTGCGTTTTGATTCATTGGAAATAGTGTTACTTCTCTAATATTTTTTTCATTAGCTAACAACATTATAATTCTATCAATACCCGGTGCTATACCTCCATGAGGTGGCGCGCCGTAACTTAAAGCATTTATCATGCCACTGAATTTTTCATCTACCTGAATTTTATTATAACCAGCAATTTTAAATAACTTATACATTAATTCTGGCCTATGGTTTCTTATAGCTCCTGATGAAAGTTCCACTCCATTACATACTATGTCATATTGGTAAGCTTTAATTTCCAATGGTTTTGAAAAATCTAATTTTTTTAAGTCTCCTTGAGGCATTGAAAAAGGATTGTGACTAAATTTAATTTTGCCTGATTGCTCATCCTTTTCAAACATTGGGTAATCAATTATCCAACAAAAAGAAAATTCGTCATCATTAATTAGGCCGAGCTCGACTCCTAGCTTATTTCTTGCTACTGAAAGAATTTTTTCAACATTATTTTTATTTCCACATGAAAAAAATATACTATCACCAATTTTAGCGTTACAAATTTTCATTATTTCTTTGAGAGACTCCTCACTAAAGAATTTTCCAACAGGTCCTTTAGCAGATATCTTGCCAATTTTTTCAAGTGTAAAATAGGCTAAACCCGAGGCTCCTTGTTCTTTAGCCCATTTATCCATATTGTCAAAAAAACTTCTTGGTTTATCTTTAGTATTTTTTGTAACAATACATCTAACAACAGAGCCCTTTTTGACATTTTTTTTGAAGATATCAAAAGTAA
>CACHZG010000025.1 GCA_902584365.1 uncultured Pelagibacteraceae bacterium | reverse complement strand
ATGTTTCTTCTCAATCATTTTTACAATATATATTGAAACCTCATACAATAATAATAATGGTAAAGCTAATCCTATTTGTGTTATAGGATCTGGAGGAGTAAGTATTGCTGCAAATGTAAAAATAATTACTACAAAATATTTTCTTCTATCTATTAAAAACTTTGAGTCTATGAAACCTACCCTTGCCAATAAGCTAAGGACTACTGGAAGTTGAAAGCTTAGTCCGAAAGCAAATATAAGCCTCATAACTAAAGATAAGTATTCATTAACCTTTGCTTCCAGTTGAATTGGTATAGTGCTGGATGAACCCGAATATTCAAATCCCAAAAAAAAATTTATCGCTAATGGCATTATTAAGCAATAGACAAGAACACCTCCGATTAAGAATAGAATTGGTGTTAAAATTAAATATGGTAAAAATGCATTTTTTTCATTTTGATACAATCCTGGTGCTATAAATTTCCAGATTTGAGTTAAAAATATGGGACTAGTTAAAAATAAAGCGGAAAAAAAAGCAACTTTCAGATAGGTTAAAAATGCTTCATGTAATGCTGTAAATATTAATTTTCTATCTAAATTATTTTCGATAATTGAGTCTGAATACGGTTTTACTAAAAACCTATATATTTCCTCTGAAAAAAAATAACTTACTAAAAAAATTACTATGAAAAAGATAAATGAATTTAATAATCTTGAACGTAATTCTATCAAGTGGTCAATCAAATTAGATGGTTTATTAGATTTTGTCTCGTTCATCCTTATTTTCTTTTGTATCCTGTTTTTCATCTATTGATGTGACTTCATCAACACTACTTTGAATATCCCTGAAATATTTTTTTACAGATCCTATCCACGATCCAACTTTTCTTACAATAACTGGGAAATCTTTAGGACCAACAATTATTATTGCGACTAAAATTATGATTAATAATTCAAACCAACCAATTTGTGGCATCTAATTTAGTCTTTATTTGAATTATCTTTTTCTTCTGTGTCGTTAGTGTTGTCTGGGTTATCTGACATACCCTTTTTAAAGCTTTTAATACCTTTGGCTACGTCTCCCATTAATGCAGATATTTTGCCTCTTCCAAACAATAAAACTACGAGAACTACTACTATTGCTATTTGCCAAAATCCAATACTCATAACTAGATTTTATATACAAAATTTATGGTTAAATAAACACTTTATTCTTCAGTTTTTGGTGCTTGATCAATAGCTTTTTCTATGTCTGAATATATTTTTTCATTTTTAGAAGAAGTTTGCTCTTTGAAGAATTTACTTGTGCCAAAAATAGAAGGATCAATTGAACCTTTGTCAATTAGTCCAGCTGAACTAAGTTCATCGATGGTTGGTAAATCACTCAACTTTTGAATATTAAAATGATTTAAAAAATTTTCTGTAGTTTCATATTGTATTGGTTTTCCAGGAACATCCTTTCTGCCAGCAGGTCTTACCCAATCTAATTTTAAAAGAATTTCTAAAGTATTAGTTCCAAAAGATACTCCTCTTATTTCCTCTATTTCAGATCTAGTTACAGGTTGATGATAGACAATTATCGCTAGAGTTTCTATTGTTGCCCTTGAAAGTTTCTTTTGTATTGATTTCTGTAAAGCTAGAGTTTTTGATAAATCCTCTGATGTTCTAAAAGACCATTTATCTTTTATACAAACTAAATTAATACCCCTTGATTTATAAAAAAATTGAAGTTTCTCAAGAGATTTTCTAACTCCAACTTTATTATCTACTCTTTTTTCTATCGTTTCTAAATCTAACGGTTCTGATGCAGCAAATAAAATAGCTTCGATTTTTCTCTCTAATGAAGATGATTTATTATTAAATTTGATAATGTTTGTATTATCTTTTTTTTTATTCATTTTTGTTTTTTATAAATATTTTTTCAAAAGCCTTGTTTTGATTTATTGATATTACACCTTCTTTGCACAACTCTAAACTCGCTGCAAAAAGACTTGTAAAAAAAGAGATTTTTTTACTTTTATCTTTTATAAAGTCACCAGGTAATAGTTCAAACAAATTTTTCCAAATATTTAAATTATTGATTTGACTTTTCAAATGTTTTACGCCTTCACTCGTTGTATACACAGGTAATTTTGGAATATTAATGCTTTGAAAAGATCTTTGCATATTTATCGTAGCGTAAGCTTTTAATAATTCATAAAGCGTTACTGAATATATTGGAGTTTTAATTGAAAGAATACCACCTTTCATGCCCCTAAAAAAAATATCTTTACCAATTCTTTTTTTTTTAAGAAGTTGATCTGACAATAAACGCATTAATTCAAGTTTTTTAAGTTGTATTTTTAATTTTTCAGCTACTTCTGAAGCAACAAAATCTTCATCATTGTCATCAGGTAAAAGTAGTTTTGATTTTAGATAAGCCAACCAAGTTGCCATAACTAAATATTCTGTTGCTGTTTCTAAATTAAGGTTTTTTGTATCTTTAATAAAATGTAAGAATTGGTCAACAAGAGTAGTTACTGAAATATCTGATAAATCAACTTTTTGCGATTTTGCGAGATCAAGTAAAACGTCTAAAGGTCCACTATAATTTGGTATATTTAATGAGAATGATTTTTTTTGTGAGTCCATATTATATTTTATCTTAAAAATTTATAAAATTGTGATGTTTTTTTTTGTGTAAATTTATCAACGTAGGGTAGTTTTTTTACCAATTGTAAAGATT
>CACHZG010000024.1 GCA_902584365.1 uncultured Pelagibacteraceae bacterium | reverse complement strand
TTCTAGAGAAAGACCCCTGGCAAACCCTAGGTCAAAATCTTTTATATCAAATGATTTTTGATTTGTTTTGATTAAATCTCTTTCTAAAATATCTTGAAGAATTTGCTTATGTATCTCTCCACTTTTTGCGATCAAACCATCTTTGTCTAATTTTAAGTCTGAATATTTTCTTATCCACTGATCAATTAAACAATTTCCTGGTCCAATATCACTTGCAATAAATGATTTTTTTTTTTTATCATAGTACGTAAAATTAGATATTCCCCCAATATTAAGTATAATCCATGAAAATTTAAAATTTAACTGATTTGCTATTGCCATATGAAATACAGGGGCAAGAGGAGCTCCTTGACCTCCATTCTCTAAATCATTTTTTCTAAAATTATAAACAACACTTTTTTTTGTTAGTTGTGAAAGTAAATTAGGATCACCTATTTGTAATGAAGTTTTTTCTTTTGAATTATGATATATTGTATGTCCATGAAACCCGATTAAATCTATATTTATTTTATTTTTCATCGAGTTAACAGCTTTAGCGTGAACAATGGTTAATTCTCTTTCAACAGTTTTGATTTCCTCTTTAAATTTTTTAAGGTCACCAAGGCTGTTAATCTTTTCTCTTAAATTTAAAATTTTATCTAAAAACTCATTATCGTATTCAAAATATTGATTTTCTAAAATTTCAAATATTTTTTTCTTTTCTAAAATTTCGCCATTTGATTTAATAATAGAGGCATCGATACCATCACTAGATGTACCTGACATTAATCCTAAGGAAATATACTCTTTTTTCATATTTTTATTTATTTATAATTTTTTTCGTATATTAGTAGAATATTGTTTATGTTGCTATGAAAAGTACTTTTTTAAAGGAAATGTCAGATAGAGGATACATTAATCAGTGTACTGATATCGATAACTTAGATGAATTACTAAGCAAAGGCAGAATTAAAGCATATATAGGTTTTGATTGTACCGCAGACTGTCTTCATGTTGGAAGCTTAATACAAATAATGATTTTAAGACTTTTACAAAAACATGGTCATCAGCCGATTGTTTTGTTTGGAGGGGGGACTACTTTAATAGGAGATCCTTCAGGAAAAGATAGCACAAGAAAAATTATGCAAAAAAAAACAATTAAAAATAATATTTTAGGTATTAGAGATAATTTCAAAAAACTTTTAAAGCAGAAAAAAAATAAAGCGATATTTGTGGATAATGTAAATTGGCTTGGAAAACTAAATTATATAAATTTTTTAAGGGAGGTGGGTAGTCATTTCACTATAAATAAAATGTTAACATTTGATAGTGTCAAAATACGATTGGAACGAAAACAATCTCTAAGTTACATGGAATTTAATTATATGATATTACAAGCTTACGATTTCTTTCAATTAAATAAAAAATACAATTGTTCTTTGCAATTAGGTGGTTCAGATCAGTGGGGCAATATTGTTAACGGAGTAGAATTAATAAGAAGAATAAATAAGAAAAACTCATATGGTTTAACAACTCCATTAATCACTACTGCCTCTGGTGCTAAAATGGGTAAAACAGAAAATGGTGCAGTTTGGCTAAACGAAAAAAAACTCTCTGCCTATGATTATTGGCAGTTTTGGAGAAATACGGATGATAAAGATGTTGTTAAATTTTTAAAATATTTTACTGATTTAAGTCTAAGTGAAATCAGCAAACTTGAAACAAATGAAAAGAATATTAACAAATTAAAAATTATATTAGCAAATGAGGCGACGGCTCTATTACATGGCAAAAAAAAAGCAAAAGACGCTGAAAATACGGCAAAAAAAACATTTGAGCAAGGGGGTGTTGGAAAAAATCTTCCCATAATAAAAATTAAAAAAAGTATCTTAATTAATGGTGTTAATGTTTTAGATTTTTTAAATTTGACAAAAATAATGTCATCAAAAAGCGAAGCTAGAAGAGCTATTAAAAATAAAGGAGTAAAAATCAATGATATAGCTTTATCAAATATTGATAAAATAATTAATTATGAAGATTTTGCAAAAAACAATTCTATAAAAATTTCATTTGGAAAAAAGAAACATTTTTTAATCAAAGTTGACTAATTTTTTTTTTCAATAGCTTTCTGGATAAAGCGCGGTGTCAAAGTTCTAACAGGATTCACAGTTGTTTTGAGATTGCCTGGTTCCCCTTTAATTTTAAAGCTTACACCAAACAAACCTTCGCCAACTTCTTTAGGTATTATAATTTCTCCAACCACAGGTATCTTGGATAAAATTTTATTAATATTTTTTGCAGGTATCATAGTTCCTCTTAAACTAATTATATTTGTGGAATTATCCCTGAAACCTTCCATTAAAATGGATATACTTGATCCAATAGCATAAAGCTCTTTAATTTTTAAAGAGTTTTTATTTTTTTCTATTTGGATTTCCATATCATCAAAGCTGAGACCTTCGCCAGAAACCAAGTCTGCCATACCACCTAGATCAGCGAGAGAAAGAAGTTTTACTAAAGCTGGTGCGTTAATTACTTTAAATTTTTCGATTTTAATTTTTGTTTCAGAGAACTTATCGTCAAAAGTGGAATTAATAAGCAGCTTACCTCCCTGAAGATCATTAAAAAATTTATAGTTAGATAATAAAGGTTTAGGATAATCAGAATAAATCTCAAATATTTTTTTATTAGAATTTGGGATTTTTTTTAGTGAAATATCTAAATATTTTCCATCTTCAAATTCACCTTTAGAGGAAATTTTAGTAAATGATCCGTCAATTAATTTACCAATAAGATTAAATTTAGTTATTGGATTATATGAATTTTGAAGATTGTCAAAAGAGATTTTGATTTCTTTGTTCAAACCTTTAAGCACACTTTGTTTTTTCTCTGAGCCATCCAGTAAATTTAGTAAATTTGTTGCATCA
>CACHZG010000023.1 GCA_902584365.1 uncultured Pelagibacteraceae bacterium | reverse complement strand
TCTTAAAAAAAAGTAATAAAAAAAAAGGCATGCAAACATATTCACTAGAGATGAGTGAATTAAGTAACTGTTCCAGCTAACTCCAAATACTCTAAAGAAAAAAGATTGTAGAATATCCACACCTAAGCCAGTTGAAATCCAAATATCTTTTATTGGAATTTGATCTTTTAATATTAGGTATCCAGTATCAAAAAATGCAAAAGTGTCTATTGGAAAAACACCTAAATTTCCAAAATAAAAATTTATTGAAAAAGAAAAAATTGATAAAAAAATTAAATTTAAGATATTAGTAATGTATGCCATCATTTTTTTGAGATAATTAACTTCAGGTATGGAAAAGGGATTTTTAAAAAATTAAAAATAAATTTATCTAAATATAGTTTTTTGCTCAATAAAGCTAATTTTGAAACAAAATTCTGTCTTTTTTTGAAATACTTTGACGGATCATTAACTATTCTCTCAAATATTTTCTCTTTTATGCTATTGTCAAATTCAAATCTAATTCTTTCATTAGTCAACATTTTTTTAATTTTTCTTCGACCGTTAAAATTTAGCCCTTTCCACAAACCTATCTCGTTTGTATTTTTTTCATGATTATTTATTTTGTTCTTAAATAATCTAAAAGTTATAGACTTATTTATTATTAAGGGAATTACAAAATGTGGTTCGTACGGAAAGTCATAATTGGGGAAAAAAATTATTTTTTTTCCGTCGTCTCTCAATAGTTTATAAGAGTCTTTAATAAAGTTTAACTGATTCTCTACATGCTCAAAAACATTAAATGAAAAAATTAAGTCGTATTTATCAGAATGGGGCAAATCTTTCAAATGGGCCTTTTTAAATTTTAAATTATTTTTTTGAGGAAGTTTTTTCTTTATATTTTCATAATAATGAAAACCACTTTCATGAGGATCAAGTCCAAAAAAATTTTTTTTGGGAAAAACATCACTTAGTTCATTTAATAAAATTCCTGTTCCACTTCCAATCTCTATTATTGAATTAATCCTTGGGTCGCTTATGGTGTTATAAAGCTCTTCAAATGCAAATAATACATCGGTGAGAACGAAGTCACATCTATCTTTATTTTCAAACAAATTTAAATACTTTTTTGAAAGTTTTTCGTAATTTAACTTCATTTAAATTTTTTATTAGTTATATTTCAATTTATATATATAAGAATTACGGTTTAATACAAAAATAAATTTATATAATGTAGTTATCTATGATCAAAATCACTCAAAAAGCCGTTTTTGACTCTAAATCCAACAGAATGAAAAAAATCGGGGATGTAGAAAATGCAATCAACGAATTTAAAAAGAAAAAAAATAAAAATTTAGATTTTTTGTTAAAAAAAAGATTTAGTTGGATGAAAAAATTTATCGACGAAAAAAATACCGGCTTAGAGGTAGGAGCTGGAGGGGGATTCTCAAAAAACTTTATTAAAAATAAAAATTTTAAGATAAGTGACCTTGCAATGTACGATCATCTTGATTTTAAGAATGTTGACGCTCAAAAAACTCAATTTGAAAGCAATTACTACGATTTTGTAATTGCAGTTAATATGATTCATCACGTCCCATATCCAATTAAATTTTTAAATGAAATGCATCGAATTCTTAAAAAAGGAGGAAGACTAATCATTCAAGAAGCATATTGCTCCGTTATTTTTCAAGTGATTACAATAATAATGAGACATGAGGGTTTCGACTTTACAAAAGAAGTTTGGAACGAAAATCAGCCAATGTCCGATGAAGATGATAGGTGGTCCGGCAATATCGCAATACCGCATTTAATTTTTGATAATATTGAAAATTTTAAGAAAAAGTTTGGAGACAAATTTGTAATTGAACATGAAAAGTTTTACGAGTGTTTTATTTTTTTAAATTCGGGCGGTGTTACTTCTAAAACTTTTTATATACCTTTGAACTCCTTTTTTTTAAAAGTTCTAGATTTTATTGATAGTGTTTTAGTTAAATTATTTCCAAGTATTTTTGCAATGGGAAGACAGCTTGTTTTAAAAAAAAAATGAGCTATCTGAAACTAAAAAATTTTCCCTTAAATAACCCATATGTGTCAGACGAAAAATAAAAATATCCGTTTTCATCTATAAACAATTCTCCCTTTTTGTTTACACCAAAATTTCTCAATCTTTTATCTAATTTAATTTTTTCAACACTAATCGTATTTGAATTTTTATTATTCAACAATATGATTAGTATAGACATTTCTCTTAGGCTCAAACCTATTAAACAAAGTGAATTATTATAATAATTTTGCAATTCGTTTGGGCATTTGGTTAAACTTGAAGGTGCAACAGCAGGTAAAAATGAGTAAATAGGTTCTTTAAAACCAAGATCTGCATGTGATCTAGCAAAACCTTTGCCATTATTATATCTCGTTCCATATGATGCAATAGGCCAGCCATAATTCGAATCTTCTATTATCTCGTTAAGTTCATCCCCGCCTTGAGGTCCGTGTTCCAATGAAAATATTTTTTCTTTATATTTTGTAAGACCTTGAGGATTTCTGTGACCAATACTAAAAAAATTATAATTAATTTTTTCATTTCTAGTTTTAAATTCTTCAGTTTTAATAGAAATAATTTTTCCAAATATTGAGTCCTTGTCTTGAGATAATTTGTCAATTATGTCCGATATATGAGTGGGCGTTCCTATAGATAAAAGTAGCTCTTCATTTTTGAATATATATGCTCCACCAAGACCAGCGAAATTTATATTTTCGCTGTCTGGAATACATTTGCTTCTCATTACTTCAATTTTTTTTGTAAAATTCATCAAAGATGCAAAAAAACAATCATTTTCTTTCTTAGAAAGTAAAAAATAAATATTATTACCCACTATAAAAACACTTTTAATACCTCCATCCTGGTCTGTATAAAAATCTTTAGGCATTTCTAGCTTCCTCATTATTGTTTTATCGATTAGATAGCCATTTTGAGTAAAAATTTTATAATCTTTAGAACTATCATTGAAAATAACT
>CACHZG010000022.1 GCA_902584365.1 uncultured Pelagibacteraceae bacterium | reverse complement strand
TTCCAAATAAAACAGCTCTGTATGCATTATTAGCAGCATGTTTTGTGGTCTGTACGACAATGGGAGTTAGACAAACTTTTGGACTTTATTCAAGTGAGTTTGAAATGTCTAGAGGAACGACTAATACTGAATTTGGATTGGCAATCGCGATACATGCAATCTTTTGGGGAATCTTTACTCCAATATTTGGTAGAATTTCTGACAAGTTCGGAGGTTATGTTGTAATTATTCCTGCTTTAATTTTCTACTCTCTTGCAATGTTTTTAATGGGAAGCAATTATATTTCAGGAATTTGGTTACAAGTAAATCTTGGATTGTTTGTTGGTTTAGGATTGGCTGGAGCTGCTGGAACAATTCTTACACCAATGATTTCAAAACATTTCCCTAACGAAAATAGAAGTAAAGCTGCAGGAGTAGTAACTGCTTGTGGCGGTCTAGGAATGTTTATCTTTCCAATTTTAGCAAGTATATTTAAAAATATTTCTACATGGCAACTTTCATTTGTTCTTTTTTCCATAATTTTATTTCTTATGTGCGTACCAGGATTATTTGTAAAGCTTCCAGAAACTAACATATCCTCAACTAATACAAATATTGATAATCGTAGTTTAAGAGAGGTGTTAAAAGAGTCTCTCTCACATAGAGGTTTTAGATTATTAATATTGGGTTTTTTTGTTTGTGGTTTTCAAATAACATTAATTGCAACACATGTTCCAAGATATGTTCAAGATAAAGGTTTAGCGGATTGGACTGGAATGGCAATTTTAGCGCTTATAGGTTTTTTTAATATAATAGGGACGCTTATCATGGGTTATTTAGGAGACAAGTATAGTAAAAAAATTCTTTTAAGTGGATTATATTTCTTAAGAGGCATAACTTTAATTCTTTTCATTTTTTTGCCGGCGTCGAATTTATCTGCAATTTTATTTGGAACATCTTTTGGTTTACTGTGGTTAGCTACTGTTCCAGCAACCAACGGTATAGTTGCTCAAATTTTTGGAACGAAAAATCTAACACTTTTATTTGGTATCGTATTTTTAAACCATCAATTTGGTTCATTTTTAGGAGCATACTTAGGCGGATTTTTTTACGATAAATTTGGGAATTTTGATTATGCTTGGTACTTGGCGATAATTTTATCTTTTATTGCTACGGCATTACATTTGCCAATAGATGAGCGACCTATACAAAAAGAAGCAGTAACACCTTAAGGTTGTATTAAGAGTCTGTTTTGGAATCAAAAGTGAATCAAAACGTGAACATTCATTTAATGATTGTTTTCATCTGTGGATAAATATTGGTTTGCTTAATTCCCTAAAATTAATACAATTTGAATAAAAAAGGAGAAAGCATGTTTTCAAAAACACTTAATAAAAAGTTAGACCAGTATCACCTTTTAAACCACCCATTTTATAGGGCTTGGAACGAAGGTAAGTTAACAAGAGAAATAATTAAAGATTATGCTGAGCAATATTACCAACACGTTAAGGCTTTCCCCAGGTATATTAGTGCAACACATTCATTATGTGAGGACATTGAAAAAAGAAAAATTCTTTTAGAAAACTTACAAGACGAAGAGAATCCAAATGCTGATCATCCGAAACTCTGGAAAAATTTTGCTTTAGCTATGGATGCTGATAAAGACAAAATTGAAACTGTAGAGCAAGAGGATTTTACCAAAAAAATGATAGAAAACTTTTTTAAGCAAGGTAGATCATCTTACGCTGAGGGATTAGCTTCTTTATATACTTACGAAAGACAAATTCCTGAAATAGCGGACACTAAGATTAGAGGATTAAAGAAATATTACGGAGTAAACACTAAAGAAGGTCTCGAATTCTTTGAAGCACACAAGGCAGCTGATGTTATTCATAGACAAGAATGCGAAAAGCTTTTAGACGGATTGTCAAAAGAAGAACAGCTTAAGGCCGAGAAAGCAGCCCTGACTACCGCTAAATTTCTTTGGAATTTCCTCAGTGGAATGACTACTAAACACAATTTGCAAATAGCTGCTTAATTTTAAACTCTAGATTGACAAATACGTATTTGAGGAATACGTATAATTAGAGTTTATGGAAATATATCTTCCGATTATACAAGTTAAAATCGATATTCTTTTTATTTTATTTTTGAGTTTCGCTGTGGGAGTTTTGTCAGGATTATTCGGTGTAGGAGGTGGTTTTTTAATGACACCATTTTTAATTTTTTTAGGAATTCCCCCCGTTTATGCTGTACCAAATGAAGTAAATAATATTTTAGCAACCTCCGTATCAGGCTCTCTTACCCATTGGTTTAAAAATACTTTAGATTATAAGATGGGATCAATGATAATTGTAGGTGGAGTGGTCGGCACAATAATTGGTATTTCAACTTTTACATTTTTTAAAGAAATAGGAAAATTAAGTCTAATCATATCCCTATCGTATATGTATCTCCTAGCAATCATAGGAACACTAATGTTATTAGAGGGTGCTAGTGAAATTGATAGGGCAAGAAAAAAGATTATTTTAAAAAAGAAACTCCACACCCATTATTGGATACACGGTCTTCCTTTTAAATTAAGGTTTCCTAAATCAAGATTGTACGAAAGTATTTTTACCCCAATTATTTTAGGAATATTAGTTGGATTTGTTGCAGCCTTAATGGGAGTAGGAGGAGCATTTTTGTTAGTTCCAGCGATGATTTATTTGATAGGCATGCCTGTTAAATTAATACCAGGAACTTCTTTATTCGTTACTATTTTTATAAGTGCTATAGTAACAGTACTTCACTCATTCAATTATGGATCTATTGATCTAATATTGGTTATAACTTTAATTGTAGGATCAATTATTGGAGTTCAACTAGGGCAAAAAATCGGACAGTATTTAGATAGCTCTCATTTAAAAACTTTATTCGCTATGCTTCTTTGTTCGGTTGCCGTAGCTATCGCTTATGATACCTTTTTTATTGATAGTAAAAATAAAGTTATATCTAATGAAGTAATTAATGTAGAGAATCTGAATTTTTTTTCTAAGTTTATTATTAAATTTTCTGACGAGCGGCCATTGTTGTATGGTTCTTTTGCTATTATATTAGCTATAGTTCTGGGTGTACTTGGAGCCACAATTAGAAGACTTTTAAGCAAATACAAAAATAAATTTGCTTTAAC
>CACHZG010000021.1 GCA_902584365.1 uncultured Pelagibacteraceae bacterium | reverse complement strand
TAGAGCACCTCCCTTTTAAGGAGGGTGTCGATGGTTCGAGTCCATCAGGGCTCACCACTCAATCGTTCGTATTAACTTTTGATTGGTGGATATTTAATTATAATTTCGTTTATCCATCCATTTAAACTAGCAATTCTATTTTTACTTGAAGGATGAGTACTTAAAAATTGTGGCGGTTCTTTCCCTTTTTTTCTTTCTTGCATTCTTTTCCAAAAATTTACTGACTCTCTTATATCATAACCTGCTAATGATGAAAAAATTAAACCCAAATAGTCGGCTTCTGACTCTTGTTTTCTTCCGAATGGATTCATAATGCCAATTCTAAATATATCTAATCCAGTATTTGATCCAACAGTATTTCTAGTTTTATTAATAGCCCCGCCTAAAAAAATATCAGCAACTTGACTTCCAATATTTATAGTCATTGCTTGACTCTGTCTTTCTATAGAATGTTTAGCTACCGCATGTGCAATTTCATGCCCCATAACAACTGACAAAGCATTTATATTTTGAGTTACTTTTAGAATACCAGTGTATACTGCAATTTTACCTCCTGGCATGCACCAAGCATTAATCATTTTGTCATTATCAACAACAACATACTCCCATTCATAATTGTCTGTCGGATCGGGTTTATTTTCCTTATTAAAAAAAGCCGACACAGCTAATTGAATTTTAGTACCTACTTCTTCTACAGTTTTAATACTTTTACCTTTAGTAATAAGCTTAGATTTTGACTTAAATTTTTCATATACCGATGCAGCCTGGGCATTAATTCTTGCCTCTGATATCAGGGATAGCTGTTTACGATCAGTAATTGGTACAGTGCTACATGACCCCAGCATCATAGAACCACAACAGCAACCAAATAGTTCAAGAAATTTTCTTCTATTTATGGTATGTTTCATATTAGATTCATGATTTTAAATAATAAATTACTAATTGCAATTTTTATATTAATCATTCTTTTTATTACATATTCAAGCTATAATTAATGAGCGATAATCAAAATAAAAGGTCAATTTTTGCAAAATTAAGAAACTATTTTTTTGCAGGAGCAGTAGTTTTAGTACCTATTGGAATAACTATATATCTATCGATTATAATTATAAAAATTTCATCAAAAATATTACCAAAAGAACTTAATCCAAATTACTATTTACCGTTTGATATACCAGGATTAGAAATTTTAATTGCTTTATTACTTATAACATTTATTGGATGGTTATCTGTATCTTTCTTAGGAAAAAAGATTATTGATTTTATAAATTCCTTATTTAAAAAAATTCCAATTCTAAGAACAATTTATTCAGCTATTGGCCAGATGACCGAAAGTCTTTCAAAGACAGATAATAAACAAAAAAGTGTTGTTTTATTAGAGTACCCAAGAAAAGGAATCTGGGCTGTTGGTTTTGCGACTAAAGAAAACGAAGGAGTCATAAAAGATAAAATTAACCAGGAAGTGGTGAACGTTTTTGTCCCAACAACTCCAAACCCTACCAGTGGATTTTTACTCATGGTGCCAAAAAAAGACTTAATTTATTTAGACATTACTTTCGAACAAGCATCAAAATTCATAGTTTCGGCTGGAACCACTAATATAAATTAATTTTCCTCTGTATTAATAATTTCAGCTTTATCAAATAGTTTTAATAAAAATAAATACTTACTGTTATTGAGTTCAAATCGTATATTTTTAATAAAAGTTTCTGCTATATTAAATAGATCTTTATGATGTAGCGGATCTGCAAATTTAAAATTTTTTATACCACTTTGTTGATATCCTATCAAATCGCCAAAACCTCTAATTTTAAGATCTTCATCCGCTATATAAAAACCGTCATCAGAGTTTTTTAATATCTTTAATCTTTTAATTGCATTTTTACTTAATGAATTTTTAAATAGTAAAATACAAGTTCCTTGAATTTTGCCTCTTCCAACTCTTCCTCTTAGTTGATGTAATTGAGCCAGCCCGTATTTATTTGAATTTTCTATTATAATAAGATTTGCGTTTGGAAAATCTATACCTACCTCTATTACAGTAGTTGATACCATTATGGAAATTTCTTTTCTTAAAAATTTTTTTAGTATGTTCTCTTTGGCGTTATTATCTAGTGATCCATGTATTAATCCTACTTTATTTGGAAAGTGTTTATTAATCATTTCAAATTTTTTTAAAACAGATGAGTAATCAAAAAAAGATGATTCTTTTATTAAAGGGCATACCCAAAAAATTTGATTACCTTTTATTATTTGTTTCTCAATATAAGGCCAAAGTTCATTTATTTTATTTTCTGGTTTACTCAATGTAATAATTTTTTTTCTATTGGTAGGTTTTTCATCGATTATTGAAATATCCATATCTCCATAGAGTGCCATCATCATTGTTCTAGGAATTGGTGTAGCAGACATTAATAATACATCACAAAAATTTCCACCTTTTTTTGCAAAATCACTTCTTTGTTTTACACCAAATTTATGTTGTTCATCAATTATTATGAATCCTAATTTTTTAAATTTAATTTTTTTTTGAAATAGAGCATGAGTTCCAAATAACAAATCAATTTTTCCATTTTCTAAATCTGAAAGTATTTTTTTTCTTTTTTTTAATTCAGTTTTACCTGACAAATATTCAATTTTAATTTCAATCCTTTTAAATATAAGTTTTGCAAATTCATAATGTTGGCGTGCCAGTATCTCAGTTGGCCCCATGAAAGCTGTTTGATATTTGCTTTCAATTGCATTTGCTATAGCTAACATTGCAACAATAGTTTTTCCCGATCCTACATCTCCTTGTAATATTCTAAACATTCTTGCTTCACTTTTAAGATCTTGGTTTATTTCTTTTAATACTTTAGTTTGAGCATTAGTTAGTTTAAATTGGAGATTTTTTAATATATTGTCTGAAAATATTTGATTAAAAGATTTTGGTTTTTTATTTCTTTTAATTCTTTTTCTATTTTCAGATAATGATATTAGATTTGCACAGATTTCGTCAAAAGCTATTCTACGAAAGCTAATTGATTTATTATTTTGACTATCTTTAGAATTATGTAGTCTCTTAATAGCCTCATTCCAGTTCACTAATTTGTGTTTGTTAATAAAGTCATCATCAAGCCAATCGTCAATTAGCGGAATTCTATTAATAATAGACTCTGAAATACTACGATATTTTTTTTCATTAATACCTTTAGTAAGGTTATATTTGGGAATATTTTTTACAACATAATCTTTATTTTCAATTGGAGTCACATATTCAGGATTGGTAATTTGATATTTTTTTTTGTAAAAGTTCACTTTACCACTAATAATTATTTGCTGATTAATTGGAAATATTTTTCTTAAATAACCTTCGCGACTATTAAAATATATTATT
>CACHZG010000020.1 GCA_902584365.1 uncultured Pelagibacteraceae bacterium | reverse complement strand
GGGGAAGTTATTTTTAACAAAATCTTCATTAAAAATAGGCTTGTCGTTATTTTTTTTAAAGTCTTCTTTTAAATAGTTAAGTTTCATTTTAATTTAAATGCTTATATCCAGTTTTCTCTAATTGTTGCCCTAGTTCTGAGCGACCAGTTTTAATAATTTTTCCATCAGACAAAACATGTATAAAGTCTGGTTTTATATAGTCTAGAAGACGCTGATAATGCGTAATAATAAGAAAAGAGTTATCTTTATTTTTATAAGAATTTACCCCGTCAGCTACAATCCTTAAGGCATCTATATCTAGCCCAGAGTCAGTTTCATCTAATACAGAGAATTTGGGTTCTAATAATTTCATTTGTAAAATTTCATTTTTTTTCTTTTCTCCTCCTGAAAATCCTACATTGAGCTGTCTAGATAAAAACTTTTCATCAATTTTAAGTTCTGATGCCTTTTCTTTTATTAGTTTAATAAAAGAAAGTGCGTCTAACTCTTTCTCACCTTTTGATTTTCTTATACTATTTATTGCGGTTCTTAAGAAATTGCTTGTGTTTACTCCTGGAATTTCCAAAGGATATTGGAAAGCTAAAAAAATTCCATTTTGAGCTCTTTCTTCGATGGGAACATTATTTAATTTCTTTCCCTCAAAATTTATTTCTCCACTAACTTGGTAGCCAGGTTTTCCAGATAGAACATTGGCTAAAGTACTTTTACCTGATCCATTTGGTCCCATAATTGCATGAACTTCGCCTGCTTTAATTTCAAGATTTAAGCCCTTTAGGATATCTTTTCCACCTGTTGAAGCTTTTAAGTTAAAAATTTTAAGCATTAACCTACGCTTCCCTCTAAACTTATTAAAACCAATTTTTGGGCTTCTACGGCAAACTCCATTGGTAATTGTTGTAAAACTTCTTTGCAAAAACCATTTACAATCAAACTGACTGCTTCTTCTTGATTTAAGCCTCTTTGATTACAATAAAATAATTGATCTTCATTTATTTTTGATGTCGTTGCTTCATGTTCTATCACAGATGATGCATTTTTATTTTTTATATACGGTATGGTATGAGCGCCACAGCTATTACCCATCAACAAAGAGTCACACTGAGTATAATTTCTTGAATTTAATGCTTTTCTACTAATATCCACTAAACCTCTGTAAGTGTTGTCAGCACTACCCGCAGAAATTCCTTTTGAAATAATTTTACTTTTTGTATTTTTGCCTAAATGAATCATTTTTGTGCCTGTATCAGCTTTTTGATGGTTGTTAGTTATAGCTATTGAGTAAAATTCTCCAACAGAATTGTCCCCTTGCAAGATACAGCTAGGATACTTCCAAGTAATTGCAGATCCTGTTTCTACTTGTGTCCAAGAAATTTTCGAATTTTTTCCCCTACAAGCTCCTCTTTTTGTAACAAAGTTATAAATTCCTCCGTTGCCTTCTTCGTCCCCAGGGTACCAATTTTGGACTGTAGAATATTTTATTTCTGCATCATCAAGCGCAATTAGTTCTACATTAGCAGCATGCAATTGGTTCTCATCTCTCATCGGAGCTGTACAACCTTCAAGATAACTTACATAGCTTCCTCTATCAGCTATAATTAATGTTCTCTCAAATTGCCCAGTCTGAGAAGCATTAATTCGAAAATAAGTTGAAAGTTCCATCGGACAT
Organism: uncultured Pelagibacteraceae bacterium; assembly: GCA_902584365.1. Lineage (GTDB taxonomy): Bacteria > Pseudomonadota > Alphaproteobacteria > Pelagibacterales > Pelagibacteraceae > Pelagilacustribacter. The sequence continues at coordinate 1,862 of CACHZG010000020.1, read as the reverse complement.
TTAACGTTGGGTGGTATGTAAACAAATGAACCATCCGTAAAAACGGCAGAGTTCAAAGTTGCAAAATAATGATCTGTTATGGGTATAACAGATCCTAAATATTTTTTTACTAAACTAGGATGCTTTTGGATTGCTTCTGAAATAGAGCAAAAAATTATACCTTTTTTTGTCAATTCGCCCTTAAATGTTGTAGCAACTGAAACTGAGTCAAAAACTGCATCAACAGCTACACCGCTTAATTTTTTTTGTTCATCAAGGGGAATGCCTAATTTTTTGTACGTCTCAATTAGCTTTGGGTCTACTTCATCTAAACTTTTAGGTTTATCTTTTAGACTTTTTGGTGAAGAAAAATAATACAAGTCTTGGTATTGAATTTTTGGATACTTTGGTTTCTGCCAGTTTGGTTCTTTTAATGATTTCAATCTTTTAAAGGCTTTTAGTCTCCAATCTAACAGCCACTTAGGTTCTTTCTTAATCTTTGAAATAAATCTCACTGTTTCCTCAGTGAGTCCTTTAGGAGCTTTAAAATCCTCTATCTGAGTTGTAAAGCCATATTTATATTCTTTTAAACTATTTAATTCTTTATTTTTCATTTTTTTTTCTTGTTAAATCAGCTAATTTAATTTTATCAAAAAAATCATTTATATGATTTTCTAAATCGTCCCAAAGATCATGGGTGATACATTTAACTGATTTATTGTTACAACCTCTTTTTGAGTCCTTTTTACAATTTAAAGTTTTTATTTCCTCATTTACAGCATAAAAAATATTTGACAGTTTAATCTCTGCAGCGGGTTTATCTAAAACATATCCACCTCGAGATCCCCTAAGACTCTTTACTAATTTTTTGTTTTTAAGTCTTAAAAATAGTTGTTCAAGATAAGCAATAGAAATATTCTGTCTTGCAGATATTTCGCTAAGGCTTACAGGTTTATCTCTAGAATATGAGGCCAAATCTGCCATAGCCATCACTGCGTATCTACCTTTAGTTGTTAATTTCATAATTCCAGCTTGTATTACAACAATTTTTTTACAATTCCTAGTAAATTGCTAAGGTTTAAAAAAAAATATTTGTCGCATAATTTCGTGTTATAAATCTATTCTTTTTTTGAAAATAGTTATCATTATTAATTATGAAACAAAAAAGTTCAGAAATTTTTATTCCTGGTCCTGCTGGAAGACTAGAAGCTAAATATTATAAAAATCCAAAATTTGGTTCTCCAGTTGCTATTGTGCTTCATCCTCATCCTCAATATGGAGGCACAATGAATAATAAGATTGTTCAACTGATGTATAATGTATTTTTAGAAAATAATTTTTCTGTAATAAAAATAAATTTTAGAGGTGTAGGTAAAAGTGAGGGTGTCTTTGACAATGGTCAAGGGGAATTGTCTGACGCGGCGGCAGCTTTAGATTGGATTGAAAGAGAAAATTTAGACTATAGCCAATGTTGGGTATCTGGTTTCTCTTTTGGTGCTTTAATTTGTATGCAATTAATCATGCGAAGACCTGAGGTCAATAACTTTATAGCAGTTTCACCACAGCCAAATGTTTATGATTTTTCTTTTTTAGCTCCTTGCCCAACTTCTGGACAAGTTGTTTTTAGTGAAAATGATGAGTTAGTTACTAGAGAAAGTATTGATGAACTAGATAAAAGAATTAAAAGTCAAAAGGGAGTTGAAGTATTATTTTCTGCCATAAAAAATGCAAATCATTTTTTTAAGAATAAAGAATCTGACTTAAAAAATGTTGTGAAGAAATATATTGACCAAAAAACTGCTCTCATTTAAAATTTACAATTTCTCCACCTAGACATGACTCTTTTTCACAACCAGTCATCCAATTAAATGAGATAGGCAAAC
>CACHZG010000019.1 GCA_902584365.1 uncultured Pelagibacteraceae bacterium | reverse complement strand
TTTTTTCTTTTATTTACCCTTTTTCTTGATATATTTAAATTAACTTTGAGAATAAAGATTATGTCTGGTTTAATTTTTCCTAAAATAACTTTATGAACTGAGTTAATTAAATTTTTATTTACTTTCTTTCCATAAACTTGATAGGCCATGGTTGAGTCAGTGAACCTGTCACAAATTACTATTTTTTTTTTTTTTAATTCTGGGTAAATTTTTTCTTTTACATGCTCATTTCTAGCTGCAAGGTAAAGCAAAGTATCAGTGTATTTATCAAATTTTTTTCTTTCTTTATGACCAAAATAGTCGGATAAAATTAATTTCCTAATAAGCTCGGCGTTTTTCGTTCCCCCTGGTTCTCTGGTTAGAACAGGCTTAAATTTTTTTTTTATTAAATTATAATACAATTTTTTACTTTGAAATGACTTACCACAACCTTCAATTCCCTCAAAAACAATAAAAAAAGGTTTTTTTTTAAACATCACCCCATATTAAATAATTAATTGAGGTAAATAAACTATTTAGAAAATTTACTTTTTGCGTTTTATTCAATGCATATACCGGTGTATTCTGAATTAAATTTTCACCATTATATATTTTAAGTTCAGCGATTTTACTGTCTTTTTTTATTGGAGCTTTTATTGGTCCCTCGTAATCTAGAATAACTTTCAAGTTTCGAGACTCTTTTTTATTAATTGTTAAATAAACATCTTTTTTTGTGTATCCTTTAATGGTTTTATTTTTTGCTAACCAAGCATTAATATCAAAATGAGTTTCATTTGCTTTAGAAATTTTATATGTATCAGTATGTCTAAATCCCCAGTTTAATAATTTTAATGACTCATTTGCTCTTAATGCTTTAGTATCCATGCCACTAGCTACAGCAATCAATCTCCTCTCTTCTCTTTTCATTGAACTTGCTAGGGAATATTTTTCCACAGCAAGATAACCAGTTTTAATTCCATCTACTCCAACTCGTTTATATAATAATGAATTTCTATTAGATTGAGTTATAGGCTCTCCACCAGTTCTATCCCATGTAAATTCTTTTTCCTTATAGAGCTCATAATATTCAGGATAATTTTTTATTAAATATTTGGACATTAAAGCTATATCTCTAACAGTTGAATAATTGTCTGGATCATTTATTCCAGATGAGTTTGAAAAATTGGTGTTTGTCATTCCAATTTCATCTGCTTTTTCATTCATTATCTCTGCAAAATTTTCTTCAGATCCCGCTATACCTTCGGCTAGAGCAACGCAAGCATCATTACCAGATGCAATTATAATACCTTTTAATAATTCATCTACTGTAACTTCATCATTAATCATAATAAACATTGATGAGTATCCAGCTTGAGACAATCTCCATGCCTTTTCTGAAACTATAAATTTGTCATCAAGACTTAATCTATTTTTTTTGAGTAAATCAAAAACAATAATTGATGTCATAATTTTTGTCATAGAAGCCGGATAAATATTTAAATCAGCATCTTGTTCATATATTATCGAGTCGGAGTCATAATCTAATAAAATAGCAGTTTTAGCTTTTATGTTTGGATTTGCATTTAACGACAAGCTTGAAAACACATATATTAAAACTATAAAAAATATTCTATTCATTTCTAAGTATATTAAGTTCCTCAAATCCATATTTTTTTAATTTGACATAGTCAACTTCAATTGACTTTAAAGAGTTATACGGACCAGTTTTTAATATAACATTCATTTTTGTTTTATTTGTTCTAAATTTTCTTATATCTATATTTAGATTTTTTGCCAACAATCCTTTTAATTCATTAACAGATTTTAAAGAGTAAAATTCACCAATTATAATAGAATATGTAATTTTGGAGCGTGCTTCAATCTTATTTTTTTTGGATATATTATCAATCTTTACTTTTTCAACAGGAGCGCTGGAATGAATTTTTTTTTCTTCTTTAAATATTTTTGTTTCTTGAGCAACAAAAGATTTATTCTTTTTAATTGAAATTAACTCAATAAATGGATCATTAGTTTTAAGATTTAGTTTATCAGCGATAGATTGAGAAATTAATAAATTATAAAGTGTTGGAAATTCAGCTCTTTTTTTTATTTTGGTTACTATGGAGTTTTGATTAGAAGGATTTGTAATTCTTACTATTGTACCAGGTTTTAATATTCTGTGGGCCGCCTCAAGATTATCATTGTTTATTTTTTTGTTTATCTTTTTATTTATATAATCTTGTTCGTTAAAAATAAGTGCAAAACCTGAGGAATTATATGAAATATTTTTATTATAAATAGGTACGCATGAAAAGAGAAAAATAAAAAAAATAATAATCTTAAATTTCATTTTCAAACCTCTCTTTCAAAACACACACGGCCAAAGCAAATCTTAATGATCTATTCCATTTTAGGATTTTTTCATAATTCTCAAAAACAATAAAAGCTGGAGTGAAAGTATCAGAGCCGGGTATGATATCCTTATCTGGTGTAATAATTGATACTTTGTAATTTTTATCAAGACTGATTTTATCATAATCTTCTATGTATCTTTTAAAGTAACTAATATTCTTTTTACTATGTAATTTTCTAGCAGATGAGTTTAAATATTTTTTTGGAACATTGTTTTTGAGTTTAATCTCTTTGAAACAAGGTTGATTTTTTTTCCATCCAATCTTTTTCAGATAATTAGCAGCCGAAGCAAAGGAATCTTCAATTTTTTTAAGTTCGACAATATCATTTTTATTATAATCAATTGCATAATTTTTTATTGTTCTTGGCATAAATTGAAAATTCCCAAATGCTCCAGCCCAAGAACCAAACAATATTTCCTTTTTAATAATGTCTTTGTCCACTAATCTTAGAAGTATCATTAATTCATCAGTGAAAAATTTACTTCTCCTTTGATCATAACTTAATGTTGCCAATGATGAAACTATGTCCATTTTTCCTAAATATTTTCCAAAATTTGTTTCAATTCCCATTAGAGATAGCAACAACTCTTTTTCAACTAAAAACTCATTTTCAATTTTATCTATTATTAATTTTTCCTTTTTATAAAGAGAAGATCCTTTTATAACTTTTGATTTATTTGTTCTTTTTTTAATATAAGTAAAAGTATCCTCATAAAATTCAGGTTGAAATCTATCGTATTCAATAACCTTTGGAAGAAATCTAGCATCTGTCATAACATCAAATACGACCTCTTTTGAAATTCCAGACTTGATTGCGTTTTGTTTAAATCCGGATAGCCACTCATCAAAAGTTATTTGATTTGCCAAAACATAAGTATTACTAAATAGCAAAAAAATAATTAGAAATAAATTTGATATTATATAGTGCATTTTTTTTATTATAATATATCTATTATCCAAACTAGAGCCAGATAATTAATATGATTATTGTTATTTCTCGTTAATAATAGTAATAAGACAGTCATTATTGGAGAGGTGGCTGAGCGGTTGAAAGCACTGGTCTTGAAAACCAGCAACGGGGCAACTCGTTCGTGGGTTCGAATCCCACCCTCTCCGCCATAATTTTAATCATATATTTAAATTTTAAAATTCTTAAATATTTGAGATATTTTGTTTTTTTCTATACCATTCTTTTTAATATTATCTTGATAATAATTTAAAATTACTTCGTCCTCATAATTTAAAAATTCTTCAAGTTC
>CACHZG010000018.1 GCA_902584365.1 uncultured Pelagibacteraceae bacterium | reverse complement strand
CTTTTACTTTTTTTGTCTCTAATGCACCAGAAACATCTATTATATCAGCTATATTTTTAAGACTTCCTATCTTATCAATTGTAATATTACCAGCAATCATTTTTTTTGCTTTAGTTTTAATTGGGGTGAGCCATTTATAGTTCCAGCTCAAACTTTTTTCATAACCGGTACTATCCCATAAAATGATATCTGATATTTTCTCAAGTTTTTTATATTTATTAATATCTTTTTCTTTTTTTACTTGGATAACTGAAATAATTTTTTTTTTGAATTTTTCTTTAATCTTAGCAAGATTAAAGTAATTAAAATTTCCGTAAATTTGAAAATAGTCAAGATTTAGATTTGAGAATCTTTTAAGCTCATTGTCGGTGGGTTTTACAAGCACACCTACAAATTTAGTTTTATTTTTTTTAACATTTGTTAACTTTTTTGCTTTGTTAAAAGAGATATATCTATGACTATTCTTATAATTTAAAATAAACCCACAAAATTCAACTTTGTTTCGAATACAGTACCTCACATGATCTTCTTTGGTTAAACCACAAACTTTTAACTTCATTTTATTTTAAGGAATCAATTAATTTTTCGAAGTTTTGTTTTATATTTCCATTAGTTAAACTTCTGCCAATGACTACTGCACTTGCGCCTAAGCTAAACGCTTTTTTGGGAGTCATTACTCTTTTTTGATCTTGGTTTTTATCACCTGAAAGTCTAATACCGGGAACAACAATTTCCATGTTTTTACAAATTTTTTTTACTTTTTTAATTTCTAGACCAGAACAAACTACACCATCTAATTTTAATTTTTTAGCTACTTTTGCCTGACTCGTCACAACATTTTTTATATCGTTTTTAAAGCCTAGGCTTTTAAGATGAAACTTATTTATACTAGTTAAAACTGTTACACCTAAAATTTTGTATTTATTTCCGCTTATTCTTTTTATTGTTCTGAGTGTTTCTTCTCCGCTATTTATATGAGCAGTTATATATTTTATATTTTTTAAATCTTTAATAGCTTTCAAAGCCGCCCCACAAGTATTGGGTATATCATTCAACTTTAAATCGAGAAAAATGTTCTTGGATTTTATTTGCGATAAAAATCTTCTACCGTTTCTAGAGTAAAAAAATTCAAGACCAATTTTATACCCAATATTCAATTTCGAATGCTTTGTTTTAGATATAATCTTTTTAATTTTTTCCTGACTTGTGGTGTCACAAGCAACAAATATAGTCTTTTTATTTTTCATTAATCAAAATGTTCAATTTCTTACTTGGTTTGAATCTTACTTTATTTTTCTTAGGCACATAAATCAACTCACCAGTTTTAGGATTTATAGCACTTTTTTTTTCTTTAATTTCTTTGGTAAAAAATGTTCCAAATGATCTAATCTCTATTTTATTTTTCTTTATTATATTATTTTCAAGAATTTCCAAAAAGTGGTTGAGTAATGTTTCTATCTGATTGTTTGAAAATAGGGGATGCTTAGTTTTTAACTCTCTAAGAATTTGCAACCTAGACAATTATTATTTTTTATCCTTCTTCTTTTTTCCTAAGGCTTTTCCAAATATATCTTTTAATGTAGCCCCTGATTTAGTTGCTCCAGCACCAAATTTTTTCAATAAACTTTTTTCTTCATCAATTTGAGCAGCTTTTACACTCAATTTGATCTTTCTAGTTTCAAAATCAAGCTCAGTAATTTTTGCATCCAAAGAATTTCCAGGTGAGAAAATTTCAGGCCTTGCATCAGCACTTTCTTTGGCTAAATCTGATTTTTTGATTAAAGAAATTAATTGTTTTTCCTTATCTATCGCGACTTTTACCCCAGTTTTTGAAACCTCGTAAACTTTAGTTGTAATAATATCGTTAACTTTTTTATTATTTTCTTTAAACCAGTTCATTGGGTCTTTCTCCATTGCTCTTATCGATAATTTAATTTTTTCATTCTTGATCTCAATTAACTTTACCTTAACTATTTGATTTTTTTTATATTTTTTTATGTCTTCGATATTTTCTTTATATGAAATTTCTTTGTAATGGATCATTCCAACAAGTCCATTTTCTAACTCGGCATAAATTGCTTTATCAGAAATATTTTTAATTTTTACTTCTATAACTTGTCCAATGCTATCACTTATTTTACTCCAGGGATTATCCAAAGTTTCTCTGTAAGATAATGAAATTCTTTTAGCATCTTTGTCTATTGATACAATTTTTACTTTTATCTTTTGAGATGGAGATAAAACTTTACTAGGATCAATATTTTTATCTGACCATGACAGCTCACTACTATGAATAAGTCCCTCAATACCCTCCTCTAGTTTTACAAACACTCCATAATTCATCACTTTGGTAGCTTCACCCTCATAAATTTTTCCTTCTTGATATTTATTTCCTAAATTCTCATATGGATCTTCTGTTAAAGCTTTTATGGATGCTGATACTCTATTAGTTTTTTTATCTATTTTTGTAATTTTTACTTTTAGTTTTTGACCAATAGAAACCATGTCTGATGGCTTTTTCACTCTTCCATAACTTAAGTCACTTACGTGCAATAATGCGTCGACTCCATTTATATCGAGAAAAATGCCCCAGTCAGTTGTCGCTTTAACTCTTGCATCTTCAACAATATCTCCTTCTTTTAAGTTTTTAAGAGCTTCCGAAATCTCTGCATTCTTGCTTTTTTCTAAAACAGCTCTTCGACTTGTACAAACATTGCCTCTGTTTTTATCAATCTTTGTAGCAATTACCTTGATTGGAGTGTTCATGAGATGGTCTATTTTTTTTAAAGGACGAATATCTATTTGTGATGCTGGCATAAATGTTGGCAGCGAGTCTACTGTACAAATATATCCACCTTTAACTTTTCCCGTAATGTACCCAGTCAATTCCTCTTGAGACTCAAAAACCTTTTCCATTTTTTTCCACGCATTTACTCTTCTTGCTTTCTCTCTACTTATTACAATTTCACCTTTAAAACTTTCTACTCTTTCAAGAAAAACATCAATTTTACTTCCAACTTTTAATTTACTTATCTCGTCATCAAATTTGAATTCTTCTACAGGAATCATACCTTCCATCTTGGCCTTCACATCGCAAATTATAAAATTTTTTGTAATCTCAGTTATTTGAGCTTTGATAATCTCATTTTCAATTAACTTTCTATCTTTAAAATCTTTATCTAACAAATTCTCAAATTCTTTGTGAGCTTTAGAGTTATGTGTTTTTATGTTTTCTTCTAAAGCCATAATTATTTAATTTTATCCTCTATTTTATTTTTCATTTTTAATAATACTTCCTTAATATCTAATTTTGCCGTATTGATGTACACTGAGTCCGGATGTCTTTCAAGTTTTGAATGTCTACGATTTTTATCGGTAAAATCACGCTTTTTGAGATCTAAATAGACTTTACTTAACGGTGTTTTATCTCCCTTTTTTTTATTTTGTATCCAACGTCTCTTTGCTGCAATCTTCAGTGGTTTACATACTATGTAAAATTTAAGATTTGCTTTTGGAAATATTTTTGCACCATCTCTGCCTTCTATAACAACTCTCTTATATTTTTCTACATAACTTTTTTGAAATTGATTTGTTACAATACTTCTTATTTTTTTATCTTTAGCTATTTCTGAAGTATACGATGAAATTTTAGTAGAGTGTAAATTTAATCTTCTTAATTTTTTATAATTCAGCTCTTTGAAAATTTTTCTTAGATACACATATTTTTTCTGAGGGTTTCTTTCTAAAATTTTCTTTGCCGCATATCGATAAAGTAAACCAGAAAATAAAACAGACATAGAAAATTTTTTACCAATTAGGTTTGCCAAAGTGCTTTTGCCAGTCCCACTAGGTCCATCAATTACTATTAGGAATTTTTTTTTATTTTTTTTCAAATTCTCCTCCTAGCTGCTTTATAATTCTTAAAAAAGAGGGTGAAGATGTGAAAACTGTTTCAAAATTTTTAATATTAGTTTGAGCACCGGAGATCAATGCCAAGATCGAGGCTGACATACAAATTCTGTGGTCTTTTAAATTCGGAACTTTTAAAGTTTTGTCTATATAATCCTTTTTTTTTGTTCCTTTAATTTTAACGGTGCTTTTTTTATATTCAAAGGGAACGCCAAGTGTTTGAATTATTTTCTTCATTTCATTTATTCTATCACTTTCTTTATTTTTTAAATCTTCCAAACCTTTAAAGATTGAATTTCC
>CACHZG010000017.1 GCA_902584365.1 uncultured Pelagibacteraceae bacterium | reverse complement strand
TTCTACCAAGAAAGTTGCACCTTCTACCCAATCACCACAATTTAAATATCTCACACCATCTAAGACTTGATCGGCAGAATGATGAATATGACCACAAATTATACCATCAACATTTTTTCTTTTAGCATAAGTTGCTAAAGTTTTTTCATAATCGCCTATATATTTTACAGCGTTCTTTACTTTGTGTTTTAAATATTTTGCTAAAGACCAATTACCCTTTTTAAATAATCTTCTAAAAAAATTGATAACAACATTAAACTCAAGTAAAAAACTATAAGCAATAGCTCCTACTTTTGATAACCATGGAGCATATTTCATCACTCCATCCCAGGCATCACCATGAACAACAATATACTTTTTATTATCTGAGCTTACATGTATGGCTCTATTTACAACTTCAATATCGCCAAAATGTAATGGTAAAAATTTTCTGAAGACATCATCATGATTTCCAACAATATATTTTACTTTTGTTCCATGTCTTGCTTTTCTTAATGTTTTTTGAATCACATCATTATGTTCTTGAGGCCAGTAAAATTTTGTTTTTAAAGCCCAAACATCAATGATATCACCAACAAGATATAAATTCTCTGACCTTGAATGTTTGTAAAATTCTAATAATTTGTTTGCTGCACTTTTTCTATGCCCAAGGTGCAAGTCGGAAATAAAGATGCTTTTGTAATTTAAAATCTTTCCCTTAGATTTAGTTTGAATTGTTTCCATATTTTTTATAAAACGAATCTCTAGTACAAGTAGAATCATAAATATGTTACAGAATTGTTAAAATATGAATAAAAAATTGAATTTTGCGGTGATATTTAACGCAAATGCAGCAGGTGGTAGAAAACTTAAATTAATTAACAAGGTCATTAATCTTTTAGAAAAAAATCATATTGTAGATCTTTTTAAAACCGAAAGCGAAGATCATGCAAGGAATGTATTTAAAGAATTGTCTAATAAAAAATTTGATCGGTTAGTATTTGCTGGCGGTGACGGGAGCGTATGTTTTGGTATTAATGAAATGTTTAAAAGTGATAATCTAAAAGACAAATTAGTTGGATACATACCTGCTGGCACTGCAAATATTTTACAAATAGAAACTCAAATTAAGAAAAAGGCGGAGGAGATTTACAACGTCCTAGTATCAGATAATCATAAGAAAATTTCATTAGCAAAAATAAATGATAAGTACTTTTTCTTGATGGCTGGTGTAGGTTTTGACTCTCGAATTGTTGAGTCCATAAATACTAATATTAAAAAGTATCTTGGAAAAGTAATTTTCGCTTTAAAAGGTTTTCAGCATTTTTTATTTTTAAAAAATAATAAAATGGAGGTTAAGGTAGATAATGAAAAAATTATGGCTGATTGGATTTTATGTACTAATTCAAAATACTATGCTGGTCCCCATTCTATAACTAATGATACCAATATATTTGAAAACAGGATAGTGGCTTACATATTTAAAGACCTGACCAGAATAAAATTACTTTATTATGTTTGGTTAATTTTAACCAAAGGCGACTTAACTCCTGCAAAAAGTGTAATTAAAAAAGAATTGATCAGATTAAAAATAAATGGTGTAAACAATAAAGTTCTATCACAAGTTGATGGTGAAAATTGTGGTTACGTAAACAGTCTTGAAATCCAAAAAACAGACAGATTTATAAATTTATTAGTTCCGTAGGATTTTCTAAATCTTTTCAACTTTTAGTTTAAAAGATTTTTCTTAATTTCAGTTGAAAAATTTTTAAGATTATTTTAGATTCTTCTTTTTTGGAGGAACAATATGAAAAAAAAGTTAAAAAAAAACGAAAAGAAAAAGAAAAAAATACTAAAATCAATCGATAAGCTTAAAAATAAGATAAGCACTAAACAAAAAAAACTATCAAAGATTGATCTAAAGATAGCTAGTATCGAGAAAAAAATCGCTGAAAAAAGAGCTAACAAAAATAAAGAACCTATCACAGCATCTTTAAATAATTAGTTTATAAAGTAATTAAATGCCCCTGATTTAAAAACATCAGGGGTTTACTTTAATTTACCAAAAAGGTTTAAAAGTATAACTCCTGAAACAATCAAAATTAATCCAACAGTACCATAAAGATTAGGAATTTGATTGTATTTAAATATACCAAACAAAGTAACTGCTGTTATCGTTAACGCACCGTAAGTCGCATAAGTAAATCCAACAGGTATTATAGTCATTGCTTTTGATAAACAAAATATACAAAAGACAATACTAATTATGCAAAAAATTGTTGGATAAAGTTTTGTAAAACTTTCGGTTGTCTTTAAAATACTATTAGAGGCTATTCCTGATATGATTGCAAAAAAAAGATAAATATAACCCGAAATTAAAGTAATACTTTTCATTAAATTTTAGCGAACTGACCGCCCTCTCTAAATCTCCAAAGCCATTTCTTCATCGCTTTTTCTACATCAGTCGGCTCGATACCCAAATCTTTTAATGACGAATGATTACCTGAAACAATATTATCAGACTCTGACAAAATTTCACACTGATCTCGAGTAAGTATTGGTGCCATTGGAAGTAAGCTTAATATAGAACTCTGTATTTTTGCAATTGGCATGGGCATTTCAATCACCATTCTTTTTTTACCAATAGTTTTCATTATTGATTTAACCATGTCACCAAAGCTAATAATTTTAGGACCACCAATTTCATAAATCTTACCGGCGTTACTCTTACTTAAAATAGACTTCATTATTGCATCAGCAACATCGGTTACCATAATGGGTTGAAATTTATAGTTTATACCTACTAGTGGAATTATTGGGGAAAAACTAAGTTTAGAAAATAAATTTGTAAAATTATCCTCAGCTCCACACACAACACTGGGTCTTATAATAATTGTTTGATCGAAATTTGATAATGCAACTTGTTCACCTCTAAATTTTGATTGCTGATATCTTGATTTTGAATCAGGGTTGGCTCCTATTGCGCTTACATGTATAAATTTCTTTACACCATATTTTTTACACATATTTGAGACTAAATCAGGAATATCTACATGTATCTTATCAAATTTTTGTTTTCTATTTTCATAAAGTATCCCAATTAAATTAATTACTACATCCGAGTTTTTTATAGACTCTTCTAATTTAAAATAATTGTTAGAATTTAACTCAAAAAGTTCGACAGCCCCTGGGGTTGATTGAGTTTTTAAATATCCTTTTAAATAAGGTTTTCTTGTGGGTATAAAGCACCTGTAATTATTCTTTGACAAATTTCGGACAAGATATCTACCTATAAATCCTCCACCGCCAAGGATTGTTGCTATTGGGTGATTGTTCATGGTAATTAGAATAGGTATATGAAAATACATAAAATTCAAGGTGACATATCAAAAGAAATAGCCAGTTCTTTCAAAGAAAGTGTAGCAATAGATACAGAGGCGACTGGTTTAAAAATACCAGAAAGAGATAAGCTTAGTCTCATTCAGATTTGTGGGCAGAATAGCGATGTTTACATCATTCAACCAGATAAAAAAAGTTACCAAGCGCCAAATTTAATCTCAGTTTTAGAAAATAAAGATATTATAAAAATTGGACATTTCTTAAGATTTGACAAAAGTGCTATAGAGTATTTTTTAAAATGTAAAATTCAAAATATTTTCGATACAAAAATAGCTTCCAAATGCGTGCGAACTTATACAGATCAGCATGGATTAAAAAATCTTGTTTATGAATTCTGTAACAAAAATTTAGATAAAAGACAGGGTAGCAGTGATTGGAATAGAAATATTAATGACATGACTGATAAGCAATTAGAATATGCTGCAAATGATGTAATTTATTTACATAAGATTAAAAGTGAATTAGAAAAAATGCTTAAAAGAGAAAATAGATTTGAACTATATAAAAAATGTATAAATTTTTTAGATACTAGGATTGAACTAGATCAATCAGGTTTTAAATTCGATATTTTTGAACATTAATGAAAAAAAATAATTATTTAAGTATTGTAAAAAAATCTGCTTTTACACAGATTAATGAATTAAAAAAAATTAACCAAGTGTTAAACAAGGACTTTGTAAAAGCTACTGAATTAATTTCTAATTGTAAGGGAAAAATAATTACAGTTGGGATCGGTAAGAGCGGTATTATTGCAAGAAAAATTTCTGCAACTTTGTCTTCGGTTGGTGTTCCTTCATTTTTTTTAAGTCCTGATTTTAATCACGGAGATCTTGGACAAATCGAAAGAAAAGATATTTTATTAATATTTTCATACTCAGGAAACACGGTAGAATTAAATAATCTTTTAAAATTTGGAAATAGATTTAATATAAAAATTATAGGTGTGGCCTCAAAAAAAGACAGTAA
>CACHZG010000016.1 GCA_902584365.1 uncultured Pelagibacteraceae bacterium | reverse complement strand
TTTCTAAAAGAAAGAGATTATTATTTTACAAATTATATAGGGGCTCCCACACCTTTTATCAAATTAGATAATTTAACCGATCATCTTGGGGGTGCTCAAATTTATGCAAAAGTAGTTTCTGAGGCTAATGGCGGAGCTCACAAAATTTATAATGCAACTGTTCACTGTCTTATCGCAAAGAAGGCTGGGAAAAAATATATTATTGGTGATACTGGTGCTGGATATGCAGGTAAAATGCTTTCAATGGCTGCTAAAAAATTTGGTCTTAAATGTAAAATTTTTATGGGCGCTAAGGATATAAAAAGACAAAGACCTAATGTTGAGGCCATAAGAAAAAATGGAGCAGAAATAGTTCCCGTTACAACAGGAAGTCAAACTTTAGTAGATGCTGTTAGTGAATGTATGAGATACTGGGTATCAAATTGTGATACCACACACATGTGCGTTGGTTCTACAGTTGGACCAAACATCTTTATTAAGATATGCGCTTTTTCAACAGCTCAGATTTCAAGAGAGTTGATTCAACAAGTTAAAGAGGAATTTGGAAAAATACCTAACAAATTAAAATTAATAAATTGTGTTGGTGGAGGTAGCTCTGCAGCTGGATTTTGGAATGAGTTTATAAATACTCATGCAGAATTGATAGGCGTCGAAGCAGGTGGACCAAAAAATAGTAAATTGCATGCTGCACCACTAAGTAAAGGATCAAAAGTTGGTATTCTTCACGGGGCTGCACAGTATGTTATACAAGACAAAGAAGGTCAAATAGGCTCCACAGAATCTATATCCGCAGGTCTTGACTACCCTGGAATTTCTCCTCTTCATTGTTTTCTCAAAGATACGAAAAGAGCTAGATATACCTCTGCAAGTGATGAAGAGGCTCTGAAAGCTTATCAATTAGTCTCAAAATTTGAAAATATTTCTCCTTCACTTGAACCCTCACACGCTTTTGCTGAAGCAATTAAATTAGCTCCTAAGTTAAATTCATCTGAGGTTATCATTGTAAATTCCTGTGGTGATAGTCTTAAAGATAAAGATATTATTAAACAAAAATTAGGGTCGTACATTAGATGAAATCAAAAATCGCAGATGCTTTTGATAATTGTAAAAAAGAAAAAAGATCAGCTTTAATTACTTACGTAGTTGCAGGAGATAACTCAAAGAAAAATTCTATTAAAATATTAAATGCCATCTCTCAACATGCAGATATTTTAGAACTTGGATTTCCTCATAATACACCTATTGCAGATGGTGGGCAGATACAAGAAAGTTCACATCGTGCATTAAAAAAGGGAATAGAACTAGAAGATGTTTTTCAAATTGTAAAAAAATTTAAGAAAAAAAATCAAAAAAAACCATTAATTTTAATGGGATATTATAATTTAATATATCAGAATGGAGAGAATAGTTTTTTAAATAAATGTAAAAAAACGGGTGTGGATGGAATAATCGTAGTTGATTTACCTTGGCCAGAAAACAAAAAATTTGCAAAAAAATGTAAGGAGAAATCAATTAATTTTATTCAGCTCTTATCACCTACTACTACTAAGGAAAGAATGAAAAAAATAATAAATGACTCCCACGACATGATTTATTATATAAGTATGCTATCCACAACAGGTGGAAAACTTAAATTACATCCAAAAACAATTCTTAAAAATTATTTTAATATTAAAAAATTATGTAAAAATAAGAATCTTGTAATAGGATTTGGTATTACTAACAAAACTATTTCAGCATTAAAGTCTGCTGATGGCCTAGTTGTTGGAAGTATTTTATGTAAAACTATAACAAATTGTGTAAAAAAAAGACAAAATCCTGTCACAAAGTTAGATAAAATGGTACACCAATTAAGAAGGATGGTAGCTTGAACTGGATTACAAAATTTATAAAACCAAAGATAAAGTCATTATTTAAAAAAAAATCGTCTGCTCCTGGAGAAGATTCCTTATGGACAACGTGTAAATGTAAGAACTTAGTTTATAAAGAGGACCTTAAGACTAATTATAATTGCTGTCCAAAGTGTGGGTCTCATCACAAACTAACGTGTAAAGAAAGATTCGAATTATTCTTTGATAATGGAGATTACGAAATTATTCAAACACCTCTACCTAGTGACGATCCTTTAAATTGGACTGATAGCAAAAAATATACCGATAGATTAAAATCTGCTAGAAAATTAACTAACCAAGATGATGCAATATTAATAGCTTCAGGAAAAATCAATCAAATGAAAGTAACTGTTGGAGCACAAGATTTTAGGTTCATTGGTGGTTCATTTGGTGCAGCATCGGGTGAAGCTTTTATAGCTGGAGTTCAGCATGCAATAGATAATAAAACACCATTTATCTTTTTCAGTTGTAGCGGAGGACAGAGGATGATGGAGTCATCAATTGCACTTATGCAAATGTCAAGAACAACTCTAGCAGTTAATGAATTAAAGAAAAAAAATTTACCTTACATTGTAGTATTAACAAATCCTACAACTGGTGGGGTAACAGCTTCGTGGGCAATGTTAGGAGATATTTTAATCTCCGAACCGAAAGCTGTAATCGGGTTTGCAGGTAGAAGAGTCATTCAAGATACTGTTAGGGAGACACTTCCTGATGAATTTCAAACAGCTGAATATGTAAAAGATCATGGTGGGATAGATTTAATTGTTGAAAGAAAATACCTTAATTCTACTGTAGGAACTTTGATAAGTGTTTTATTGAAAAAAGAAGAGACTCAAGCTAAAAATGAGTCCAATGTCACAGTCGATAGATCTTTACAATCAGCTAGCTAAAAATTTTTCTAGAAAAATAAATTTTGATTTAAAACGCATTAAACACGCCCTGAGTAAACTGGGTCATCCTGAAAATCAATTAAGAAATGTAATCAATATCATAGGAAGTGATGGAAAGTATTCCTTGCTGACATCATTAAAATATTTTTTGCAAGCGAATAATTATTCAGTATCGACATATATATCTCCAAGCATAAAAGATATAAGAGAAAGATTTTTCCTTGGAGATAAACATTTAAGCTACAGTGATATAAAAAAATCAATGAGGGTTATAAAAGATATTGATACAAAATTAACAGTTTTTGAGGCACTAACACTAATTTTTATTATCAACGCTGCAAAAAAGAATAGTGATTTTAATTTAGTAGAAGCTGGAGCTTTATTTGCCAAGGATTCGACTAACGTGTTCTCGTTTCCACGAGCACAGGCAATAGTGAATATAAATAAACAGCATTTAAACTTCTTAAAGAAAAAGACATTAGATGAAATAATAAATCAAAAAATTGGTTATTTGAGTAAATTTACTAATATTTACATTGGTAAACAAAATAAACAAGTTTTAAGAAAAATAAAAAAAGTTTTGAATAAAAACCCAAGTAAGCAAATTTATTCCTCATGGAAATTAAAAAAAATTAAAGCGGATTATTTTTATATTGATAAATTATATAAAATTAAAATAAGTTCAAAAAACATCCATTCTAAAGGCCTTCTAGAGAATCTTTGTCAAGCTATTCAGATAGCTCTAGATTTAAACGTGAGCAAAAGTCTTATCCAAAAAACTATTCCTAAAATAAAGTTTGAGGCAAGAGTTCAAATTTTAAGAGAGGGTAAAATTAAAAAAAAATTATTTAAAAATGAAAAAATAATAATTGATGGTTGTCACTCACCAGTTGGCGCAAAAAACTTGTACAATTACATAAGAAAATTTAACATTCCAAAATATGGTATTTGGTCTATGACACAAAACAAAGATCCTGATGAATTTATTAAACAGTTTAATGGAATTTTTGAAAAAATTTTTATTACATCTATTAAAAATGAGCCAGCTTCTTTACCTGCAGATGTATTAATAAAGACTGCGATAAAAAATAATTTACATTATGAAAAAGTAAAAAATTTTGATGAGGCTCTAAGTAAAGTATCATCTAACAAAAGAAAGCTAATAGTATGTTTTGGGAGTCTTTACGGAGCTGGTGAAATACTAAAAAAAAATTAAATATTTTCTTTAATCCAAGAAACAATATTGGATTTGGTTGTGGCACCAACCTTAGTTGCTTTTAACTCACCGCCCTTAAAAATCATCATGGTTGGTATACTTTTCACACCATATTTGGTTGGGGTATTAGGTTCCTGGTCCAAATTATGTTTTGCGATAACCACTTGATCTTTCATCTCTTCAGATATTTCCTCAAGTGTGGGAGCGATTTGCTTGCAGGGTCCTCTTAGGAGAAGTATCGATGAGCCCACTCATTTCTGAGTGGGCTCATCGACACCATTCAGCCCAAAAATCTACTATGACCACTTTATCGGCTTTCAAGACTTCTGTTTCAAAATTTTTATCTGTGACTGGTTTCGTTGGCATAAGAATTTAATAATCGATTTTTTTTA
>CACHZG010000015.1 GCA_902584365.1 uncultured Pelagibacteraceae bacterium | reverse complement strand
ACTTTTCTTACATTCGCAGCTCTATTCTGGTCGGGAAATTTTATCGTTGGAAAATTTGCAACTTTATTTGAAGTTCCGCCACTTACTCTAAATTTTTTAAGATGGGTCATGGTATGGTTCATATTGATACCCTTCACTATTAAAGAAATTTTGGCGAAGAAGGATTATATAAAAAAAAACTTTTTTACGATTGGATTAATGGGAATATTGTCAATAAGCACTTTCAACTCAGTAGTTTATTTTGCCTTAAACTTCACTCAAGTCATAAATGCTGTTTTAATGTTAGCTGCTATTCCTCCAATGATCATTATTTTTTCATCCATAATGCAAATTGAAAAAACAAATATATTTCAACTCTCTGGATTATTTTTGTCAATAATTGGAGTTGGAACAATCATTTCTAATGCAGATATTCAAAAGATAATTTCCTTAAGTTTTAATAAGGGAGATATATGGATGCTAGTTTGTGTTTTGAGTTGGTCGCTTTATTCAACATTACTTAAAAAAAACAAATTTGAATTATCACAATTTTCTTTAATTCAAATAATGGTTTCAGTAGGATTAATATTTTTAGTACCGCAATTTTTATATGAACAATCAATAGGATTAGAAATTAAAATAAATAAAGCGTCTATCTTTATTTTATTATATGTAGTCATCTTTCCTGCAATCGCTGCTTATTATTGTTGGCAGAAGGCTATTGAACTAATAGGACCAAATAGATCATCGATGTTCATTCAGTTAATGCCACTTTTCAGCGCATTATTGGCAATAATAATTTTTAAAGAAAGATTTCAATCATTTCATTTTATTGGCGCAACTTTTATAATTTCTGGTATTTATTTATCTAATAGGAAAATTCAATGATTAAAGTTGCAGTATTAGATGATTATCAAAATATTTTTAAAGAAATTGTAGATATTGAAAGATTTAAAGATAAGTACAATTTTAAAATTTTTAATGAAGCATTTAATGATGAGAATGAAGCTATTGTAGCTTTGGAAGAATTTGAAGCTTTGTTTATAATGAGGGAAAGAACTCCCATAACAAAAAATTTATTAGATAACTTACCAAAGCTTAAGTACATAATGACATCAGGCATGCGAAATAATTCAATTGATTTAGAAGTTACAAAAAAAAGGGGAATTGTGGTGTGTGGAACTGAAATTAATTCAAATCCTACTGCTGAGATTACTTGGGCTTTGATCTTAGGCCTTTTAAGAAACGCAAAACAAGAAATTGATAATATGTTTCAAGGATACTGGCAAAACACGATAGGTTTCGAATTAAAAGGCAAAAGAATAGGATTGATTGGACTTGGAAAAATTGGAACCCAAGTCGCGAAAATCGCCAAAGCTTTTGGCATGGAAGTTTCTGCTTGGAGCGAAAATCTTAACTTATCGAATGCTAATGACCTGGGAGTTTTGCCGATGTCCAAAGACGATTTGTTAAAAACATCAGATATTTTATCAATTCACGTGGTAATGGGTGATAGATACAAAAACTTAATTACACAAAAAGAATTTCAAATAATGAAAAAAACTTCGGTTTTAATTAATACTTCCAGGGGGCCAATAGTCAATGAAAGTGATTTAATAGAAGCACTTCAAAATGATACAATCGCTGGAGCTGGTCTAGATGTATTCGATAAAGAACCGTTACCTCAAGATCATAAATTAAGATTTTTGAATAACGCACTTTTATTTCCACATATAGGGTATGTAACAATAGAAAATTACTCAAAATTTTACACTCAAATGATAGAAAATCTAGACTCTTGTCTTAAAAAGAAGCCAATACGAGAATTAATGTAAAATCTTTCAATTTGGAGTTGTTGTTGATAAACTCAATATGAGAAATTGATTTGTTTTTTTTTAGAAAAAATGTGTCACAACCCGTTGGGAAGTATGAGAAAAATTTTAACTATTTTAGTTTGTTCTTTATTTATAAGTGGCTGTATCGAGACTGCTTCACTTATGGCGCCGATGTCTGGAGTAGCAAGTGGCAAAGTAGCTCAAACTACTATTAACTCTGCAGTGAGTTTCGGAATAAAAAAGAAAACAGGTAAATCACCTATGGAGCATGCCATTAATCTTGCAGAACAAAATAGCAAGCATAAAAAAGAAAAGAAAGAAAATTGTATATTTTTTTTAGAAAATACTTCTCAAGAACTATGTTCTAAGCTAGATGGTAAATTTGTCAAAATTCAGAACGCCATAGACAAAAAATATCAAATTAAAAGACTAGATTAAGATAATTTATTTGGTGAAAGTATCATTAAATTGATTTGAAACTCTTACAAAGGTAGTACATTTACTAAGTTCTTTTAAAGATCTTGCTCCAACATAAGTACAACTGCTTCTTACTCCTCCCAAGATATTTATAATTGTATCATTTATTTTTCCTCTATATTTCAAAAGAACTTCTCTACCTTCGCTACTTCGATAACCATTTAAACCACCGTAGTGTCTCTCATTCGCTACCTCAGAACTTGAACCATAAAATTGAATAAATTTTTCTCCATTCTTCTCCACAATATTTCCTTTACCCTCGTCATGACCTGCTAACATTCCACCTAACATTACAAAATCTGCACCACCACCGAATCCTTTAGCAACATCGCCAGGGCAAGTACAACCACCATCTGCAATTATATGTGCACCTAATCCATGAGCAGCATCTGCACACTCAATCACCGCACTTAGTTGAGGATAGCCTACACCTGTTTGAATTCTTGTAGTACATACGCTTCCAGGACCTATCCCAACTTTTACAATATCTGCTCCACTCAATATTAACTCTTGTGTCATATCAGCAGTCACAACATTGCCAGCAATTATTGTTTTTGTAGGATATTTATCTCTTACAGATTTTACAAATTTACTAAAATGTTCTGAATAACCATTAGCTACATCAATACAAATAAATTGAAAAAAACTACATTCTTTAAGTATCTCTGAAACCCGATTAAAATCGTCCTCTCGTGTTCCCATACTCAAGACTATATTTTTAAAAATGTTTTTTACTTTTTTATCAGACTTAATCGTTTTCAAATCGTGTTGTTTTGTTAAGCATGTAATCATTTCAAATTCAGACAATTTTTCTGCAATCCCTAATTCACCCACACCATCCATATTTGCAGCCATAATAGGGATTCCAGACCACTCGTGATTACTATATTTAAATTTATAAGTTCTTTTAAGATTGACGTCTTTTCTACTTTGTAAAGTGCTTCTTTTAGGTCTAAACAAAACGTCAGAATAATCTAATTTTATATCTTCTTCTATTCTCATTGAAATTTTATAATTTATTTAATCTTATAATCATTTAAAATTCCCACAAACTAAATGTCTGTGGATAATTGGAAATAATTTTATTGTAATCAATATGTTTTTTTTTGTTATTTATCTGCCCCACCGAAAAGGTGGGGCTAGATTAATTAAGCTGCTAAAGCCTGTTTTATATCTGCAACAATATCGTCTGGATGTTCTATACCAATTGATAATCTTACATATCCAGGTGTTACACCTGCAGCTAACATTTCTTTTTCTGTAAGCTGACTATGTGTTGTAGTTGCAGGGTGAATTGCTAAACTTCTAGCATCACCAATATTTGCAACATGATAAAGCATTTTTAAGTTATCAATGAACTTAGCTCCTGCTTCTTTAGTTCCAAGATCCATACCTATTAAAGATCCATAACCACCCTGCATATATTTTTTAGCTCTATCTCTAATTTCACCTTGGTAATTAGTTGGATAGATAACTTTTTTAACTTTTTTGTGACCATCCAAGAAATTAACAACTTTTTCTGCATTACTACAATGTTGCTTCATTCTTAAAGCTACAGTTTCCAAACCTTGAATGATTTGAAAAGCATTAAATGGACTTAAAGGAGCACCTAAGTCTCTCAATAAAACCACTCTTGCTCTGATAACAAATGGAATATTAGCTCCGGTTAATTGTGGAACTGCATCTGCCCAAATTGCACCATGATAACTTTGATCAGGTTCATTAAGTAGAGGTTGTCTTTTTCTATCTTTAATCCAATCAAAATTTCCTCCATCTACAATTATTCCTCCAATAGAAGTACCATGACCACCAATATATTTTGTCAAAGAGTGCATTACTATTGCAGCTCCATGAGCTAAAGGTTTACATATCACCGGCGAAGCTGTGTTATCGATAATTAAAGGAATACCTTTTTTTCTACCGATATCTGCAACTTCTTTAATTGGAAAAACACGTAGATAAGGATTAGGAAGAGTCTCACCGTAGTAAGCTCTTGTTTTATCATCAGTCACTTTTTCAAAGTTTTTAGGATCCGCAGGATCTGCAAATCTAACTTCGATACCTTGTTGTCTTAAAGTATTTTTAAACAAGTTAACTGTACCTCCATATAAATCAGTCGAAGCAACAATATTATCTCCAGCTTGTGCTAAGTTTTGTATACACATTGCTGAAGCTGCTTGACCCGATCCCACTGCACATGCTGCCACACCACCTTCAAGTGCTGCAACTCTTTTTTCTAGCACATCTACAGTTGGGTTCATGATACGTGTGTAAATGTTACCAAATTCTTTAAGACCAAATAAATTTGCAGCATGTTCTGCATTTTTAAATTGGTAAGAAGTTGTTTGGTAAATTGGAACTGCTACTGCTGTAGTAGTAGGATCAGCTCTGTAATCACTACCATGTAAGCCAATAGTTTCCGGATGTTTAAAATCAGCCATTGATTTTCCCCCTTACTGTTTCTCTCATCGTTTCGTTCATTTTTTCTCCGTCCTTCTGGAGAAGAATGAACGAAATTTAATTCTGTTCATCTTCTCCTTTTTAGTACTTCGGCAATTGCCAGGTGTACAATATGGTTCAAATACCCGGTTTAGTTTTAGATTGTTCCAAAAAAAAACCACCGGCTAAAGCGGTGGTCGTTAGACTTATGCGCTTTAGCTGGATTTATTAAGCGCCCGCAAGTTGCTATAACTCGGCGCTAATTATTTATAGCAAGAAATTTAGGATTTTGTCAATATTCAATTAAATATTATTCCAGAACAATTTAGCAAGGTTTATTCCTGATAAATCTTTATACGCAGCTAGTCCAGTAGGACTAGTAACATTAATATCGCCTATTAACTTCTCTTGCACAAAATCTACCCCTGCAAAATATATATTATTTTTAACTAATAATTTTCCTATTGCTTTACTTG
>CACHZG010000014.1 GCA_902584365.1 uncultured Pelagibacteraceae bacterium | reverse complement strand
TTATTAATTACACTTATATTGGTAACAACTTTAAACAATCCCGATAATCTCAATATATTAATTGGAGTTCTAAGTAGTTTGAGTAATTCAGGAATTTCTGTAGGCAATATACCCGAAAATATTAATTTATATTTTTTATTTTTAACTATAATAGGTGGCTCGATTATCTCTAATTCAAGTGGTGTAAAGTTCTTAAGATTTTATATTCTCATAAAATCATCGTTTTTTGAGATTATTAAACTTGTTAGACCAAATCACATCATGTCTCAGTCATTTTTATATTCAAAAAAAGTATTCTCTTCACAAGAAATTAATAATTCATTCTTAATATTTATTTCATTCTTCATAAGCATTTTAATTCTCTCAAGTTTATTGATCACTGATAATATAAATTTTGAAGATTCGTTTAAAATCTCAGTTTTAACTCTCACAAATACTTCTTACTCAAACCTGTATGGTAGTACAGAAATTAATTTTTCAAATTTATTAACAAGTTCAAAATTAAGTATTTTATTTTTTATGATAATTGGTAAAATAGAACTTATATCGTTAATTTTATTAATCAAAAATTTAATATTTAAAAACTAAAATGGCTAAAATTCTTATAGTTGGTGCTGGGGCAATGGGATCTGCTTTTGCGTTTCCTTGTATTGATAATAATAACGAAGTAAATATTCTTGGAACTCACCTTGAAGATAATTTCATAGAAAAACTAAAAAAAACAAATAATTATCACCCTGCACTTGATATAAATCTTGATAGTAAAATTAAAGTTTTAAAATTTTCAGAATTACAGTCCTCTTTAATTTTAGAAAGCGATTTAATTGTGGTAGGTGTCAGTTCAAAAGGTATTGAATGGATAGGTGAACAAATAACAAAGCATTTTAATGGAAAAAAAATACCAAAATTACTTTTATTAACTAAGGGTCTTAGTATTCATAATAATAATTACGAGCTTTTAGTCGATAAACTTAAAAGAATTTTGAATAACCATGGGTTTAGTAATTTTGATATATCTGCAGTGGGCGGACCCTGTTTAGCGAAAGGATTATCTAACAGAGTACAAAGTAGTGTTGTAGTTGCTAATGAAGAAATTAAATCAGCAAAAACAATTTCTTCTATAATCAGCACTGATTACTATCATGTTGAAGTTAGTAGTGACGTTGCTGGAGTAGAGGTTTCAGCAGCAATAAAAAATATCTATTCAATGGCAGTCGGAGCAGCTAAAGGTCTGTGTAACAGTCAAATAACAGAAGAAAAAAAGGAGCAAAATTATTTAAATACTGCATCTGCATTATTCAATCAGTCTATTAAAGAAATGGAAATTTTTGTTAATCATCTTAAAGGCCAAAAAGAGACAGTAACTAGTTTAGCAGGGCTAGGAGATCTCTACGTAAGTTCTGGCGGTGGTAGAAACAGTAAAATGGGTTCGTATTTGGGTGAAGGTTTGATCTATTCTGAGGCAAAAAAAACTAAAATGTCAAAAGTTACTGTTGAAGGAGCAGAATTGATTAAGGAAATTGGAGCAAAGGTAAAAGAGGAATTTTCTAGTGATAGGTTGCCTATTATGATGGCAATGATTGACTCTATTCTTGATGACAAAAAGTTATCAATTAATTGGGAAAAATTTTAATTTATCTTTGATTTAATAACATCACTTCTCTAACTTCAGCTCCTCTATATTTAGATAAAGGCCTTATAAGTTTATTTGAAGTATGTTGTTCCATTATATGTGCAGACCAACCAGTAATTCTAGACATAACAAAAATAGGTGTATAAAAATCAATATCGATACCCATCATATAATAAGTTGGTCCGCACGGAAAATCTACGTTCGGATGAATATTTTTTTTATCTAACATTACCTTTTCTAAAATTTCATACATTTTTGTATACTTCTCCTTTTTAAGAAGTTTTGCTACTTTAAACATATAATGTTTCATAGTAGGTACTCGAGAGTCTCCAGTTCTGTAAACCCTGTGACCAAATCCCATAACAACTTTCTTTTTTTCTAAAGCATTTTCAATCCATGCTTTTGCTTTTTCTGGTTTTCCGATTTCTTTCATCATGTGCATAACTGCTTCGTTTGCCCCTCCATGTAATGGACCTTTTAAAGACGCAATTGCACCAGTGATAGCTCCATGGAGGTCAGATAAGCTGCTAGTAATAGTTCGTGCAGTAAAAGTTGAAACATTGAAGCTGTGTTCAGCGTATAAAATTAACGAAATATCAAAAGCTCTCACAATTTCTTTATCAGGTACTTTATTAAACATCATTTTGAAAAAATTCTCTGAAAAAGATAAATTTTTACTTGGGGCTATTATACTTTTGCCTTTTCTTGCTCTGAAATATGCCGCTACAGCTGTTGGGGTTTTGGAAAATATTCTCATAGCTTTTCTCATATTTGCTTTAGGAGAATTGTCCTTAGTATCTTTATCTTCCAAAGCCATTAAACTCACACAAGTTCTAATAACGTCCATCGGATGGGCATTTCTAGGCATTTTTTTTATGTCATTTAAAATTTGTTTTGAGAGTTTTCTTTCTGATCTCTCTTGTTTAATAAATTTTCTTAATTGATTTTTATTAGGGAGTTCACCATTAAGAACTAAGTATGCAACTTCTTCAAAGTCACATTTATCGCACAATTCTTGAACTGTATAGCCTCTATATGTAAGTGCGCTAAGCTCTGGAACTACTTGAGAAATGGTTGTCTCATCAACTACTATACCTAGCAAGCCTTTTTTTATTTCTTCACTCATTATTCATGTCCTTCAGTAGAAAAATCTGTAATTTTTTTATCTGGTGTATTGTATTTCTCATATTCTACTAACTCGTACAACCTTTTTCTAGTCTGCATTTTATCAATAATTTTATTTTGATGACCTTCATTAAATATTGATTTTAAACCTATTTCAACGCTCTGCATTGCTAATCTTTGAGTTGTGACAGGATAAATTACTAAATTATATCCTAAATTCTCTAATTGTTTTTTATTAAGAATTTTAGATTTTCCAAACTCAGTCATATTCGCTAACAAATAACCATTAGCTATTTTTCTTACTTTTTCAAACTCTTTTTCATCCCTCATTGCCTCAGGGAATATCATATCTGCACCAGCATCTTCATATGCTTTAATTCTTTCTAAAGTTTTATCTATCCCTTCAACGGAATTAGCATCCGTCCTTGCAATAATTAAAAAATTTTTATCTTTTCTAGCTTTCACTGACACTTTAATTTTTTTAACCATCTCGTTTGTAGATACAAGTTCCTTATTATCCAAATGACCACATCTTTTTTCAGCTATCTGGTCTTCTAAATGACAACCGGACAATCCTTTACTCTCAAAAACTTCAATTGTTTTTTTGCAGTTTCCAAAACCTGTATCAATATCAACGATTGTAGGTAAATCGGTAACTCTTGCTATTTGTCCGCTTCTATAACTCACTTGATCTAAAGTTGTTAAACCAATATCAGGTAAACCGAGATCATTAGACATCACTCCTCCTGAAACATAAACCCCATCAAAGCCTATTTCAGCAATAAGTTTGGCACATAATGGATTATAGGCACCAGGGAATCTCATTAATTTTTTTGATTTTAAAGTTTTAACTAAATCTAAACGTTTCTCACTTATTTTTTTTTTAGTAAAATGCATTCGTGAAGACTTATATTAGAGCAGGGTATAAAAATCAAAGATTATTTAAGCAAAATAAATAATCCAGTTAAAACTAATAAAATTGCAAGAAAATATTCAACAATTGTTTTTATTTTTATATTAGATATAAATTTTCTCAAACCGCTTCCAAATAATGCCCATAAACTTATTGTTGGAAAACAAATCACTGCAGCTGTAATTGTCACAAATGCAACTCCAATAATAACATTTTCCTCACTTGGAAAAAAACCTGAAGCAACAGTAACAGCAATTGACCAAGCTTTTGGATTTATAAATTGAAACAATGAAGCCTCATAGAATTTTAAAGGTCTCCCCGAGTCTTTTTGGATCAAGCTAAATGAACCTATCATTTTCCATCCTAAATAAATTAAATAAATGAAACATAATATTTTCATATAAAACTGAACCTGAGGATAAATTAAAAATAAATTTGCTAAACCGAAACAAGCTAAACCGATTTGCAAAATATGTCCTAAAGGTATCCCAATTAAGTGAGGTAATGTTCTCACAAATCCAAATTTCATTCCTGAGGCTGTGAGCATTGCGTTATTTGGACCAGGTGTGAAAAACATTGTAAAATAAAAAGTAGATAATGCTGAAAATAAAGCAAAAGTTATCATAAATATTTTTCTATTATTTTTTCAAATCCAATAAAATCACTGATTAACTCGTCGTGTTTAATATCTTTTTCAGATTTTTCTGTGTATCCATCTCTCACCAATACAAATGGTAAATTTGCATTATGAGCTGAGTCAGAATCTACTTCACTATCTCCAACCATAATCGTTTTTTTTAAATCACCACCAATTATGTTTACAACATCTGTTAAATGCCTAGGATCAGGTTTGTTGAATGAAAAGGTGTCACAACCAGCAACATATTCAAAATACTTATAAATATCTAATTTCTTTAAAAGATCTATTGCTAATTTTTCTTGTTTATTGGTACATACTCCCATTGAAATATTATTGTTTTTTGCCCAATCAAAAAATTCAATTGAACCTTTCAAAGGTCGGCTATTGTTATTGATATTTTTAGCATAATAATCTAGAAACTCTTTAGTC
Organism: uncultured Pelagibacteraceae bacterium; assembly: GCA_902584365.1. Lineage (GTDB taxonomy): Bacteria > Pseudomonadota > Alphaproteobacteria > Pelagibacterales > Pelagibacteraceae > Pelagilacustribacter. The sequence continues at coordinate 2,727 of CACHZG010000014.1, read as the reverse complement.
ATATCTTTTTTTATTTTTTCATCTTTTATTTCTTTTTTAAAAGATCTTTGCATCATTACCCAGGCACCTTTACCTGCTAAAGATTTAATATCCGATAAATCTTTTTCTGCGTGACCAAATTTTTTCATTACATGATTGTGAGCTGCCATTAAATCAGGTGCAGTATTAACTATTGTTCCATCTAAATCAAAAAGAATTGTGTAAATTTGAGTCATTTTTAAAGTATTAAAAAGAAATATTTTGTGAGTTATTTATATATGATTATTAATGTAAAGAGAAATTTTTATGAAAACAAATAACAAACTAAAAAAGATTTATCAATATAAGTTATTACAAGAAAAATTGAGAAATAAAGCAATCAATAAAGGTGTAAATTTAATTGCACCAGATACAATATTTTTATCAAAAGATACTATTTTTGGAAAAAATGTAACTATTGAACCTTACGTAGTAATTGGAACTAAAGTAAAAATAGGAGACAGATCGTATATAAAATCTTTTTCCCATTTGGAAGGAGCAAGAATTGAAAAAAATGTCGTTGTCGGTCCTTACGCAAGATTGAGACCTGGAACAATTTTGAAAAATAATACAAAAATTGGAAACTTTGTAGAAACCAAGAAATCAAGTATTGATATTAATTCGAAAGTAAGTCATCTCTCTTATATAGGCGATACATCGATTGGAAAAAATTCAAATATTGGAGCAGGAACAATTACATGTAATTATGATGGCGTAAAAAAATCGAATACTAAAATCGCTGATAATGTTTTTATTGGTTCAAATTCTTCGTTAGTTGCGCCTGTAACTATAAATAAAGATAGTATTGTGGGAGCAGGATCTGTTATTACGAAAAATGTGAAAAAAAAGTCATTAGCATTAACAAGATCATCACAAGTAGAAATTAAAAATTATAAAAGGAAAAAAAAATAATGTGTGGAATTATTGGAATTGTAAGCGATAAACCTGTCTCAATTAACATAATCAATTCTTTAAAAAAATTAGAATACAGAGGTTATGACTCTGCGGGTTTAGCAACATTAAGTAATAACCTGATAGATGAAAAAAAATGTTCTGGAAGGGTTGATGAGCTTGAGAAAATTTTGTTCAAAAATCCCTCCACCGGTAATATTGGAATAGGTCATGTAAGATGGGCTACCCACGGAGTTCCTAATATTGTTAACGCTCATCCGCACTCTTCGGAAGAAGTTTCAGTTGTACATAATGGCATAATTGAAAATTCAGATGAGCTTAAGAAAGATTTAGAAAATCAAGGGTTTAAGTTTAAATCGCAAACAGATACCGAGGTGATTACCGTTTTAGTAACACAGTTTTTACAAAACTCAAAACCCTTAGACTCAGTGTTTAAAACCTTAAAAAAATTAAAAGGTAGTTTTGCATTAGGTATTATATTTAAAAATTTTTCAGACATTATTATTGGCGCAAGGAGAGGGAGCCCGTTAGCTGTTGGTTACTCAAAGGAAGAAAATTATTTAGGTTCAGACTCTTATGCGTTGAAATCTATGACTAATAAAATTTCTTACTTAGATGATGGTGACTTATGTATTTTAAAAAAAGATAGTATTGAATTCTACGATGTTAATCAAAATAAGATTAACAAAAAAATTCACACAGTATCAGATGAAGAAAATATTTCTGATAAAGGAGACTATAAAAACTTTATGTCCAAAGAAATATTTGAACAATCTATAACAATAAAAAAATGTTTAAGCGAGTATACTGATAGTCTTAAAAAAGATATAAATATTTATAATTTTCCAATTGACCCTAAAAAGATTAATAAAATAGTTTTAATTGGATGTGGAACTGCTTATCATTCATGCTTAGTTGCAAAATATTGGTTTGAAGAATTAACCTCCATTGACGTTGATATTGATATAGCTTCGGAATTCAGATACAGAAATCTAAAATTTAATTCTAAGAATCTATATATTTTTGTTTCACAATCTGGTGAAACTGCAGATACAGCAGCAGCTTTAGATATTTGTAAAAAAAATAAAGTAAAAACTTGTTCTATTGTAAATGTTGTAGAAAGTACAATAGCAAGAAATTCTGATTGGGTGCTACCTATTCATGCTGGACCAGAAATAGGAGTAGCCTCCACAAAGGCCTTTTTAGGACAATTAATAGTATTATATATACTCACTTTAAAATTTGCCGTTACAAGAGGAGATATTGATAAAAAAATTTATGATAAAAACTTAAATAATTTAAAAAAACTTCCAGACGCAATTAACGATACTTTAAAACTTGAGAGCGAAATACAATTAATGGCTAAAGAATTTTTGGACGCTAAAGGATCAATGTTCTTAGGAAGAGGTAATTCTTTTCCAGTTGCTCTAGAAGGCGCTTTAAAATTAAAAGAACTTTCTTATTTACATGCCGAGGGATATCCAGCAGGTGAAATGAAGCATGGACCGTTAGCTTTAATCGAAGAAGGCTTACCTGTTATAGTCGTTGCACCAAATGATAGATATTATGAAAAAACTTTATCAAACACTCAAGAAGTAATAGCAAGAGGAGGTAAAATATTTTTTATCACGGATAATACGCAAAAACTATTAAGCACAAATATTAGATTTAGACTGAGAGTACCTCGTGTGGATAGCCTATTATCACCTTTATTATTAACTATTCCTTTGCAGCTCTTAGCTTATCACGTAGCTTTATTAAAAAATTGTGATATCGATAAACCAAGAAATTTAGCAA
>CACHZG010000013.1 GCA_902584365.1 uncultured Pelagibacteraceae bacterium | reverse complement strand
CTCAAAACTATATCTTGTAAAACTGGAATCTTTTCTAAGTCAGTTAAATTAAAAAGATTTGACTTTAATCCATCTTCTAAATCATGACTATTATACGCGATATCATCTGATATGGACGCTATTTGAGCTTCTAAAGATGGACTCTGCAATAAGTTAATTTTCTTATTTAAGATATTTTTGCCTAATATTTTATTTAATTTATCTAAATCTTTAACAGGCCCATTATGCTTGAGTAAACCATCCAAAGTTTCTAAAGTTAAATTGAGACCTTTGAATTTATAATATCTATTTTCTAAAAATAAAATTATCCTTATAGTTTGTATATTGTGATCAAATCCGCCAAATTTTTTCATGCATTCGTTTAAAGCATCTTCTCCAGCATGTCCAAATGGGGTATGACCTAAGTCATGTGCTAAACTCAAAGTTTCACTTAAATCCTCGTTTAAGAGAAAATATTTAGACAAAGTCCTTGCAATCTGAGAGACCTCTAAAGAATGTGTTATTCTGGTTCTATAATGGTCGCCAGCTGTATTTACGAAAACTTGGGTCTTATGCTTTAATCTTCTAAAAGCTGTTGAGTGGATAATTCTATCTCTGTCTCTCTGAAAGTCAGATCTTAAAGACGTTTTTTTTTCATGGAAAAACCTCCCTTTTGATTTTATTGGGACTGCTAGTTTGGATAATACTTGTCTTGAATTTTTTTGCATGCTTAATATATAGATTATATACTAGATAATTATGGAAAAAAAATTAGAATTTACTACTCAAGCTAAAGATCAAATTAAAAAAATCACAGAAAGTGCTGAAAAAAAATATTTTAGAATATCAGTGCTTGGTGGTGGATGCTCAGGTTTTAAATACAATTTCAGCATAGATAATAAAGTAGAAAAAGATGATATTTTATTAGATTTCGCTGTGATCGATAAAATTTCACTCGATATAATAAATGGATCTACTGTAGATTTTAAAAAAGAAATGATTGGTGAAACGTTTGTGATAAATAATCCAAAGGCTTCAGCTTCTTGTGGCTGTGGACTGTCATTCTCTGTATAATGAAAATAATATCATGGAACGTTAATTCGGTAAGAGCAAGAATAAATAATATTCTTGAATATATCAAACAAGATAAACCTGATATACTATTAATTCAGGAAATAAAAACACAAGACGAAAATTTTCCTTACGCTGAGTTTGAAAAGATTGGATTTTCGTCTAATGTATTTGGACAAAAAAGTTATAATGGAGTCGCTATAGTATCTAAAATCGATATCAAAAATATAAAAAAAGATTTTATTAAGGATAATTTAAAACAATCTAGAGTAATCACTGGTGAAATAAAATTTAAAGAAAAAAAAATTGAACTTATTAATATATATTTTCCTAATGGAAATCCTATTGACTCAGATAAATATCAATACAAAAAAGATTGGTTAAAAAAATTTGTTTCTAGTATAAAAAAAAAACTAATTAAAAATCCAAATCTAATAATTGCAGGTGACTTTAATATAATACCAGAGGAAAATGACGTCTATGATTTCAAAAGATATGAAAATGATGCATTAGGAAAACTAGAAATTAGGAAAAAATTTAGAGAATTGTTAAATTTAGGATTTGAAGATATTTATCGATTTAAAAACAAAGATAAGCAAGAATTTACTTTTTGGGATTACTTTGCCGGCTCGTGGCAAAAAAATTACGGAATGAGAATTGATCATTTTTTAGTGTCAACTAATTTAATTGAAGATATAACTTCAATCAATATAAATAAAAAACCAAGATCAAAAGTAAAACCTTCAGATCATACACCGATAGAATTAATAATTAATTAATTCGACCATAAATATCTTCATATCGTACAATGTCAGACTCTTTTAAAATGGTCCCTAATTGCGCTTCCATAATTTTGACAGTTTTTTTGTTTCCATTTTTAATTCTGTGCACAGCTCCCTTGGGAATATAAATTGTTTCATCTTTTTTTTTTTTAAATATTTTATTGTTTAAAGTAATTGTGGGTCTACCTTTAGTTATAACCCAGTGCTCAGATCTATGATAATGTTTTTGTAAACTCAAAATACCATTAGGTTTAACATTAAGTTCTTTTATTAAAAAATTTTTTCCAACAAATAAATTGATATAGCTACCCCATGGTCTATAAAAAATATTACTTTTTTTGAAATATTTACTTTTATTTTTACCAAACATTAAAAGAATTTCTTTCCAACTTCCTAGATCTGTCCAGGGAATATTAAGTTTTATTGCATTGACATCTTTTGTATTTTCTAAAATTGCATAATCAAAAGATTTTTCTGGATTTTTAGAAAACATTTTTTTATTCAAAAAGTAAATATTATTTTTTATCTTACCTCTTTTCACAGCCAAATTTGAATTTTTGTAAATATTCATTTGGTATTTTTTAAAATTATAAATTAGAGATGATTTTTTTAACAAAAATATTCCAGAATTCCAGTATCCACCTTTTTTAATAATAGTTTTTGCTTTTTCTTTACTTGGTTTTTCTAGAAACTTTGAAACTTGATTAAAATTTTTGTTTTTTTTTGAAAGGAAATATCCAAATTGATCTGATGGATTATTAGGTTTTATACCAAATATAAATATGTTTCTATCAGTTAAAAATTTTATATTACTTTTAATCAAATTATTAAAATTATTTTTTTTTTCGATCAGATGATCTGAAGATAAAAAAATCAATGGTTGATTTTCTGGTATATCTTTAATCAGTGCCGATGCAAGAATTGCAGGACCTGTATTCCTTTTGATTGGTTCTAGTACAATCTTGTATTTTTTAATCTTATATTTGCTTAAGTTTTTTTTTATTTCTTTTAAATATTTTAAATTTGTGCTTATTATTGGATAGTCAAATATTGAACCTTTTATTCTTTCTAGTGTCTTACCTAATAGAGTCCAACCACCGAAATCTATAAATTGTTTTGCTTCATGTTTCTTAATATCGGGCCATAGTCTGGTTCCAGCACCTCCACATAGTATAACAGGCCTTATTTTCATTAAATTTTAGAGTATTCTTTAACTTCTTTTTTCTTACCAGGATGCGTCGGAGCTCCTAGATAAGCAGGACCAACTGTTTGAGCATATTTCCATAATGTTCCAGAGCCAAATGATGATTTTTTAGCTTTCCATTTTTTTCTTCTTGAGGATAATTGTGCTTTTGTTAACCTTACATTAATTGTTCCCTTTTTTGCATCTATATCTATAGTGTCACCATTTTTTAATAATGCAATTGGACCTCCTAGAGCAGCCTCCGGACCAACATGACCAACACAAAACCCTCTTGTTGCTCCAGAAAATCTTCCATCAGTAATTAATGCAACTTTTTCTCCTTTACCTTGACCATATATCGCTCCAGTTGTTGACAACATCTCTCGCATACCCGGTCCCCCTTTTGGCCCCTCATATCTGATAATAATTACATCTCCGTCATTATACTTTTTTGTTTGAACTGCTTTCATTGCATCTTCCTCATTATCAAAGCATCTTGCTTTTCCAGTGAATTGTAATTTTTTTAATCCTGCTATTTTTACTATAGCTCCTTCAGGTGCTAGATTGCCTTTAAGACCAACAACTCCACCGTCTGGTGAAAGTGGATTATTGTACTCTCTTAAAACTTTTTGATCTTTGTTAAATTGAATATTTGTTAAATTTTCTCTCATTGTTTTTCCGGTAACCGTTAAACAATCTCCATGGATAAAACCTCCATCAAATAAAGTTTTTAACAACATAGGAACACCTCCTGCTTCCCACATATCTTTAGCAACGTATTTTCCACCAGGTTTTAGATCTGCCAAATAAGGTGTTTTTTTAAAAATTTTAGCCACATCCATTAAATCAAATTTTACACCAATTTCATTTGCTAAAGCAGGCAAGTGAAGAGCTGCATTAGTTGAACCACCAGTTGCAGCTACGATTGTAGCGGCGTTTTCTAAAGATTTTTTTGTTACAATTTCTCTTGGTTTAATTTTTTTTTCCAACAAATTCATAACCGCTCGACCACTTTCGAAAGCATATTTATCTCTTTCTTCATAAGGTGCCGGCGTCCCAGCCGAATAAGGTAAAGCTAAACCTATAGCTTCTGATACACACGCCATTGTATTTGCGGTAAATTGACCTCCACAAGCACCTGCACTTGGACATGCAACTAATTCTAACTCTCTTAATTCTTCTGTGGTCATTTTACCTGTGGAATGTTTGCCTACAGCTTCAAAGACATCAACAACGGTAACGTCTTTGCCTTTAAATTTTCCTGGTAAAATTGAACCACCATAAATGAATACACTTGGAACATTTAATCTAAGCATCGACATCATTAAACCAGGTAGTGATTTATCACATCCTGCAATTCCAACTAAAGCGTCATAACAATGTCCTCTCACAGTTAATTCAGCTGAATCTGCTATAACTTCTCTTGAGATCAGAGAGGATTTCATTCCCTCGTGACCCATGGCTATACCATCTGTCACAGTAATCGTGCAAAATTCTCTTGGGGTTCCACCAGACTGTTTCACTCCTTTTTTAACTGACTGAGCTTGTCTCATTAAAGCAGTATTACAAGGAGCAGCCTCATTCCAAGTAGAAACAACACCTACAAATGGTTTCGCTACATCTTGTTCTGTTTCTCCCATTGCATAATAAAATGATCTATGAGGAGCTCTATCAGGTCCTAAAGAGGTATGACGACTAGGTAACTTTTTTTTATCAATTTTAGACATTTAATTAATACCTAATACAATACTTCTTAATTTTTCATCTTCAATAGTTAATTCTTTCACCAAATTTTTATTATTTTGTACAATTTCTTTAGGCGCATTAGTCACAAAAGCCTTATTTTTAAGCTTAATTTTCAACTCAGAAATCTGCTTATTTATTAATTCGATTTTTTGTAAAATTCTTTCCTTTTGGGAAACTAAATCTATGTTCTCATCGAAACTCAGAGAAAGTTTCTCTTTTAAAACCAAAATATTTATAGAATTTTTATTATTTCTTTTAGTTTTAAGCACACTGTTAATTCTACCTACTTGATTTATCAAATTAATATTTGAATTTACTAATTTTTTAAGCTTACCTGATTTTTCATCAAAAAATATATCACAATATAATTTTGGGGTAATTTTAAGCTCTGATTTAGTAGACCTAATATTAGATATCAATTCAATTAAATCATTAATATTATTTTGACTTTTAGTGAATTTAGGTACTTTTTTATAATCTGGCCACCTAGAGGAAATTAAATAATTTTTGAAAATCTTTTTATAACCATTTGATGCCCATAAGTTTTCTGTAAAGAAAGGAATAAATGGATGAAGAATTTTTAAAATATTTGCCATCATGAAGGATGAGAAATTTTTTGCTTCTTTGATTTCATTCTTATTTTTAGAATTAAAAATAGGCTTTAAAAACTCCAAATACCAATCACAATATGCGTGCCAAACAAATTGATATACATGCTTAGCAGCTTCATCAAACCTGAATATTTCAATATTTTTAGTAACTAACTTTTGTGTTTTTATGAATTCACTAAATATCCATTGGTTTATTGAGAGATTAACTGAATTAAAATTTATTTTTTTATTATAATTACACTTGTTTAGTTTTAGGAAATTATAAGCACTCCAAATTTTTGTGATAAAGTTTCTATTTCCAATTACTCTATCTTTTGATAGCTTTACATCTCTTCCAGGAGATGCCATTGAAATTAAAGTAAATCTTAAACTATCAGCTCCATATTCATTAATTAATTCTAGTGGATCAATTACATTCCCTTTAGACTTTGACATTTTTTGACCTTTTTCATCTCTAACTAATGCATGAACATATACCTTGTGGAATGGGGTATTTTTTTTAAAATAATTTCCCATCATCATCATTCTCGCTACCCAAAAGAAGATTATATCAAAACCTGTTACAAGAACTGAGGTCGGGTAAAATTTATTGAGTTCCTTAGTTTTTTCTGGCCAACCAAGTGTTGCGAAAGGCCATAACGCAGATGAAAACCATGTGTCCAAAACATCTGTTTCTTGTCTCAGTTCAAATTTTTTATTCTTATTTTTTTTCTTAGCTAAAGATGTTGCTTTTTTTTTATCTTCGGCTACAAAAATATTTCCGGTATTATCATACCAAGCGGGTATTCTATGGCCCCACCATATTTGACGTGAAATACACCACGGTTCAATCTCATTCATCCATTGAAAAAATGTTTTTGACCAATTGCTGGGAAAAAAAGAAGTTTTTCCATCCTTAACTATCTTAATTGGTTTTTTTGATAATTTTTTCGCGTCAACAAACCATTGTTCTGTCAATAGAGGTTCTATTATAGAGTTTGATCTATCGCCATAGGGTACTTTGTTTTTTATATTTTCAATTTTTACAAGATTACCTTTTTCTTTTAATTTTTTTGTTAAAAGCTTTCTTGCTTCAAATCTATCCAAGCCATAAAATTCATTGACTCCATTCTTATTAATTGTGCCATTTTTTTCAAAAATATTTATAATTTCTAATTTGTTTCTTTTTCCTACCTCGTAGTCATTAAAATCATGAGCTGGAGTAATTTTAACAGCTCCTGAACCTTGTTCCGGATCAGCATAAGAGTCTGCAATAATTCTTACACTTCTATTGACTATCGGAATACAAACTTTTTTTCCAATTAAATGTAGGTACCTTTTATCTTTGGGATTAACTGCAACTGCTGTATCTCCCATCATAGTTTCTGGTCTAGTAGTAGCGATTGTAATTTTTTGGTCGGAATTTTCAATTGGATAATCAATATAATACAATTGAGATTGAACATCTTTTTGAATTACCTCAAGATCTGAAATTGCAGTTTGAAGCTGGGTATCCCAATTGACTAATTTTTTGTCCTTAAAAATCAATTTGTTATTATATAAATCAACAAATACTTTAATTACTGCTCTAGACAAATCTTTATCCATAGTAAATCTAGTTCTTGACCAATCACAGGAACAACCCAGTTTTTTTAGTTGATCTAAAATTACGCCGCCAGACTCCTCTTTCCATTCCCAAACTTTTTTTATAAACTTTTCTCTTCCTAAATCATTTTTTTTAATCCCATCTTTAGTTAGGTTCTTTTCAACAACTGCCTGTGTCGCAATTCCAGCGTGGTCAGTTCCTGGTTGCCACAAAGTTTCATAACCTCGCATCCTATTAAATCTTACTAAAACGTCTTGAAGGCTATTATTCAATGCATGACCCATATGTAATCTTCCAGTTATATTAGGTGGTGGGATAACTATTGAAAATTTTTTATTATCTTTACTTTTTTTGGGTTTAAATAAACCTTTCTTGATCCAAAAATCTGAGATTTTTTTCTCCTCTTTATTGTGGTTATATTTTTTAAATTCCATTTATTTTGATATTCAAAAATATATATCAGATTTCAAGATCTATTAAGTACAAAATCTAGATATAAAGCAGCAGACCAAGAAAAATTTTTAGCCCCCATTCCTAAACCTGACTTGCAACTATAATATTCCCTAAATTTTTTCTTTTCGACTAAATTAATGGTCTTTTTTCTTATCATTTCTGCAAAACTTTTATCTTTATTTTTTAAACCTTGGTAAATGATCCAATTGCAATTGATCCATACGGGACCTCTCCAATATCTTTTTTCTTCAAATGATTTATGTCTAGAATTTATCGAGGGAAATAAGTAATTTTCATTTTTACAATATTTTTT
>CACHZG010000012.1 GCA_902584365.1 uncultured Pelagibacteraceae bacterium | reverse complement strand
ATTGATAAACTATATAATTTTCCACACAAATTACACGCGTCATTATTAGACTATTAATTTTTACTAATAATGTTAGTTTTACCTATGAATAAATTAATAATAGGAGCAACTGGAGCAATAGGATCAGCTTTAGCTAGAAAATTAGTAAGTCAGGGAAAAAGCGTCCACCTTGTTGCAAGAAACGAGCCAGAAGTTTCTGCTTTGGGAAAAGAACTGAACGCATCTTTTACGGTAGCTGATGTTCTAACAGAGAGCTACTCTGATGAGATTTTAAAAAATTGTGGTGATATAGATGGTTTGGCTTTTTGCGTAGGATCGATAGATCTTAAACCAATAAAATTTACAAAGAAAAGTGATTACATGCAAAGTTTTAATTTAAACTTGATCTCAGCGACTGAGATTATTAGAGCTTCTCATGAAAAACTAAAATCAAATAAAGGGTCGATTGTAATGTTTTCAACCGTTGCAGCAAGAAAAGGATTCATGAATCATAGCATTATTGGTTCAGCAAAAGCTGCAGTTGAAGGATTAACAGTTTCATTAGCAGCTGAATTTGCTCCTCATATTAGAGTAAACTGTATAGCACCAAGTCTTTCTCAGTCAAAAATAGCTGCGCCGATGCTTAAAAATGAAAAAATGGCTGAGAGCATTGCAAAAATGCACGCATTAAAAAGAATTGGCAAAGGTGACGACTTTTCCTCATTGGCAAGCTTTTTACTAAGTGAGGAAAGTTCTTGGGTTACTGGACAAATACTTGGAGTTGATGGGGGCAGGTCATCTGTCGCATAACAAATGATAAACTAATTGATAATATAAGATATGAAAAACATTTTAGTAATTCTAATATCCTTACTTATCAGCACACAATTGTTTGCAGCTGGAGATGATAGCGGTAGTTCTTCTGAAACATCATTATATAATGATGCAGTTTCATTTATAAAACGTGCAGGCAAATTAGAAAAAAAAGATAAACCTGATAAAGCGAAAAAGCTTTACAGTTCTGCTTTTAAAAAATTAAAAGCAGCTCACGCTAAAGACAAAAAGAATCCTGATATTTTAAATTACATGGGTTTCACATCACGAAAAACTGGAAACTTTGATAAAGCAGAGGAGTACTATTTAGAGGGCCTTAGTATCAATCCTAAACATAACGGTATAAATGAATATTTAGGTGAACTTTATGTTCAAACAAACAGAATAGAGAAGGCCAAAGAAAGACTAGATGTTCTTAAGAATTGCAATTGTAAAGAATTTAAAGAGTTAGAGTTGATTATAAAAACTCGAGGTTCTAAAGTTTATTAGGATAAGTCTATTGCAAATTTTTTTAATTCTTTCAAAGGAATTAGTTCGAGAGTTTTAATATTTGTTTTTTTTAAAAATATTGAACATGCTTTACCCTCTTTTAAAGCTCTTGCGTACCACGTGGCACAAACACACCAACAATCTCCATCTTTAAGTCCAGGAAAACCAAACTCAGGATGAGGAGTGACCAAATCATTTCCTGCCTCTTTTGACCATAACAAAAACTCGTCTGATACTTTTGCACATACTGTATGAAATCCCTTATCTTTATCATCAGTATTGCAGCAACCGTCACGATACCAACCAGTTAAAGGATCTTTAGAACAATTCTCTAGTGGACTACCAAACACATTTTTCTGATTAAGCTCACTCATCGTGAAAATACATTAGCAATGTTTTTGTCAATTACAGCGTTAAATGAAAAAGATCTTCTTTCTCCATCTGCAAGTGTAGGATAAGCGGTATGCATTAAATAATTTGGAAATAAAATGATATCACCAACTTTTGGTATATGATTATGAATACTATCACTTAAAAACATTTTATTTCCGTTGATGAAATCTATTGAGCCATAAATGGATGATTTCTTTTTTGTTTTTTTTTCACCCTTAGGTATTACTAAATATCCAACTCCAGAAATATGACCATCGTGATAATGGACAGGATTAAATTCTTTTGCATATTGACTAACTATCCATAAATTTTTTATTTCAACTTTTTTTGTGGTTTTTCCACAGGTCATTTTTACAAATTTTCTTATTGATGAGGATAAAAACCTAGATAAGTATTTATTTATAAATCTTTTACCTAATTGAACTTCTTTACTCACATGTCCAACAAGTTTATTTGAGTAATCGTATTTTTGATTTAAGTTTTTGCTTCCATATATTTTTTCAATTTCAGAATTCATTTTTTTTATAAGAGATTTTGAAATCTTAAACTTAGCAATTTTAGGCCCGAATGGTGCTATTACTTTCATAATTATAATTTGGTAGGATTTGGTTCACCAGCATAAATTTTTTCTGGATCAAATTTTTTTTTCTTTTCCTCAAATTTAATTTGAATATTTTTTGTGTCCTGTATTTTTCCTAAAGGAACAGATCTGTAGAAGCAAGATTTGTACCCTACATGACAACTTGCTCCGTCGCCAATATCTACAGTCATCCACAAAGAATCTTGATCATCGTCTATTCTTAAATCTTTAACTTTTTGAATAAATCCACTTTTAGCTCCTTTATGCCAAAGAGCATTTTTAGATCTACTCCAATAGTGCGCTTCTTTGGTTTCAATTGTCTTTTTTAAAGCCTCATCATTCATATAACCATGCATCAAGACCTCTCCTGATTTAACGTCCGTTGTTACTACTGGAAGTAAGCCATTTACATCAAATTTTGGCGCCAAGTATTTACCTTCTTCAACCTCAAAAATGTTTTCTCTTTTTTTAAACATATGAGCAAAATAAAGAAAAATGGACGAAATAGCAATTTGCATTAATTGTTTATGTCCTATAATAATTATCTGCTTATGAAATTAGTTAAAGATACAGTCAAAAATCAAGCAAATGAAAAAAATGTTTCTGACAAAGAGGCAGAAGAGGCTTTTAAAATCATATTAAGATGGATTGGGGAAGATCCAGAAAGAGAGGGTTTAAAAGAAACCCCCAAAAGAGTTGTTAAAGCTTTCAAGGAGTACTTTGGAGGCTACAATAAAGACCCTAATCAAATCCTGTTGAAGACTTTCGGTGATGTTGAAGGATATGATGATATGGTGGTAGAGAAAAATATATCTTTAGAAAGTCATTGTGAACATCACATGGCTCCGATAATTGGAGTTGTTCATATCGCCTATATTCCTAATAAAAAAGTAGTTGGATTAAGTAAACTTGCTAGAACTGTAGAAATTTTTTCAAAAAGACTACAGACACAGGAAAGATTAAATATGCAAATCGCAAAAACACTTATGCGAGGACTAGATGCGAAAGGTGTTGCCGTTACAATCGATGCTGCGCACCAATGTATGACAATGCGAGGAATTAAAAAAGAGAGAGCAACAACTGTTACAAATTATTTTTTAGGTTCATTCAAGGATGATTTATCCATACAAAATAGATATCTCAAATATATCGGAAAATAATGACACAAAATTTTAAAGCAATTGTAATCGATAATCAGAATGAAAAATTTAGCAGGGCAATTAAAGATTTAAAAACTTCAGATTTAAAAGACGGTAATGTTTTAGTAAAGGTTGATTATTCAAGTTTAAATTTTAAAGACGCACTTATTTTAAACAATGGTGGTAAAATAGTAAGAAAGTTTCCTTTTGTTCCTGGAATTGATTTTTCTGGAACAGTTGAGACATCAGAAGACCAAAAATTTAAAAAAGGTGATAGAGTTATACTTACAGGTTTTAGAGTAGGAGAAGCTTACTTTGGAGGATTTTCACAATACGCAAAAGTCAATTCAGAATTTCTAGTAAAAGCACCAGAAAAACTTTCTAACAAACATTCTATGATGCTAGGTACTGCTGGCTTAACAGCATTGTTATGTTCTTTTGCGATAAAAGCAAAAGAAGAATTATTACTAGGATCAAAAGTAAAAGATGTTTTAGTGACAGGAGCAACTGGAGGAGTAGGAAGTATAGCTGTAATGGTATTAACTAAGATGGGCTATAATGTTCATGCTGTTACGGGTAAGCAAGATAAAAAAGATTATTTAACTCAATTAGGAGCTAAAAACATTCTCGATCGAAAAGAATTCTCAGGAGAAAGTAAATTACTCGAAAAGGGTGTGTGGGATGGTGTAGTAGATACTGTAGGTGGAGAGTCGCTTACAAAAATATTAGCTCAAACTAATCCAAATGGCATTGTAGCAGCGTGTGGAAATGCCGGGGGTATTAAAATCAATACTAATGTTATGCCTTTCATTATTCGCGGTGTAAAATTATGGGGAATAGACTCTTCTGCAACTTCAGCTAAAAGAAAAGAATTTATTTGGAATGAAGCAGTAAAATTAATTGACTTTAAAAAAGTTGAAGAATTAACTAATGAATTAAGCTTGGATGATCTTTTAAATACGTTTCCAAGTATGTTAAAAGGTTCTACAAGTGGCAGGTATATAGTAAATCCAAATAAATAATTAATGGATTGGGATAAATTAAAAATTTTTCACACAGTTGCAGAAGCTAGTAGTTTTACAAAAGCTTCAACAATTTTAAATTTAAGTCAATCTGCAATAAGTAGACAGATCCAATCTTTAGAAAATGACCTAAAAATAAAGCTTTTTGAAAGACATGCAAGAGGATTGGCGCTAACTGATAATGGCAAGTACTTATTCAAAACTGCCCATGAGGTTATTTCAAAACTTAAAGATGTAGAGTCTAATCTTAGTGAAGAAAAAGACAAGTTACATGGAAGATTAGTTGTGACAACTGTTGTAAGTTTCGGAACTACTTGGTTAACTCCGCGAATTAAAGAATTTATGGATCTCCATCCAGGTATAGAAATAGAATTAATATTTGCTGACAAGGAACTGGACTTAGCCACTCGTCAAGCGGATGTAGCAATTCGAATGCGAAGACCTAAACAACTAAACCTTATTCAAAAAAAATTCGTGGATTTCAACTATCATATTTACGGATCTAATGAATACTTGGAAAAAAATGGTTATCCAAAATCTTTAAAAGATTTAGATAATCACAAATTTATTACTTACGGCAAAGGCACACCATCTCCTGTTTATAACCCAGATTGGGTTTTAAAAGTAGGGACAAAGGAAGGAAAAAAAAGAAAATCTTTATTAAAAGTTAATAGTGTTTACGGATTGTTATTAGCAGTTCAGAGTGGAGTTGGGTTAGCAGCCTTGCCAGATTATATTGCACATAATGTAAGTGGAATTACGAAAATTTTGCCTACAGAACCAGGAAAACCCACAGAGACTCATTTTGTTTATCCAGAGTCATTGAAAAATAATGCTAGACTTATTGCTTTTAGAAATTTTCTTTTTAGTAAGGTAAATGAATGGAAATTTTAAATTTTATTATACCATTTATTATTTTATTAACAATTGTAGTTTTTGTTCATGAATATGGCCATTATTATTTCGCAAGAAAATATGGTGTAGGCGTAACTGATTTTTCCATTGGATTTGGAAGAGAAATTTTTGGTTTTAACGATAAAGAAGGAACTAGATGGAAATTTTGCTTAATACCATTAGGTGGTTACGTAAAGTTTTTTGGTGATAGAAATGTTTTCAGTTATTCAGAGCAAAAAGAATTACTAAAGAAATATAGTGAAAAGGACCAACAAAAACTTTTTGTTGTTAAACCTTTATATCAAAGATCATGGATAGTTTTTGGAGGTCCTTTAGCTAATTTTCTTTTAGCTATTTTTATCTTTAGTTTTGTTTATATGTTTTCTGGAAAAGACTTTACTCCAGCGAAGATTTCAGAGGTACAAATTGATAGTCCTGCACAGCAAGCTGGATTAAAGAAAAATGATCTGATTTTGTCTATTAATGGCAACGAAGTCAAAAGTGTTTTAGAGGTTCCAACTTTTATTAATACTTCCCTTCAAGATACTATATTAATGACTGTGCTTAGAAATGATCAAGAATTGTCTTTAAGTATAAAGCCAAAAGAAATAATAGGAAAAGATAATTTAGGCAATAACGCCAAAAAAAAAATAATTGGTATTAAAATTTCTCCAATAGATAATGAGTTTAATAAGCAGAAATTAGGTCCAGCAACAGCTTTATTTTACGCAACTAAAGAAACATGGTTTGTAACTAAGACGACAATGAATTTTGTTTTTTCAATGTTTAAAGGTAAGGCCGATACAGCCCAACTAGGTGGCCCTATAAGAATTGCAAAAATTACTGGCCAAGTAAGCCAGTATGGTTTCGTAGCATTTTTGAGTATTATGGCTTATATTTCAATAAGTTTAGGATTAATTAATCTATTTCCAATACCTTTGTTGGATGGTGGTCACTTAATGTTTTATGCGATTGAAAAAATACTTGGGCGACCTTTAAGTCAAAAAACTCAAGAAGGTTTTTTTCGAATCGGACTTTTTTTATTGTTATCTTTAATGTTTTTTACAACTATTAATGACCTTAAGGATTTAGGCTTATTTTAAGCCATTTTTTTCAATCTTAAAAAAGCCAATAAAATCAACGTTTTTTAGACACAAAATATAGTGTTAATATTTAATTTTAATACAAAAAATAATGTTGATTTTCCTTGGTTTTTGTTGAGATTAGAAATTAAAAAAGGGGCATAAATGAATAAAAAACAACTAGTAGCAAAAATATCGTCCACATTGGGGCAGAGCAAAGCTGATGCAGAAAGAACCTTTGACTCAATAACAACGATTATTTTGGATGCGCTTAAGAATGACGATACTGTAAAAATTGCGGGTTTTGGTACTTATAAAGTAGCTAAAAGAAAAGCCAGAGTTGGTAGAAACCCTAGAACAGGTGAGTCTATTCAAATAGCAGCTTCTCAAAAAGTTAAGTTTTTACCGGCTAAAAGCTTAAAGGAAATGTTTAATAGATAAACGTTATTTTAGCCCTTATTGAATGTACTCAATAAGGGCTAAAATACTTGCAAAAAATGCATACCTCAAATTTACATAATTCAATTCTTTTATCTCACCATTAATTTATAACGCATCACTAACAGGGAGATATATATGAAAAAATACTTAGGTTACTTTTTAGCAGGAACAGCCATTTATTTTGGTTTTGCTGGTTTAGGTTATGCCGAAACCACAGTTTCCGCAGAAGTACAATACATTTTTAACACCCTATTATTTTTAATGTCAGGTTTCTTGGTCATGTGGATGGCCGCAGGTTTCGCTATGTTAGAGTCAGGATTGGTAACATCAAAATCTGTATCAGCAATCTGTGCAAAAAATATAGGTTTGTACTCAATCGCTGGAGTAATGTTCTGGTTGGTTGGTTACAACTTAGCTTACGGTATCCCAGAAGGTGGATATATAGGTTCATTTACACCATGGAGTGACAACTCAGCATTAGAGACAGGATATTCTGATGGTTCTGATTGGTTTTTCCAAATGGTGTTTTGTGCCACTACAATGTCAATCGTATCTGGTACGTTAGCTGAAAGAATTAAGATCTGGCCATTTTTCTTATTTGCCGCAATTTTAACTGGATTTATATATCCAATTTCAATGGGTTGGCAGTGGGGTGGTGGATGGTTATCGGCTGCTGGATTTTCAGACTTTGCTGGTTCAACATTAGTACATGCTGCAGGTGGTGCTGCCGCTTTAGCAGGTGCAATAGTGCTTGGAGCAAGAACTGGAAGATTTACGTCTGGTGGTGGAGTCAAAGCTATGACACCATTCGCAGCTTCATCAATTCCGTTAGCAACGTTAGGAGTATTTATACTTTGGTTAGGTTGGTTCGGATTTAATGGAGGATCTCAGTTAGCTTCTGGTACGTTAGAAGACGTTTCATCAGTTGCAACAATTTATATCAATACGAACTTAGCTGCAGGTGGTGGTGTTTTAGCCGCTGCAACTGTATCAAGACTAATTGGTGGTAAAACTGACGTAGTAATGATGCTTAACGGCGCGATAGCGGGTCTAGTAGGTATTACGGCAGAGCCATTAACACCGAGTCCGTTAGCTGCAATTTTTATTGGGGCAATAGCAGGAGTATTAATGTACTTCTCAGTGAAATTATTGTTTAAAATGAAAATTGATGACGTAGTTGGTGCCATTCCAGCACACTTAGTAGCTGGAGTATGGGGTACATTAGCAGTGCCATTTACAAACAGTGATGTTTCTTTTGGAGCACAATTCCTTGGAACAATCTCAGTAGTGGTGTTTGTATTCGTAGTCTCACTTATTGTTTTCCAAATTATGAAAAATACAGTTGGATTAAGAATAAGCAAAGAAGCTGAAAGACTAGGAACCGACAAAGCAGAGGTTGGTGTAATAGCTTACGGTATAAGAGACTAGAACAATTTAGCTTATCTCCTCCCTCGTTAGTTGGAGAAATATTAAAGGCCTAGAGCCCCCCTCTGGGCCTTTATTTATTCAAGCTTGTTTTCATCCCAAA
>CACHZG010000011.1 GCA_902584365.1 uncultured Pelagibacteraceae bacterium | reverse complement strand
TATTTGTTCCAGGACATGAAGAAAAAAAAATTAAAAAAGCATATACATTAAATTCAGATTTAATAGTTCTTGACTTAGAGTCAACCGTTCCTGAAGATCAGAAAGATCAAGCTAAAAAAATAATAAAGGAATGCAATGTTAATAAAAATCAAACATATATAAGGATAAATAAGAATTCTGATTTAGAATTTGTAACAGAAGAAAAATTCCCTGGAATATTTCTTCCGTTTACAGAAACAAAAAAACAATTAATTGAGATAGATACATTATTAAAAAAAACTGAGAAATTGAAAACTGACGTAATACCAATATTAGAAAGTATAAACGGTCTAGCTAATCTTGAAGAAATTTGCTCTTTTTCAGAACGAGTTAAGATTATTTCTTTTGGTTCTCATGATTTAGCTAAATCAATAAATCTTAAAATTTCAGAAGATGAAAAAGAAATATTGGAATTTAGAAAAAATATAGTAAATAAATCTAAGAATATTAAGAGTCCAATAGATACATCTTACTTAAATTTTAAAGATTTAAATGGATTCGAAGCATCATGCAATTTAGTAAAAAAATTGGGTTTTGGTGGCAAAGCCTGTATTCATCCAGACCAAGTTCAAATTTCCAATAAAATTTTTAAATGAAAAATATCAATAAAATTTTATATTTTGCTTACGGTACAAATCTTAATAAGAAAATTTTTTTAAAAAAATATAAATATTCCAGGTATTTAAGTAAGCATATTTTAAAAGATTTCGAATTAGTTTTTAGATCAAAATATAGAGTACCAGATATACAAAGGAAAAAAGGTTCAAAAGTTAATGGTATTATTTATGAAATAGATAAAATAACTGAAAAAAAATTAGATAGATACGAAGACTATCCTAAGTTATATATAAAAAAATTTTTTAAAAAAAAAGGAAAGAATGTAATGTATTATTTTATGAAGACAAAAACTCCCTTATTAAAACCTGCAAAGTATTACCTTGAAGTCATGAAAGATGGATATAGACAGAATAACTTTAAATTTAAGATTAAATATTAATTTGAAAAAAAAAATAAAAATAGCAGTTGTTGGTATTGGACTGATGGGCAGTCAACATTTACAGGCAGTTAATCTTTCTAAAAAGGCTAAATTACACTCTATTGTTGATTTAAATATAAAATCAGAGGTACATGCTAAAAAATTTAAAGTTCCATTCTACAATTCATCAAAACATTTATTAAAAAATAACAAGCCTGATGCGGTTATCGTGGCAACTCCAAATCAATTTCACGAAAAACACACTATAAGTTTTTTAAATGCTAAAATTCCAGTTTTATTAGAGAAACCTATTTCAGATAATATAAAAAAAGCTGAAAAAATAATTAAAAGTTCAAAAAAAAATAAAACCCACTTATTAATTGGTTATCATAGGAGACACAATTCAATTGTCACAAGTGTAAAGCAAAAAATTGACTCTGGAAAGTTTGGAAAAATTGTTGCAGGAAATGTAATGTGTTGGCTTTATAAAAATAAAGATTGGTATAAAGAAAAATGGAGAATAAAAAAAGGTGGTGGACCTTTGGGAATAAATTTAGTTCATGATATTGATCTTATTTGCTATCTTTTAGGGCCTGTTCAATCTGTGCAATCTACAACATCAAATTTAATAAGAAAGTATGAGGTTGAAGATACAGCTGTCGTTAATTTTATTTTTAAATCAGGTGCACTATGTACACTAAGTGTCTCTGACACCATAGTTGGGCCTTGGAGTTATGAATTAACCGCTGGTGAAAACCCTGCATACCCTGTAACTAATCAATCGGCCTATTATATTGGAGGAACCAAAGGTTCTATCCAGTTTCCGAATCTAAAACACTGGTATAATAAAGGTGAACGTAGTTGGTGGAAACCAATGTATCACAAAGATATGAATATCAGATTAAGCCGATTTACACTAATTAATCAAATTAATCATTTGTGTGATGTTGTATCAGGAAAAGCAAAACCAAAAGTGACAGGTGAAGATGGTTTACAGTCTTTAAAAATATTTGATGCGATAATCAAAAGTTCAAAATCAGGAAAAAAAATCAGTATTAAATGATACAAACTTGTGTAATAGGTTTATCAAAAATTGGTCAAATACACTGTAAAAATTTAATAAAAATTAAAAAAACTCAATTGACATATATTTATGACAAAAACCAAAAACTTCGCAGAAAGTTTTCTAAAAAATTTAAATGCCAAACTTCAAATAA
The DNA here is from genome assembly GCA_902584365.1 of uncultured Pelagibacteraceae bacterium. Taxonomy (GTDB): domain Bacteria; phylum Pseudomonadota; class Alphaproteobacteria; order Pelagibacterales; family Pelagibacteraceae; genus Pelagilacustribacter. The sequence goes on along the minus strand of CACHZG010000011.1, from coordinate 7,116 downwards.
TTTCAATAAAATTTTAAAACAAACAAACGTAGATTTATTTGTAATAGCTTCACCGACTACTACGCATGAATTTTATATAAAAAAATTAATAAAACATAAAAAAATTATTTACTGTGAAAAACCAATTACCGGAAAACACAAAAACTTAAAGAAAATAGAGAATTTAATTAAGAATAATAATATAAAATTTTGTGTGGGCCTTAATAGACGTTTTTCAAAAGAGTACGTTTCATTAAAGAAGAAAACCAAAGGTAAAAAAATTAAAATTATTCAAATTATCTCAAGATCTGCAAATCACAATGTTAATTTATCAGTGAGAAATGGAGGCTTATTTTATGATAAAGGTTTTCATTTTTTTGACCTTGCGTGTTGGTTAGGTAATTCCTTGCCTAAAAAAATGATTGTAATTTCAAAATCGATAAGTACTGAAGAGTTTTTAAAAAAAGGTGATTTTTCTGATGCTGTAATCAATATGCGATTGAGGAATAATATAAATGTTGAATTAGTATTTAGTAGAAAGTGTAGATTAGGCAATATAGAAAAAATAAAGATTTTTGGAGAAAAATTTATTTTAAATTCAGATGATTATTCGAACAAAAAAACTTTGAGTAAAGACTTTGCAATTAGACATAAAGACTCTTATTTTAAGTGTCTAAATAATTTTATTAATTCAAAAAAATCTTTATTATTCGAAGAAGGTATCAATGTTCAAAATATTTGTGAGCAAGCTTCGAAAATAGCTAAAAGATAATAATTAATTTAAACTCTTAATTTTTCCACCATCAATAGATAGAACTTTACCATTAGATTTTTTATCTTTTATTAATTTCAATGTAAGTTTTGCGACTTCTTCCGGTTTTGTGGGTCTTTTGATTTTGGCTAACTTAGTTCTTTCTTTTAAAAGTTGTTTCACGCTTTTTTTTAAAATCTTTGAGTCTGCTTTGAGTAACTTTTCTAATCGTCCAGTAAGGGTCATTCCTGGATTAATTATTGATACTGAAACTTTATCCAACTTACCTTGTAGTGATAAAGTTTTGGTAAAATGATTTAAAGCTGTGTTTACTGCTCCACCAATCATAAATGTTCTTGATGGTTTTTCCCATGACCCTGCACCTCCGCCAATATTAATTATCTTTCCTCTATTTTTTTTTAATTTGGGCCAAAAAATTTTACTTAACCTTAAAGCAGATTTAAATTTTAAATCAAAGCCATCATTCCATGTTTTATCATCAAGTTTGAGAAAGTGACCTCCTTTAGTTGCACCAGCAACATTGATTAAGTAATTAATTTTTTTTACTTTTTTTCCAACAAAATTGCATGCGGATAAAGATCTTAAATCTTTAGATATAATGTGTGATAATTTTGGATAAGGTAAATTCTGCTGTACTCTTTTTAAAAGTTTTTTCGATCTTGCGATTAAAATTACTTTAATTTTTTTTTTATTTAAATCTTTTGCAATAAAAGAGCCAATGCCTTTGCTTGAGCCTGTTATGACTGCGACCTTCATTAAATAAAATCGACGTTGATTTTTCCTAAAGTTCTAAAGTCTACCTTAAGCTTATCTCCTTTATTTACTTTAAAAGGCTGTATGACTGAACCAGTCATAAACCAATCTCCCTTTTTAAAAGTTACAGGATTATCTTTAAATTCATTAATTATACATTTAATTGCTTCTACCGGACCAGCTCTTTTTTCACCTTTAAAGTACGGTTCTGTTACATTGCCATTGAGGTTAATTTCAACTTGAATAGAGTCCAAATTAATTTTATCTAGATTTTTTATTTGATCTCCAATTACTATCGCTCCAGCTCCACCATTGTCAGCTATATTTAAATTCATCATATTTATTGGATCCAAATCTTTTTTGCTTTCTGAATTAACTCTTGTAGATACTAATTCTAATGCTATATACGCTTCATAATTACCAGTTTTATTCTCTGCGCCAGGTATCATTTTCGTGTCCTCTAAAAATTTTAAACAAAATTCACATTCAAGAATACAATCTGGAACTTTACTGTAATCTACTTTAAGTGGATTCATTAAAACTGTTTCATCTATGATTTTACCTATCATCGGGCCGTTGACTTTAGCTCCTTCTTGTAAATTTTTCGAAACAAGACCAATTTTCCAACCAACTGTTTTTTTCTTTAAAACATCATGAAATTGTTTTTGAATGTTATGAGACTCCTCTCTGCTCTTCGGTAGTTCTTCAGAATTAATTTTGATTAAATCTCTTTTTTTCCATGCATCTACTAATTTTTCTGCTAAAGTATTCATTATCTATAAATAATCACATGATGCTCACATTTGAAAGTGCAAAATTTGATAATCCTTCGCTAGAGATTATAGCGGAAGCTCTAAAAAAGGGTTTAAAAGCCAATTATCAAGAAGTTACGGTCGAAATAATTAACTGTCCAAATCTTAGAGAATGGAACTGCCCGTCTGAAGGAATTTCAGGTAACGAGAGAATTATTGATGTAGGTGGAGAGCCTTACATGCACGATAAGCAGTTTATTGGAACTGAATTTGACTACGCAGAAATCGCAAAAAATATTGGATCCGAAAAATCTTATGCTCTAGGTGCAGGTTCTGGCGCAATGTCATGTTTGGAAGGTCATTGCGGTGAACTAATTATTAATGAAAATTTGATTACAAGCGAGTCAAATTCAATAATTGCACAGGTAAATAAAAACAAAGAATGTGTAACAAAAAAGTATATTGAAAAAAAACATGGTGGCTTGGCTAATATTTTTTTTTCAGATGGTAAAATCGGAAAAGTAATTAAAATTAAATTAAAGAAAAGAATAGGTAAACAAGGGTCTCTACCGCAAGCAATGCGATCCGCTTTGTTAGAAAATATTATTATTCAAAAAAATAGACATGTTGCGTTGGGTGGAGTTTTTAGAGTTTTACATGGGGCTGTTAAATCCCATGTTCAACCAGATTATGAAGATATTAAACATGAATATTATGATTCAAAGCTTATGAAATGTACTAAAGATTTTTTACAGTTTTATGAACCTGTTGGACCAAAATTGCAATGTTACTCAGTTTTATGGACTGGGGATCCAACAGGCGGAGATCTCAATTTAAGAGAGTCGGGTGAGCATACACATTTTCATTCCTACAATAATAAGCCAGAAGCTGGACACTATCATTTCGATGTAACACCAAATGAAATTGAATATGAATGTTATTTTAATATTGCTCACGAAGTATTTAGGGTTAATAATATTTATAAAGAATTGAAAAAATCAAAATAATTTGATTTAATATTTTAATGAAAAATATTTACACTTGGTCTGCAAAACCAGCTAAAAGATCAATCACTGTTGGTGACTTGATTTTTCAGAAAGGAAAAAAAAAATTTACCCAAGTTACTGCTAACACTGCTTTAGAGGCAAAAGCTGCTGAACAAGCTGGTTTCGACATGATAATTGGAAGCGCAAGTAATGTTAAAAAAGTAAGAGAAGGATCAAAAACTTTATTTTTTACGGCAGCTTTAGAATTACATAATTATCCTAGTCAAGAAGATGTGCTTCGCGGTGCCTTTAAGGCGTTAGAAAATGGAGCTGATGCTGTAATGACTGCGAGAAGTATGGATGTGGTAAGTATGTTGGCAAAAGAGGATGTTCCAGTGATGGGTCATTTAGGATTAGTTCCTAGAAAGTCAACCTGGATTGGGGGTTTAAGAGCTGTTGGGAAAACCGCTAATGAGGCTTTTGAACTTTTTAAAAAATTTAAAAGATTAGAAGATGCTGGCGCTTTCAGTGCTGAATGTGAAGTTATCCCAGAAAATGTGATGACTGAAATTTCTAAAAGAACAAGTATTACTACTGTTTCACTTGGATCTGGAAAAGGCGCGGATGTAATGTATCTATTTATGGAGGATATTTGCGGTGAAAACGAAAAATTACCTAGACATTCGAAAGCATTTACAAACTTAAGAAAGCTCAGAGAGAATATTGAAATAGAAAGGGTTAAAGCTTTAAAATTATTTATAAAAGACAGTATAGAAGGAAAATTTCCTGCAAAAGAAAATTCAGTAAATGTTGATGAAAATGTATTAAAAGAATTTTTGAGTAAGATTTAATATTTGTTAGCTTCTTTTTTTTCTTTAAAAAGATAATACAAATCTGATTTAATCGTATTTTTAAGTTTTAAAAAAGAAGTCTTTTGCCTATTGTAATTTAAAGGCTTAGCGTTTTTTACTCTTGTTGATGTTATTCGCATAATACAACCATACATTGTATTATAAAAATCTCAACTTTTAATTGTATCAAAATGGGTTTTAGTTATTAATCTTTTTCTCCCACATTAAAGAACTTTTAACCATGAATTTTAAATTATTATATTTTGGCTTCCATTTAATAAATTTTCTTAATCGTCTATTATCAGCAACGATTTTACCGAGATCTGCTTTTCTACGGGATTGAATATCAATTTTCATATTTTTTTTAGAAACTTTTTTAAATTCTTTCACAACTTGCATTACAGTTAAACCTTTTCCATATCCACAATTTAAAAGTACAGATTTATTTAAAAAATTTATCTTTTTTAAGACTTTAATATGAATGTCCGAAATATCAGTAACATGAATAAAATCTCTAATACACGTTCCATCTTTAGTTTTATAATCATTTCCATAAATATTTACTATTGGCTTTTTTTTAAGCGCCGCTTTAGCTAAGTTTTTAAAGAGTAAATCGTAAGAATTAATTTGACCGTATCTATTTGATTTACTCGCACCGCACACATTAAAATATCGTAAAATTGCATAATTAATTTTGGAATTTTTAAGAAATTGAATTATTTTTTTTTCTGCTTTTAATTTGGCTTTACCATAAATACTTTTTGGTTTAGTTGGAGAATTTTCTTTTACTTTGTATACGCCATCTTTATATACTGCAGCAGTTGAAGAAAAAATAAAATTTTTTACTGATGTGTTTTTACAAACTTTAAGAATATTTTCTGTCCCTAATACATTGTTTTTAAAATACTTTTTTGGTTTCTTTTCACTTTCATTTACATCTAATAAAGCTGCTAAATGAATAACTGAGTCTATTTTATTTTGATTTATAATTTTTTTTATTTTTCCAGATTTATTGATATCTGTCTTGTAAAATTTAGCTTTTTTATTTATTAATTTTCTGTATCCCTTACTTAAATTATCAACAATAAATACATTATATTTTTGTGACAAAAGCATTTCAGTAATGTTACTTCCTATATACCCTGCTCCGCCAGTAACTAAAATATTTCGCATTTTTTTTTTACTTGAAAGTTTCTCAATTTTTTGATCATTATCGGTTTTTAAGTTATATCAAAATTTTATGGAGATAGTAAATAAATTCGCACCAATTGCAATGGCATGGATAATGTTTGTCGTTGGTACAACAGTTACTCTCAGAAATTTTAAAGATATTTTAAAATCACCAAAAAATTTATCTTTGGGTCTCATCACCCAGACTTTGATTGTCCCTATAGTAGGAGTCGTAGTAGCATATTTATCACCGGTATCAGAAATATATAAAGTTGGAATAATACTTGTATCTTGTGTGCCCAGTGCAGTAATGTCTAATTATTTAACTAAAAGTATCAAGGGTAATGTTGCACTTTCAATATCTTTAACAGCCGTAAGTTCGCTACTTTCTTTTATTACTATACCTATCATACTAGGTATTGGTTTGAATTTAATAAACTCTAGTGAAGAATTAAATCTGTATACGCTTAGAAACGCTTCGCTTAAAATATTCTTAATGGTCGCTATCCCAACTATAATTGGAGTGTTTATAAAAACATATTTAAATTGGTTAGTGAATAAACTTAATAAGTTTTTTGATTTTAGTTCCTTCTTACTATTTTTATTGATTGTATTTTCAGCCGCTTATGTTGAAAAAGATATTTTAGTTAAAGGTTATAAAGATATTGGAATAATAGTATTTATTGTTTTTTTTAGTATTTTAATAACATGCAAATTATTCTTAGGTTTATTTGACATAGATAAAAGAGATATGAAATGTATTTTGACTGAGAATGTCATACAGAATAATGCTTTGTCTATTATAGTGGGAGGCATGTTATTTGCTGAATATCAAGGATTTTTGGTGTTACCAGCGGTATACGCAATTTTTCAATATAAAGTATTTATTATTTATATACTTTATCGTACATTCAAATATAAACAATGATATCTCTTACTAATCTTTTACTTTTTTTGTTGCTGGTGACACTGGCCACTTACACATTTATGCCCTGGAAAGGTATTGATAAAGGATCTTTAATCAAATTGGCATCTCAGTGGTTCATGTGGTTTACTATTTTTGCAATTATCGTTTTAATTTCTACTTTTTTTGGAATTGAAGTTTCTGGATAAAAATTTTTTTCAAAAAACAAGAATTTTAGATGGTGGCATGGGCCAAGAGCTCCTTAATCGTGGAGTAAAACCTCATGGGTCTCTTTGGGGAGCCTCAGCTTTATATAACCGAAAATATCATAAAACTGTTGTCAAAACTCATTTAGATTTTATAAAAGCTGGAGCAGAAATTATAGTGACTAATAGCTTCGGTAGCAGAAAAAGAAGACTTATCGAAAATGGTTTAGTTAAAGAATATAAAAATCTTAATACTCAAGCGGGTAAATTAGCAAAAAAGGCTGTAGCAATCTCAAATAAAAAAGTTTTGATTGCTGGAAGTCTTCCTCCTCAAAACTTTACTTATTTTGCAGATCTTGGAAAAGATCTTAAATTTATAAAGGAAAGTTTTAGATCTCAAGCAAAATATCTTAATCCATTCGTAGATTTTTTTTATTTAGATGTAATGAGTAGCTGGAAAGAGTGTTCAATTGGCTTAAGCGCAATTAAAGAATACCAAAAAAATATTTTAGTCGGTATCCACATTAGGGGTAAAGGTTTATTGCCCTCTGGTGAAAGGTTTATAACTGTAGCAAAGAAAGTTCAGAAACATAATCCCATTGGGATAATGGCATCGTGTGTTTCATTCGAGGATCTAAATGAAATAATGAAAGATGCAAAAAAACTTAAAGTTCCATTTGGATTTAAAATTAATGCTTTTGAGCACATTCCACCAGGCTGGAAACCTGACTCTAATAATCCTA
>CACHZG010000010.1 GCA_902584365.1 uncultured Pelagibacteraceae bacterium | reverse complement strand
TTTGAATTTATCAAACAATGATTTTATAAGAACTACTGAAAATCGTCATTATAAATCTGTTGAAGCAATTTGGGATAGATTAGTAAAATCTGGAGATATTTATTTATCGAAATACTCAGGATGGTATTCAGTCTCCGATGAGGCTTATTATGATGAGGAAGAAATAGAAGATAGAGACGGAACAAAATGTGCTAAATTGTCAGGATCTAAAGTTGATTGGGTTGAGGAGGAGTCATTTTTTTTTAAATTGTCAAAGTGGGGTCCTTTATTATTAGAGCATTACAAAAAAAATCCTGATTTTATACTTCCTTCAAGTAGAAAAAATGAGGTAGTTGAATTTGTAAAGAGTGGCCTCAAAGATCTTTCTGTAAGTAGAACATCATTCAAATGGGGAATACCAGTTCCTAATTCTAAAAATCACGTTATTTATGTTTGGTTAGATGCACTAGTAAATTATTTAAGCGCTTTAAATTTTCCTGATGAAAAAGATAAATTATATAAAAAATTTTGGCCAGCATCTGTTCATATAATCGGAAAAGATATTTTAAGATTTCATGCTGTATATTGGCCAGCTTTTTTACTAGCTGCAAAATTACCTTTACCCCACAGAATATATGGTCATGGTTGGATTTTATCGGGTGAAAAAAAAATGTCAAAATCTCTTGGTAATATTTTGGATCCTTTAGAAATAATTAAAAGATTTGGCATAGATCCTTTAAGATATTACTTAATAAAAGAAGTCTCGCTTGGTAATGATGGTAATGTCTCAATGGAAAACTTAAAAAATTGTATCAATAATGATCTTGCTAATAATTTTGGTAATCTATGCCAAAGAGTATTTACTTTTTTAGAAAAAAATTGTTCAAAAAAAATTCCAAAAGTGCCTCTTAGTGAAAAAAGAGATAAAGAAATAATTGATAAAACAATAAATCATTTACCAAATTTAGTTGGATTAATGGAAAAACAAGAACTCAACTTATATATTAAACAAGTGGTAGATTTATCTTTTGAAGCAAATAAATATTTTAATGATTTACAACCCTGGAGTCTTAAAAAAACAGATACTAAAAGAATGGACCAGGTTTTATATACAATAATCAATCAGATAAAAAATATTGCCATATTACTGAGTCCAATTATTCCAGAATCATCTGACAAAATATTCAAAATACTTAATATAAGATCAGTAAAATTGTCAGATATAAAAAATGATAAAATCTTAGATTTTAATAAACCTATTAATAAAATAAGTATTTTATTTAAAAAGATTGAGAATATATGATTATAGATTCACATTGTCATTTAAATTATGAACCGATGTCTCTTTCGTTAAAACAAACTATTGATCGTGCAAATAGAGATGGCGTAAAATTTATGCTCACAATATCAACCGAGGATAAAAGTTTCGAACAAATCCTTAAGATAATATCAGAGTATAAAAGCGTATATGGAACTTACGGCATTCATCCACATGAGGCCAAAAATCACAAAAATATAAGCACAAGTCAAATAATACAAAAATTAAATCTTAACAAAAAAATTATTGGTATAGGTGAGACGGGTCTAGACTTTTACTACAACCACTCAGAAAAAAAAGATCAAATTAAATCTTTTGAAGAGCATATAAATGCAGCTAAAGAAAAAAAAATACCTTTGATAGTTCATACAAGATCAGCTGAAAAAGAAACATTAGATATTATTAAAAGTCACAAAAAAGAAGGAGATTTCAAATTACTCATCCATTGTTTCACAGGTTCAAAAAAATTTGCTTTTGATTTATTAGATTTAGGGGCTTTTATTTCAGCTAGTGGGGTAATTACTTTTAAAAAGTCAGAAGAATTAGCAAATACTTTTAAAGAAATTCCTAATGATAAAATTTTAGTAGAAACCGATGCACCATATTTAGCACCTGTTCCACTAAGAGGAAAATCAAATGAGCCAAGTTACATCATACATACTGTAAAGTTTTTATCTGCATTAAAAAAAATAACTTTTGAGGAACTATCAAATATAACGACAAAAAATTTTTTTAATCTATTTGGTGACTTAAATTGACAAATAAATTTACCATTTTAGGTTGTGGAAGCTCACTTGGATCTCCATGGATAACAAATTATAAAGGAAAATTAAGCAGTAACAAAAAAAATATTCGCACGAGATGTTGTGCTCATATTCAAAAAGGTAATTTATCTGTATTAATAGACACATCTCCAGATATAAAATATCAATTATTAAAAAATAAAATAAAATCCTTAGACGCAATACTCTATACGCATGAGCATTCTGATCAAACTTCAGGAATATTTGAAATGCGCCCATTTTTTTGGAAAAATAAAAAGAAAATACCTATTTACGGTAGCCAAAGAACAATCAGAGAATTAAATAACAAATATACTTTTTGTTTTAAAAAAAGATTTGGATATACACCTATAATGAAATCTAATGTTATTAGAAATAAATTTTCAATAAAAAAAAAAAATTCTAAAATTTCAATTAAATCATTTGAAGTAAATCATGGATTGATCAATGCAACCGGATATTTAATTGATAAATTGGCATATATAAGCGACTGTAACAGAATACCTGAAAAAAATTTACGTTACCTATTTAATTTAGATTATTTAATAATTGATTGTTTAAAAATTGATAAACATCCATCTCACTTAAATTATGAACAAGCAATTAAGTTAATTAAACTTGTAAAACCAAAAAAATCAATACTTACAAATTTACATACTGATATGGATTATTTTAGATTAAAAAAAAAACTACCAAAAAATATTATTCCTGCTTTTGATGGGCTCAATTTTAGATTCTAAATTAAATCTTCGATAGTATTAATAAATCTTTTTGAGTTAGGAGGGGTGATAGAGGAAAAAGTTTCAGCGACTTTACCATTTTTTCCAATAATAATTTTGTGAAAGTTCCATTTAGGAATAGCTCCTAATCCATGATTATCTTTAGCCCACTTGAAAAAGGGGTGTGCATTCTTACCTATTACATTAATTTTTTTTGTTAGTGGAAAAGTTATATTGAAATTTACTTCACAAAATTCTTTGATCTCTTCTTCACTACCGGGTTCTTGTTTAAAATTATTTGTTGGAACACCTATAACAACCAAATCATCTTTATATTTTGTTGCTATTTCTTGCAAACCAGAATATTGAGGAGTATATCCGCAACGACTTGCAACATTTACTACAACTATAATCTTGTTTTCAAAGTTTTTAAGTTGAATCTTACCATCATCATTTATTGAATCAAAATTAAATTCATAAGCTAATTTTGTGTATTTGGCTTCAGCAGAATTAAACAAGTTAAAAATCATACATGCGGTAAAAAATAGAATTATTTTTTTCATTATCATTTATTTATAGCTTTCAATATAGCATTTAAGGGCAACAAAATACAATCGGATCTTTTATAATTTTCCATATTAAAAAGTTGTTTAAGAAAACTATATTTTTTAGCAAAACTTACTTTTTCCTTAAAACTTTTTTTCAATAAAGTATCTAATTTCAGAAGATTATTTTTATCTAACTTTTCAATCTTGTTAGAGAAAAGACTTGCTGAGGCCTGACAATAAACGCATGACTCTGTTATATATCTCATAGAATTTATTTTTCCTTTTGTTAAGACTAACTCTACTATAATTTTATCACCACATTTTTTATTTTTAACGGATACTTTATGTGTAAAATTATTTTTTAAACCATAATTTTTAGTATTATTTGCTAATTTTATAATCTTATCTGTTAACATTTTTTGGAGATGCTAAAAGTAAAAAATAACCACACAAAGTAGACAAAAGAGATCCCGACAATACTCCAATTTTTACACCATCCATGTACTCCATATTATTAGCAAATGCTAAATTACCTACAAATAAACTCATAGTAAAACCTATTCCAGTTAGGATACCTACGGCATAAAAAGAAACCCAATTAGAGTTATTAGGCATTTCTGCTAATTTAAACTTAATGGCTAGAAATGAAAAAGCAAATACTCCGATTTGTTTTCCAAAAAATAGGCCACATAAAATTCCAAGAGGTACTGGGTTAAGTAAAGATAATAAACTTAGGCCTTCTAAAGACACACCAGCATTGGCAAAAGCAAAAATTGGCATAATTCCAAATGCAACATATGGTGAAATAGAGTGTTCCAATTTCAATAGCATGGATTTTTTTTCATTTTTTGTATTATGCGGAATAGTTAGAGCTAATAAAACCCCAGCAATAGTTGCGTGTATGCCAGACTGATGAGTAAAGTCCCACAATAAAATTCCAACAAGAAGGAAAGGGAAAAAATATTTAACATTTTTTTTGTTTAAAATAATTAAAATAATTAATGCAACAAGCATTAGAACTAAATATTTTATTTGAATATTTCCTGAATAAAAAAAAGCAATGATAACTATCGCACCAAGATCATCAATAATAGCTAAAGCTGTTAAAAAAACTTTTAATGAAACTGGAACCCTTTTTCCTAATAAAGATAATACACCCAAAGAGAATGCAATATCAGTAGCTGATGGTATGGCCCAACCATTCATCTTTATATTATCACCCCAATTAATGAAGATATAAAATAATGCGGGTATTACCATACCACCGATAGCTCCAACTATGGGAAGCATAGCTTGTTTAGGATTTGATAATTCGCCTTTTATAAATTCTCTTTTAATCTCTAAAGAAACAAGAAAAAAAAATATTGCCATTAACACATCATTGATCCAATGTAGAATGCTTAGTTCTAAACCAAAACTGCCCAGACCTAATTTTAATTTTTTTTGTAAGATTTCAAAATAATGATTGCTTAAATCTGAATTACTTATAAATAAGGCAAGTATTGCTGCAAAAAGTAAAATTAAACCAGAAGCTGCTTCTAATTTAAAAAAATATTTAAATGGCTTTGAAATATATTGAATCATAATACTCTTTAATCATATTAGCCAAATCTTTCAATTGCCAAAGTAGATTATTTGCCATATAAAACAGGCATTCGGAGCGTAGCGCAGCTTGGTAGCGCATCTGGTTTGGGACCAGAGGGTCGCAGGTTCAAATCCTGCCGCTCCGACCATTATGAAAAAGGCTAAAATTTATATACCTTCTAAAACTGCAATGCAGTCAGGAAGAGGAAAGACCAAAAAGTGGCTATTAGTTTATGAAAGTGAACAAAATTTCATGAATCCACTTATGGGCTGGGAATCTTCTACAGATACACTTCAGGAAGTAAAAATAGAATTTGAAACTAAAGAACAAGCTGTTGAATATGCAAAAAAAAATAATATTAATTTTGAGATACAAAAACCTAAAAAAAGAAAAATGATAATCAAATCTTACGCTGATAACTTTATAAATAAATAATTATGTGGAGAAGTTTTTTTACTGAAAAAAAATGGTTATTATGGTCGTGGGGAGGCTTTGCTTTTATCATTTTATCTCTACTTGCTCAAACTTACATCGATGTAAAAATAAATGAATGGTACAAAGGATTTTATGATTTACTTCAAAAAGCTCCAGAAAGAGAAATAAAAGAGTTTTATGACGGAATATTCCTTTTCATGAAATTAGCTATTCCATATGTTATTATTTATACAATAACGAATTATTTTACTCGATTATGGGCATTTAGATGGAGAGAGAGTATGACTTTTTCTTATATGCCATACTGGAGAGCTGTCGATGCAAAAGTAGAAGGGGCCTCACAAAGAATCCAAGAAGATTGTATGAATTTTGCAAAAATTGTAGAAAGTCTGGGTTTACAAGTTGTAAGAGCTATAATGTTACTAATTGCTTTTTTACCAATTCTTTGGGGACTTTCTTCTAATGTTGTTATTCCTTTCTTTAAAGATATTTCTGGGTCATTAGTCTGGGTATCTTTAACTGCAAGTTTAGGAGGTTTAGTAATAAGTTGGCTAGTTGGAATAAAATTACCAGGGTTAGAGTATAATAATCAAAAGGTCGAAGCAGCTTTTAGAAAAGAATTAGTTTACGGTGAAGACGATAGAAGAAATTACGTAAAGGCACCCACGATACTTCAATTATTTACAGGTATTAAGTTTAATTACCATCGTTTATTTCTTCATTATGGTTACTTTGACCTATGGTTGATAATGTACAATCAATCAATGATCATCGTTCCATATCTATTAATGGGTCCAGGATTATTTACAGGCGCAATGACTTTGGGTATTTTAATACAAACTGCTTCAGCGTTTAGAGAAGTTCAAAGTAGTTTTTCATTATTTTTACAAAACTGGACTAGAATCACCGAGTTAAGATCTATTTACAAAAGGTTGATGGAATTTGAAACTGCAATAAACTTTAAATCTGGAAGCTACAGAAGACCTAGAAAATCTGATATCAGATCCTAATGGAAATCTACTTAAAGTTATTTGAAATATTATTTCCAGTTTTTTTTATAATTGGAATTGGTTTCTATCTTGGAAAAAAAGACTCTAAACTAAATATAAATTTCATAACAAATTTAACAGGTACAATAGGAACGCCTGCATTAATTTTTTATTCTCTTACATCCACAGGCGTCAATCTTGAAACTTTTCTAGAATTTTTTAGCTATAAAATAATTATGATTATTGGTTTTTCCTTGATTGGTTTAATTACTTTAATAGTTACTAAAAGAGATTTAATACGGGAGCTTCCACCATTGATATTGCCAAATAATGGAAATATTGGTTTATCTGTTTGTTTATTCGCATACGGTGCAAAGGGACTAGGTATTGCTGGAGCAATTGCCTCTGTTATCATGCTTTTTCATTTTACAATTGGAGTTTTCTTAGCAAAAAAGTCTTTTGATTTGAAAATTTTATTTAAAAATGGACCTATTTATGGAATATTTTTAGCACTTTTTTTTCTTTATTTTGATTATGAGGTTCCACTGTTTTTAGAAAATGCGACTTTTTTAATTTCATATGCCACAATTTTTATGGTTTTAATGTCATTAGGAGTAGCTCTAACAAAACTTAAAGTCTTCTCTCTAAAATTATCAATTATAAATTCATGTGTAAGAATGATTGGTGGTCCTTTAATTGGTTTAGTTCTAATTAATTTTTTTAACCTAACTGGGGTAGAGGCGGGAGTCCTTTTTATTCAAAGTGCAATGCCTAGCGCTATTCTTACCTATCTTGTTGGATCAATGTACTCTCCTAAGAAAGTTGTTGATAGCATAGCTGGCACTATAGTCGTTTCTACTACCATATCATTTATCACTCTACCAATTATCGTCTATTTATCTCTTTTATATTTTTCTTAATAAAATCAATAACTTACAATATATAATTAAACTAAATTATTAATTAATAGGTAAATAATATTTACTAATATCTTATTACTAAGAGTAAATTTAAAAAAAACTAATAAATATAGTAATAATGTTGGTATTTTAGAGGAAAATTTAACCTTTTTTTAATAAAATTTAAGAAATATTACTAGCAATGCGTATTAAGAATATGCCGTTTAAGCGGCCATAGATAGCTGATTTTTTGCGATCTTTAGATATAGGGTGCAACTTATAGTAGAATTAATAAATATACAACTCAATTTCTCCAAAAAGACCAAAACCGTTGATAATTAATAATTCTAGATGATAATACCTTCTTTTTTAAGTAATAATTTCTTCTCACGCACACCACCTTTCCCAGAATAGCCACCCAAGGTACCATCTGATCTAATAACCCGGTGACAAGGAATGATCGGTGGATAAGGATTTTTAGCCACTGCGTTAGCGACTGCACGATAGGATAGGGGCTTTTTTATAGCAATTGCAACCTCTTTATAAGTTTTTGTTTTTCCTTTGGGTATTCTCTTAAGATAATCCCAAACTTTGAGCTGAAATTTAGTGCCAACCAGTTTAGTCATATAAAAGATAAGATAAAATCCCAATCACAATCGCTAAAATCGAGAAAAACCAGATAAGGTGAGAGCTTTTTTTGTGATCTTTTATTTTATCCCAGTAATTTAACAAGAAAAATACCACTAGTACAAAAAGCCCGCCTAATAACAAATATTTGATCATATTAATCCTTTAAAACTTCAATAATTTCACCATTTTTAAAAGCCTCTAGTTTCTTTAATTCAGAAGGCTTTTTTGCATCTGCCCAATGATTTGCACTAGAAATTAGCCTAATCTCGCTACCTTTACTCACTGGGGTTGGTCCAAAACCGATTGCTATAGCGTTTCCTTGGTTCCAAAAAGCTATTTCTCCCAGTTTAAATACCTCTTTTGCATCTTTTTCTGACATTATATTGTTTTTTGGCAGGCTAAAATAGATTTCTTTGCCCCAAGTATTAATTTTAGCTTTAACAGGCAGCATTGAATATATTTTTTTTCCGGTTGGAGTATTTTTTACCGTGCATTGTATTTCTAAATTAGTAATTTTTATTTTTATGTTCATTATTTCAACTTTGAATTTAATCTATTGACATCTGTTTTGAAGTGTTTTAAATATTCCGATAATTAATGGTTATCGGAAATATGAATGAAATTACAACAAAGTTAAAAGAATTAGAAATAGAAACCTTAGACAATGTCAGAAGCTCTAAAGCTAATAATACTCTGAAAGCATATAAGTCTGATTTTCGAGATTTTAAAACATTTTGTGCGCAACACGGTCTTAAATCTATGCCTTCAACTCCAGAAAATTTAAGCATATATTTAACAAGTTTATCTAAAAAGTGTAAATTCAGTACATTAAAAAGAAGAATAGCATCTATTAGCGTAGTTCATAAACTAAATGGACATTATATCGATATTAAACATCCAGTTATAACAGAAAATCTTTTAGGTATTAAAAGATCAATAGGAGCTTATCAAACATCAAAAAAACCATTATTAATCAATGATTTAAAACTAATTATTAATCAAATTAATAAAGAAACTAAACCATCTATCAAATTAAGAGATAAAGCATTAATATTGGTTGGTTTTTCAGGCGGGTTCAGAAGATCAGAATTAGTATCAATTGAATATAATGATATAGATTTCGTATCGGAAGGGATGAAAATCTTTATCAAAAGATCAAAAACTGATCAAAGTGGTGAAGGAATGACCAAAGCAATCCCCTATTTCGAAAATCCAGTCTATTGTCCAGTGATTAGTTTAAAGAATTGGATAGATTTAGATAATTTAAACAGGGGTAAAATATTTAACATGTCTGATAAAAATGTAGCACTAATAATAAAAAAATATACAAGTTTAGCTGGCCTTGAATACTCAAAATATTCTGGTCATAGTTTAAGGTCAGGGTTTGCAACTTCTACAGCTGAAAGTGGGGCGGAAGAAAGGAATATTATGGCTATGACAGGTCATAAGACAACCCAAATGGTAAGAAGATATATACGTGAGGCAAACTTATTTAAAAATAACGCTCTTAATAAAATTAAAATTTAGATAGATAAAATAATATTATCATTAAGGTCCTCAAAATTAATTCTTTTATACTTCGAAATGGTAGGTATCCATCTATTTAACTCGTCGTTTTTAGATCGAGGTATCAAATCAATAATTTGTCTATCAAAAGTTGGGGAAATATGAACAACAGGTCCTGAGTGAGAACTTATATTAAGCTCAGAATTTTTAATAAAATAAGCTAAGAGATTAAGAGGAAGATTTTTTAAAATCAAAATATTACTATTATTATCTC
>CACHZG010000009.1 GCA_902584365.1 uncultured Pelagibacteraceae bacterium | reverse complement strand
AATTAATCAAGTTAAGTCCCCGATGTTTTTGATGGAAAGAGCTGAATTTCAAAATTATCTTTCTAAAAACAAACGACCTTTTATGGCAAATTTTTATAAAATTGTGAGAACAAAAATGGATTTGTTAATGAATAAAAATGGGACTCCAAAAGGAAATAAATGGAGCTTTGATGAAGAGAATAGAAAAAAATTACCTAACTCAGTAAAAATTCCAAATGTTTCAAAGTTTAAAGATACTAAAGAGACAGTATCACTAAAGAAATTTATAAATTCTAATTTTAAAGATCACCCTGGTAATACAGATAACTTTTGGTTTCCAACAACAAGAAAAGATGCATTAAAATGGCTTGATGAATTTTTAAAAGAGAGAATAAAACTATTTGGAGACTATGAAGATGCAGTTACTGATAGATCAAATACAGTTTTTCATAGTGCGCTAAGTCCAGTTATAAATTTAGGTCTGATAACTCCAAATGAAATAATAGAAAAATTAAGAAAGATTGAAAATAAAGTGCCAATTAATTCTTTAGAGGGTTATGTGAGACAAATCATTGGATGGAGAGAATTTATGAGAGGGATCTATCAAAACTATGACCAAAGATTAGATAAGACTAATTTTTTTAATCACAAACGAAAAATGAAAAAATCGTGGTACGATGGAAACACAGGTCTCGATCCTTTAGATCATGCAATTAATAATGCAAAAAATTATGGGTGGTCACATCATATAGAGAGATTGATGATATTAGCTAATATTATGAATCTTTGTGAGATACATCCAAAACAAGTTTATAGATGGTTTATGGAAATGTTTGTCGACTCTTCTGACTGGGTAATGGCTCCAAATGTTTATGGAATGGGATTATTTAGTGATGGCGGAATTTTTGCAACTAAACCTTATATTTGTGGATCAAGTTATTTTTTGAAGATGATGCATTTTAAAAAAGGTCCTTGGTGTGATGTGATGGATGGATTATATTGGAAATTTATAGATAGACATAAGAAATTCTTCTTAAAAAATCCTCGTCTTGCAATGATGGTTAGAGTTTCTGAAAAAATGAATAAAGAGAGAAAAACAAGAATTTTTAAAGCTGCAAATAATTTTATAAAGGAAAATACCAGTGGTTAAAGTTTTTTTTAATAATTCGTGTAATATTTGTAGAGCTGAAATTAATCATTACAAAAAACATAGTGATAGTGGCGTTGAATGGATAGATGTAACTAATAATGAAGCAGCTCAAAAAATTACTTCAAAATCATACAAAGAACTTCTTAGAAGAATGCATGTCATACAAGATGGTAAGGTCATTGATGGGGCAGAGTCCTTTTTAATAATATGGAAAAATATACCTAAATATAATTTTTTATATAAAATATTTAGAATAAAACCCTTATTTGTTTTATTAAATATTTTTTATGAGATTGCAGCTTACTTCCTTTTTATTAAAAATAAACATCTACTTAACGATGAAAAAAGCTAATTTACCAAAAAAAACTTGTTCTGTTTGTAGTAGGCCGTTTACATGGAGAAAAAAATGGCGATTGAACTGGGAAAAAGTTAAGTATTGCTCAAAAAGATGTGCTTCTAAATAATTTATTGTATTTTGAATCTATTTAAAATTTTCGGAATATTATTTTTAAAATTAAAATATCCTTTATTAGAGAATTGCCAGGAAAATTTGTCCTCTTCTTTAACAACAAAGTTTAATTTCAAATTTTGTTTTTTTCTCAAACTATTTAAGTATGAATAGTTATCGCCTATGCATGGGTGAATAACATCAAAAAATTTAATTTTTTCTGTAAGATTTTTTAGTTTAATCTCATCAATTAATTGTAAATGGTCAAATCTCTTTTTTTGGTCTGTTATTACTTGTGATTTATAGTTTAATACATTTTGCTCAAGTTTTATCTTTCTAACCTCATTGCTGAGTAAAACTAAATAAACATTTTTATAATTTTTTAATTTTTGGTTTTCTAAACTTAATTCATTTTCAAAAACTAATAAACTCTCGTTAGAATTGCCTTCAGAATTTAAATTAAGTGGATTTATTTTATATTCTCTTTTATCTGTTATAGGCAAAACATTTTCATTTAATTTAACATTTTTATATTTATTGTTCGTAAACTTACTTATATTCCATGATTGAGCAACATAGTGCTTTCCTTTAGTTTGAAGGCCAGCAACCCATCTCCAACTCAATGTGTTGGATGCGGCATCACCATCGTATAAATGTTTCATAAAAAACTCTGCACCTTTCTGCCAAGGTAAATTTAAAGTAAATATCCAAATGCTAGCAAACCACATTCTTGTATGATTATGTAAATAATTATTTGTTCTAAGCTCTTTTACCCAATCATTAAAACATTCAATATGAGTTTCGCCATTAATAGTTTTTTTATAATTATCATCTTCCTTTAGCCCTTTTAAATCTTCTATAAAGTCAGTCCAAACTTGGGGTCTAAGTTCTAACCAACCTTTCCAATAAACTCTCCAAAAAATTTCTTGAATATATTTTTCAACTTTTTGATAAGGAAATTTTGATAAAACATTTTTGGCAACCTCATATTCGGTGATTAACCTATGAGAGATGTAAGGTGATAAGCAAGATACATTTGATTTGTCTTTTGGCCCTAAATCAAAATTTCTTTTAAAACTATAATTGGCTAATTCGCTATTTATAAAAGCATCGAGCTGTTTTAAGGCTCCTTCTCTTGAGATTTCGAATTTCATTAGTCCTCGTCATCCCTCCATCCATCCATAAAAAGTTTCCAACATGCAAATGTAACGCAAATAATTCCCACCGAGAAACCTAAAAGTACTCCATTATCCTTGCCCAAATAAATAGTTCCATAATGAGTGCTTAGAATTGGAGGGACAACTAAAATTGTACCAACAATTAAATATCTAATTATAAAAGGAGGACGTTTCAAATTGAATTACCTTGATCTATCGGATTAGAAACAACTGAAGTAAACCAACATTCATTGCAGTTTTTTTCTTTTCCTTTCTCTAGGTGCCATTCATATAAAAAAAGTTTTTTTTCAGGAGTCATAATTTTTACACCGTAAACATATTTATTTGGAAAGCTTGTAATCAATTTAAACTCATGGGAGAAGTGACCAATAAGTATTCGATAACTTTCGCTATAAAGCATTATTCTAAATTTTGGAAATGGCCCTGTTACCTTTTTATTGTTTGGATGTGCAAATATCCATGTCTGCTCGACTCCAAAGTCATTTCTAGGAATGTCATTATTTTTGAGAGCCTCAAGTTGAATTTTTAAAACATCTTGAGGTTTAAGTGTTTTACTTGGAAAAACAAAATCACCAAAAACATTTGATGAGTAAAAAAAAAATATTATTGAAGCTATTACTCTTTTTAGTTCCATATTTCTTTAAGTCTATTTTCTCTCCCACAACCAGATTTATACAATAAATAATTTATAAATTTTTTTTCGTAATAATCTTGATGATGATCCTCTGCTGAATAAAATCTTTTAAATTTCCATGAAAGAATGAATGTTTTTTTACCGAACATATTTTCTATTTTGTTAATTTTTTCCGAAATTAAATTTTTTTGTTCTTGGTTTTTGTAAAAAATGACTGATCTGTAGCTTTTTCCTTTGTCACAAAATTGACCGGCACCATCAAATGGATCAATATTTTTTAAGTGTAGTTCCATTAATTGTTTAAAATTAACTTTTCTAGAGTCATAAGTTACCTCAACCACTTCAACATGACCAGTGTCTTCATAAGTTACCTGTTTGTAAGTTGGGTTTTCTAATTCACCGCCCGAATAACCAGAAACAGTTGATATAACTCCTGATTGTTTGTCGAAGTATTCCTCGACACACCAGAAACAACCTCCCGCAAAATAAGCTTTTTTATAAAATTCAGAAGAATGAGAAATTTCAGAGAATAAAAACGCGACAAAAATTATTATTACTTTTTTCATAAATAATATATTAATATTGTATGATCATAGATAAATACATTGTCATTGAAGGCACACACAAAAACCCTAATAAAATTGAGACCCTAAACAGTAAAACACGCAAAATTCATGGTCCATACAGTAAATCAAAGGCTGAAGAAATTGCTAATGGTTTAATACAAAAAAATGTAGATAACTTTTATCATCGAGCCTGGGTTGTAAAGCAAGATATTATTCAAAACAAAGTCTGTGAAGAGTGTAATGCCGAGGATGAAAGTGTAATACAAAATTTAATAATACATGGTTACAAAATTTGTAAAAGTTGTAACCTTTCAAAAACCTTATTTCCAATTTAAAAATTTCTAAATAAAATAAGAATAGCAAATAATAATATCGCTTGAAAAATCCAAGCCACAACTACAACACCCAAAGCGCGCCATAAAGAATTATAATCTAAAGCTGCTCTTACCCCAACTACCATACAAGCTAACATCCAAAAAGCTGATCCAACGAAAGTAACCGTCATGAGATCAGGAGTGACTCCAAAAACTCTAATTATTCCGGGAGCGCTTGAAAAACCAATAGTCCTTAAAAGCTCTCCATGATTACTTTTTGTATTTTTGTCAGGAAAAAGTTTCACTCCAACAAAATAAATTATATATGCCCACACATACCAACTAATTAATGAAAGAATTGGTGCCAATAAAAAATTTGACGCCCCTAATTTTAAAGCACCCACTCCGGCTGCTAAACTTGATAAAACAACTACGATACCAGCTTGAAGGGTAGCGCTCTTATCATTTTCCACCTCTTCATATAAATCAGCATCTATTTTAATGGCTCTGTAAACTCTTGATAAAAAATTATTCATATTATGCAAAAGGTTTTAATAACCTTAATATTTTTTTATGCAACTTTTTATTTGAAGTTGCAAGTATATTTCCGCCATTTTCAGCAGGTTCATTTTTCCAATTTGTGACTATTGCTTCAGAATTTTTGATAATTGGTATAAGGGGTAAAATATCATAGGGTTTTAGATTAGCCTCTATCACAGCATCCACTTTACCCTCTGCTAATAAACAATAATTTAAAGCATCAAAGCCAGCAAGTCTAAAAGACCACCCGAATTTTTTTATTACTTTTTTTTGTTTTTCATAACTTAAAGTTCCATGAAAATTTCCGATTATTTTTACTGTTTTTAAATTAGTATTATTTGAACTTTTAATTATTCTTCTCTTTCCATTTCTAAATACATATGAATATTTTTTATCGTTTAAGTAAAATTTCATTAGTTCAGGAAAATTTGCAAGACCAATCTTAGATTTATCTTGATACGAAAGACTAACAAGATTTGACCAAGTTGGTGCCCCTATGACAAAAGCTCTTGTTCCGTCAATTGGATCAATAGACCACATAAATTGACCTGATGTTTTCTTATCATTAAATTCCTCCCCAATGATTGAGTCATTTGGAAATTTTTTTTGAATTTTGGCTCTTATTAATTTTTCAAAGTTTTTATCAAAATTCGTCACTGGATCGTAATTTTTTTTGTTTTTTGATTTATTTGAAATTATTAAATTTTTTTTTAGATTTTTTTTATAAAAATTATTTAAAGAAGAGGGTAAGGACCTTAAAAATTCATATGGCTTTTTATAATTCATCTTTTTATTTAGATCATTTAATTTAAAATTAAAATCGAAAAATTAAGAAAAAACGCATAAGTGGACCAAGTTATGTAAGGTATCATTAAATAAAACGCAAATTTATCTATAGATTTGTAAAGATACATTAAGAATATAATAAAAAATAAAATCAAACTTAGATTTATTAAGGCTAAGAGTATATTATGAAACCCAAAAAATATTACACTCCAACTAGCATTAAAAAATAAGTGAATGTAATAAATAAAAAGAATTTTTCTGTTAAAACTTACTTGCCAAACTCGCCAAACTGCAATTGACATTAAAACATAGAGAGTAGTCCAGACTGGCCCAAATACCCAAGCAGGAGGGCTTAAAGGTGAAAGCACTAACTGTGAATACCATGGTTCTTTATAAACACTTGTTACATAACCCCCCACAGCAGATGCTAAAAAAGTAGTGGCTAAAATTAAGAATAGTGATAAATACTTAATTTTCATAATTTAGTGTATAAACAATTTATGTCTGAAAATCAGAAAAAAATATGGATTACTGGTGCTAGCAGTGGAATAGGAAAGGCTGTAGCTGAAAAATTTGCTGCCGAGGGTTGGAAAGTTGCTGTATCAGCCAGAAGAAAAGAGCTTTTGCAAGACATGGCCAAAGATCAGAATATTTCATCTTTTCCGTTAGATGTTACCGATAGGTCTCAAATAAATAATGTTTTTCAAAATATTTTAAAAGAATTTGGAAATATTGATGTATGTTTATTTTCAAGTGGAACATACGAGCCAAAAGATGAACAAAATATAGATCCAGATAAAATTAAGAATGTAATTAATGTTAATTTTTTAGGTGTAATAGACTGTGTAAAAGCAGTTGAAGAATATTTTAAAAATAAGAAAACTGGACACATCTCTATTGTCTCATCTATTGCAGGTTATAGAGGACTACCAAACTCTAGCGGCTACGGACCTTCTAAAGCAGCATTAACTAACTTTTGTGAAAGTATTTATTTTGACTTTAAGAAATTTGGAGTCAGAGTTTCTGTTATATCACCTGGATTCATAAAAACACCTTTGACTGACAAAAATGAATTTCCTATGCCATTTTTAAAAACTGTTGATTATGCAGCTAATCAAATTTTTAATGGGTTGGTGAAAAGCAATGCTTTTGAAATTCATTTTCCGAAAGGACTGACTTTAACTCTAAAGTTTTTAAGAATTTTACCTTATAAACTTTACTTATTTCTAGTTGATAAACTTGTAAAACGTTAAATTAAAGATTTGACTCAACGAACTCCCAATTAATTAATTTATCGAAAAAGTTTTCTAAATAATCGGGTCTTTTATTTTTATAGTCTAGATAATATGAGTGTTCCCATACATCGCAACCTAAAATTGGTTTCATGTTTTGAATAAGTGGATTTTCAGCATTTGAGGTTTTGGTAACAACTAATTTTTCATCTTTTAATGATAGCCAGCACCAGCCAGATCCAAACTGGGTAACTCCCGCATTAATAAATTCTTCTCTAAATTTCTCAACATTACCAAAATCATTATTAATTTTTGCCTCTAGTTTTGATGGAATATTTCCACCTCCATTTGGTTTCATACATTTCCAAAACAGATTGTGATTCCAATGCTGGCTTGCATTATTAAAAATTCCAGGCTTACCTTCTTTGGAAGATTTTTTTATAATATCTTCTAGAGGTAATTTTTCGTAATCAGAGCCTTTTATAAAATTATTTAAATTAGTAATATATGTTTGATGGTGTTTACCGTGATGTAAATCTAGAGTCCTTTCTGACATTATTGGTGATAAAGCTGAGTTGGAATAATCCAATTTAGGTAAAGCAAACATTTTAATCCTTAACAAACATTACAGTTAATTCGGCTACTTTAATTCCAAATTTTGTCATTGTCGCCCTGTTAATTGCCACACGGTCATCTTGCATAAAAATCCAGTCGTCAAATGTAATCTTTATATTTTTCCCTTTCACGGGAACTAATAATACATATTCAAACTTAAAAGCCGGTCCATAGGAATAACCTTTGGCTGTGCCTAGTACATCAGAAGCTGTTCCTTCATAATTATGCTCATCAATTTTATTAATAACCCATTGACGCGTTTGTTTTTCACCATCGTTCCAATTAAAAACTTCATTTAAAACTAGTTTGGAACCATCCCATTCTCCATTAAGATCAGCTTTAAATTGTCTTGTAACTTTTCCAGATCTATTTTGTAAAACACCCCAAGCCTTTACATTTCCAGAGAGATACTTCTCAATAATTAGTCTTGGTTTTTGGTCTTTGAAGTCTGTAGGTTTCATAGTGTTAGCACATCCAGTTAATAAAATAAAAAAAATTATACCAAAAAGTTTTCTCATTAAAACTGTTTATTCGACATAGAAAATTGAATCAAGTTAATGTTTTTTGACTTAAATCCAGCTTCGCAATAAGAGAGGTAAAACTCCCACATTCTCTTAAAATAATCATCAAATCCTTGTATTTTAATTATCTCCCATGCATTGAAAAAATTTTTTCTCCATGTGCCAAGAGTTTTTGCATAATCATCGGAGTAGGTGTTTATCTTCTCAAAATTTAATTTATTTTTAATCATTAAATGTTTCATAAAATTTAATGATGGTAAAAATCCCCCAGGGAAAATATACTTCTGAATAAAATCCTCGTTACCTCTATATCTCTCAAATAAATTCTCTTTAATAACAATTCCTTGAATAGCTGCAGTGCCATTATGATTTAAAGAATTTTTTATAGTTTCAAAATATTGGTTCAGATATTTCTCACCAACAGCTTCGATCATTTCTATCGAGACTATATTGTCATATTTTTCTTTAAGATCTCTATAGTCTAGAAACTTAACATTAACTTTATTATTTAAATTTGCTTCAAAAATTCTTTTTTTGGTAAATTCAAATTGATTTTTTGAGATAGTTATACAATTTATACTTACATTATGTTTTTTTGCTAAATATTCTGCAAATCCTCCCCAGCCACAACCAATCTCTAAAACTTTGTTTCCATCTCTTATATTCAAAAGATTGATAAGTTTTTCAAATTTATTTTTTTGAGCCTGCTCTAGACTATCATTTTGATTATCATAAATTGCACTTGAGTAAGTAAGGGTATTGTCTAACCATAAACTAAAGAAATCATTACCTAGATCATAATGTTTTGAAATATATTTTATACTTTTAGATTTTGTGTTTGATGCAAATATTTTTTTTAAAAAATTTTTAATGGTTTGAAGTTTTAAACTTCCTGAAAAAGAGTAAACTAAATTTATATTTCTAGCTGTCAATTCAATTAAATTTGTTAAGTTTGATGTATAAAAATCTTTTTTTATATGAGCCTCACCTAATGCTGAACTGCCACCAAGTATTAAGTTAAAGAAAAATTTTGGATCATTAATTTTTATGTCAGCTGATAAATTACTCTCTAAGTCTCCAAAATGAAATACTTTTCCATCATAATTGACTAATTTTAGATTTCCGTAAAAAATATTTTTCAACTTTTTAAGTACAAAATTTTCTGAAAATTTAATTAAACTCATTTATATTCCTCAAAACTAAGATGATTTTTAATTTTTACATCTCTTTTTCTGTATATTGCTCCTTTTTTCCATAATAGTAATGCTTCAAAATGTATCGAGCCTATAATTTTTATGGTCATTAAAGGATATTTAAAGATATTTATTATTAGCTGCTTCAAGTTGAATTCTTTTCGAACACCTGTTTGTGTTGCTGTTAAAATAGTACCTTCATGATCTGTTTGTTTAATAAAAACAGATAATTTTTCTTGAGGATCAATTAATTTAAAATTGTAAAAAGTTTCCATATCCATAAATGGTGAAACATAAAATTTCTTTTTACATTTTTGAGTTATTTCATTAGTTCCAGTTACTTTAAAAAGATAAGTATGTTGTTCATTAAAAGTGTTTTTAACTTCATAAAATATTGCTTTTAATTTGTTATCTCCATAACAATAAAATACGCTCAAAGGATTAAAAACATATCCAAATATTCTTGGATAACAAAGAATTTTAATTTTAGAGATATTTTGCTTAATGTTAAATTTTTTTAGATTTGAAAAGGCCCAGTCTTTTAATGATGTTCCATCTCGATCACCATGATCTTTATCATAAAAGCTAAAAATATTAAACTTGTTGTGTGAAAAAATTCCTATCGAAGCACTTAACTGACTAATCTCGTCTAAATCTATCAAAAGAGAAAATGTTTTATATTTTAAAAAATGTCTTACAGGTTTAAATCTTGTATGTGTTACCTCGCCATTATATATGCAAGAATTCATCAAATTTTAAAATTATTTGTTAATTCAATAGAAGATTTTAATCCATCTTCATGAAAACCGTAACCAAAATAACTTCCACAAAACCAAGTTCTTTTTTTGCCCTGAATAATATGCAAATCCTTTTGAATTTTGGTATTTTCTGAATTTAAGTAGGGATGAGTAAAATTAACTTTTTTAATGACTGAACTATCATTTATTTTGAAAATGGGGTTTAGAGTTAAAAAATAATTTTTCTCCGATTTTAAATTTTGGAGTTTATTTAACCAATAAGTTATGCATGTCTCATCATTGTTTGAAATAGAATTCCAACTAGACCAAGCTCTTTTTTTAATTGGCATTAAATTTTCATCAGTATGTAAAAATGCCTCGTTTTCAACATATTGAAATTTTCCAAGTAGATTTTTTTCTTCTGCAGTTGGCTTTTCAATCATATTTAAGCTCTCATCAGCATGAGAGGCAAGAACCACTTGATCATAATCGATATAATCGTTTCCTATCATAATTCTGATATTATCATCACTTCTTATAATTTTATCCACTTTATAGTTTTTAAATATCTCTCCACTAATTTTTCCAGTGATGTTTTTTACATAACTCCTGCTTCTGTTTGTAACGGTGAACCATTGTGGTCTATTTTTGAGCTTAAATAAACCGTGATTATTAAAAAAATTTAAAAAGAATTTTAATGGCATTTCTTTTGCCTTATCAAAAGGCATAGACCAAATAGCAGCAACCATTGGTATCAAATGATAATCGATAAAGTATTTTGAAAAATTTTTTTTTTTAAGATAATCTCCTAGGGTTTGTTCTTTTATTTCCTCATTAAGCAACTCAGGTGCTATTTTATAAAAAGAAATTATTTCTCTAATCATATTTAAAAATTTTAAATTAAATAAGTTCGATTTATTGGCAAAAAGACCGCCCAAACCACTTCCGCTGTACTCAATGTTGCTATTTTTAATAGATACAGAAAAAGACATATCACTTTTTTCGTAGGGTACGTTTAAATGCTTAAAAAATCTTATTAAATTTGGGTAAGTGACTTCGTTGAATACAATAAAACCTAAATCAACTGGAACAATTTTATCTCTCTCTTTAATCTCATAAGTATAAGAATGACCTCCAAAATGGTCATCTTTTTCAAATAAATCAACTTTATATTTTTTTGACAGATAATATGCTGATGATAATCCTGAAATTCCAGAGCCAATTACTGCAATTTTCATTCAAAAATTTTACGCAGCTTCATCCTTGTATTCATCCATCGAAGGACAAGAACAAACTAAATTTCTATCTCCAAAAACGTTATCTACTCTGCCAACTGGAGCCCAATATTTATTATTTTTTACATATTCAGTTGGAAATGCTGCTTCTTCTCTTGTGTAACTGTGTTTCCACTCATTAGACGCCAATTCAACATAAGTATGAGGAGCATTTTTAAGTGGATTATCAAGTTTATCAAATTTTGATTGTTCAACAAGATCAATTTCCTTTTTAATTTTAATTAATGCATTACAAAATTTGTCTATCTCCTCTAAATTTTCACTTTCTGTTGGTTCTATCATAATAGTTCCTGCGACTGGCCATGACATTGTTGGTGCATGATAACCAAAATCAATAAGTCTCTTAGCTAAATCTTCTTCAGAAATACCTGAGCTAGCTTTAATTGGTCGAATATCTATAATACACTCATGTGCGACATTTCCATTTTTCCCGGTGTATAAAACTTTGTAATCATTAGATAATTTTTTTGAAATGTAGTTTGCGTTTAAAATTGAAACTTGTGATGCTTTTTTCAATCCTTCCGCACCCATCATCTTAATGTACATCCAGGAAATCGGAAGTATACTTGAGCTACCCCAAGGAGCAGCCGAGACAGCTCCCATTCCATTTTTAGGGCCTGCTTCCTTAATAATTTCATGTGTTGGTAAAAAATCTGCTAAATGTTTAGCACATGCGATTGGGCCCATACCTGGTCCTCCTCCACCGTGAGGAATACAGAATGTTTTGTGTAAATTAATATGACAAACATCTGGACCAAATTTTCCTGGTTTTGCAATACCTACGAGTGCATTTAAATTTGCACCATCCATATAAACTTGACCACCGTGTTTATGTATAATATCGCAAATTTCTATTATTTTTTCTTCAAATACACCATGTGTTGATGGATAAGTGACCATCAAGGCAGCTAAATCCTTTGAGTATTTTTCAGCTTTATTTTTAAGATCTTCAATATCGACATTTCCATCATCATCACACTTAACAACAACCACTTTCATGCCGCACATTTGAGCGCTCGCAGGGTTGGTCCCATGAGCTGAGTCAGGAATTAAACAAACATTTCTATTCTCTTGGTTATTGTTTTTATGAAACTTTCTTATAGTCATTAAGCCAGCATATTCACCTTGGGCTCCTGAATTAGGTTGTAAAGAAACAGCATCGTAACCTGTAATCTCTTTTAAATCATTAATTAAATCATTAAAAAGTATTTTGTAACCTTCCATCTGATTTGTTGGAACAAAAGGATGTGGAAGTGAAAATTCCTTCCAAGTAATCGGAATTAATTCTGCTGTTGCATTCAGTTTCATAGTACAAGAACCTAAGGCAATCATAGATCTATTCAGTGCAATATCACAATCTTCAAGTTTCTTTAAATATCGCAACATTTCAGTTTCAGAGTGGTATTTGTTAAATACTGGATGAGTTAAGAACTTAGAAGTTCTTAAAAGATTTTTTGGTAAATTATCTAATTCAACTTTTGCTTCTTGTTTAATTGTTTTAGAAATTCCAAATATCTTCAATAATAAATTTACGTCGTCAAGTTTTTTTGCTTCATCAAAAGCAACTGATAAATGCTGCTCGTCAACTTTTCTCAAGTTAATCTTTTCCTCTAATGCCGCTTTATAAATAGAATTAGTTTTTTCTTCGGTTTTAATTGTTACAGTATCAAAAAAGTGATCAGAAATTATTTTGAATCCTCCATTTTTAATTTCATCAGCAAATATTTTTGCTAATTTTGCAGTTCTATTCGCTATTTTAAGTATTCCATCAGGTCCGTGATAAATGGCAAAAGCAGCAGAAATAATTGCTAACAAAGCTTGAGCGGTACATATATTGCTAGTTGCCTTGTCTCTTCTAATATGCTGTTCCCTTGTTTGTAAAGAGAGTCTGTAAGCTTTTTTTCCATGTCTGTCTTTTGATACACCTATAATTCTTCCAGGCATTGACCTTTTAAATTCCTCTTTAGTTGCAAAAAATGCAGCATGAGGACCACCGTACCCCATAGGTATGCCAAATCTTTGAGCACTTCCTACTGCTATATCGGCTCCAAGTTCAGCTGGCGTTTTTAATCTGGTTAAAGCCAATAAATCACAAATCAAAATAGCTTTACCATTTTTTTTGTGTATTTGACTTATACTTTCGCTAGGATCGTTTATCTCACCTAAAGTCCCTGGGTAAGATAAAACTCCGCAAATAATATCTTCATTAACTTTTGTAAGTTCTTTTTTTTCATCACCAATGATCAATTCTAAACCAAAAGGGTTTGTTCTTGTTTTGATGAGATCAATAGTCTGAGGATTACAATTGGTTGAAATAAATATCTTTTTTGAATTAGTCTTATCCAATCTTTGGCTTAAACCTACTGCTTCTGCAGTTGCTGTTGCCTCATCCAATAAAGAAGCATTAGCGATATCCATACCTGTCAAGTCAATTATCGATTGTTGAAAATTTAAAAGCATTTCAAGACGACCTTGCGCTACTTCAGGCTGATAGGGTGTATAAGATGTATACCATCCTGGATTTTCTAAAATATTTCTTAAAATTACATTAGGTGTAATTGAATTATAATATCCCATTCCAATAAAATTTTTAAAGATTTTATTTTTTTTAGAAATAGATTTTAATTTTTTTAAAGCATCATTCTCGGACATTGGTTTGTCGACATTAAGATCTTCTTTTAATAAAATCTTTTCTGGCACAGTATTGTCCATTAGATCTTCTAAAGATTTATATCCAACATATTGCAACATTTTAGATTGATCTTCTTCTGAAGGACCAATATGTCTTTTAATGAATTCTTTTGAATTATCGTCAATCATTTAATTTGGGTTCTCCTTACAAAATTTATCATATTCATCTTTCGACATAAGTGAGTCATATTCACTTTTGTCCTTTATCTTTAGTTTAAAAAACCAGCTCGCGCCTTCAGGATCTGTGTTAACGCTACCTGGATCATCTGCTATAGCTTTGTTTCCCTCAGTAACTTCACCTGAAATAGGAGAGTAAACATCACTCGCAGCTTTAGTAGACTCTACAACAGCTGCTTGACCCTCTTTTTCCACGGCCTTTCCTGCGTCAGGAACTTCTACAAAAACTATGTCCCCAAGCATTTCAGTTGCATGTTTAGTTATTCCAACTGTAGCAACTTCACCATCTAATGATACCCATTCATGTTTTTTAGAAAATTTTTTTTCACTCATATTTTACTCCTCTATTTAACATAACTTTTTTTATAAAACGGAAGATCGGATATTTTACCCCCATATTTTTTTCCTCTTACCTCAAGCTGAATAGACGTTCCTATCTCAGAAAATTTACGTTTAACATATCCCATTGCAACTGGAGCGTTAACACTAGGGCCAAAAGTACCGCTAGTGACGACTCCAATTTCAATATTGTCTGATGAAAATATTTTTGTATTTTCTCTTGCGATAACTTTTCCATCAGGTTTTATGCCAACTCGAATTTTTTCACTTCCATTAGCTAATAAATTTTTAATTTTTTCCCATCCATTAAATCCACCAATTTCTTTTCTTTTTTTCGCAATCGCCCATTTTAAATTAGCTTCAACTGGATTTATCTTTTCATTCAAATCATGGCCATACAAACACAGACCGGCCTCTAATCTTAAAGTATCTCTAGCTCCTAAACCAATCGGTTTAACTTCGCTTGAAATTAAATAATCGATTAACTTTTCGACTTTTTTATTAGAGATTGAAATTTCAAAACCATCTTCACCTGTATACCCAGATCTTGTAACATAAATCTTTTCACCTTCGTAATCAAAATTATTCCCAGTCATAAATTTTAAATTAGCAACACCTGGTATTAATTTTTCTAAAATCTCCACAGATTTAGGTCCTTGTAAAGCGATTAAAGATAAATTGTTGTTTAAAAGATGCTTATGATTTTTTGTTAAAAATTGTGAAATTTGTTTTATATCATTTTCTTTACAAGCAGCATTTAAAATTATACAGAAACCTTTTTCTGTTCTTGTAATTATTAAATCATCAATTATCCCACCTTCGTTGTTGAGTAAAAAAGAATATTTTGAATGATTAATTTTTAAATTTTTAAGATCTGCTGGTATTATTTTTTCAAGAGCTTCTACTAATGTCTCATCACCCTCTAAAAAAAATTGCCCCATGTGTGAAACATCAAAAAATCCAGCGTGCTTTCTGGTTGAAATATGCTCTTTTACAATTCCATCCTTATATTGAATTGGCATCTCGTAACCAGCAAAAGGAACAAACTTTGCCCCTAAGTTTTTATGATAATTATATAAAGCTGTTTTTTGTACTTCCATAATAACTCTTTTTTTTAAACCCGATCTGTCTAGGTACCTGAGAGATTTAATCCTTCGGTGAGGCCAAAGCCTGCTTTCCAGAGTTATTACCGTAACGGTCCTTTTGCCTGAGAGTTTCCTGGGTTGTTGCTCCTTCGGCGCCAAATAAATTGGTCTCTCCCGTTACAGGAGGACTTTCTTCTAAAAGAATTAAAAAGTCAAATGTTATTAAGTCGATCTGACCTTATTTTTATCAAAACTATTAAGGATTATGGCAACAATAATGATCGCCCCCCCCAATTAGCACACTTATTGGTGGTATTTCATTTAAAAACAACCATACCCAAACAGGTGCAAATAAAGTTTCAGTCAACATTAAAAGCCCCACGGTTGTGGATGCTGTAGATCTAGATCCTATTGTAATACAAATAAAACCAAAAGCTAGCTGGGGAACACCTAGAAAGAAGCCCATTTTAATATCGTGATAAGAAAAAGTATAAGACTCTGATAGTATTAAACCATAGATTAAACTAAATATTCCAGAATAGAAAATTGCAGGTACCATGTC
>CACHZG010000008.1 GCA_902584365.1 uncultured Pelagibacteraceae bacterium | reverse complement strand
GTAAGCATTGTAATAGAGATTATTTCAATCGCTCTTCCAGTTTGCATAAGAGCTGTTCCAGCAAAAACTAATACAATATCAGGGTAGGCTATGGCAGCAGCTAATGATGAATTTTTTGTTAAGTTTAAATATTGATTTGTTGTAGGTGGAATAATAATTCTTAGTGCTTGTGGCATGACAACTAATTTCAATATTTGATTTTTAGTTAATCCTATACTTGCAGCAGCTTCTTTTTGACCTTTGTTTACACCTAAGATTCCAGCTCTAACATTTTCTGCAATAAAAGTTGCTGTATACATTGATAGAGCTAAAGCTAATGCAATCAATTCAGGGATTATACTCACTCCACCTTTATAGGTGTAAACTGTTGGCGAAAGTTGTGTTAAAACGGGATATTCAAAAGTAAGACTAACTCCAAGAAAAAAAAATGTAAATAAAGGCAGTAATACTAAAATTAATATAGAAATTATTGTTGTTGGTAATTGTTTTCCAAACTGTTCTCTTTGTTTTGTCGCATAACGATTAGTAAAATAAATAGCTATTATTGCCATCACTAATGATAAAAGAAAAATATTAAAATTTGTCCATATAAATTTTGGAACATACCAACCTTTAATTGTTAAAAAAGAAATATCATTAAAACTTATACCGTTCTCTGGTAAAGGAAGAGCTCTTAAGGCGGCAAAATACCAGAAAAAAATTTGTAAAATTAAGGGTATATTTCTAAAAATTTCAACATACCACTCCGCTACTTTTGCAATCAAATAATTATCGGATAGTCTTGATACACCTATAATTACTCCAATTATTGTTGCAAAAAAAATTCCAATTGCGGACACCAAAATTGTATTTAATAGTCCTACTAAGAAAGCTCTTCCGTATGAATGAGAACCATCATACTCAATCATTGAAAAAGTAATATCAAACGATGCTTCTTGATTTAAGAAACCAAATCCAAAGGCAATCCCTCTATTCCCCATATTAATTTGAGCATTCGTTGCAAAATATGTGATAACAGACAGTAATGCTATAACAGTAATAGCTTGTGGTAGTAAATTCCTAATTTTTTTATTTTCAATATTAAATTTTTTAAGATTCATCAATTCGCTTAGAATAAAAAAAAGGGCCAGATAAATCCAGCCCTTTTTATTTTAATTAGCAATTATCTTGCTGGTGGTACGTAAAGAATTCCACCTTTTGTCCATAATTGATTTGGACCTCTATTAGGTAAAATTCCAGTGTCTGCTATATGTTTTTTATAACTTTCACCATAGTTACCTACTTGCTCAATAATTCTTAAGCTCCACTCATTATCTAAACCGAAAGCAGCGCCTAACTCTCCCTCAGAACCAACTAATCTTTTGATTGCTGGGTTCTCAGAGTCTTTTAAGCTTGAAGCATTTGACGAATTCACACCATACTCTTCAGCTTCGATCATAGTATTAAGAGACCATCTAACAATATCTTCCCAAACCGAGTCACCTTGTCTTACAACAGGTCCTAAAGGTTCTTTTGAAATTGTTTCTGGTAATACTTTGTGTTCATCAGGATTAGACATCTTTGTTCTTTGTGCAGCTAAACCTGATTTATCAGTAGTGTAAGTATCACATCTTCCAGCGTCATAAGCTTGAACAACTTCGTCTGCTTTTTCAAACGCAATCGGTTCATACTTAATATTTTTGGAATTGAAAAAGTCTCTCATGTTAAGCTCGGTAGTTGTTCCTGTATTTGTACAAGCAGAAATACCGTCTTTGAAATCATTTACTGAATTGATTCCGGAGTTTTTTCTAACCATGAATCCTTGACCATCATAAAAGTTTACACCAACGAATGTTAATCCGATGTCTGCATCTCTTGATAATGTCCAAGTTGTGTTACGTGCTAATACATCGATTTCACCTGAAGTTAATGCAGTAAATCTTTCTTTAGCACTCAATGGAGTATATTTAACTTTGTCAGCATCACCTAAAACAGCAGCTGCTACAGCTCTACATACATCAACATCTATACCGGTCCAATTTCCAGATGCGTCAGCATTTGAAAATCCTGGAAGTCCTTGTGAAACTCCACATTTTACAAAACCAGCTTTTTTTGTGTTTTCTAATGTCTTAGATTTTTTTGATGTTCCGCCACCACCTTGCCCACAAGCTACAAGCAGTAAAGACGCGAACCCAACCAAAATCCAAGTTTTAATTGATTTCATCATATTTATGATTTCCTCTCATTATATTATTGTTAACAATACTGAATTTTATTCAGTGAATTATTATGTTACAGAAATATTTAAATTACAACGACATACGAGAGCGCTACTAGATATTGATAGTTAATTAAATTTATACGAAATATTGATAAATACAATCAAATTTATTAGTTAAAATATATTAAATTATGTATTATTTAAAATGCCAACTTACACTGTAAAATTTTCAAATTTAAAAATTTCAAATTCTCAAAAAAAAAATTTAGCAAAAAAAATTACTAATATTCATAACGTAACCACTGGTGCTAATACATATTTTGCACAAGTTGTTTTTCATCAGATTAAAAAAAATGATCATTTCATGGGTGGAAAAACTGTCAAAGGAAAAGAATTATTTGTAAATGGGCAAATAAGGGCTGGAAGAACTGAAGAGGTAAAAAATAATTTAATAATTGGGATCAGAGATGGTGTTATGAAAGTACTTAAACTACAAAAAGAAAATATTTGGGTATATCTAGAAGACTTAGAACCTAACCAAATGATAGAGTATGGAGAAATTCTGCCAAGATCAGGTGAAGAGAAAATTTGGTTTGATAAGTTATCTCCAAAATTAAAAAAAAAACTAAATGATTTAGAGAAATAGTTTATTTTTTTATAAGCTCTAATGATTTTATTTCATTAAAGAATTTATGGGCCTTTTTATGGTACTTGCTTTGGACTAAACTTTTTGAAATATATTTTTTTAAGATATACTTCTTTTCTTCTCTAATTAATTTCTTAATAATTTTAATTACATTATTATAGTATTCAAGGTTATCTGTTCTGAAAAAAAATTTTCCTTTTTTTCTCAATTTACTTAAAATATTGGTCAATAAATTTTCATTGACCAGTCTTCGTTTCTTATGTTTTTTTTTTGGCCAAGGGTCTGGAAAAAGGACATAAATCTCATTAAATTCTATTTTATTGTATTTATCAAAAAATTTTTCTAATACATAAGGGAAAATATATATATTTTTAATTTTTTTTTTAAACACTTCTTTTGCAATATTTGCTAAACCATTTTGAAACGGATCGATACCAATAAATATTTTTTCTTTATTTTTATCAGCAAGATTTAATAAGTTTTCACCCATACCATGGCCAATTTCAATGACAATTTTTTTTTTTCTAAATATATTTTTTTTAATAATAAACTTTTTTAAAAAATTATTAGTTAATAAAATATTTGAGCTTGATAGTTTTCTAGATTTTACTCTACCGAAAAATAATCTCTTTTTCACTATTTATGTTAGTTATTCACTTTTTGCTTAATTCCCACAAACCGCCTTGATCGGTTAAAATAAATATCTTACCGTTTTTAATTACCTTTAAATCTCTAAGTCTTCCAATTTGATCTTTAAAAATTATATTCTCTGATATAAAATTATTATCTTTAAATTTTATTTTTCTTAGTGACTGATCCTTCAAAGAAACAACTAATGCATCTCCTTTCCAATCTACAAATTCATCTCCATTATATATTTGACAAGCTGAAATAGCTATTGATGGAACATAATATTTTATTGGTTTATCATAACCTGGAAGCCATTTTGGACCACCTTTAAGACCTGAATATTTAGTACCTCCCCAAT
Source organism: uncultured Pelagibacteraceae bacterium (assembly GCA_902584365.1). Taxonomy (GTDB): domain Bacteria; phylum Pseudomonadota; class Alphaproteobacteria; order Pelagibacterales; family Pelagibacteraceae; genus Pelagilacustribacter. The sequence continues at coordinate 20,002 of CACHZG010000008.1, read as the reverse complement.
ATAAATTATCCCATCCGTAGTTACCTCCATAATTTACTTTTCCAAACCAATCTCCTCCTTTAGCTCCGTGATTTGTCATAAATATTTTTCCATCAAAAGGAGACAAACACATTCCTTGAACATTTCTAATACCTATGAGATAGATTTCTGGTAACCAATTATTCTTGTTCTTGAATTTGGGATTATCTTTAGGAATTGAACCGTCTGTTTTAATTCTAATAATACTTCCTGGATGCTTAGATCCGTCTTGAGCTATTTTACCTCCACCTCTCTCACCAGATGACACATATAAAAAATCATTTTTAATAACAATTCGCGAGCCAAAGTGATATCCACTTCTAATTGGGGGTTGAGACTGAAAAATATTTTTAAATTCTAATTTTTTAGTGTTAAATTTTGCAACCGCCACTGATGTAACTGACTCCATTTTTTTACCAATTTCTTCTGTATAAGAAACGTAAATTTTATCTTTATAAAAATAAATATCCATTAATCCACCCTGACCATGCTCTAAAATTTTTAAATTATGACTTATTTTCTTTAAGGTTTTTTTGGATTTATCAAAGAATTTTATGTTTCCGCCTTTTTCGTTAATCAAAAAAATATTCTCATTTACTTGGGTTATTGACCAAGGCGAGTCGAGATTATTAACTAAATTAGTTAATTTATAATCTGCTAAAACTGAGTTGATTAATAAAATATAAAATAATATTATTATCTTAAACATACATAAGTCTTATAATAATCTTACAACTTAATAAATTGCGTTAAATTTGCTTAGTTTTTTGACCTAAGATGGGCTATTACGTTGAAAAATCCATATTTTTTTATAATAACATAAATTAAAGTATCTGAATGAGCTTGTTAGTTCCATTATTTGTGGCAAGTTACGTATTATTGCAGGCATTTGATATAGACCTCATTAAACCTGCTAGTACTCAAAAAGATGAAGTTTCTACTTCTGAAATAAAAGTTTCTGAAAAAACAGATGAAATCAAAAATGAAGTGGTTGTTGAAAAACCAAAAGAAGAAGTAAAAATTGAAGAACCGAAAGTAGAAGAAAAAGTTGAAGAACCTAAAGAGGAAGTAAAAGTTGAAGAACCTAAAGTAGAGGAAAAGGTTGAAGAAGCCAAAGAGGAAGAAAAGGTTGAAGAACCTAAGGAACAATCTAACCAAGTTGCATCGTCAGAAGCTCAAACTGAAAACAATTTACAAGAGGAAAATATTAATAACGAAGAAACTGAATCAAGCACAAATTGGTTGTTAATTGCGCTTTATATCTTCATAGGTTTGTTCGTTTTAGCAACGATTTCATATTTCTTTACTAACAGGAGCAAATCAAAACAACGAGCTGAAAATGATGTAGAAACAACCAATCAAAATCAAGAGTATTCTAATCAAAATCAAGATTATACCAATCAAAATAATGAAAGTCCTTCACAAGAAGACACGCAAAATCAGAACGAGACAAACGACGTTGAAGAAAATCAAACAAAGACTAACGAAGAAGAGGACCCAAATAAAAATAATTAGTTTTGGCGCGCCCTGAAGGATTCGAACCTACGACCCTCGGTTTAGAAAACCGATGCTCTATCCAACTGAGCTAAGGGCGCAATCATAGTGTTATATAATTAAAAACATACTAAATGGTCAATATAAATCGGCGTCTTAATGCCAAATTTCTCTGATTTCTCATGTTGATGAATATGATGTGAATGCACAAACACGGGCAAATGTTCACCGTTAGGTGTTTTTAAAGTATAAACAAAATTTGTTCCTCGGAATTTTCTGTCAACAACTTCTAACTTAAGAGGACTTTGATCATCATGGATTAAATCTTCAGGTTGTAAAAGTAGCCTTACTTTTGATCCCGATGAGAATTTGTTAGACAACTTTCCTCTTATTTCACCAAGTGATTTATGTTTTAATCTGTGAACAGCGCAATCACTGTCAACAACATCTACATCAATAAATACACCTTTATTTAAAAAATTTGCCACTGCTACCGAGTTTGGTTCGTGATGAACGTTATAAGGAATATCGTACTGTTTTAATTCTTGATTAAGTATAATTCCACACTTGTCAGCTATCGAAAATGCCTCGTACGAGTCATGAGTTACTATAATCGTAGTTAAATTAATTCTTTTTAAAAGTTTTTTTACTGAAACTTGTATTTCTTCCTTTAAGCTTTGATCAATATTTGAAAAAGGTTCATCTAAAAGAAGCAAATCTGGTTTTGAAACTAATGATCTCGCTAGTGACACCCTTTGTGCTTCCCCTGCACTTATTTGATGTGGAAATTTTTCTAAGATAGACTCAATATGTAGTAATTTAATTACTTCGTTAACATCAATGCTTTTCCCATCACCGTTAGATCTTTTTTTTCCAAAATTTATGTTATCTATTATTTTATAATTTGGGAAAAGAGAGTTGTCTTGAAATGATAAAGCAACGTTTCTTTTTTCAGGTTCTATATGAATGTCATTTGAAGCTAAAATTTTTCCCTTAAGAAGTATTTTACCACCATTCAATTTTTGTAAACCAGCTAAGGTTCTAAGGATTGTAGTTTTACCTACGCCAGATGGTCCTAATAGGGAAATAATTTCACCTTGGTTTTTAATTAAAAGATTTACGTTATTTACTTTATTTTTTTCACTGGCTTTAAAATAGCCATTTTGAATTTCTAAAAAATTATAATCCATATTGAGATTATATTAATTTTTCTTAGAAAGTATATATCTTGATGAAAGTAAAATTAAAAGACTTGACCAGAAAATAAGAAATAAAGATGGCAAAGCAGCTGCTTCAAGTAGATCTTGAGACGCGTAAACGTAAGCTTGAGTCGCAAACGTCTCAAAGTTAAATGGCCTCAATATCATTGTCATTGGAAGTTCCTTAATAACCTCAAGCGAGATTAGTAAAATAATTAAAACCATACTCGTTTTCAAGTAAGGGACATGTATTTTCAGAAATGTTTTAGTTTTTGAATACCCAAGTAAATAAGCACTTTCATCTATTGAATTATTAATTTTTTCATAACTTGATTTGATCCCGTTAAAAGACAAAGAAAAAAATCTTATAAAATAGGCAAGCAATAGACCAAATATGGATCCAATGAATATACTTTTTGTACTTGGGAGATTAAATATCTCACTAAAAAAATCACTCATGTTTGAGAAAAAAGTTATAAAAGCCACTGCTAAAATAATACCTGGTATGGCATATCCTGAAACAGAAAAATTAGTTAAATAACTTAAAATTTTACTTTTTGAAACTCTACTGCCGTAATTAATAAATAAAGATACCAAAACTATTATAAGACTTGCTAATCCGACAAGAGTCAATGTGTTTAAGTTTATTTTAATGATATTGATATCTTGAATATATTTTGGAAATTTAACAGTCCAATAAATCATTTGTGAAACTGGAAATAAAAAACTTATAAAAAATACTAAACTACAAATTATTAATGGTAGAATGCATTTTGTTCCGGTTAAAGATATTTTACTTATTGGTTTAAAACCTCTAGCTGGTTGGTGGTATTTTGCTTCTCTCCTTGAATAAATTTCTATAGAAAACATAACTAAGATAAAGATTAATAAAATTGAAGAAATTTGATTAGCAGAATTTAAATCATCAAAGGAAAGCCACGAATTATAAATTCCAGTTGTTAAAGTATTTACACTAAAGAAAGAAACAGTTCCGAAGTCAGACAAACACTCCATCGAAACAAGTGCTAATCCAGCCACAATAGCTGGCCTAGCCAAAGGTAAAATAATTTTAAAAAAAGTTTCCTGTTCAGAAAGACCTAAATTCTTCCCTACCTCTATATAGTTACTTGACTGATAAAAAAAGGAAGCACGGGTTAAAACATAAACATATGGAAATAAAGAGAAAGAAATCGCTAAAATTGAACCAATAATACCGTCAATTTTTGGAATTACTGTATTATAATTACTTTCTCCAAAAAAATAAGTCATTAATGAATATGCGGTTCCAAAGTTTTCAAAAAAAGCTATGATTGAAAATGCGTATATATACCCAGGTACAGCAAAAGCCAAGATTAGAGCCCAGCTAAAAAAATTTGACAAGGGAAAATCATAAAAAGAAACAAAGTAAGCTGAGACAACGCCTAAAATAAAAGTAATCAGAATAACAAATATTAATATTGTAAATGAATTTAGTATGTACTCATATAGAAAAGTATTTTTTAAAATTACAAAATAATTGCTTGTTTCACTGAAAAAACTAAAAAAAACTGTTATTATAGGAAGTGCTACTATTGAAGCAATAATAATTGAAGAAAAAAACCATATATTATATTTAGTCATTAATATTTTCTACATTACCTTTTTTGTTTCTCTGGCTAAAGCGGCTTGAGTGTAGAATTATTAAGCTAGCATTTGAAACCAGAGAAATTGACGTCAAACTTTTAATCTTTTCTTGTAAACATTGAAGAAATAATTGATTTGACTTCTTCAATTTTAATTTCAGAAACTTTTCTATTAGAAATTTTTTGTTCCATTTTTTTAGCTTCTGACATACAAGGCGAACAACCTGTTTTTAATTTATTTAAATTAAATTCTTTTTTTGTCATTCGCCTCATATTTAACTAACTACTTCCAACCTGCAGCAGTCATTACTTCTAAAGCATCTGCTTGTCTTTTTCCGTAATTAACAACTTTTGTTTTTAGATCTTGTTTAAAATCTAAACCCATATTTACAACAAGTGGATGTGGAGAAACACCTTTAATCATCGGATACTCAAATGTATTGTTAACAATATGATTTTGAGCTTCTACACTTAGTAAAAACTCAACCAATTTGATTGCATTAGCTTTGTTCGGCGCACCTTTTACAAGACCTGCACCACTAATATTCATATGAGTTCCACGTTCATCTTGATTAGGAAAGAAAGGTTTTACCTTTTTAGCAGCTGCTTGTTGCTCTGCTCCTTTTTTTCCAGATAACATTAATGCCAAATAATAAGTATTAGCTACAGCTATGTCAGCTTCTCCAGCTGCAACAGCAAGTATTTGAGCCCTATCATTACCCTTTGGAGATCTAGCCATATTAGCTACCATCCCTTTTGACCAATCTGAGACTTTACCTTTTCCATTATTTTTAATTAATGAAGCTACAAGAGACTGATTATAAATATTGTTTGAAGCCCTTATTACTAATCTGCCTTTCCATTTAGGATCAGCTAAGCTCTCATAAGTTAAACCAGCTAATTCTGCACCACTTACTCTCTCAGGCGCAAAATAAACAATTCTAGCTCTTTTAGCTATACCGGTCCATTTTGATGTTCTAAAGTTACTAGGCACAGCGGATTTAATGGCTGCACTTGTTAACCCGCCTTGAAGATTTGCTTCAAAAGCACCAAGTCTTCCAGCATCAGCTGTAATGTAAAGATCAGCTTTACTGTCAGCTCCCTCTTCAATTATTCTTTTTTCTAAAGCGCCAGATTTTCCTGAAACAACGTTTACTTTAATTCCTGTTTTTGCAGTAAATTTTTCATAAAGTTGAACATCAGAGTCGTAATGCCTCGCGCTAAATATATTTACCTCATTCGCGAATAAGCTTCCTGTAAACGCAAATAATAATAAATATGTTATATATGTTAGTTTTTTCATTTTCCACCTATTTGATAATGATTATCATTATCTATGTTCTTAGTAATGCAAATGATTATCAATGTCAATATATTGCGAATGATTATTATTACCAAATAGTCGCAGTTAACACTTTATAATCCTCAATTATTAGGCATAAATAAAGCTATGAAAGTTGAAAAAATTATAAATAAAGATCTGAAGACCTTAGCAGAAGATAATCAAAAAAAATTCATAAACAACAAGCCCTTTTCTCACATAATGTTTGAAAACTTTTTTGACGAGGGGTTTTTAACTGAAATATTGAATGAGTTTCCTGATTTAGAAAAAATGGATAATTCGATGGAATTTAATACTAAAAGTGACAAAAAAAAATTCGCTACAAATCTAGAGTTCAATTATCCTGAAAAAATTCAAAATTTTATTTCTTTTTTAAACTCATATCAATTTATAGATTTTTTACAAAAGCTGACAGGAATAGAAGAAAAACTTATTCCAGACCCGTATTTTTTTGGTGGCGGACTGCATCAGATTAAGAAAGGTGGATTTTTAAAAGTGCATGCAGATTTTAATTACCATCCACAAATGAAACTAGATAGACGATTAAATGTTTTAATCTATCTAAATAAGAATTGGAAAGATGAATATGGTGGTTGTTTAGAATTATGGGATAAGAATATGACGAAGTGTGAGCAAAAATTATCACCCAAATTTAATAACATGGTTGTTTTTAATACTAATGACTATAGCTTTCATGGCCACCCAGACCCTTTAAATTGCCCAGAAAATATTAATCGTAAGTCTATTGCATTATACTATTATTCAAATGGCAGACCTAAAAGTGAGATTAATCCCAATATGAGATTTCACAATACACTTTATAAAAATAGACAAAATTCAAAAGATGATATTGACGAGAGAATGCCGGAGTTCAAAAAATTATTTGGTAAACTCTACATAAGAAAAAAAGTAAAAATTTAATCTTTCTTCAACGGTATAGATGGATGCCTTGTAGTTGAGCTTACGATATTGACTGAAAGTTTCGCTTCTCTAAATATTATATATAAACCAGATAAAATTATTATTAAACTCCCAGCATATACATTTAATCCTGGTATATCTTTAAAGACTAAATATCCTAAAATACCCCCTGCAACAATTTGAATATATTGAGCAGAAGCAAATATTGAAGAAGGCAAATGCCTAGCGGAATTAATAACAAATATAATCGCCATTCCCCTCAGTAAGCCTGCATTAAAATTATAAAAAAGATCAATAGATGTCATTGGTTTAAAATATTTAAACGCTATGATCCCAGAAAATAAAATCATTAAAAGTTTCCCATATATTAAAAATGAGTAAATTGACTCCTGATGACCATATTTTCTAACGATCAGATAACTTGCTGAGGCAAACATAGGTGTAAGCATAGCCAAAAATACTATTTTGTTGAAACCATCGCCGAAAGGATTTATAGCAATTACTGCGCCAAAAAAACCAATTATAATAGCAGTGTATCTTCTCCAGCTTACTTGTTCTTTTAAAAATATTACAGCACCAATCGTAAGAAGGAACGGAGCGGTAAAAATAATACTATATAAAGTGGTTAAAGGTAAATAATTTGAACAATAGAAGAATGTGGCCATAGCTAAGAACATCGTTAATGTTCTAAAAAAATGTACTTTATAATTTGCTTTACCGATTTTGTTCCATGAGTTTCTTGCTTGTGTATACAGTAATACCGGTAATAATGCTGAAATACCACTTACAAATATAATCTGAGCTACATGGTATCTTTCTACTAAATCCTTAGCAATAGTATCCATGCACACAAATAAAATGTAGCCAAGAATAGCTAATGAAAAGTCTATGGCGTAGACCCGTTTTGTTACTGATTGCATTAAATTAAATTAGGTAAATCTCTTTTTGAATGATTAAAAGTGGGTAAAGGGTATTTGTAAGACCATTTTCTTGGGATACATTTGTTTTTTGCATCTTCCCATAAAGCAATCCACTGTTTGTAATTTTGAACTTTGATTTTACTTTTATTTTTACTGTTTACTATAAAAGAAGGCAGTGGGTCTCTGCCTGATGGTTGACCGGCCTTATTATATCTTAAGTCCATGCTTATTCTGAAATTTTTTGATTTGTTTGGCAAGGAACAATGCAACAAGTATCTATTTAGTAAAATGATATCTCCTACATCAGCTTCTAGTGGCACTGTTGTTAATTTATTTTTTTCAATAGCTTCTTTTCCTTTTATTTCGACTTGACCTTTACTTCCAGTTTCATGATTAACGAGTCCAAATTTATGACTTGATTTAACTGCGAGCATACATCCGTTTTCAATTCTAGTCTTTGTGAATGGTATCCAGCAAGTTACTAATTCAGTCCCCTTCTGTCCTTTTCTATTCATTACACCAGCATCTTGATGCCATGGAGTTCTTCCAACTAGTCCATCGTTAATGTTTTTCGATGAAATTCTTTTTTCTGGTTGTTTAATTCTTGAATTTTGACAAGGATTTGAGGAAACCTCAGAGCCAAGAATTTTTGTTACTTCATTTATAATTTTTTTATTTATAATTAAGTTCCATATAGACTGACTTGCAAAAAAATCACTGTTCACATTGATATTACCTTGTGGAAGCCTGATATTAAAATACTGGTCAAGCTCTGGTATATTTAAACCAACTAAATATGAGTATTTTTTTTTGAAATTAAAACCTAAGACTCTTTTTTTATTTTTTTCTTTTACAAACCTATGAATTAATCTATTCATTATGAAAGCCATATCATTTAGAACAGGTTCTAAGTCCAATTTATAGTCTAATACGTTTTTGATTTTTACAAATCCGTTTTTGTTGAATTCTTTAAGTATATTTTGGGCCATTAAGACAAATCAGATTTAATCATACCAAATTTTAATTACACTGCAAGTGCTTTCCTCATCTCCTCATCATTCATTTTTTTGCCTAAGTAAGCCTCAATTACTGCATTATCGTCTTTAACTTGTTGAGGAGAGCCCTCAGCTATTTTTTGGCCGTGATCAAACACAGTGACAGTATTACATGTATCCATGACAACTTTTAAAATGTGTTCAATAATTATTAAAGTAAGACCGTACTTGTCTTTTAGTTGCATTATAATCTTCATTAAATTGTCAACATTTACAGGCGATAAACCTGCTGCTGGTTCATCAAGCATTAAAAGTTTTGGTTTCATAGCGATGGCTCTTGCTAAAACAAGCAATCTTCTTTGTCCCCCTGATAATTCACTAGCATTTAACTCAGCGTAATCTGCCAATCCTACAAATGATAAAAGATCCATCATTTCTTCTTTTATGATTTTCTCTTGGTCCCAAATTTTTTTTCTGCCAACAACTGCATCAAAAAATCTGTAAGGTATTCTTGTATGATATCCTGACATTACATTATTTAAAACTGTCATATCTTGATAAAGTCTTAAAAGTTGAAATGTTCTTGATAATCCGTATTCAGCAATTTTGTGTGCTGGAGCATTTGTAATATCATGACCATCAAATTCGATATAACTTCCAGGATCGGTATCGTAAATTCCTGAAACTAGATTGAAAAAAGTACTTTTTCCAGAACCGTTGGGACCGATAATCCCCCTTATCTCATTTTTTGGTAGTTCAAAATCAACTTTGTTCATTGCTTTTAACCCACCGAAAGATTTGGACAATTGTTTAGTTTTAAGTAACATTTTTTTCTGCTCCTGTTTTAGCTTTAAATCTTTTTGTAATAAAATATCTATCAATAAAACCACCGATTCCTTTAGGCATAAATAAAATTGTAAAAATAATTGTCAGACCAAAAATTAATAATTGGTATTTATATAATGGTCTTGTTAAATCATAAACTATCGTAATAACAATGGCTCCAATGATGCCTCCCCAAATATGTCCTAACCCACCTAAAACCACCATCGCTAAAAATGTGACCATTTCAATTACAGTGTAGTTGTTGGGATGAATATATCCTGGTGGTAAATGTGCATAAACAGCACCTGCTGCACCAGCAAACATTGCGCTTAAAATAAAAGCTAATATCTTATATTTTTTTACATTAATTCCGGCTGCTGCCGCACAAATTGGATCCTCTCTTATAGACATAAAAGCTCGACCAACACCAGATCTCAAAATACTAAAAGAAAAATAAACAGCAATAATCATTATGGTCATTGAGATAAAATAATATCTATCTGGTGTATCAAAGTTATAACCAAATAAGCTTGGTGCTGGAATATCTGATATTCCAAATGTTGATCTAAAAAAGTTTCCGTTTTCAATAAATAATCTTATAGCCTCTCCACCGCCAAGTGTGGCTAGTGCAAGATATGGGCCCTCTAGCCTGAAGGATGGAATTCCCATGGCAACACCAAAAAATGCTGTAACTATAATTGCGATCGGTAAAGTAACCCAAAAACCCATTCCCATATACAAAAAAAGAGTTCCAGCAGTATAAGAACCAACTGCAAATAAACCGACGTGTCCCACAGTTACTTGACCACAATAACCTTTGACTATATTTAGACCTGCAGCAACAATTATATTTACGAAAATTAAGCTAGCTAAATGTGATTGATAAACATCCGTCAGCACAAAGGGTGGTAATAAAGCTAGTATTCCAAATGCGATGATAAAAGCTATGAATGGATAATCAGCTATTATTTGTTTAAATTTATCCATTATGCTGATTTATTTAAAATATAGTTAGAGTCATGACTAGAAGTAAGTAACTTCTTACTTGTTGGCTTAATAAAAGGCAAATAAGTTACATTTTTATACTTCCAAAGTACTGGGGCACTCAAAGCATAACTTCCGTAAATAAAAAATCTTTTCTGACCCTTATGTTCCTTAAATCTTTTTACACCATGATATGAATTAGGTGTTGATTGAAAAAAAATTACTGAACCTTGTTTAGGCGTAAATTCCTTACATAAAGCAAGCTCACTAATTTTTGGAAATCTACGAAATCTAGATCTGATCTTTGTGTTTTTTTTCTTTTGATAAATTGTTAATGACCCTCCATTTTTTTTTGGAATATCATTTAAATAAATTAGAAAATTGTACAGACGGGTAATATCATCTCTGTGAGGTTTTAAACGATAGCCACTTTTAGAAACAGAAAAGTCAATATCTAAATTTACACTTGGATTTCTATATTTATTTCCATACATTTTTTTTAGTTCAGAAGAATTCATAAGTTTTTTATTAGTGAATTTATTTTTTATAAATTTTTTGGGATCATAAGTATTAGACCACGTTAAATCTTTATAATTTTTTTTAAATATTGATTGAATTTTTTTAAAAAAAAATGGGTTATTAAATGTTGTAAATAATTTTTTAGATATCTTAGATTTTTTAATATATCGCTTAAAATTTTTTGATCCTTTGTTTATTCTGCTTCTTCCGCCCATTATCATATCATCGAATGAACTAGAATTTTTTATTTCATTAATTAAATCTTCACATTGTTTTGAGTTAAGAGCTTTTTCAGCTAGCATCACTGGAAATCTAGTTTTAATTTTTTTCAGCTTTTTAATTTTTAACATAAGGAATTTTAACTTTTCAATGAGCGGCTTTAGTAAGCCGCTCAAGGAAATTTGATTTTATAGACCGTCAGTAGGGTTAAATGTGACTTTACCCGCTACTTTTGTTTTAAAGTTTTTTCCACCTCTTGTGTATTCGATCATAACAGGAGTTCTGTTACCATCTCTACACTGTGGTGTTCCTGGGGCACAAAAATTAATTGGACCAGAAGCTAAACCTTTAAAGTCTTTAGTGCTTGCTATTGCATCTCTAACTGCGTTTCTGTCAGCTGCAAGATCACCTGAGAAATTTACTTTTTTCAAAGCTATTTCTAAAATGTCTAATAAGTCTTGCATTTGAGAGAAGTCATGACCTGGCACTACACCGTATTTGTTTTTTACCATCTTCACAAATTTTTGTGCCACTGGTCTTTTGTCAGATGCTGCAAATGCTGCCGCATAAGTGACTCCTTTAGCAGCAGATCCCGCATTAGTTGGTATCTCTACCTTCGAACCAATTGATGCTGTTACTCTATGAACTTTTTTAGGTATTCCTACTTCATAGGACTGCACTAAACCACGAACCGTTTCGTCCATAAGAGCAGAGATTACAAGAACCTCTGGATTAGTTGCTTTAGCTTTAGTTAAATAACTTCTAAAGTCAGTTTCTTTTTCACCAGACTGAACAGAATATAGAGGATCAACTCCATAATTTTCTTTCATGTAAGCTTGCATTGATAAAGCAAAATCTTTACCTGCAGCGTCCGGACCATAAATATAAGCTATCTTAGTACCTTGGTTCTCTGCTGTATATTTACCCTGTACAATTTTGTAAAATCTCGATGATACAGGCACTCTGAAAATGTATTCACTACCTTTTTTAGTAATGTCAGCATTTGTAGAGTGTGGAATGATTTGTGGAACTTTTGCTTTTTCTGTTACTGGTACCATTGGTAAAGTAACTGAACTACAACTAGATCCGATTATAACATGTACTTTATCTTGATAAGCAAGTTTAGTAGCATTTGCTACACCTTTTTCAGACTTACACTCATCATTGTATAAAGTAAGATCAATTTTTTGACCATTGATTGTCCCTTTTTTATTCCACTCAGCTACAGTGTCAGTGATCAACTCACCGTGTTTGTAACCAACATCAGACAGCATTCTAAAAGACACACCGATTTTAATCGTTGCAGCTTCTGCATAAGATGTAATTAGTAGACCTAAAGAAAGAACGATACTTGATGATAGGACTTTTATTTTTTTCATATTTCCCCCATTTTTATATCGATATTTTTATCTTCGGCGTTTTTCATTGACGACGAAGATTTAATTTAATTAAATGTATTTAATAAAATATAAATTTTTAAGTCAACAAAATACGCCAAAAAAATGCTAAAAATTGAAAATTTAATCTCTGGTTATGGCACAGTTCAAATTTTAAATGGGGCGAATATGAAGGTTAACGCTCAATCAGTAGTTGCATTGTTAGGCGGAAACGGTACAGGAAAGTCAACAATTCTTAAAGCTGTTTCAGGTCTCATAAGAACATGGAAAGGCACAATAGAATTTGACGGTGAACCAATTCAAAACTTAGCTCCTCATCTTATTGTTCAAAGAGGATTAGTTCAAGTAACTCAGGGAAAAGATGTTTTTCCAGCAATGACTGTTATGGAAAATCTTCGTTTAGGGGGTTTTGTTTTAAAGTCAAAACAGAAATTAAATGATAATTTAGAAAAAGTGTTTGAATATTTTCCAAGACTTAATGAAAGAAAAACTCAATTAGCAGCTACTTTATCAGGTGGGGAACTACAAATGTTATGTATAGGTAGAGGCCTGATGTCAAATCCTAAAATGATAATGCTTGATGAGCCAAGCGCTGCTCTAGCACCACAAATAGTGATAGATATTTTTAAAAATATAAACAGAATTAGAAAAGACGGGCTTACAGTTCTTGTGGTAGAACAAAATGTGAGAATGGCATTACTCCTTTCAGATTACGGATATGTAATTAAGGATGGAGTAATTAATGTCGAGGGAGAAGCTAAAAAATTAATAAATGATAAAAGTGTTGAAGAGTCTTATCTAGGAGGAACTAGAGCAAATGTCTAATTTTTTATCAAAAATTAATATTTTAAAGCTTGGTAAAAGAGGAGAAAATATAATTTTCACAATTTTCTTTTTAATTTATATTGCCTGGTGTGCATCTTCGCCTGATATGAATATTGAGTCTCTAAAAGGTGTATTAACAATTGGTATTTCAGTAGGAATAATTTACGGCTTAGTGGCTTTGGGTATATCTCTTATCTATACTGGATTGGACGTTGTAAACTTTTCTCACGGTGAATTTTTTATGATAGGTGCGTTCATGGGACTAACAACATTTCACCTACTCGATGTGGACTGGATATATGAGGTTTTTCCTGAAAGTTATGGTTGGGTTGTTTATGTAGTTTGTTTATTCATTGCTTTTGTGTCTATGGGATTATTCGGAGTTTTAATTGAAAGAGTTTTTTTAAGACCTCTCACAAAAAAAGGAGGTGGTTATACAGTTGCTGGAATGGGTATTATTATTTGTGGATTTGGACTTTCAGTAGTATTGATTAATTTTGCATATATAATATGGAACCCAGTAGCTAAACCTTTTCCTGTTGATTTGGGGCTACCACTAAACATTGCTAATATTACATTGCCAATGACTTATCTTTGGATGTTGGTCGTAGGTCTCTCAATTTCTGCTGGATTGTGGTTCTTTTTAAATAAAACAAAGATGGGGTTAGGAATAAGAGCCGTAGCATTTTCAAAAGAAGTTTCAAATTTAGTTGGTATCAATGTACCGCTATACATTTCAATTATTTTTGGTATCGCTTGTGCAATCGCAGGAATTGGTGGGACTTTAGTTGGACCTACTTATCAGGTAGTTGTTTTTATGGGCTATATAATATTAATGAAAGCTTTTGCAGCTGCAGTAGTGGGTGGATTTGGGAATCTGCCTGGAGCAATTGTAGGAGGGTTTACAGTAGGATTATTTGAAACTGCATCTTCTTTTTATATTTCAGGTAGTCACAAAGATTTATATGCGTTTTTATTAATGATAATCGTCTTAATGATCAAACCGACAGGTTTCTTCGGTGTTCAAGTTAAAATGAAAGCATAATGATAAAAAAAGATACAAAGGTAGCTGTGCTTGGTGCAGGTGCAATGGGTTGTTTGTTTGGTGGTCTTCTCTCAGAAAAGGGTCTTGATGTAGTTCTTATAGATGTTTGGAAAGAACACGTTGATGAGATTAATAACAAAGGTTTAAAAATGATGGGACACGGTGGAGATAGAATTATTAAAATTAAAGCAACGACTGATCCAAAAACTTTAAAGCCAGTAGATGCAATCATAATAATGTGTAAAGCCACAGCTCTAGAGCAAGCATTAACTAATTCAAAAAATATTATTGGAGATAATACAATGTTAATGTCTTTTCAAAATGGAATTGGACATGAAGAAATAATGCAAAAAATTGCAGGTAAAGAAAAAGTTTTAGGAGGTTCAACCACTCAAGCCTCAAGTATTCAAGGGCCTGGAATCATTCAAAATCACGCTAGCTTACCGTCATGGATTGGAGAGTACGATGGTGGTCACAGTCAAAGAGTTAAAGATTTAGCTGAAACTTTTACTGCATACGGTTTAGAGACAATTGCTGAGGAAAATATAAAAAGAAGAAAATGGATGAAATTATTTGCATTAACTGCAATAGGTCCTTTATCTGCTATATTTGATCTTCACCATACTGATTTATACATTTCAAACAAAAATCAAAAAATGTCAAGAAATCTTGGTAAGAATATTATTTTAGAAACTAGAGAGGTTGCTAAAGCCGATGGAGTTGAAGTGAGTGAAAATGAATGTCTTGAAATGTTTAATAGAATAGTTGACTCAAGACAAACTAATAAATCTTCAATGGCTTTTGATGTATTAAAAAGTAGAAAAACAGAAATCGATTTTATAAGTGGTGCTGTTTCAAAAATTGGGAAAAAACATGGTGTTAAAACACCGTTAAATGATCTCATGTATAATATAATTAAAATTAAAGAAGGAAATTACCTCTAGACCTGTGTCTAAAGAAATAATTTGGAAACCAACTAAAGATCTCATAGATAACTCAAAACTCTCTAAATTTATAAAGTTTTGTGAGTTAAAAAATTATGACGAACTTGAAAATAAAAGCTTAAAAGAACCGGGTTGGCTTTGGGACAATGTTATCAAATTTTCTCAATTAAATTTTTATAAACCTTACACAAAAATTATGGATGAAAGCAAAGGTGTTCCATGGACAAAATGGTGTGTAGGCGGAAAAACTAATATTGTTCAAAATTGTATTGATCGGCATAAAGGAAAAGGTTTTTTTAAGAAAATATTTATTTTTGCAGAAAGAGAAGATGGAAAAGAAAGCACAATAACTTATCAAGATTTTGATAAGGAAATATCAAAAGTTGGGAATACCTTGAGGATCAATGGTTTTAAAAAAGGTGATGTTATCGCATTATATATGCCTCAATTTATTGAAACCTATATAGCTTACTTTGCTATCTTAAAAATTGGATGTATAGTTTTACCTCTTTTCTCTGGGTATGGTTCTAAAGCCGTTGTTGAAAGACTTAAAATAGCAAAAGCAAAAGGAATTTTTACGGTAGAAAAAACTTTTCGAAAAGCTAAAGAAATTAGAATGTTCGACCAAATAAAAGAGGATTTAGGTCAGGTGAAAACTTTAGAAAAGATTTTTTTACTAGGAAAAGATAAAGGAAAAAAGATTTTCAATTGGGAAAATTTTGATAATGTTTCTGACAATCTTAAAACAGAGGAAATGAATGCAGAAGATCCAGCTATAATTCATTTCACATCTGGCACAACAGGAAAACCTAAAGGATGTGTTTATACTCATATTGGTTTGGTAACTAAAATGGCCTTCGACGAGGGCATACTTGCTGATTTTAAACAATCAGATGTGCATTTGTGTATGGCTGACATGGGCTGGATGGTTGGATCAAAATCAGCAACCATTGCCTCTTTGCATGGTAGCCAAATGGTAATTGCTGAGGGTGTACCAGATTTTCCTGATGAAATTAGATTTTGGAAACTTATTGCAAAATATAAAGTTTCATGGACAGAATTATCTCCTGCGTTGATAAGAAATCAAATGATCAAAGACAAAAAACTTTTTGAAAATTTAGATTTAAGTTCATTAAGAATTATATGTACTGGCGGTGAACCTTGGACAGAAAAACCTTGGAAATGGTTATTTGAATTTATTGGTAAATCTAAAGTACCGATTATGAATTCGGCTGGAGGAACAGAAGTTTCTGGATCAATTTTGCACTGTTGCTTGCATAGACCTTTCAAAGTTGGGTCATTCAATGCTCCGATCCCAGGTATGAGTGCTGACATTGTGGACTATAACGGCAAGAAAGTAACTCAAGATCAATTAGGTGAGTTAGTTATGAGAAAATCTTCAATTGGTCTTACAAAAAGTCTTTGGGAAGATGATAAAAGATATTTAGAAAATTATTGGAAAGTTATAAATGGCATATGGGTGCATGGCGATCTTGCAAGTAAAGACAAAGATGGCCATTGGTATCTTCACGGAAGATCTGATGACACTATTAAAGTTTCTGGAAAAAGAATCGGACCCTCAGAGATAGAGAGCGTAGTTGTGAAAAGTGGAAAAGTAAAAGAAGTTGCTGCGGTTGGAATACCAGATGAAAATAAAGGATCTAAAATCATTCTCTCGATTGTGCCATTAGAAAGTGAAAAAAACCTTAAAGAGAGTCTCTTTATTGATTTAATAACTAAAGATTTAGGAAAATCCTTTAAACCTGATAGAGTAATTTTTTTAAAAGATTTACCTAAGACTAGAAATATGAAAATAATGAGAAGAGTTATTAAGTCTTGTTTAATAAAAGAGGACCCTGGTGATATCTCAACTTTATTGAATCCAGAGTCTGTAGAGGAGATTAAAGAATATGCAATTTAAAGATATACTTTATGAAGTTAAAGGTGACTATGCCTATGTCACTATGAATAGACCTAAAGTATTAAATGCTTTTACACCAGTAACTCTTCAAGAACTTAAGACAGCTCTTGACGCTGCAGAAAAAGATAAAGAAGTTGGAGTAATAGTTTTATCAGGTGCAGGAGATAGAGCATTTTGTTCAGGTGGAGATATGAATTGGGAAAGCTCTAAAGAATTTCAAGATCATGAATATGAATTTCACATTCACTTAACAAAATGTAGTAAACCAATCATAGCTAAAGTTGATGGATACGCGATTGGTGGTGGAAATCATATGGCTTATTTTTGTGATTTAACTATAGCAAGTGAGAATTCTATATTTGGACAAAATGGTCCCCGAGTTGGTTCTCCTGCGGGAGGAGCTATCGTTGCCCATTCTGCTAATATTTTAGGACATAAACGTGCAAGAGAGATGTGGATGACTTGTAAAAGGTACTCAGCAAAAGAGATGATGAATTGGGGCTTAGTAAATTCAGTAGTAAAAAAAGATAAATTAGACGAGGAAGTTAAAAAGTATGGCGATGAAATATTAAAAGCTGCACCAACTTGTTTGAAAATATTAAAAGCTAGTTTTCGAAAACAGTTTGAAGAAATTTTAAAAATTACTCAAAAAGGTATGGTTGAAGAAGTTGCTCCTGATTATTTTAAAACTGGAGAACAGGCAGAAGGCGCTAAAGCCTTTCTAGAAAAAAGAAAACCAAATTTCAAAAAATTTAGATAATGAAAAAAATTTTTTTTTTATTAATCATATTGTTTTACACACCTACTAATTCTGCTGAAGTAAGTAAAAAAGAATGGAATAAAAAATTTCCTAACGTATCTTATCCAAAAGATAATTGCGAAAAATGCAGTAGAGCTCATGCTGATTGGGCTTATGGATGGTATAGAAAAGCCACTTTAATGAATAGGGATTATAAATCAAATGGTGGACTAAAATCTCTTAATTTTAATAAATCTAAAAATCCATCTAAGATTAAAAAAAATATAAATAGCTTACCTAAAAATATTTTCGATTTTGTAAATAATCGAGACATTATGAGTTTAATGGTCTACGAAAACGGTGAACTAATTTATGATTGGAAAAGGGACTATGTTGATAATAGTAAACCTATAAACGGAGAAAGTAGATCTAAATCAATTGTTGGTGTTGTGGTAGCAACTTTAAAATGTCAAAATAGAATTGATCTTAATAAAAATCATTCATTCTATACAAAAGAATTAAAAGATTCTTACTACGGAAATGTTACTGTTCTTCAATCATTGAATATGATGGCCCGTGACGAATACATAGTTGGTTATGAATTAAATGAGATACACAGAAAGAAAATTGATATACTAACAAAAGCTAATAAATATCGAAGCGATTTAGAATCACCAGGCGAAAATAAATTTAGATATCACAATATTAATACTGATTTAATAATGCTAGATCTATTTAATATCTTGAAAGGAAAAAAGGGTTTCAAAAAGTGGTTCGAAAAAAATATAGTTGAACCTGCTGGCTTCTCAAATAAGTCAAAACTTTTACTAGATAAAAAAGGCAACGGTATAGGTTCTTCAAGTTTTTACCTTTCAAGAGAGGATTGGATGAGATTTGGAGTTTATACAATCTCTTTACTTAATGATCCCAATAAATGTGAGGGTAAATTTTTAAGAGATTCATTTAATAAAGCTCCAAAAACTTTTAAAAAGTTTGCACCTAATTATGCTATGCAGTTTTGGCTAAATGGATATGGCGTAAAAGATCTCGTTCAGATGCGGGGACACGGTTTAAGGCTTTCATTATTAGACTGGAAGAATAATAGAATAATTCAAACTAACGGGTTTGCTATAAGCTGGAAACCTCAAAAATTAATAGATCTTATTTGGAATTGATATGAAAGTTAAATCAATCAAAGCAATCACTTTGAGCATGCCGTTTAGCCATGGAGGAAATAAGGTAATTTTTCATGGAAAAGAATGGAAAAGTTTAGAATTTAACTTAGTAAAAATTGAAACAGATAAAGGTATCACTGGTTGGGGTGAAGCCTTTGGTTATACAAGTTGGAAAGCAGTAAAAATTGCAATCGAAGAAATGGTGGCACCTTTAATTGTAGGAAAAGATATGAGTAATATACCAGATCTTCTTTTAACTCTTCAAAAATCTTTGCACTTATTTGGTAGATACGGAATAACAATGTTTGCAATATCTGGTGTTGAAATTGCATTATGGGATGCTTTAGGCAAAGAAAAAAATAAGCCAATTCATGAATTGTTAGGAAAAAAAAATAAAGATCTATTTAAAGCCTATTCAAGTCTTTTTAGATATGGTGATCCAAAAATAATAGAGCAAAAATGTAAGCAATCATTAGATGATGGTTACCAAGCTATAAAACTTCATGAAATAGAAAATGATTGTATTGAAGCTGGAAGAAAAGGAACAGGTAATCTTCCTTTAATGTTAGATACTAATTGTCCTTGGACTTATGAAGAAACATTATCCAAAAAAGATTTTTTAAAAAGCATGAAACTCACTTGGTTAGAAGAACCTATTTACCCACCAGAAGATTATGAAACTCTCGCAAAATTAAACAAAGAATTAGGGATACCTATAGCTTGTGGAGAGAATGCATGTACAGAATTTGAGTTTAAATCAATGATTAAACAAAAAGCAGTTACTTTTGTTCAACCTTCTGTAATAAAAGTTGGTGGTATTTACGAGATGTTCAAAATAATTCAGCATGCAGAAAAAAATGATATCTCTGTAATGCCACATACTGCTTATTTTGGACCT
>CACHZG010000007.1 GCA_902584365.1 uncultured Pelagibacteraceae bacterium | reverse complement strand
AAAAAGGAACATTTACAAAAATTAAGCCAAATAGCACAGACCATTTTGATATAAAAAAATCTATCAAAGTTTTAAATACTCTTGGCAGATATAATTTTAGTCAAGGGATCGTTGTAAGAAACAAAAAAATAATCTCAATTGAAGGAAAAGACGGGACCAAATCAATGTTGAAAAAATTAAAAAGTAAAAATAAGAAAAACGAAGGGGTTCTAGTTAAATTTCCAAAAAAAGGTCAGGATCTAAGAATAGATTTGCCAACTATAGGAAAGGATACTTTAAAGCAGTGTAAATTAGCTAAAATAAAAGGAATAGTTTTAAAAGAAAATAAAAATATTGTTCTTAACAAGTCCGAGTGTATAAGCATGGCTAATAAAAATAAAATGTTTATTACGGTATATTAATGTAAATGAAAAAAATTTTCATACTTACTGGTGAGCCCTCTGGAGATAAGCTAGCATCACAGGTGATTAAAAAACTAAAAATTAAAGATGATAAAATACAATATCTATGTTTAGGCGGTGAAAATCTTACAAATTTAGGAATTAAATCTATTAAAAATTTAAACGATGTCACTTTTTTGGGATTTACAAAAGTTTTAACTAATATTTTCAAAATAAAAAAAAATATAAATGAAACAGTCAAGCAAATTATTGAATTTAATCCTGATATCCTTTTTTCGGTTGATAGCCCTGACTTTACTTTAAGAGTAGCTAAAATGGTAAAAAATAAATCCCCTAAAATTAAAACAATACATTTTGTAGCGCCACAAGTTTGGGTTTGGAGAGAAGATAGAGTGAAAAAGATTAAAACATTTATAGATCATGTTTTGTTACTATTTAAATTTGAGAAATTTTATTTTGATAAAGAGAATGTTAATTGCACTTTTGTTGGCCACCCTTTATTAGAAAAAACAAAAACTGCCAAAATTGATCTCAATCAAATAATTGGTAAGAATAAAGCTATTATATCAATATTTCCTGGAAGTAGAAAATCAGAAATTCAAAAATTAATGCCAGTTTTAATTAACTTTATAAAATTGATGAATCAAAAATATATCGACTTTAAGTATGTATTTCATACCACATACAACTTAAGAAGTAATATAGAGGAAACTTTAAAAAAAACTGAGATAGAAAATTTTGATATAATAAGTGATGAAAAAATTAAAGAGCATATTCTTGAAAAATCTGTGTTTGCGGTCACAAAATCTGGCACTATTTCTTTAGAAGTTTGTTTTAAAAAGATACCCTCAGTTATAATTTATAAAATTAATTGGATAAATTATTTTATAATCAAACTTTTAGTTAAAATAAAATTTGCAAATATTATTAATATTGCAGCTAACAAAATGATTATTCCAGAATTAATACAATCAAAATGTAGCTCAAGAATTATTTTTAATAAAGTTTCTGATTATATTGAAAATCCAAAAAAAATGTCTGTTCAAATTGCTGAAACACAAGAGGTACTTGATCAATTTATTACAGATAACTCTCCATCGGAGAACGTAGCTGCTATCTTAAAATCCCATATTTGACCAGTTATCATTATCTTCAAATTTTTTTAATTCTTTTTTTGAAGCCGGTCTAAAAACATAAAAAATAATTAAACTTACAATTATTACTATTAAAAGTGTTTTCATAATTCAAAAAAAACTACTCCCTCCTTTAAGATAAGCACATTTTTCACAATTAATATTTATTTCAGGTATCTCATTACGATTAAGAATTTCTTTCATTTCAACAATTTTTTTTTCAATCCAATTTATATTTACCTTATAAGGAATTAACGAAACTTCAAAATCAATTTTATTATCAAATTTATCCCCCTTTTTTTCTGCATTACACACGTAAAAATAGGTAGTATCAGAAACTTCAAATTTCATTTTTCTTAAGATAAATACGTATACATCCATTTGTATTTTATAGCTTAAACGCCATTCAGAATCCAAATAGGTGGAAGCCGAAACGGAATAAGATGAGGATTGAGCCTTATAATCAACAACAATTATTTTTTTGTTATCGAGATCAAGCCAAAGATCGTCTATACCACCGTGTATAATCAAATTGGTTTTTTCGTCGTGAAAAGCTATACCGCCTGTAAGGGAATTCCTCCAGGTATCCAAATTCTCATTATTGTAAGGTATAAAATTAAGTTTGTTTTTTAACATAATAGGGTGAGGTATTTTTTTTTTTCTGTAGTAATCAAATTCTTTTTTAAGTAATTCATCAACAGTGTTGTTTAAAGTATAAGGAGGAGAAGAGATTTCTTTTAAACCTATTACTCTATCTAAGTAAAAACACCTTTGGCAGCTTAAAAAATTAAAAAATTTTGATCTACTTATTTTAAAAGGTTCTAAAGAATTTTTATCATACAATGAACTTTTTCTGGTTCTAAATGATGTTTTTTTCATCATTACAAATCTTTTAAACGTCTTATAATTTCGTCCTTATTCAACGATAAAATTATGTCATATATTCCTGGACCAAATCGTGAACCAACTAATTTAATTCTGAGAGGTTGACCAACACCTTTAAAATTTGTTTTATGATTACTTATTAATGCTTTAATTATTGGCTCTAAATTTTCCTTAGATGGTTTTGATAGTTTTTCAAACTCTATTATAAAATCGTTTATAATTTTTTTTGAATTCTCATCAATCAGTTTTTTGTCCTCAGCCTCAATTTCT
Organism: uncultured Pelagibacteraceae bacterium; assembly: GCA_902584365.1. Classification (GTDB taxonomy): domain Bacteria; phylum Pseudomonadota; class Alphaproteobacteria; order Pelagibacterales; family Pelagibacteraceae; genus Pelagilacustribacter. The sequence goes on along the minus strand of CACHZG010000007.1, from coordinate 21,233 downwards.
ATTTTATCAATTAAAATATACTTTGCATTTTTCCAAATATCTTCAAGTGTTTTAGCTTTATTTTTTAAGAAATCCAAAGAATTTAAAATTATTAATTCTTTAGAGTCTTCCAATTTATTTTTAAATTTATTGCAATACTCTTTGAAATAATTAAATAGTTCCTTTTTATCCATTGCTTTAATATAAGATTCATTGATTGAATAAATTCTTGAAATATCGAGTTTTGATGGAGATTTTCCAACTCCTTTTAAATCAAACATATCTATGCTCTCTTGTTTTGTAAAAATTTCTTTATCTTTGTAGGACCAGCCTAATCTTAATAAATAATTTCTTAATGCATCTGGTAAAATACCCATTTTTATATAGTCTTCTATTGTAGATGCGTTATCTCGCTTAGATAGTTTTTTTCCTTGTTCGCTATGAATTAATGGAATGTGGGCAAACTCTGGAACTTTCCAACCCAAAGCATCATAAATTTGCTTCTGTTTAAACGAATTGATCATATGATCATCTCCTCTAATAACATGAGTAACTCTCATTTCATGATCATCAACTGTAGCCGATAATTGATATGTTGGCGATTTATCTTTTCTTAAAATAATAAAATCTTCAATAGTGGAATTTGATATATTTCTTTCACCTTGCACTAAATCTTTAATAATCGTATTTCCTGAAATCTTGCTTTTAAATCTTATAACTGGTTGTAAATTTTTTGGAATTTCAAGATCTTTCGCATTTCTCCATTTTCTATTATAAATATAAGGTATACCTTGCTTTTTACATTTTTCTTTTTGCTCATTTATTTCTTCTTCTGAGCAGTAACATTTATAAGCAAAACCTTTTTTGATAAGTTCATCAGCTACAGAAATATGTTTATCTATATTTTTAGACTGAATATATTCATCTCCATCATGTTTGATTCCAAGCCAAGCCAACGATGTAATAATTTGTTTTTTAAACTCATCCTTTGATCTTTCTTTATCGGTGTCTTCAATTCTTAAAAAATATTTACCTTTATTTTTTTTGGCAAGCAACCAATTGAACAAAGCCGTTCGTACACCTCCAATATGCAAAGGGCCTGTTGGAGAAGGTGCGAACCTACAGATGAAAGACATTTGTTATATTTAGACTATTTTAGTGGAATTTTCTATACAAAGAAACAAGCTTTCCTTGTACCTTTATTCTATTTGCAGAGTATATTTTTGTCCCGTAATTTTTATTTGCAGCTTCTAATGCAATGGTTTTTCCTTTTTTTCTAATTCTTTTAAGAGTAGCTTCTTCATTATCAATTAATACCACTGCAATCTCACCATTATCAGCTAAAGAAGTTTTTTTAATTATAACTGTATCGCCATCATTTATTCCAGCTTCTATCATGGAGTCACCTTTTACTTTAAGACCAAAGTATTCACCATTATTTTGTAAATCAGCTGGTAAAATTACCTGGTCAACCTCTTGTTGTATTGCCTCAACAGGTGTACCAGCTGCAATACTACCCAAAACTGAAACTTTACTCGATTTATTTTTCGTATTATCCAATCCACCCTTAATGACACTTGGCGTAAAAGAATTAAATATATCATTTGCGCTTGCATTCTCAGGCAGTTTAACGACCTCCAGAGCTCTTGCTTTATGGGCTAATCTTTTTACAAAGCCTCTTTCTTCTAAAGCTGAAATTAATCTATGTATCCCGGATTTCGACTTAAGGTTGAGTGAATTCTTCATCTCCTCATATGATGGAGATATTCCAGAAGATCTTATCTTCTTATTTATAAAGGTTAGCAAGTTTTTTTGTTTTTTTGTAAGCATAGAACAAACCTCGTACATGTATGTTCTATAAAAGTTCTCTTTAAATTACAACTTAAAATAAAGGCCTTATTTATTGATTAATTTGCATTAATTTTCTCATTAATTCCTGAGGTTTGTCAGATATTAAAAGTGATTCTCCAATCAAAAAGTTTCTAATTCCTGTCTTTTCATAAATATATTTTGCATCCTGGTCATTCTTAATTCCACTTTCAGAAATAATTGGACCTTGGTGAGCTTTGACAACTTCAAATATTGAAATAGTATTATCTATAGACACTTCTAAAGTTTTTAAATTTCTATTGTTAATTCCAATCAAAGCTTGATCATACTTTAAAGCTTTTTCAGCTTCTTTTTGATCGTGAACCTCAACTATTACAGATAAATTATGTTTTAAAGCCTCAGAATAAATTTCATCTGCTTGGTTTTGATCAAGAGCAGCAACTATTATTAAAATACAATCGCATCCATAGCTTTTTGACAAAGATATTTGATAAGGATCTATAAAAAAGTCTTTAGCTAATATGGGTATCTTAAATCTTTTTTTTATATCTCTTATATATTCTAATTTTCCCAAAAAATGCTTTTCTTCAGTAAGGACTGAGAGACATGTTGCGCCATTATCAACATACATTTTTGCTAACTCAATATGATTAAAATTGTCAATTAGTATTCCTGCTGAGGGGCTAGCCTTTTTAATTTCTGCGATAAGTGACACTCCTTTATTATTTTTTATTATCTCCTTAAAATCATAAAAAACTTGGTCTTTAATATTCTTTTCTAAAAAGCTTAAAGATTTTTCTTTTTTTATTAAACTTAATGACTCTTTTTTATCAATGATAATTTTATCTAAAACATTTGTCATTAATTTGATTGTAATTTTGTTAAATGAAGATATACTTTTCCTGAACTTAAGTGTGTTGAAGATTTTTGAAAAGCTGTCTCAAAATTATTTTCTTTGCCTGAAACTATTAATCCTGCTGCAGTATTCAAAGCAACTGATATTGAAAATTCGTTTGGTGTTCCTTTGAAGATTTCTATTATTTTTTTAGAATTGAATTCTGCATTTTTTCCTTTCAAATTATCTTTATTAGTAAATTTTACTCCCAATTTATTTGGGTCGATGGAAAATTCTCTTATTTTTCCTTCTTTTAATTCAACTACATTTGTTTTTGCAAAAGGTGAAATTTCATCCATTCCGTCTTCGCTATGAACTATATAAGCATGAATTACGTTATTTTCTTTTAATGCCTCTGCAAATGGTTTCATCCATTTATAATCATATACTCCAATTACTTGTCTTTTAACTTGCGCAGGACTACTTAAAGGTCCAATCAAGTTAAAAATTGTTTTTTTCCCCATTTTTTTTCTCGCAGGTCCTACAAATTTCATTGCTAAATGGTAATTAGGAGCAAACATAAATGCAAAATTAAACTTTTTTAAATTTTCTTCCGCCTCATTAGGTTTTAAATTTATATTGATTTTCAGAGCTTCTAATACATCGGCTGATCCACAGTTTGATGAAACTGCTTTATTACCATGCTTAGCAACTTTTACACCTAAGCTTGATAATGTGATAGCCGCAGCGGTAGAAATATTTAAAGAATTTTTTCCATCACCTCCTGTCCCACAAGTATCAATAGTATTTTCATCTGACCTTACCTTAGAAGCTTTTTCCCTTAAAACAAAAATTCCTCCAGCTAACTCATCTTTGGTTTCACCTTTTTGAAGTAGCAACTCTAATATTTCAATAATTATGTTTTCGTCAAAGGCACCTTCCATTAGTTTATTAAATAATACTTTACTTTCCTCAAACGTAAGGTTTTTACCTTTTTTCAAATTTTCAATTATATTCGACATGTTAGTTAGCTATAAAGTTTTTTATTAATTTAATTCCTACTTTAGTACTAATACTTTCGGGATGAAATTGAAAACCATGAATATTATAATCTTTGTGCATCAATCCCATAATTGTGTTATTTTTAGTTTGAGCAGTAATTATAAGCTTTTTGGGGAATTTCTTGCGATCAACTACTAAGCTGTGATATCTAGTAGCTTCAAAATTGTTTTGAATATTCGTAAATAATCCTTTTTTATTATGTCTGATTTTACTTGTTTTTCCATGCATTAAATTTTTTGCAACTACAATTTTACCTCCAAACACCTGACCAATAATTTGATGTCCTAAACAAACACCTAGAATAGGAATTTTTTTGTGGACTTCTTTAACGATTTTCAAACAATTACCAGCCTGATTTGGATTACCTGGTCCTGGTGAGATTACTATTTTATCATACTTTTTTTTTAAAATAGTTTTTCCATCAATTTTATCATTTCTAAATACATCTACGTTTTTATTAAATTTGGAGATATGATGAAATAAATTGTACGTAAAACTATCGTAATTATCTATCAACAAAATTCTCATTTATTCGACTGCCTTCATAAGAGCTTTGGCTTTATTTACAGTTTCAATATATTCTTTTTCCGGTTTGCTATCTGCAACAATACCAGCTCCTGCTTGAACGTAAAACTTGTTGTTTTTGATTAGAGCAGTTCTTAAAGCGATACAAGTATCAAATTCGTTATTTGAAGTAAAATAACCTATACCACCGGCGTACAATTTCCTCTTATTCTTTTCAAGCTCATCAATTATTTCCATTGCTCTGATTTTAGGAGCACCACTTACTGTACCTGCAGGAAAGCCAGATAAAAGTGTCTCAAATAATGAAAATTTATTATTAAATTTCCCAACAACATTAGAAACGATATGCATTACATGAGAGTATTTTTCTACTTTAAATTTTTCAGTGACTTTTACAGAATTGATGCGAGATACTTTACCAACATCATTTCTTCCAAGGTCCAATAGCATGAGATGTTCAGACAACTCTTTTTTATCTTTAAGCAAATCTAACTTAAATTTATTATCTTCTTTTGTATTTCTCCCTCTCGGTCTAGTACCAGCTATAGGTCTTATAGTAACTTCTCCTTTTCTAAGTCTGACTAAAATTTCAGGACTACTCCCTAGGACATTAAAGTCTTGATAATTAAAATAAAACATAAATGGAGAAGGATTTGATTTTCTTAAGTGATTATAAATTTCTATGGGTCTTTTATTGATCTTTCTCTCAAACCTCTGACTTAACACAACTTGAAAAATATCTCCTTTTTTTATGTAATTTTTTGCTTTATTAACTAAAGCTTTAAATTTTAACTTTGAAGTATTAGATTTAATTTTATTTTTATTGGTACTAAAAGTAAATTGACTTGGGAGTTTTATATTTTCAAAATTTTCAAATAATTCAAATTTTTTAAGAATTGAATTATAAGAGTCTGCGTAGTTTTTAATTTTTGTATCACTATAGATATTTTCGATATAGAATATTTTTTTCTTTACATTGTCATAAATAATTAAATTTTTTGGTCGAGATAACCTTACATCAGGTATTTTTAAATCGTCTTTGCATTTATTAGGAACTTTTTCAATATAGCGAATAATATCGTAAGAAAAGTATCCTACTAACATTGATGCCATCGAAGGTAATTGAGTTGGAATTTTAACTTTAAAATTCTCAATAAGCTTATTTAAAAATTTTAAAGGATTGGTTTTAATTTTAATTGTACGACCATCTTTACTCAAAGTAACTGAGTTGTTATTGATGTTCCAAATTTTATCAGGATTTAACCCAATAATTGTATATCTTCCTCTAATACTTCCTTTTTCAACTGACTCAAAAATAAAGCTATTTTTTTCAGCTAATAAAAATTTATATAAATTTTCTACTTTGCTATAATTTTTACAATTTTTGGATGTAAACAAAAGCTGGTGTTTTTTTTTAAGATGAGTGTTTTTAAATACTTTAAAACTTGTGTTAATTCTCATTAAAATGAATTTTTTATCCTATCTAAAACTTTTTGATTAACTTCGATACTATATTTTTTATTTAAATTTTTGTCATATAAATTAAATATTTGTTGAGCAGTACTTAGTTTAGTAGTTGCTTTTAGTTGCTCATAATTAGGTAATTTACTATCCATCTTTATAAATTCTGTATTCGAAGAAAAAACCAAGAAGTTTTTTTGGAAAGAATTATCAGTTATTAATGCAATTTCATTATCTCTAATTTCAAAAATTCTTTTTAATATATTTTTATCAAATTTATTTTGATTTTTTGAATTACTTATTTCTAAATTTTTAATTTGTAAATTATTTTTTTTTGAAAAATCTTCTAAGAAGTTTTTGTTTTTTTCATTTATCTTTTTAGCAATATCGGTATTAGATTGTAATTTATAAATTAAGTTCAGCTGTGATAAGATTGACCCCCTCACTTCCTTATCAGTAATTTTTTTTTGATTAGTGTTTATTTTATTTAGTTCTATGACAAAAAATTTATCACCAATCTTTAAAAATTTAGTTTCATTTTCTTTGTTAAGTGTAATAAGTTGACTGTATAATTCTTTTTTTTCTTTTGTATTTTGGTTAGCTACATCACTTGGTTTAAAATTATCAATATTTTCTATAGGTAACTTATTTTCATTCGATATGGTTTTAATATTCTTACCATCTAATACGCTGTTTTCAATTTCGTCTAATTTTTTAAAATATAAATTATCATTATTCTCAAGCCCTAAATTTTTTGACGTAATTTCAGAAATAAAAAAATTTTTTTTCTTTTCAACATAAAATTTTTTATTTTTTTCATACGTTTCAATTATTTCATCTTCAGAAAACTTTTTATTTTTGTACATATTGTTTAAATCAACATACCTTATCCTTTTGATTTGATTTTCCTTATTAAATTCATACTGAGTCAAAAAATCTGGGATGATTACCCCATCAGATAAATAACTTAATAGTTGTCTTTTTTTTTCTTGTTCTAGAATATTTTTTTCTAATATTGGTGCAGTCAAATTATTAGAAATTAAAAATTTTTCATACTCTGTTCTCGAAAATTTTCCATCTTTGTGAAAAGTTTTATCATTTATAATAATTTCCTTAAGTGAACTATCAGATATGATGATATTGTAATAATCAATTTCTAGATCTATAATTTTTTTACCTATATACTCAGACAATATTTTTTCCATTAATGTTCCAGTTTTAATTTCAGTAATCTCTTTGTCACTAAGATTTAACCTATTTAAAAAATTTACAAACTCTTGTGAATTGATCTTTTCTTTATCAATTGTTGCAATGATATTCTGGTTACCGCCTCTAAAAATATCCCCCATACCCCAAAAAAGGAAAGGAAGAATTAATATACCTACTATTATTTTTAGTAAGAGGGATTTAGACGTTTTTGCTATTGATCTTGTCATATTAATATAATATTAAAGTTAAGATAAACACCTATAGAGTAAAATCATATTTATATCAATTATCATGAGATATTTTATTGGAAATTGGAAAATGTTTGGCGTTCCAAAATCTATAAATATCCTTAAAAAGATTAATTCTTTTTATTCTAAAGATATAAAACGAAGCAATTATCGAATTATCATTACTCCACCCTACACACTTATAGGAAATTACAGTAATTATTTTAAAAAAAAGAAAATTCTAATAGGATCACAAAATTGTTATCATAAGGATTTATTCTCATCAAATACAGGTGCTATCAGTCCTTTTATGTTAAAAAAATCTGGTGCAACTTACACATTAATTGGTCACTCAGATAATAGGGGAGAGGGTGATACGGATACATTATTAAAAGATAAAGTTAAATTTTCACTAAGAAATAATTTAAAAATTGTTTTTTGTATTGGAGAAAGTAAAAAACAAAAAAAAAATAAACAAACTCAAACTGTTCTTAAAAAGCAATTATTCAAAGTTTTGGAAAAAAAATTTAATAGTAATAATATTATCGTAGCTTATGAGCCAATTTGGTCTATAGGTACTGGAGAGCTTCCTACAACAGAAGAACTCAATAAGACCATAAAATTTATAAAAAAAATACTAAAAGGTATATTTAGGAAAAAAATCCCTCCTGTTCTTTATGGTGGATCAGTAGATGGTAACAGTGTTAAATTATATAGAGATATTAAGGAAATCGATGGTTTCTTAATAGGGGGGGCGTCTAAATCATCAAAAAAATTTATTGATATAATAAGAAATTATTATAGATAGTACTCATGGAAAATTTAATAATTACAATTAATGTTATTTTGGCAGTCGCTTTAGTAGTTTCAGTTTTACTTCAAAGATCCGAAGGTGGTGCACTTGGTTTAGGAGTTTCACAAGATAATTTCACATCATCAAGATCTGTGAGTACTTTTTTAACCAAATTTACAGCAATAGTAGCAACTTTGTTTATTATAAATAGTATAGTTTTAGTTTCGTTTTCCAGAGACGAGCTTCGTGAAACACAATCTGTTTTAGAAAAAGAACTTGAGGAAAATTCTAACCTGCCACAAATTCCACAAAACAACAAATAAAACTTTCTTTTAATTATTAATTAAGTATAATGACCTTCCATGGCGCGATACATATTTGTAACAGGCGGCGTGGTTTCATCTTTGGGCAAAGGATTATCTTCAGCTTCATTGGCATATTTACTACAATCGAGAGGTTACAAAGTTAGACTAAGAAAATTAGATCCATATTTAAATGTAGACCCGGGTACAATGAGTCCTTTTCAGCATGGCGAGGTATATGTTACTGATGACGGAGCAGAAACTGATTTAGATTTAGGACACTACGAGAGATTTTCAGGAATTCTTGCAAAAAAATCAGATAATATTACAACAGGTAAAATATATAGTGATGTATTAAAAAGAGAGAGAGAAGGAAAATATTTAGGCAAAACAGTTCAAGTTATTCCACATATAACAAATAGAATTCAAGAGTTTATTAAGAATGATGTTTCTAAAGAGGATTTTGTTATTTGTGAAATTGGAGGTACTGTTGGAGATATAGAGAGTCTTCCTTTCTTAGAGTCTATCAGACAGTTTTCCAATACAATTGGAAGAAAAAATACTTTGTTTATACATCTCACTCTTGTACCATACATGAGAGCATCTGATGAAATTAAGACTAAACCCACTCAACATTCAGTCAAAGAATTAAGAAGCATAGGTATTCAACCAGACATAATTATTTGCAGATCAGAAAGGTCTATACCCTTAGATCAACGAAAAAAAATTTCATTGTTTTGTAATGTTTCTATCGAGGATGTAATTGAAACTGTAGATGTAAAGACAATTTATGAGGCTCCTATTAGCTTCAATAAAGAAAAATTAGATCTGAGAGTCTTAGAATACTTTAAAATTAAATCCAAGAAGAAAGTGAATTTATTACCATGGAAAAAAATTACTAAACTTGTTTTAACCTCAAGAAATAAAGTAGATATTGCAATTATTGGAAAGTACGTCGAATTAAAAGATGCATATAAATCTTTAGATGAGGCTTTAACTCATGGTGGCATAGCTAATAATTGTAAAGTAAATTTAATTAGAATTGAGTCTGATAAATTAAAAGCAAGTCAGATTAAATATTATTTGAGCAGTGTTTCTGGAATATTGATACCAGGAGGATTTGGGAAAAGAGGGACTGAAGGTAAAATTGCTGCAATAAATTTTGCTAGAAAAAATAATATTCCATTTTTAGGCATTTGTTTTGGAATGCAAATGGCTGTTATAGAGTTTGCAAGGAATAAACTGAAAATTAAAAATGCTACATCTAGTGAGTTTGGCTCTTCAAAAGCTTCAGTAGTTGGACTTATGAACGAATGGATTAAAGACGGAAAATTGATAAAGGGTACTAATAAAAATCTTGGAGGCACAATGAGGCTAGGCAGTTATGAGGCTAGACTTAAAAAAGACACATTGATAAGCAATATATACAAAGTTCAAAAAATTAATGAAAGGCATAGACATAGGTATGAAGTCAACATTAATTTTAGAAAGGAATTTGAAAAAAAAGGAATGATTTTTTCAGGACTATCTCCAGATAACAAGTTACCTGAAATTATTGAGTTAAAAGGCCACCCTTGGTTTATTGGCGTTCAGTTTCATCCAGAATTTAAATCTAGACCTTTATCACCGCATCCTTTATTCTCATCATTTATTAAGGCCGCTAAAATAAATCAAAAAAAATGATAAATTTAAAAGTAAAATGCTCAAATTTTGAAATCGCAAATGATAAACCTTTTACTCTTATAGCTGGCCCATGTCAGCTAGAAAGTGAAGAACATGCAATTAAGATTTCAACAGAATTAAAAAAAATTACAAGCGAACTTAAGATTAACTTTATTTATAAATCGTCATTTGATAAAGCAAATAGAACAAGTTTAAAAGGTAAAAGAGGTATAGGATTAAATAAATCTCTTCCTATTTTTGATAAAATACGAAAAGAAGTCGGCGTTCCAGTGCTTACAGATGTTCATACCTCAGAGCAATGTTCTGTAGTTTCTGAGCATGTAGACATTTTACAAATTCCAGCATTTTTATGCAGACAAACAGATTTATTAATAGCTGCAGCTAAAACTGGAAAGATAATTAATGTTAAAAAAGGACAATTTTTAGCTCCCTGGGATATGAGAAATGTAATTAAAAAAATTGAAGACTCAGGTAACAAAAATATTCTAATTACAGAAAGAGGAACAAGTTTTGGTTATAATACTCTAGTCTCCGACATGAGATCTTTGCCTATCATGTCAAAATTCGGTTTTCCGATAGTCTTCGATGCAACTCATTCAGTTCAACAGCCAGGAGGCATGGGGGAGAAAAGTGGTGGTCAGAGAGAATTTGTTCCTTATTTAGCGAGGGCAGCAATCGCAGTTGGTGTTGGAGCAATTTTTATGGAAACTCATGAGGACCCTGACAATGCACCTTCAGATGGACCAAACATGGTACCATTAAAAGAGGTAAAAAGTTTATTAAAAAAATTAACTGAGATCGATAAATTAATAAAATAAAAATGACAAAAATTAAAAATGTAAAAGGCAGGCAAGTCTTTGACAGCAGAGGCAATCCTACAGTAGAAGCTGAAGTTTTTTTAGATAATGGAGTCACCGCAACAGCCATTTCTCCCTCTGGTGCATCGACAGGAGCTTTTGAAGCTCACGAATTAAGAGACCAGGATGAAAATAAATTTTTAGGCAAGAGTGTTTATCATGCAGTAAAAAATATTAATGATCATATTTCAAAAAAATTAATTGGACTTAATACAAATGACCAGGAAAAGATTGACGAAGTTTTATTAAAACTTGATGGAAGCGAAAATAAGACAAAACTCGGTGCTAATGCTACTCTCGCTGTATCCTTAGCTAATTCTAAATGCTCAGCAATATCTGGTGATAAATCTCTTTTTAGAAATTTTGGTAACACTTTTTTGCTCCCTGTACCTTTAATGAATATTATCAATGGAGGAGCTCATGCTGATAATGATTTAAATATTCAGGAGTTTATGATTAGACCTGACTCAGCAAATAATTTTATGGATGCTATTGAAAAAAGCTATCTAGTGATCCAAAATTTAAAAAAATTATTGAAATCTAAAAAAATGCTTACGAATTTAGGTGACGAAGGTGGTTTTGCTCCTTCAATCAATACAAATGAAGATGCTTTAAAATTAATTGTTGATTCGATAGAAAAATCGAATTTAAAACCCGGGAAAGATATCGTAATTTGTTTAGATGTTGCAGCGAATGAATTAATAAATGATAAAGGGGAATACTCAATTCAATCAAAAAGTTTTACTTCTGTTGATGATGTCATTAACTATTATAAAAAATTGACTTCTAGTTATCCTATAAAATCCATAGAAGACCCATTTGCTGAGGAAGACTGGAATTCATGGAAAAAAATCACCAAAGAAATAGGAGCCCATGTTCAAATTGTTGGTGACGATTTATTTGTAACAAACACTAAAAGATTAGAAAAAGGAGTCAAAGAAACCTCAGCGAACTGTATTCTGGTTAAACCAAACCAAATAGGAACTTTAACCGAAACTTTAAAAGTTATATCAATGGCAAAAAAAGCAAATTTAAATACCATAATTTCACATAGATCAGGGGACACAGAGGACACATTTATAGCTGATTTAGCCGTTGGAACAAAATCTTCTCAAATAAAAACTGGCTCTTTAGCGAGATCTGAAAGAGTGTCAAAATATAACAGGTTATTGCGTATTGAAGAAGAGCTTGGAAAATCTGTTAAAATGGCTAAAGTCTAGTTATGAAGATAAGAAGTTTTTTTTCACGAAAAAAATTGCTCTTAATTAATATTTTTCTTTCAATATATATATTAACAAATCTTATAGGAGGTGACAGAGGCCTTCTGTCATATTTTGAAAAAAAGAAACTAGTGGTAAATTTAAAGCTTTTAGAGCAAAAATTAAATAAAGATCTAATTGATCTTGAGAAAAAAAATAGTTTACTATCTGAAAAAATAAACTATGACTACATAGATATTCTATACAGAGAAAAATTTAAATTTGGAAAAAAAGAAGAAATTATTATTAAAATAAAGTAAAATGAAACCAAGGCATCCAGAAAAGGTAAATAATAAAATTAATCCTATAAAAAAAAAGCCAGGATGGATTAGGTCTAAAATAGTCGACTCAAAAACTTTTTTTGAAACAAAAAAACTAATCAATCAACAGAGTCTTGTTACTGTATGCCAAGAAGCGAACTGTCCAAATATAACTGAATGCTGGAGTAAAAAACATGCAACTTTTATGATCATGGGAGATACTTGTACAAGAGCTTGTGCTTTTTGTGATGTCAAAACAGGTAAACCAGGGGAATTGGACATATATGAACCTTTAAAAATTTCTAATGCGGTTAAAAAATTAGAGCTTAATCATGTAGTTATCACATCAGTTGACAGAGATGATCTTGATGATGGTGGCTCTAATCATTTTTATAAAGTTATTACTGCAACAAAAGAAAAAAATCCTAATACAACTATTGAAGTTTTAACACCAGATTTCTTACGAAAGGGAGACTCATATAAAAAAGTTTTGGAGGCAAATCCAGATGTATTCAATCATAATATAGAAACCGTTCCAAGACTGTATGTTTCAGTTAGACCAGGCGCAAGATATTTTGCCTCATTAGAACTTTTAAAAAATTCTAAAGAGATGAATAATAAAATTTTCACAAAGTCAGGATTAATGGTTGGCTTAGGCGAGAGCAAAGAAGAAATAATACAAGTTATGGACGATCTTAGATCTGCAAATGTAGACTTTATTACCATAGGTCAATACCTACAACCATCTGTAAAACATTTTCCACTTCAAAGATATTATCATCCTGATGAATTTAAAGAACTTGAAAATATAGCGAAATCAAAAGGCTTCTTATTAGTTTCATCTTCTCCTTTAACAAGATCTTCATATCATGCTGATGCGGATTTTAAGAAATTACAAGAGGCAAGACATAATCAAGTGGAATGTCATCAGCATCAATAAAAAAAATCATTCCTTGCAAAAAAAAACAACTTATCGAATTGGTTTTGGATATAGAAAAATATCCAGAATTTGTACCTTGGTGTTTACACGGAAAAATTTATTATAAAAAAGAAAGTAGTGATCTTATAGAAATCAAGGCTGACCTAAAAGTCGGTAAAAAATTTATTAACGAGACTTACACAAGCTTGGTACTTTACTATAAAGAAAAAGATAAAATTCAAGTGACCAATATCGACGGTCCTTTAACTCATTTAAAAAATGAGTGGAAATTTAAAGAAATAAATAACTCAACTCAGTTAGAGTTCGACATAGATTTTGAATTAAAAAATAATTTCCTTAATGCTATTATGAAGAAATCTTTTAATTTTGGATTAAATAAAATAGCTGATGCTTTTGAAAAAAGAGCTATAGATTTATTTAAAAAATGATAGGAAATATATTATTACTTATTTTTTTTCTTATAATCTGGTGGTATCTAGTAGAATATATAAAGTATTTTAAAACAGGTGATCCAGAAGAAAGAGATCACAATTATTGGAAATTTTCTTATGATTTTAAACCAATAAAAAAAGAGGATTTTAAACCGGACTCACCTGATATTTTAAGAAGAAGAAGATTTAGAAATAGATTAGTTTTCCTATTATACGCTGATTTATTAATAATTTTTATTTTATTAAATAGTCTTGCCTCTCAAATCTTGGAGAGCATTTTCTATTAATCTAAGGGCTTTTCTTACTGTAGATTTTTGAATAAAAATTCTCCCTTTATTTTTAAAATTAGATTTATTTATAATTATTTTTTTTCCAACTTTAATCCCTATGAAAACTAAACCCACCGGCTTTTCTTTTGACCCTCCTTTAGGCCCAGCTATTCCTGTTATAGAAACACATACTCTTGATTTACTGATTTTACTCAAATTGTTAATCATAGCCAAACAGCATTGTACACTAACAGCACCATATTTTTTAATAACTTGGCTCGACACTTTTAATATGTTTATTTTTGCTTGATTAGAGTAGGTAACCAAACCCATTGAAAATACCTTAGAAGAGCCATTCACTGATGTGATTGCACTTGAAAGCAATCCACCCGTGCAGGACTCTGCTATAGCAAGTTTCAATTTTTTTTTCTTAAGCATTGAAACTATTGTCTTATTTAAACTCATAATAAAAAGTTTGATTTAATAACCATAAATATGATCAATGTTAATACTACATAGAGACCAGCTATTACATCATCAAGAATTACGCCAAAACTATTCTTAAATTTTTGGTCAAAGATATTAATTGGAAATGGTTTTTGTATATCGAAGAGCCTAAACAAAATAAAAATACAAACATAGATTATTGCTGAGTCTTGAGGGTTCTTATCGGTTCCGTGAGCGATTTCATATAAATAGATTGGAATAGATTGACCGATTACCTCGTCTATAGTTACTTCTTTTGGATCTTTATTTTTATTATCTTTAATATAATCAGCTACGGCGTAAAAGGAGTAAAAGAAAATTAATAAAAGAAAAATCAAAATTACTATATGTGATAAATCTATAATATGAAACAAACTAAAAAGAAAAACAGTAGTTATTAATGAGGTGAATGTACCAGGAGCAAATCTAAAAGTTCCTATACCAAAAAAAGTAACAAATAAGTAATTAAAATTTTTAATCATATTTAATAACTGAGGTAATCACTTCGCAAGCAATAGCTTTTTCTTTTCCAATAATTCCTAATTTTTCAGTAGTCTTTCCCTTAATATTAATTTGATTTTTAGAAATTTCACATAATTTAGCAATATTATCTATCATTTTATTTTTTAAATTTTTGATTTTAGGTGTTTGAGCAATTATATTTATATCAATGTTATTTATAAAATAACCTTTCACTTTTATTTTTTCTATTACTTTTTGAAGTAATATTGTTGATCTAATATTTTTGAATTTCTTATTTTTATCAGAAAACAATTGACCGATATCTCCCATCTGGCATGCACCTAAAATAGCGTCAGTAATTGAATGAAGAACAGGGTCTCCATCAGAATGACCAAGCGTTCCTAGCTTTGATTTAATTTTTAGTCCAGCTAGGTAAAGTTTTCTATTAGGAACTAGCCTATGAACATCAAACCCTATACCAACACTTTGTTTAGATTTATAAAAATTCTGCAGATTTTTAAAGTCTGATTTGTCAGTTATTTTAAAGTTGTTCTTTTCTCCCTCAATAAACTTAACTTTATTAAGATCTATATATAAAGAGACATCATCATCTTTATATTTTGCAGAATTTTTTTTATGCAAATGATATATTTCTCTCAAATTAAAGGCTTGAGGTGTTTGAGTTAAAAATAAATTATCTCTTTTTTTACTGATGATGTACTCTTCTTTACTAGAGTCAATTATTTGCTTTATTGCATCTTGGACCTTTATTTTGGGAACAACAGATTTGGCATTTCTCATATTTCTTAATATTGATCTCATTAAATTTTTAGAAAAATTGGGTCTAGCAACATCATGAATTAAAACTTTTGATATTCCTTTTTGTTTAATCAAATACTTAAGCGCATTAAATGTTGATTGTTGTCTATTTTTTCCTCCACTCACTAATTTTACATTTTTAATATTTAATGATTTTACTCTTTTTAAATCTTTTTTGTTATAAACGATGACAATCTTTTTAATTTGCTTAAATTTCCTAGCTTTAATTAAATTTATTTCAATTAATGATTTACCACCTATTTTTTGATAAGGTTTACCTATATTAGACTGAAATCTATGGCTGTTACCTCCTGCTAAAATGATAAAAGAAAAACTCATTGTATATAATTATAATATATTTATATAAATAAATAATAAATTGAAAGAATGTTAAAAATACTAAAAACTTATAATTGGATAATCCTCTCTTCGTTTTTGTGTATATTCTTGGGAATTATCACTTTTTTAACTTTTATAAATGAAGGTTTTGTACCTCTTAATGATAAAAACCTTCAAGCTCTTTTAATATTGGATATCATTTTATTAGTAATTTTTTTTTACTTAATCTTCAAAAGTTTTTATAGATTTTACTACACAGGAAAAAGAAATAAAAAGGGTTCTCAGACAAATTTAAAATATATTTCGTTGTTTTCACTTTTTACATTTATTCCATCTTTATTGGTAGCTATCTTTTCTTTATTTATTTTTAATTTTGGAGTTCAAAATTACTTTGACAAACAAATTACTAAAGCTGTCAACAATTCTTATGATGTTGCTAAAAATTATTTGATTGAAAATAAAGAAAATGTTTTGTCAGATGTAATTTTAATGAGTTCCGGTTTAAACCGAGTTTCAAATTTATTTTATTCTAATATTAATAGGTTCAAGAATATTCTTATTGCAGAGAAAAGAATAAGAAAAATTGATGATGTTTATTTGATCGATAGTTCAGGTAATATTATTTTATCAGACCTATCTGATCCAGATACAAAATTTATAGTTCCTACAGAGTTTGAATTTAATGAGTCAATCAAAGGAAATGCTGTATTTGTCTCAAGAGAATTAGAAAACAAAACTAGCGTAATGTTAAAGCTTAACTCTCTGGTAGATACATATCTTCTTATATCAAGATATATTGATCCAAGTATAATAAAATATTTAAACGAAACTGAGCAAGCTGTTAGTTTCTATTATACAGTCGAAAATAGTCAAACCGGTATAAAAATTACCTTCGCAATAATTTATATCATTGTAGTTACATTATTATTATTTCTTTCAACTGCATTAGCTATCACTTTTGCAACACGACTTACAAAACCTATAGTAAATTTGATTAATGCTTCAGAGGATATCAGTAAAGGTAATTTGTCAGCTAAAGTACCAGAGATAGGTGATGATAGAGAGTTCAAGATATTAAATAGAAATTTTAATAATATGATAGAAAGATTAAAGCAACAACAAGATAAATTATTAACTGCCGAAAGATACTCAGCGTGGGAAACAGTTGCACGAAAACTTGCACATGAAATTAAAAATCCACTTACCCCAATACAGCTATCCATTGATAGACTAAGGGAAAAATATTCAAAAAAAATAGCAGAAGGAAATGAAGATTTTGATAAATATTTAGAAACAATAAATCGTCAAATCAAAGACATTGAAAAACTAGTAAATGAGTTTTCTAGTTTTGCCAGAATGCCTCGACCAGTAATGAAGGAAGTAAAGGTAAAAGATTTAATCTCTAGATCATTTGACCTTGTGAAAATTTCATCTAAAAATAAATTAATTTTAAAAGATAAAACCAACAATGCAAAAATTAAAGTAGACGAAGAACAACTAAATAGAGTCTTTATCAATTTAATAAAAAATTCAGAAGAGTCTCTAACAGAGAAAGCCCAAAAAGTAGCTAATTTTAGAGGAAAAATTGAGATAGAAATTACAATTAATAATCACTATATAGTCATAAATATAAGTGATAATGGAATTGGTATACCAGATATTAAAAAAGCAATGAACCCATACTTCACAACTAAACCACAAGGAACTGGATTAGGATTACCTATTATAAATAAAATTATTAATGAACATTCAGGTGAATTAGTTATAACAAACAATAAAAAAATGGATGGTGTTGTAATAAAAATTTTACTCCCAAGAAATTAATGAAAAAAGAAATATTAGTTATTGATGATAACCCAGATTTAAGATTTTTAATTTGTAAGATTCTTAAAGAGGAAAATTATGAGATTAGATCAGCTGCTAATTACGATCAAGCTGAAAAAGAGATAAAAAAAAAATTACCTGATTTAGCTATAATCGATATCAAATTAGATAAGTCTGATAAAGATGGAATGGATCTTTTAAAATTAATCATGTCAATCCAACCAACCACTCCAGTCATTATGATATCAGGTCACGCTACTGTCCAAATTGCCGTGGAATCAATCAGACTAGGCGCATATGAATTTATTGAAAAAGGCACAACTTTTTCAACTGATAAACTATTAAATTATGTTGCAAGAGCAATAGAAACTGCTGAGCTCAAAAAAGAAAAAGATATAATAGAAAAAAAATTATTTCATTCATTTGATTTAATAGGCACAAGCCAATCAATCTTAAAAGTTAAAAAAACAATCGAGAAATTGTCAAATTCTGAAAGTAGAGTTTTAATTAATGGCCCAACTGGAACTGGAAAAGAGCTAGTTGCAAGAAAAATTCATAAACATTCTCAAAGAACAAAAGAACCATTTATTGTTCTTAATGCCGCTTTGTTAAAAGAAAAAACGTACGAGAAAGAATTATATGGTCAAGAATTTGATGACGGCAATGTGTCTTTTGGTGTACTTGAACGTGCAAATAAGGGAACATTATTAATTGATGAAATATCTGAAATTCCTCTAGAAACACAAGCTAATATCCTTAGAGTTTTGATTGATCAAAAATTTAAAAGAATTAATGGTAAAAAAGATATTTATGTAAATATAAGAATAATATCATCTACTTCAAAAAATTTAGGTGACTTAATTACTGTTGGTAAATTTAGAGAAGATTTGTATCATCGTATAAACGTTGTTCCGATCGAGATAACTCCATTAAAAAATAGAACAGAAGATATTCCTCTTCTCGTAGATTATTTTAAAAAGAAGATTGCAGATTTAAATGGTGTTCCCGAGGTATCTATAGATTCAAAAAGTGAAGAATTCCTTACTTATGATTGGCCAGGCAATGTTAGGGAGTTAAGAAATTTTGTTGAGAGGATCACAATATTATCTGTAAATGAAAATAAAGATAATATTAAAAAAATATTTTCAGAAATTCTTAATAAATCATCAAATAACCTGATCAATGAATCTTTAACTGGAGCGTATTCTGTTCCACTTAAAGAAGCACGAGAAAAATTCGAAAAAGAATATCTTATCAACCAACTTAAAAAAAATCATGGAAATATTTCTAAAACTGCAGATTTTATAAAAATGGAAAGGTCTGCTCTACATAGAAAACTTAAAAGTTTAGGTATTAAAGGAATAAATTAATAAATGAATATAATCATTTGTGGAGCTGGAAAAGTCGGATATTCGATATGTAAACAGCTGTCCGCTCAAGATCATTCGATTACAGTAATAGATCAGTCTACCGAAGATATAAAAAAAATAAACGATAACCAAGATGTCAAAGGTATTGTAGGTAGAGCATCATTGCCCTCAGTTTTAGAAAGTGCAGGAGCAGAAAGTGCAGACATGATTATTGCAGTAACAAGAAACGATGAAACAAATATGGTTGTTTGCCAGCTTGCGAGTTCTTTATTTAACATCCCAAAAAAAATTGCAAGAATAAGATCTAAAGACTTTCTAGAAGGGAAATGGAATAAGCTATATAATAAGTCTAACATACCTATAGACGTAATCATTTCTCCTGAGATTGAAGTTGCAAAATCTTTATACAGACGTTTAGAGGCCCCAGGAGCTTTAGACAATATGCCCTTTGCAGAAAATAAAGTAAAAATGCTTGAGATTGCTATTGAAAAAAATTGTCCAATAGCAAACATACCATTAAAAAATTTAACTGAGAAATTCCCAGATTTTAAAGCAAATATTATAGGCGCATTTAGAAAAGATAAATTTGTTTTTCTAAAAAAAAATGACAAGATGCTAGAAGGTGATAATGTTTATTTAGTAATAAGTGGTGATCAGCTTAATCAAATTTTAAAAGCATTTGGATACGATGAAAAGATAGCGAAAAAAATTTTGATAATCGGTGGTGGAAATATTGGTTTTCATTTAGCAAAAATGTTAGAAAATAATTTTGAAGGTGCAAGAGTAAAAATAATTGAGAAAAACAAAAAAAGAGCAGAGGAAATTGCATCTGATCTTTCATCATCAATTGTGATAAATGGTGATGGATTAGATGATGACATTCTTAAAGAAGCAAATTTAGAGGAGTCAGAAACAGTCCTTGCATTAACAAATGATGATGAAAATAATATTATGGCATGTGTTTTAGCAGAGAAAACCGGTCTTCAAAAAAGAACGATAGCGATTGTAAATAAATCAAACTATAGCTTACTTCAAAATTCTTTAAATATAGACGACTTGGTTGATCCCAGAATGACAACGGTTTCGAGAATTATGGTTCATGTTCACAGAGGAACAATTGGAACTGTTTATTCTATTTTAGACGGTGAGTATGAATTTATAGAAGCTAAGATTCTTGAAAAATCAGAACTTCTAAACAAAAAAATTAAAGAATCAAATTTACCAGAACATATAAGAATAGGTGCTATTTTAAGAAAGAAAAAAGTGATCATACCAAGATCAGATTTTATTTTTGAAAAAGATGATTTAGTTGTCTTTTTAGCTAAAAGAGAACATCTAAAAGAAGTCGAAAATATATTTAGCATAAATCCTGTGTAATTAATGAATTATAAATCGATAACTTATTATCTAAGTTACTTTTGTTTTCCTGTAAGTCTTCTCTCTTTTGTAAATATTTTATACTCACTTTATTTTGATCATTTTTTAAACACAAATTTATATGTGGTGGTTTTAATGTTATCAGCAGCAATAGGTGTTTTATTTTTTTTTATTGGAAGAAAATCCAACAAAAAATTAAATTTTTTTGAAAAACTTACTCTAGTAATACTTACCTATTTATTAACATCAATTTTTTTTTCTATACCATATTACTTTAGTAATTATCAAATTATACTAATCGATTCTTTTTTCGAGAGTATTTCTGGACTAACACTTACTGGATTTTCTGTGTTTGAAAACATTAAATATTTTGATCCAACTTTAATATTATGGAGATCTTCATCCCAGTGGGTTGGAGGATTATATTTCTTAATTTTTTTATTATTAGTATTTTCTGATAAACAATATGATTATAAATTAATTGGTTTATCAGCTACACCGAACATTAATTTATCCTCAGAAGAAAATTTAAAAAAAAGAATAATTTATATTTCTAGTGTTTATACTCTACTAACTTTTTTAATATTTATGCTTTTAAATTTTTCTAATATCAGACTATTCAATAGTTTAAATT
>CACHZG010000006.1 GCA_902584365.1 uncultured Pelagibacteraceae bacterium | reverse complement strand
CTAATTTTACTAGCATTGAAAGTTTTAAATAAAAATACGTTATTTCCACTAAAACTATTAATAGGTTTAGCCACAATAGCCTTATGTATTTTAAAAAAACTTCTGATTTCTCTAAGATTTTCACTAATTAAAGTTGGTGGCATGTACCTCATCAAGTTAATAGAAAATAGTTTTTCAGATATATTTCTAACTGCGGAAGGATGATTAATTATCTTAACTTTCTTGGAAATGTGGTTAAGTAAGAATGTGGTATATAAATATCGATTATCAAAGGGAGGATCATTTCTAATTAGAATGACCTTTGATTTTTCTAAATTAAAATTAACAGTCCTAAACAGAGTGTAGAACTTCTTTTTTCTATCATTGATCTTGATGTGCTTGCAAAAAGCTATGACTTTTCCATTTAAAAAAGTTAAATTTTCTGGTTCAAAATAATATATTTTATAACCTCTTTTTTGCGCCTCGGCTGCTAAAAGTATAGTCGTATCTGTTTTAATATTAACCTTTTTAAGATTAGAACCCTGAATAGCTAAAATTTTCGTCATGATTTACCAAAAAGTCTAAGTTTTTTACTTTATTATATTGTTCAACCAGCATTTCTGCTCTAGTTTTTTTATTCTCAATTATTTCTTCTATATGTTTTAAGTAAATTGTTTCATTTTTTCCACTTTTGTTTATTTCATCTCTTTTTTCTAAACCTTTTTTAGATAGATCTAGAAAAATTCTTCCCCAATCAATTAGTTTTTTATTATTTAGCAAAGTATTTAATCCTTTTTTAGGTGCGTTGAAATATGCTTCCATAACTTCTTCTTTTTTCCAATTCTTTATTATTTCATAAGTCTCCTCTAAAGATCCATAAATTAATCCAGTGAAAAAAGCGGGTCCGTTACAAATGCATCCAAAGTTGCAAGTATCTAAGGATCTTAATTCTATAACTTGTTTTAACCTCACCTCAGTAAAAATAGTCCCTAAATGATTTTCAAAATCTTCTAATGTTGGTTTTACTCCTTTTAAAAAATTTAAATTTCCGTTTAAGTAATCATTAAATGTTTGTCCATTTGGAGAATGATATTTTTCACCTTTTTTGAGAAATAAAATTGGATAATGAATTGCATGATCAATATATTTTTCAAAATTTAATGGCTCAAAAGTAATTGGCATTATTCCACCTCTATTAGTTTCTTGCCAAACCTTTCCCCTGTAAGATAAATAGCCTGAGAGTTTATTTTCTGAAAAGGGTGAATTAGCAAATAAAGCAATCGTTAGAGGTACTAAGTAATTGCTAATCTTAAATTTTTTTTCAAAATCTTTTTCAGAAATATAATCATAATTGATTTGAATACCTGCAGTTTTATACATCATGTCTAAACTAAGTTTTCCACCTTTTGGCATTTCAATAGTCATAATTTTGTAACGTTCTTTCGAACTTTTAGGGATGTCAGTTAACTTGTTAAACGGATCATAAGCTATTGAGGAAGTAGTTATATTAAATGATTTAAAAATTTCTTTGAGTTCGTTGAAGTGATTGCTGTTTTCAGAACAAACAGAGTGGATATTTTTAAAAGGTGCACCCGATAATTCATATTGAAATCCAGGTTCGGTAGTAATTTTTTGATTTTTTCTTTTTAACCCTATTAACTTATTTTTTTCTAATTGAGGTTCCCAACCCTTATTTTTTAAAATTTCAAATACATTTTTAATTTGATCATAATCAATTCTTTTAAAATTATCTTTATTAAAAATAAATTTTTCATGCTCAACTCCAATTCTGAGATGATTGTCTTTTTTGATCCCGTCAGTGAGATATTGAATTAGTTGACTTTTATTTTCAATTAACAGGGAAGATTTTTTATTCAAACGTTTTTAACTCTAATACATTTCCATTTGGATCTTCGATAAAAAATGTATTTTGTTCGAATTTAGTGCCCTCAAACCTTGTGTAAGGTTTATCGATATAATTTATTTTATTTGCCTCAATATTCTCTTTAATTTTTTTAAAAACATCTTTTTTTAAATGAACACCAAAGTGTGGCACTGGAACTTGGCCCATATCAACGTCATGCCTTTCTCTAGGAAGTTTCATAGATGTTTGATGCAAGGTCAGTTCGTTACCCCAAAAATCGATATCAACCCACTTGCCGTCTTCTCGATTTCCAGTTTTGCACCCTAAAATATCAGTATAAAAAGCCTCGGCCTTTTTTAAGTCCCCAGCGGGAATAGCTAAATGAAATGAATTACTCATGGACGTTTTTATATATTCTTCTTTAAATTTTTCAAGTAGGCATTATATACATCCTATGAAAGATTATTTAGATTCTATTAAAAAAAGAGATCCTGCGGCAAAATCTTTACTGAGTATCGTTCTTACGTATCCAGGGGTTAAAGCGGTTTTCTTTCATCAAATATCCAATTTTTTTTACAAAGCTGGATTTGATTTAATAGCGAGAATTGTTTCACAAACAATAAGATTTTTTACAGGTGTGGAAATTCATCCTGGAGCCAAAATTGGTAAAAATTTATTTATTGATCATGGTATGGGAGTAGTAATCGGCGAAACTTCTGAAATTGGAGACAATGTTACTATATATCATGCTGTGACTTTAGGCGGAAGCTCTCCTAGTATAGACAGCGAAAGACAAAGACATGAAAAAAGACACCCAACGATTGGGAATGATGTTGTGATTGGTTCTGGTGCTCAAATAATTGGGCCAATTAAAGTTGGTAACAATGCAAGAATTGCCGCTAATGCAGTTGTGGTAAAAGATGTTCCAGAAAACGCAACGATGGTTGGCATCCCTGCTAAAGCAGTCAAGTTAGAAAACAAAGGTAGTTTCAGACCTTACGGTGTGGATGACAAAGTAAAAGATGAGTAAAGATTGGGACCCAAATTTAACACCTGAACAAAATTACATTTTAAAACAAGAAGGAACAGAGTCTCCTGGAAGCAGCCCATTAAATCATGAAAAGCGAGAGGGTTCATATCATTGTGTTGGATGCGGGATAAAATTATTTGAGTCTTCTTCTAAATATGAAAGTGGCACAGGTTGGCCATCTTTTTTTGACTCTGTCACTGATGTTTTTGAGATCAAAACTGATATGAATATTGGATATCCTAGGACGGAGTATCATTGTAAAAAATGTGGAGGTCATCACGGCCATCTATTTAATGACGGACCAAAACCAACCGGTAAAAGATACTGTAACAACGGCACATGTTTAGTTTTTAAGCCAAAAAAGATGTAGAAGTTGTTCACACAACTATTAAGTTTTTGAATACAACCAAACAAATAAATAACCTAAGGTATTATGGTAAATAAACCCAGATACCATAAATTTGTTAGGTTATCATTTAGGCCACCATGAAAGGCAAACATACTTCCCTTAATTTTTTTTTCATTTTTATATCAACTTTTCTTTTATTATTTTCTTCTACCAAAGCCTCGGATATAATTTGGCAAGATCTTTCAAAAGGAGATAGAATCATTTTAATAAGACACTCTATAGCCCCTGGTGGTGGGGATCCTGTTGGGTTTAACCTCCAAGATTGCAAAACACAAAGAAATTTGAGTAAAGAAGGGATAGATCAATCTAAGAGAATAGGTGAGATTTTTAAAAAGAAAAATATTCCAATCGATCAAGTTTTATCAAGTGAGTGGTGCAGATGCAAAGATACCGCTCATTTCGCATTCCAAAATTTCAAAACTTTTTCTGCACTTAATTCAACATTTTCTGCTCCTTATAACAAGAATCAAGATAAACAAATTAAAGATTTGAAAATGTTCATAAATCAGTGGAACAGTAATAAAAAAAACTTAGTTTTAATAACTCACTACAGTATTATCACAGCAGTTACGGATGCCGTGCCCAGTTCAGGAGAAATAGTAGTAACGGATAAAAATTTTCGTGTAATTGGAACTATAAGAACCGATTAAAAAAAAACATAATAAACGATAAATAAGATTAAACAATATTCAAATCCAGTCTTAATTTTATTTAATCTATCTTCGCCAATTTTCAGTTTTAAATAACTTGATAAAAAATAAAAACTTAAATGCACAATTAAGACAGATATTGCGATACCTATCAGCGTGGCTTTTAAGGAAAAGTTTTTGATTCCAAAATAGCAAGCTAATAAGAATGTAATCCAAGAAATTTTAGAAATGAAGATTTTGAATAATAAAGCAGTTTTTTTGCTGAAGATGGACTGCGTTTTAATAAAGGAGTAGGACCATATTAAACCTAGAATAAAACCTAAATATTTTATAATCATTTTATGATATTATCATTTAATTATGTTTATAAAATCTATATTTGCGTTCGGAGCGGGTTTCATAAGTTTTCTAACACCATGTGTGTTACCTATTATCCCTGGTTATATATCCTATATAACTGGAAAACCCTTAGAGGAAATTGAAAAAAATAAAAAAAGCGTACTAATTAAAACAATTACTTTCTCATTTGGTTTTTCAATTGTGTTTATAACATTAGGAGCTGCAGCATCCGCATTAGGAAACGTTTTATTATTTTTTTCTCAACAGTTTAGAATAGTTGCAGGAGTAATAATTGTTATTTTTGCTTTAAATTTTTTAGGATTATTAAATTTTAATTTTTTAAATAGTGAAAAGAAATTTCAAACTGGTAATTTTAAAGATAATTTAATATTTCCTCTATTAGTAGGCGGCGCATTCGCTTTTGGTTGGACTCCTTGTATTGGACCGATTTTGGGATCAATTATTACATTATCAGCATCTGAAGCAACAATTACTAAAGGAATAATATTATTATCTTTCTATTCATTAGGTTTAGCTATTCCATTTATATTGTCGGGTTATTATATGAGTGTTTTTTTAAATTCTAAAAAAAGTTTCTCAAAATATTACGGAGTAATCACAAAAGGGGGAGGGTTAATCCTTTTGCTAACTGGAATCCTTATAATTACAAATCAAATTCAAGTTATAAGTTATTATATTTTGACTACCTTTCCATTTCTCACTAAACTTGGATAATCAAATGATTAGTGTTCTAGGAATATTTGTAGCAGATATAAGTTTTTCAGGACCAAAAATTCCATCGACTGGTGAAACAATTTTAGGCACAAAATATAATATTGGACCAGGTGGCAAAGGATGTAATCAAGCTATTGCAATCGCAAGACTTGGAGGTGAGTTAAATTTTTTATCTAAAATTGGCAAAGATGATTATGGCAAACTAGCTCTAAAAACTCTAATACAAAATAAAATTAAAACTGATCATATAATTCAAGATGAAAATCTTCAAACAGGAGTTGCTGGTATTTTTGTTGATAAAAGTTCAGGAAAAAATGCCATTAATGTAATAACAGGAGCTCCTTCGACGCTCACTTTAAACGAAATTAAAGATAACTTAAATATTATTAAAAAATCAAAAATATTTCTTACACAATTGGAAATTCCAAAAGATGTAACCTTGCATTGTTTAAAAATTGCAAAAGAAAATAATATTTTAACTATTCTCAACCCAGCGCCAGCCTCAGATTTACCAGAGGAATTTTTTAATTATATTGATTATTTTACACCAAATGAGACAGAAGCAGAATTTTTTACAGGTTTAAAAATTACAAATAAAAATGAAGCCAAAGAAGCTTCAAAAAAAATTATTAATATGGGAGTTAAAAAAGTAATTATTACACTTGGCGATAAAGGTTTATTTTACTCCGATGGGAAAGAGGAAATTTATTTAAAAGCTACTTCTGTACAGGCTATTGATACAACAGGAGCAGGTGATGCTTTTAATGGTGGTTTGGCTTTTGGTTTATCTAAAAATAAACCTATTAAAGAATGTCTTGAACTTGCTAAC
This sequence comes from uncultured Pelagibacteraceae bacterium, assembly GCA_902584365.1. Classification (GTDB taxonomy): domain Bacteria; phylum Pseudomonadota; class Alphaproteobacteria; order Pelagibacterales; family Pelagibacteraceae; genus Pelagilacustribacter. The sequence continues at coordinate 22,205 of CACHZG010000006.1, read as the reverse complement.
AAAGTAGCTGGTTTATCTACAACAAAACTAGGGGCAGGAGACTCAATGCCTTTTTTAAAAGAAGTTAATTAAGCAAGTAATTTATCAAGCTCGCCATTTCTATTAGCCTCTTGCAGTTGATCATTTCCACCTATGTAGTGATCACCTATAAAAATTTGAGGAATAGTTCGTGCTCCATTAGTTCGTTGAAGCATTTCTTTAGCTTTTGCTGGTTCTTTCCAAATATCAAATTCCTCTATCTCAACGTTTTTACTTTTCAATAAAGCTTTAGCAGCACCACAATAGGGACATGGATTACCAGAATACATTGTTACTTTTTTCATGATTAATATATATCAGTTATTTTAATTTTTTCCCTCAGCATTTTACGCCCATGTTTAAATTTTTTTCTATGTTTGATGCTTGTATTATGCACTCTTTTTCTCCAAAGTCTAAATGCCGAGGGCTTTAAATTCTTTCGCATAATTTTAATAACATCTGACTCATTATTCCCAGTTTTTTCTTTAATTTCTTCAAAAGTAATCCTATCAGCCCATGCAGCCCATATTACCCAATTATTATCTTTTTCCTTTGGTTCTGGATTTTTTACTCTTGTTTGAGGTATTAAACTTTTTTTCTTCATTAAAATATATATAGTGACAAATAAAATGTTTCCAACAGACTATATTATATTTTTACAAGTTATTTTATTTCTTTTTATATCGCCAGGTCCACCAAGAGTAGTAATAGTTTCCCATACATTAAATTATGGATTAAATAGATCTGTCTGGACAGCTTTCGGAGACATATCTGCAAACACCTTACAAGCTGTTTTAGTTGTTTTTTTGATCGGCTCTTTTTTGAGTGATAATCCTCAGGTTCTTTATTATCTAAAATGGGCAGGTATATTATATATTGTTTATTTAGCCTATGACACATTTTCCTCAAAAATAAAAAACTTTAATTCAAAAGATCAAAATTTAAAATCACCATTATCGTTTTATAAAGACGGTTTATTAGTAGCTGGTTTAAGTCCAAAAGCACTTTTATTTTTTGGCACAATCTTTCCAACTTTTATAAATTTTAGTTCTAATATCATTTCACAATTTTTAATTTTATTAATTACTTATGTTGTTTTAGATTTTTTAACCTTAATGATATACGGATTAGCTGCTGAAAAAATCTCTGTGTGGTTAAGAAGGAAACCAAAGCTTCTAAATACAATCTCTGCGTGTGTGCTTTTAATTTTAGCGGTTTACATCGCTGCGACACAGAATTTTTAAACAATTCTAACTGTTGTCATTCACCCAATTTCTTGTTTAAATAATTTATTAATTAATTAATTAACAGAGAGGAAATAATGAATAAATTAACAAAACTATTTATTACATTCGTTTCAGCTATAACTTTAACACTAGCGTCAATCTCATCATCTTTTGCAAAAGTTGAGGGAGACTACATCGTGTTAGGTTCTGCAATATCTCTTACAGGTAAATACTCTTCAAATGGAGTTCATACTCAAAATGGTTATAACATGGCCGTTGACAGAATTAACAAAATGGGTGGAGTAGAAGTACAAGGTAAGAAATATAAGTTTGAAATCATTTATTATGATGATGAGTCAAACCCAAAAAGAGCCGCTCAGTTAGCTGAAAGACTAATTAAACAAGATGGTGTTCATTACATGCTTGGACCATACAGTTCAGGATTAACGAAAGCCATTGCACCAGTAACCGAGAAATATAAAATTCCTATGGTTGAAGCAAATGGTGCATCTAGATCTTTATTTACAAAAGGATACAAATATTTGTTCGCGGTGCTATCACCAGCTAACCAATACCTTGAAGTAGCTATCGATTTAGCGGTAGAAAAAAACGGTGGTAAAGGAGTGAGAATTGCTCAAGCATTTGAACAAGATGCTTTCTCACAAGACGTGAGACTTGGTATTTTAGATGCAGCAAAAAGAACTGGATCTGAGATCATCATCGATGACAAACTACCAAAAGAACTTAACGATATGGCAGCTACACTAGCTAAAGTAAAAGCTACTAAGCCGGATGTACTTGTTGTATCAGGTCACACAAAAGGTGCATTAACTGCAATCAGACAAATTTCTGAAATGAAAGTTGATGTTCCTATGTTAGCGATGACACACTGTGATGCTGCGAAACTTTCTAAACAACATGGAAAGAAATCAGAATACGCATTGTGTGCTTCTCAGTGGCATAAAAATTTATCTTACAAAGATAAGTTTTTTGGTTCAGGTAAAAAGTATGACGCAGATTTTAAAAAAGAATTTGGTTATGCTCCGCCGTACCAATCAGCTGAATCTTCTGCAGCATTATTAGTATTTAAAGATGCGTTCGAAAGAGCAAATTCTTTTGATAGAGATGCAGTGAGAGATGCGCTAGTTGATACAGAAATGCAAACTTTCTATGGAAACATTAAATTTGGACCTGGTGGCCAAAACGTTGCTAAGCCAATGATATTGTTCCAAGTAAGATGTAAAGGTGATGATTGTGAGAACAAAGTTGTAGCTCCAACAAAATGGGCTTCAGATAAGTTCTACCATCCGATACCTAAGTGGTCTGAAAGAAGTTAATAACTTCTAATTATTTTGAAAAGCCCCTAGTTTTCTAGGGGCTTTTCTTTTATAAGTTTTGAGTTTTTATGGACTTTCTTATTTTTAAAGCTCCAATGTTAATGGTCCAGGCCTCACTGGATGGTATTCTTTTAGGAATTTTATTTGCACTAATTGCATATGGCATGGCTCTTCAATGGGGAGTAATGAATATAATCAATATTGCTCAAGGTGATTTAGTAATCCTCGGAGGTTATATAGCTTACACAATGTATCTTGCTGGAATTCACCCAGCTTGGGGAGTCATTGTTTCCCCAATTATAATGTTTTTTGTTGGTTGGGCACTTTATAAATTAGTGATTAATAAAGTTGTAGATCGAGATTTATTTATATCAATTTTAGCTACTTTTGGTATCGCAATTGTATTTCAACAGTTAATGAATTTTATATTTGGAGCAGATGTAGTTGTGGCACAGTCCGAATACGGAACAACTATGTTATTTGATAATTCGGTAACACTTCCTAATTCAAAAATATTCTCAGCTGTAATAAGTGTTTTGTATGCAATAGCTTTAGTTATTTATATGAAAAAATCTAGACTTGGACGAGCAATAAGAGCTACTGCACAAAATGCTAGAGCTGCAAAAATTCTTGGTGTGGACACAGAAAAAGTTTATGCTGCAACTTTTGGTATTAATGCAGCGTTATGTGGAATTGCAGGAGCCCTAATTTCAATCACCCTTACTCTCCATCCTTATGTGGGACTTCCTTATACAGTTAGATCTTTCATGATAGTAATTGTTGCAGGTTTAGGAAATTTACCAGCAGTAGCAGTTTCAGGAATGGGTTTAGGACTATTCGAAGAGTTTGCAGATTATATTTTAGGAACAGAATTTAGAATTGGTGCAGTTTTTATGTTGCTGGTCTTCATTTTAGTTTATAGAAGATTTAAGTTATCAAAGAAGAGGGAATATTTAAAATAAATGAACGCAATAAAACAAAAAGATTTAATTTTATACTCTGGCTTAATAATATTAGGTTTAGCTGCGCCTTATTTATTTTCTGCTTTTAAGGTTCAATTAACATATCTTTGCGTATTAATTGTCCTAGCGATGACTTGGAATTTGCAAGGTGGAGAAATGGGCTACAATACTTTTGGAAATATTCTTTTTTATGGTTTAGGAATGTATTTAACTGCTTCGGTTCAAGTGGGAATGTTTTTCCCATTGGCAGAGTGGACTGAAAGTGGTGGTGAAAAAACATTTGTGCATACTACGGCACAATATTTTCAAGGAATAGGTGTCGGTTTATTAGTTTCGGCCATAATACCAGCGATCATAGCTGGCGCTATAGGCTATGCTATTTTAGGATTAAGAGGACACTACTTTGCTATTTGCACTTTAGGTCTTGGAATAGCGGCAGGCGAAATTGCTGGAGGTATCGAGATTATCGGAGCAGGTCAGGGCTTCACTACACCACCTTTTCCTGCAGAGATAGTTGACACAGAAGCTAGAGGTAAATTTTTCTACTTTTTAAGTTTTGCACTCTTAATCGGAACATTTGTTTTTGTTAAATATATTTACGGTTCGAGATTTAGATTAATTTTAAATGCTATACGAGACAATGAAGACAAAGCAGAAGCTATGGGTATTCAAACAATGAAATATAAAATTGTTGGATGGATGGTCTCTGCATTTTTCTGTGGTCTTGCTGGCGGAATTATGGGTGGACTAATCGGATATATAGACTCAACTGATGTTGCGTTTGATGGAAGAGAAATGGGAGTGTTCATGGTTCTTATGGCAATTCTTGGCGGTAAAGGTACTTTGTGGGGACCAGTAATCGGTGCAACTTTATTCCATTTTTTCAAAGAGGGTCTTTGGACTTTAATATTGGGTTGGCAATATGTTGCTTTAGGAGTGCTCATTGTCGTGATAGTAATTTATTTCCCGGAGGGGTTAATGGGTTGGTTGAGAGAAAAATATCCTGAAAAATTTGGTGAAGTTATAGATGAAAAAGATCGTAAAGCACAGGTGGAACTTAAATGAGTATTTTAGAAGTTAAAAATGTAAGTAAATCTTTTGGTGGAGTTCAAGCGAATGTAGATATTTCTGTTTCAGTAGAGCAAGGCTCTATCGTTGGTTTAATTGGACCAAATGGCTCCGGTAAAACAACTTTATTTAACTCCATTGTAGGAACCCATCCTATAGATCAAGGTTCAATTATTTTCGATAATACTGAAGTTTCTGAAATGCCTGTTCCTGCAGTAGCTAAATTAGGTTTGTTAAGAACGTTTCAGCAAACAAAAATATACACAAAACTAAATTGCGTTGAAAATATGTTAATTAGTCATAAGGCTAGTGACTCAGGATTTATTTTTGCGAAAATACCAGCTGAACTTACTGAGAAAGCAGAAAATCTTTTAAACTTTGTCGGCCTTTATCAAAAAAGAAACCTTAGAGCTGGAGATTTGTCTTTTGGACAACAAAAATTATTGGAATTAGCAATGGCTCTTATGAATGAACCAAAAATGCTTCTACTAGACGAACCTACAGCTGGAATTAATCCAACTTTAATAAATGGAATTATAGATAGACTAATCAAAATTAATAAAGACTATGGAATTACTTTGTTAGTCATAGAGCATAATATGAGAGTGATTATGAGTTTAGCGCAAAAAATATTTTGTCTAGCACATGGTAAAATGTTAGCTGAAGGTTCACCTAATCAAATTAAAAATGACAAGCGAGTAGTTGACGCTTATTTAGGAGCTCAATAATGGCAAATCAATATGATGTTTTAGGTAAAGCGCCTGGATTAGAGGAGCTCAATAAATTATCTCCTAACGATGTTCATCTCACAATAAGAGGATTAAACGCTGGTTATGGAAAAATGGAAATACTTCACAATTTCGATTTAACAGTTAGCAAAGCTCAGTCATTATGTTTAATAGGACCTAACGGTGCAGGAAAATCAACTATACTTCACTCAATTTATGGTTTTACAAATATTTTTGATGGAAAAGTTGAATTAGATGGAAATGAAATTACTAAATTAACTCCAGCACAAAAGTTAAGCAAAGTAGGCATAGCTTATATATTGCAAGATAACTCCGTCTTTCCTGATATGACAGTAGAGGAAAATCTTTTGATGGGAGGGTATATTAAAGATAAACAAGATGAAGCGTACGAGGAGGCAGAGAGAATTTTTCAAAAATATGAACGATTAAGAAATAGAAGAAATCAACCTGCAAAAGTTTTATCTGGTGGAGAGCGAAGATTGCTAGAAATTTCTAGAGCATTAGTAATGAAACCATCTGTTCTTTTAGTAGATGAGCCATCTATAGGGCTCGAACCTAAATATATAAATATGGTCTTTGAAATTTTAGAAGATCTTCAAAAAACTGAAAAGAAAACTATCATTCTTGTAGAACAAAATGCAAAAAAAGGGTTAGAGTTTGCTGATATTGGATATGTTTTAGTATCAGGACAAACTGCTATTGCTGGAAAAGGTGACGATCTTTTAAAAAATCCAGATGTTGGAAGATTATTCCTTGGTGGATGATAAACTCACAAGCTTTCTTTAAAGGCCTCAAATCTTTAAAAGGCGCAAGAAGTCCAGCATTACCTTTAGCTGCCTGCTTTATAGCCTTGGGAGCTTTGCTTAAAGATGCAGGTTTTAATATTCAACAAAGTGCAGCATCAAGTTTTTTTACTTACGCGTTACCTGGTCAATTAGTAATGGCAGAGTCATTGCTTTTAGGCGTATCAATAGTGAATATTTTTTTAGCTGTTTGGCTAGTAAATTTTAGACTGTACCCAATGACAGTTTCATTATTTCCTTTACTTGAACACAAATCTCAACCTAAATGGAAATATTATTTATCATGTCATTTTCTAGCAGTCTCGTCATGGTTAATCGCAAAAGATTCGTATAAAAAAATTAATGCCAAATATCGAATTGATTTTTGGATCGGGATAGGAGTCGGAACCTGGTCAACTGCAGTGATTATGACTCTTTTAGGATATCTAGTTGCAGATTTACTAAACAAAGAGATGTTAATAGGATTTGCGATTGTAAATCCTATTTATTTTTTTTGCATGATGATAGGCGCAATGAAAAATTTATCAGTTTCAATATCAGTTATTTTAGGAACAATATTGGGCCCTGTAATATATCTATTTTCAACTGAGTGGTCACTTTTATTTGCTGGTCTTATTGCAGGATCTGTTGCTTTCTTGTTAGGAGAAAAAAATGTTAACTAGCAATATTATCATTTTAGCTATTATTGCAACTTCAATTGCAACATACATATCCAGATTTATGGGGGCATTGACTTCAGAAAAAGTTAGTGCGGAATCAAATATTTTTAAATGGTTTAATTGTGTTGCTTATTCTACTTTAGCTGCCTTACTTGGCAGGATGATAATTTTTCCGGCTGGAGTTCTTGCGGAATCCGAATTGATAACTAGGCTAATAGTATTTTTTATATGTATTGCCATATTTATAATTAGTAAAAAAAATTTAGTTATACCAACAATATTATCTGCTATACTTCTATCAACATTGAATAGCTTATGAGTTTTAAAATTTTAGACCACGAAAAATCTAAACGTATTAAGGTAATTAAAATAGAGGAGAAGGAATTAGACAAATTAATCTTTCCTTTTAAAAAACACTCTATTCAATCTTTAGAATACAAACCTTTTTCAAGATTTACCATTGCTAAAGCTTTAGACGATTGTTTGGAAAAGAAATTGAGTGGAACATTAAAAGAGGTACTTAATGATAGAGACTCAGGAACTGTGATAGTTGAACCAATTATAAATGATAAAAAATTTGATAAAGAATTTTTAGTAAAACTATCTACTTGTTTAGCTTATTTAGTTGGCTTACCTAATTTCGACTCTATGACTGGTAAATATTATGCTAGATTTACTGTAAAGCATTCTGATTCAAGTGACTCATATCTAAGAAAAGCTTATAAAAATCTCGATCTTCATACTGACGGGACTTATGTAAAAGAAAAAACTGATTGGTTAATTATGACTAAACTAGAAGAAAAAAATGTTTCAGGTGGAGAAAGTGTAATACTTCACCTTGATGACTGGGAATATCTTGATGAGTTAAACAGTAATCCAATTGGAAAAGAAAATTTTATTTGGGGTTCACCTAAAAGTAAGAATATTGATTATAAGGTAGAACATCCTGTCTTTTCAAAGGACCATGATGGCAAACCAATTATTTCTTATATTGATCAGTTCCCAGAACCAAAAAACATGGATCAAGGTTTATTCCTTCAGAAACTCTCTGATGCTTTAGAGCAAAGTAAAAATAAAATAAGCTTTCCATTACCTGTCGGTTCTACTATCTTTTCTAACAATTATTTTTGGTTACACGGTAGAAGAGCATTTAAAGAGCATACTGGGCTTTCGAGAGAACTTTTAAGAATTAGAGGCACTTTTTTTCAGCCAAATTAGAACTTTCCCAAAATTCTTTCGTTGACTCCTAGACTTAGATTTATTTTAATTAAGAATAATAAATAAACAGGGGGAATTATGTTTAATAAACTCAAAAAACTAATCAGTATAGTTTTTGCCACTGTTCTTTTAACTTCAATTTCAAGCACATCCTTTGCTATTGACAAATTACATTTTGTAATTGGTGGCGGAGCAGGTGGCGGTTGGGATGGAACTGCTAGAGGAACTGGTGAAGCTTTAACTAAAGCTGGTTTTTTAAAAAGTGCATCATTTGAAAATATGTCAGGTGGTGGTGGAGGAAAAGCTTTATCATATATGATAAATACTAAACCTTCAGAAACAATTCTTGTTCAATCAACTCCTTTGGTTCTTAGATCAATAACTAGACACTCTGGTTATGTAGATAAAAAGAATGCGGCTAAAGTAACTTCATATAAAGATGTTGTTCCGATAGCTGGAGTTATTGGTGATTACGGTGCAATTGTTGCAGCGAAAAATTCGCCATACAATTCATTTAAGGATGTTGTAAATGCTTATAAAGCTGATCCAAAGTCTGTAAAAATGGCTGGTGGTTCTGTAAGAGGAAGTATGGACCATTTAATTGGTGCATTAGCTTTCAAACAAGCAGGAGCTGATCCAAATGCAGTTGTTTACGTTCCTTACGACGCAGGTGGTAAAGCTTTAGCTGGATTATTATCAGGTGAAACTCAAATTCTTTCAACAGGATTGGGAGAAGTTATGGGCGCAAGAGACCAAGTAAAAATTCTTGGTATTACTGCTCCTAAGAGAGTAGCTGATGCTCCAGATGTTCCAACATTAAAAGAGCAAGGCTTTAATGTTCAGTTTGTTAACTGGAGAGGTTTTTTTGGACCTCCAGGTATGAGCAATGCTGACAAAAAGAAAATTGCTAAGATGTTAGGTGACGTTCAGAAGACACCTGAATGGGAAGCAGTTAGAAAAAGAAATGCTTGGGTAAATATTTACAACCCAGACAAAAAATTTGTTAAGTTCCTTCAGAACCAAACAAAAGAAATGACTGCGCTTCTTAAGCAACTAGGAGTGATCTAATAAATAATTAGGAAAGAGCAGTGAAAATTACACCATCAAAATTAATTTCACTGCTCTTTTTCGTTTTTTCAGGATTTTATCTTTACTACGCACATCAAATTCAAGTTTTTACCTTTGATGAAAATGCACCATTTAATGCTAAAACTTTTCCAATTTATTTAGGTTATGCAGGACTTACTTTCTCTGCGCTTTATATTATTTTACCAGAAACAAAACCTACCAATGTAAATCTAAGAGTTTTAGATTATAAAAAAACAATTTTATTAGTTATCCTAATGATCTTGTATGGAATTTTTATTTTAAGAGCAGGATACTTTCTCTCTACTTCAATCTTTTTAGTTCTTTCATATATTGTGTTAGGAGAAAGAAAATGGTTATGGATATTTACATTGTCATTTCCATTTGTGGCAGTTTTTATGTACTTACTTCACGGCCTTTTAAATATTTATCTTCGTGATCCATTTTTAAAATTTATAGGAATAATGGGATGATAGAGGGAATACTAATTGGATTAGAGACAGCTCTTTCATTTAAAAATTTGATGATGGTAATGATAGGATGTTTTGCAGGTACAATCATTGGTATGTTGCCGGGTTTGGGTCCTATGACTGCAATCGCGTTGATGATACCTATAACTTATGGTTTTGAACCATCAACAGGATTAATCTTGATGGCTGGTGTTTATTACGGAGCTGTGTTCGGTGGATCCACATCTTCTATACTGATAAACGCTCCAGGAATTCCAGGCACTGTTGCAACATCTTTTGATGGTTATCCAATGGCTCAACAAGGTAAAGCAGGCAAAGCACTAGCCATAGCAGCCTACAGTTCATTCGCAGGTGGAACCATAGCTGCAATTTTTTTACTTATTGCAGCACCAAGTCTCTCAAAAGTAAGTTTAGCATTTAGGTCCCCAGATTATTTTGGTTTGATGATATTAGGCCTGACTGCTGTCTCAGCATTTTCAGCGAAGGGACATTTTTTAAAAGCTATGATGATGGTCGTTTTAGGATTAATGCTTGCAAGTGTCGGTCAAGATACTTTATCCGACATTCCAAGATTTACTTTTCAAAATATGAATTTATCAGATGGTATAAGCTTCGTGTTAGTTGTAATGGCTACTTTTGCAATGAGCGAAGCTTTAACGATTATATTTAAAGGAAATGACCCATCTAGGGCAACGCAACAAATATCTTTATCACAATTAGGCTCAATAAAACTTGATAAAATAGAAACAAAAAAAATGATAAATACAATTCCACGTTCATCTGTTCTCGGTTTTGTAATTGGCGTGCTTCCTGGAGCTGGTTCAACAATAGCTTCATTTTTAGCATATGGGATGGAAAGAAATTTTGTAAGTGACGAAGAAAAACAAAAATTTGGAAAAGGAAGTGTTAACGGGTTAGCAGCCCCAGAAACAGCAAATAATGCTGCTTGCTCCGGTTCTTTCGTCCCACTTCTAACTTTAGGTATACCTGGAAGTGGTACAACGGCTGTAATGTTAGGTGCATTATTAGGTTTTGGTATTCAACCTGGCCCAAGATTATATCAAACAAATCCTGAAATTTTTTGGTCTGTAATTATGTCGATGTACATTGGTATGGTGATATTATTGATCCTCAACTTACCCTTAATACCTTATATAGCCAGAGTATTAGCAACCCCAAGAACGTTTTTAATACCACTGATATTATTTTTTTCTGTTACGGGTATATATTTAATGTCTTTTAATAATTTTGATATTTATATGATGATCGGAATAGCTGTAGTAGCTACAATTCTACGATTGTATGATTTTCCAATGCCGCCTTTGATTTTAGCCTTTGTTCTTGGTGGATTGATGGAGGAAAACCTTAGAAGATCTCTTCTTATAAGTGATGGATCATTTAATTTTTTATGGGATAGGCCATTAACCGCAATAATAATGCTTACGATAATTTTTATTGTCGGATGGCAAGTTTATAAAAGTTTTTTTAAAAGGATTTAGTTTTGTTTATTATCTTTAATATTAAAGGAACCACAAATAAAATCATTAATAGCCTAATTATATGATGAAAAGAAACAAATTCAGGATCTAAGTCAAAAAATATTGCAATTACTGCAACTTCATAAATGCCTCCTGGACAATAAGATAATATTAGAGAAAATATATTTTTCTCTATCACTAAACTTGCAACATAGGCTGCGACTAAACCTAAAAAAACCAAAAGAAATGTTGCAATTAAACTATGGAATGCATTTTTTCCTATCTCTTCGAAAGTTTTATCAGCAAATCTGCACCCAACTGATGCTCCCAGTATAAGTAAACAATAGTCCACAACATCTGAAGAAATTTGATAGGATGCTATATCCATAATTTGCAGAAAACCACTAGCTACTAAAGTTCCAGATAATAAAGCAGCAGGAAATTTTATTTTATTGAATACAAGAATTAAAATTACGGATAAAGTTATCATTAATACAAGATCGAACTCATTTTGTTCTGAAACTTGATGAATGATTTTATCAGTGGGTTCCAAATTATAATAGCTATCAACAAAGAAAGGAAATAAAGTAACAATAACTATTAATCTTATTAAATGTGAGGTAGCAACATGACTAAGATCAGTTTTTTGATCTTCAGCAAGAATCATCAAGGGACCAAGAGCGCCAGGGGCTGCTGAAAATATAGAAGTCTTTTTTTCATAATTTGAATATTTTTGTAAGTATTTTGAAACAATGAAAATACTAATTAAAATATAAAATAACATAATCGTAGATGTAAGAGCCCACTCATGTATTTGTGAGAAAAGATTAGCATCTATATAGTTCCCAATATACAAACCTAATAAAATTAATATTAAAGATAAAACTAACCGAGGAATTTTAACTTTGAGACCCAATAATGCCGCTAAGGATGTTGCTAACATTGGACCCAAAAACCAAGCTAAGGGTAAATTAAAAAAATCGGCTATTAATGCACTTGGAAACGAAACAACTAAAACAAGAAGAAATTTGATTGAAAAGATTTGTTTAAAATTTTCTTTATTAAAGGGTATAACTTGGTTATTTTGCATTTATCATGAATTTAGGTTTTATAGGAACTGGAAAGATTGCTTCTTCGATCATATTTGGGATCTTTAAATCATCATTAAAGATCAACAAAATATATATATCTTCAAGGAATAGAAATATAGCAAAAAAACTTAGTGTAAAATTCAAAAAAGTAAAAACTCTCAAAAATAATCAAGATATAATCAATCTATCCTCAGTTGTTTTATTATCTGTTACACCTTCTGTTGGAAAAAAAATTTTAAAAGATCTCAAATTTGATAAGAAAAAAACTATTATCAGTTTGATTTCAACGATTAAATTAAATGATTTAAAAAAAAGCACAGGTGTAAAAAAAGTCTGTAAAGCCATCCCTCTTCCATTTGTAGAAAATAGATTAGGCCCAATTATTCTGAGCCCAAAAAATAAGATTGCAAAAAGAATTTTTAGTAAAATTGGTCCTGTAATTGAAATTAATAACGAAAAAATTAGCTTCAGTTTTTGGTCCACTTCATCAATTATGGCAGCGTATTACGAGCTCTTAAATTCAACGACTAAATGGTTAATTAAAAAAAAGATTAAACCAAAAACTGCTACCAAATATAGCTCAGAATTATTTTTGTCTTTAAGCAAAGATGCAGTTTTAAAAAAAGAAATAGGTTTTAATAAACTTGTTGCCGACTCTCAAACACCAGGTGGGTTGAATATGCAAGTTCTTAAAGAATTGAAAAAAGGAAAATTTTATGACAAGTTCCTAAAATCACTAGATAATGTTCACAGAAGGATAAAACATTAATGGAATATTTTATTCAGCAGCTGGTAAACGGCATAACACTTGGCTCGATTTATGGTTTAATAGCTATCGGCTACACAATGGTTTATGGAATAATCGGAATGATTAATTTTGCGCATGGCGATATTTTCATGATCGGAGCATTCGTCGCCCTTATATCATTTATAATATTTGGTTTAATAGGGGTAGCGCTTCCTATTATTTTACTATTAGTTCTATTAATAGCGATGTTATTTACAGCTTGTTATGGTTGGACTGTAGAGAAACTGGCGTATAAACCACTACGAGGTTCCTTCAGATTAGCACCACTTATTTCAGCTTTAGGAATGTCAATTGTATTGCAAAACTATGTTCAAGTTGCTCAAGGTGCTAGAGTAAAGCCTATGCAGCCTTTGTTCTCTGGTGGACTAGAGTTTTTTAAAAATTCAGAATTTATAGTAACAGTGAGCTACCTTCAAATTTTTATTGTCATCTTGACAATTATATTAATGGGGATTTTTACGTACTTAATTACAAAAACAGATTTAGGTAGAGCTCAAAGAGCATGTGAACAAGATAGAACTATGACAGCTTTGCTTGGAATTAATGTAGATAGAACAATTTCAATTACATTTATAATCGGTTCCTCGTTAGCATCTGTGGCAGGTATGATGTTTGTTCTTTATTATGGTGTAATTGATTTTTACATTGGTTTTCTAGCTGGAATAAAAGCCTTTACTGCAGCTGTTCTAGGTGGGATCGGATCATTGCCTGGAGCAATGTTAGGAGGTTTATTAATTGGGCTTATTGAAACTATGTGGTCGGGATATGTTTCGATCGAATACAAAGATGTTGCAGCATTCAGTGTTTTAATTGTTGTTTTAATTTTTTTCCCCACAGGTTTTCTTGGCAAACCAGATATTGAGAAAGTCTGATGGAAAAACAAGATATTATTAAATCTTTTAAAGATAGTTTATTTACTGGTTTGATAGCTTTAGCATTATTTGGTCCTATAGTTGGGCTTCGAACTGTATCAAAAGGCGAGGGCTTGTTTATAACGCCTCAATGGGGAATTGTTTTTTTACTTGTGGGTTTATGTATTTTAGGGAGGTTTTTAATAAATATTAATTCTGCAAAAAGAACAGAATTTAAGTTTTTATCCTCTTTTTCCTCAAAATTTGCACATATTACTGAAGATAAAGCTAAACACTTTGCAATCACTGGAATTTTGTTTGCCGTTGTTTTCCCATTCCTTCCATTTACGGATAGATACTTCATGGATGTAGCCATAATGATTTTAACTTATATCATGCTTGGATGGGGTTTAAATATTGTAGTAGGTTTAGCGGGTCTTCTTGATTTAGGTTATGTAGCTTTCTATGCTGTAGGAGCTTACTCTTACGCACTTATCGCAACTACTTTTGGATGGTCTTTTTGGATTTGTCTACCTTTAGCTGGGGTGTTTGCTGCTTTCTTCGGAATTTTATTAGGATTTCCAGTTTTAAGATTAAGAGGAGATTATCTTGCAATAGTTACGTTAGGATTTGGTGAAATAATAAGAATTATTTTAATCAATTGGTACGAAGTAACTAATGGTCCCGATGGAATAACAGGGATTCCAAGACCATCATTTTTTGGATTACCATTCAAAAGATCACCAGATGAAGGGGAGGCGAGTTTCCATACTTTCTTTGGATTAGAATACTCTACAATGCATAGAATAATATTTCTTTATTACTTAATTTTAGTTTTAGCTTTGATTACTAACTATTTCACACTGAAGATAAGAAAACTTCCAGTTGGAAGGGCATGGGAGGCATTAAGAGAAGATGAAATTGCTTGTAAATCTCTAGGTGTTAATCCAACCAATACTAAATTAACTGCCTTTGCAATTGGAGCAATGTTTGGGGGATTTGCTGGATCTTTCTTTGCAACTAGACAAGCTTTTATCAGCCCAGAGAGTTTTACTTTTATCGAGTCAGCAATCATAGTTGCAATTGTAGTTTTAGGTGGAATGGGTTCACAAACAGGAGTTGTTCTCGCCTCAATTTTTTTAATAGGGATAACTGAGATTTTTAGAGATTTAGAACAATTTAGAATGATCGCTTTCGGTGGGGCTATGGTTTTAATTATGGTTTTTAAACCAAAGGGAATTTTAGCTAATAGGAAACCTACAATTTTAATGCATGGAGATAAGAAATGAGTAGTTTATTGTCTGTTGAAAACTTGACGATGAAATTTGGCGGTTTAGTTGCAATAGATAACTTAAGTTTCAATGCACAAAATAATCAAATAACTTCGATTATTGGTCCAAACGGAGCCGGCAAGACAACAGTTTTTAATTGCTTAACTGGTTTCTATAAACCCACTACTGGTCAAATGTACTTACATAAAGATGAAAATAAAGTTTCGTTAAGAAAATATACAGATTTTAAAATTGCTCATGTTGCAAAAGTAGCTAGAACATTCCAGAATATAAGACTCTTTCCAGCTATGTCAGTATTAGAAAATCTACTGGTTGCTCAACATAATGAACTAATGGTTGCCTCAGGGTACTCACTTTACGGCTTACTAAATTTAAAATCTTACAGAGAAAAAGAAAAACAAGCGGTTGATAAATCCAAGTACTGGTTAGATATAATTGGATTAACGCATAGAGCTGACGATAATGCAGGAGATTTACCTTATGGAGATCAAAGAAAATTAGAAATAGTCAGGGCAATGTGTATTGAACCAAAATTATTATGTTTAGATGAACCAGCCGCTGGATTGAATCCAAAAGAGTCTGCTGAATTAAATGAACTTTTAAAATTTATCAAAAATGAAAAAAAAACGGGAATTTTATTAATCGAGCATGATATGAGTGTTGTGATGGGTATATCAGATCATGTTGTTGTATTAAATTATGGGAAAAAAATATTCGAAGGAACAGCTGATCAAACGAAAAATAGCAAAGAGGTTATCGAAGCTTACCTGGGAGTTGATGAATAATGCTCAAAATTACTAATGTAGAAACATTTTATGGTAAAATTCAAGCACTTAGAGGTGTTGATATAGATGTTAACGATGGAGAAATTGTATCTTTAATTGGTTCTAACGGCGCTGGTAAGTCTACTTTGTTAATGACTATAAGCGGAGTAAATAAAGCTAGAAGTGGAAATATAACTTTTAATGGTGAAAGAATTGAAAATAGAGAACCTCACAAAATTGTTGACCTAGGCATTTGTCAGGTGCCTGAAGGAAGAAGAATATTTTCAAGGTTAACTGTTGAGGAAAATCTGAGATTGGGATCTTTTACTAATGAAAAAGGAAAGCACTTCGAAACAGACATAAAAGATGTGTACGATTTATTTCCCGTTTTAAGCGATCGAAAAACTCAAAGAGGTGGAACATTATCTGGTGGGGAACAACAAATGCTTGCAATCGGAAGAGCATTAATGAGCAAACCTAAAGTACTTCTTTTAGATGAGCCTTCTTTAGGTATAGCTCCAAAATTAGTAAATCAAATATTTGCTTCAATTAAGAATATTAATAAAGAAAAAAATGTTACTATTTTTTTAGTTGAACAAAACGCCAAAAAAGCTCTTGAGTTAGCAGACCGAGCTTATGTTTTAGTAAACGGCAAAGTTACCATAATGGGTTCTGGTCAAGAGTTACTAAAAAACAAAGATATTCAAGCAGCCTACCTTGAAGGTGGGACAAAAAATTAAGTTTTTTTCGTATTTACAAGATCTTATATAAAGTGTTCAATATCAATAATTAATTAATTAACAACAAAGGAAATATATGTTTAGAACGTTCAATAAACTTCTTTCATTAATTGCCGGAATATTAATGCTTGCGACAGCTTCAGTAAAAGCTGATGTTGTTGTTGCTTCTGCCGGACCTATGTCTGGTCAGTACGCTTCATTTGGTGCTCAGTTAAAAGCTGGTGCTGAAATGTGGTTGAAGCACGTTAATAAAAAAGGTGGAATTAATGGTGAGAAAGTTAAATTAGAAATCGGAGACGATGCTTGCGATCCTAAACAAGCTGTTGCTGTAGCCAACAAATTTGCTGGTCAAGGTGTAGCTTATGTTGCAGGTCATTTCTGCTCTGGTTCTTCAATTCCAGCTTCAGCGGTTTATAACGAAGAGGGAATTATTCAAGTTTCACCAGCTTCAACAAATCCAGCGTTAACGGATAAAGGTGGTAAATATACTTTTAGAGTTTGTGGCCGAGATGATCAGCAAGGTGAAGTTGCTGGTAAATTCTTAGCTGAAAACTACAAAGGTAAAAAAGTAGCTATCCTTCATGATAAAACTGCTTACGGAAAAGGTTTAGCAGATGCGACTAGAAAAAATATGAAGAAAGCTGGCCTTAAAGACGCTATGTACGAAGCTTATACAGCAGGTGAAAAAGACTATTCTGCTTTAGTTTCAAAACTAAAATCAAATAACATTGATGCAGTATATCTTGGTGGTTACCATACAGAAGGTGGTTTGATCGTAAGACAAATGAGAGATCAAGGTATGAAAACTAAATTAATCAGTGGTGACGCATTAGTTACAGCTGAGTATTGGGATATCACAGGAAATGCAGGTGAAGGTACGTTAATGACTTTCTCTCCGGATCCAAGAAATAACCCTGCTGCTGCAAGTGTTGTAAAAGAATTTAAAGCTGCTGGTATTGAGCCAGAAGGTTATGTTCTTTATTCATACGCTGCGTTACAAGTATTCGAACAAGCTGCTAATCAAGCTGGAACAAATGATCCTGCTAAAGTTCTTAAAGTTATGAGAAAAGGTAAGTTTGATACTGTAATCGGTTCACTAAGCTTTGACAGAAAAGGTGACGTGAGCTTACCAGGTTATGTATTTTATGAGTGGAGCAAAGGTAAATACAAAGAACTGTAAACCATTTGCTTAACTAATTTAAAAGGGGGCTTAGGCCCCCTTTTTTATTTATAGAAAGGAAATTATGGAAATAACTTATGATGATTTTAAAAAGGTAAAAATTAAAGTTGGTACTGTCCTAGAAGTAAAAATAAATGAAAAAGCAAGAAAACCCTCATTGGTGGTTAAGGTAGATTTTGGAAAAGAGATAGGTATTAAACAATCTTCAGCTCAAATTACTCACTATTACACTCCTGAAAATTTAGTTGGTAAACAAGTGATTGGAGTTTGTAATTTTCCGACAAAAAATATAGCTGGCGTTGTTTCTGAAGTTTTAGTTCTTGGAGCTATTGAAAAAGACGGAAAAGTTGTCCTAGTGCACCCATCTCAAAAAACTGATAATGGTTTAGATATTGCTTGATGAGTTCAGAGACATTTAATTGGAGTTGTAAACACACTTGGTCGAGAAGCGCTAAAAATACATTTTGGTGTTTACTTGGTTGCTCTATTGGTGATTTTGGAACTATTTTATTTTTTCAATTAACAAATATACCTTTTCCTGTTTTAGCAATCATGGTTTTAGCGATAATCAATGGGATTATTACGAGTATAATTTTAGAAACCATAATCTTATTAAGACAAAATTTTTCTTTAAAGTTAGCTTTTAAAACAGCTGTTGGAATGAGCTTAATTTCAATGGTGAGCATGGAAATTGCTATGAATGCTACTGATTATTTTTTAACTGGTGGAGCTATTTTAACTTGGTGGGTTATCCCAATAATGTTAGCTGTAGGATTTGTTACACCTTGGCCATATAATTACTGGAGATTAAAAAAATTTAATGAGGCTTGTCATTAAGTAATTTTTTTTAAAATTTTATCTTTAAACAATACATGATGAGCG
This sequence comes from uncultured Pelagibacteraceae bacterium, assembly GCA_902584365.1. Taxonomy (GTDB): domain Bacteria; phylum Pseudomonadota; class Alphaproteobacteria; order Pelagibacterales; family Pelagibacteraceae; genus Pelagilacustribacter. The sequence continues at coordinate 3,523 of CACHZG010000006.1, read as the reverse complement.
ATAACAGCTAAAATATGCAAAGTTACTAAAGCGATAAGAATATAATTTGCATAGATATGAACTTGGTAAAAAGCGTCAGCAAGAATAAAATTATCCTTTTTAAAACCGTAATTAAAAAACAAGAAATTAAGAGATTCGCCCATAAAAAGTTTTTTTAATATTCCAGAAGTTGTTATCATTAATATACTTAAATAAAGTAAAAAGTGGTTTAATTTTGCTATTAATACCTGACCTTTGAAAGCGTTAATCGTAGATGTTGGGCTTGGATTCATAAATTTCCAAATTAATCTGAAAAGTGTAATGTAAAAAATTGTTATACCTATTAAAATATGGATATTTTCCAACTCTATTCTTTCGTCAGAAAACTCTAAGCCTACTAAATAGAATCCAAATGGAACTTGAGCTATTAAAATAAGAAATGTGACCCAGTGGAACAATTTTGCCAGTAGACCATATTCTAAATTACTGTTAAAAATACGCATAGTTGATTATAACACATCATGAATTTTTTTATAAATAATATGAATAAAATCATTTTAACAATATTAATGATATCTCTATTTTTTGGTTTCAACATTGTCACAGTAAAGCACGAAGCCTCTGCTCTTACAAAAACGAACAAACAAATTGTTGAAGTTTTTAAAACTCCTTCATGTGGTTGCTGTTATGGATATGTTTTATTTTTGAAAGAGGAAGAATATGAAATCAAAGAAACAAATTTAAGAAGTCTTCACAACATCAAAAAAAAATATGATATACCGTTGGAAATGCAGTCTTGCCACACGACTATTTTAGGTAAATATTTTATTGAAGGCCATGTTCCACTTGAAGCAATTAATAAACTACTTAAAGAACAACCAAAGATAGATGGTATAGCTTTACCAGGAATGCCCATAGGCACTCCGGGAATGCCTGGTGATAAAGAGGAACCTTACATCATTTACCAACTTATTGATGGGAAATCCTCTGTATTTATGAAAATATGATTTTTATTTTTTTATTATGAAAATAATTAAAACATCAATTTTTACATTCGTTTTTTTTTTAAGTTTGCTCTTTAACTCTTACGCTAATCAAAGCGTTGAGGAGATAATTAAAGGCAGAAAAGCTATGTTTAGTGAGAATTATCAAAATGCGAAGAGAATATCTATTTTGCTTAAATCTGGAAAAATCGATGAAGCGAAACCACTTATGGAGAAAATTTCAAAAAATTATATTAAACTTTTAGATTATTTCCCTGAAAATACTAAAGAGGGTTTTAAAACTGAAGCACTGCCAAGTATTTGGGAAAATAAAAAAGAATTTAATGATCTTATGAAAAAGGCGTCCGATGATATGATAAAACTAGCCGAAGCTATTGACACCGCTGAAGATCTTAGAGCAATTCAAAAAAAATTAATGTGGAGTAATTGTTCTGCCTGCCATAGTAAATTTAGAGCACCACATTAAACTTTAATGCAACTTTTACCATTAATTCTATTTGGTATCGCAACAGCTTTTTCACCAGGACCAAATAATATCATGACATCATATACAGCTTTTAATTTTGGTTTTAGAAAAGCAATTCCAACTATGCTCGGCGTTATTGTTGGATGGACACTTTTAATTATCCTTTTACAATTAACATCTGCAGCTGTTTTTCAAAAGTATGAATTTATTCAAACCACAATTAAAATTTTAGGATCAATTTATTTGATATACATGGCTTATAAATTATCGTTTGCAGGTCAACAAAAAGATAAAAAAATAGATCCAAAACCAGTTACTTTTCTAAATACTTTTTGGTTTCAATTCGTTAACCCTAAAAGTATTATCGTAGGTTTAACTTCGATTTCATTGTTTATTGATACACAAAACAATTATTTAAGAGACTCTATAATTTTAACATCAGTTTGGTTTTTCATGGCTGTTGGAAGTCAAACAGCTTGGTGTTTAATGGGAAAATACATGAGAAAATTCGCCACAAGTGATAAATTTATAAAGAATTTTAATTATACAATGTCTTTTTTACTTATCGTTTGTGTAATTTTGTTCTATGTATAGCTCATGAAATTTAATAGTAAAAATTCTTTTAAATCTTTAGATACTCTAAATTCATCTGGCAATGATTATAAATATTTCAATTTAAAAACTGCAGAAAAAAATGGTTTAGAGGGTATATCTAAATTACCAAAGTCACTGAAAGTTTTATTAGAAAATCTTCTTAGGTACGAGGATGAAATAACTGTTAATAAAAAACAAATTTTAGCTTTAAAGGATTGGCTTAACAGCAAAAAATCAAATACAGAAATAGCCTACAGACCTGCACGTACTTTGTTACAAGATTATACAGGAATTCCTGCAATTGCAGACCTTGCAGCAATGAGAGATGCGGTAAAACATAAAAATAAGAATCCAGACAAAATTAATCCATTATCGACTGTTGATTTAGTTATAGATCACTCTGTAATGGTCGACGAATATGCATCGGGAAAATCTTTTAACAAAAATGTTGAAAGAGAATTTTCTAGAAATGGTGAGCGTTATTCATTTTTAAAGTGGGGACAGAAAGCATTTGACAATTTTAGAGTTGTGCCTCCAGGTACAGGAATTTGTCACCAAGTTAATTTAGAATATTTATCCAAAGTTGTTTGGTCATCAAAAAGTGGAAATGATTTATATGCTTACCCAGATACTTTAGTTGGAACTGACAGCCATACTACTATGGTAAATGGTTTATCCGTTTTAGGTTGGGGTGTTGGCGGAATAGAGGCGGAGGCAGCAATGTTAGGTCAGCCTATTTCAATGTTAATTCCAGAAGTTATTGGAGTCGAACTTAAAGGAAAATTAAAAGAGGGAACTACCGCAACAGACCTAGTTTTAATTATTGTTGAAATGTTAAGAAAAAAAGGTGTGGTAGGAAAATTTGTAGAATTTTATGGTGAAGGTTTAAAAAATTTAACTTTAGCTGACAGAGCAACAATTGCAAACATGGCTCCCGAATATGGAGCTACATGTGGTTTCTTCCCAGTTGATAATGAAACTCTTAAATATTTAAAATTGTCTGGAAGAGATCAAGAAACAATAGCTTTAGTCGAGAAATACTCTAAAGAACAAGGGCTTTGGGCAAGCGATGATGTTGTGTTTACGGATACTCTTTCGCTAGATGTTAGTAGTGTAGTAACAAGCATTTCTGGACCTAAACGACCGCAGGATAAAGTTTTACTTACGGAGGCTTCAACTGCTTTTGCAAAAGTTTATAAAGAAAATGCAAAAAGAGATAAGGCCATCGAAGCTAAAGTTGAAGGTACTGATTTTAATATCAAAGACGGTGATATTGTAATTGCTGCGATAACCTCTTGCACAAATACTTCTAACCCAAGCGTAATGATTGGTGCAGGTCTTTTAGCGAAGAAAGCTTATGAAAAAGGTTTAAAAGTTAAACCATGGGTAAAAACCTCTTTAGCTCCTGGTTCGCAAGTTGTAACTGATTACTTAGAAAAAGCAGGTTTAAACAAATATTTAGATGAACTTGGTTTTAATT
>CACHZG010000005.1 GCA_902584365.1 uncultured Pelagibacteraceae bacterium | reverse complement strand
TGCAACAAGAACAACGATCGGTAAAAATAAATGTTTTACTCGATTAACGTCAGTAGTTGAAATACGATGGTAATATTTTGACAAAAACAAAATTAAAGCCACTTTCATTAATTCAGAGGGTTGTAAATTCATAAAATATAAATTTAGCCATCTTTGCGATCCAGATGAAGTTAAACCAAAATATTTAACGCCTAATAAAAGTAAAAATACTATGAAATAAAACAACGTACTTGTCTTGTACCAAAACCTTATTTGAAAAAAAGATAAGAGTAAAAACATTGTAAAAAAAACACCAAATCTAATTATGTGACTTTTCGTGTGGTATTTAAATTCTCCTCCATCTGTTGAATACATTGCAAACATACTCATTAAACCCAGTATAAGAATTGAAAAAACTAAAATAAAATCTAAAGAAAGAATTTTTTCTCGTATGCTCAGTGATGACTGAATTGATCTTGGTTGAAACATTATGCCTGTTCTCCTATTTGATCTACAAATTTTTCTCTAATCTCATGTCTCTCTAAAACTTTCTTAATAACTTTTTTTGCAATTGGGGCTGCTGCACTACTTCCCGATCCACCATGTTCTACAACTACACTTATTGCATATTGGGGTTTACTAACTGGTGCATAAGCAACAAATAAAGCGTGGTCTCTGTCTTTATAAACAAGATCTTTTTGTTTTACTTCTAGCTCCCTTTGTTCTTCAGTGAATCTTTTTACTTGTGAAGATCCAGTTTTACCGGCAAACATGAATTTTTTATCGCCAATTCTTGATCCGTACGAAGTTCCGCCTACTTCGTTAGTAGCAGCATACATTGCATCTTTTACGAAATTTATATTTTCTTGATTTCTAAAAAGTGGCTTGATTTTGAAATTTTCAATTAACATATCTAAAGGAAGAGGATCATTTGGATTTTCATTTCGATAGGTAATAAAATCTTTTATATTATTTCTTTTTTCGTCAGCTATTATTCTTGGCTTTATTTCAAATCCTCCATTGGCTATTTGAGCTGTCATCAAACAAATTTGTAAAGGGGTTGATTGAAAGTATCCTTGCCCAATACCTGAGTGTAATGTTTCTCCTAAGTACCAATTTTTTCCAATATACTTTTTCTTCCAACTGGTACTTGGTACCACACCTGATCTTTCCTCGATAAATCCGTCAAGAACTTTTTTTCCTAACCCAAATTTTTTTGCAGTTTCTGATAGTCTATCAACACCTAATAATCTTGCGACCTCATAGAAATATACATCGCAGGATCTTTGAATTGCAGTCCTCATGTTAATACTTCCATGGCCTTTTTTCTTCCAACAGTGAAATTTTTCACCATAAAGTTCTGTTAACCCCGTGCATGACAAATATTTTTTTGGATTCCAAACATCATTTTCTAAAGCACTTAGTGCAACGATTGTTTTAATTGTAGATCCTGGTGGATATAATCCAGAAATAGCCTTGTTGTTTAAAGGTTTAAGATCATTGCCAATAAGCTGTTTCCAATAGTCTTTATCTATACCGTGAACAAAAGCATTAGGATCATAGTTCGGTGAAGACGCCATGGTAACTATGTCTCCATTAAAAATATCCATTACACATATCGATGCTGCTTTATCTGCTAATAATTCAGTAGCAAATTTTTGAATTTCTTTATCTATGGTCAATCTATAGTCTTGACCAGCTTGACCGGTATCTAATTTTATCTGTTTTATTCTTTTTCCGTAGGCATTTACCTCATATCTTTGAAAGCCAACTTTACCAATGATGTCTTTATCGAGCTTATGTTCCAAACCTGTCTTACCAACTGAAATTCCTGTCACTGCCATATCTCTAAGATACTCTTTTCTCTCTAAATCTTTAGCACTAACCTCTGAAACGTAACCTACTATATGAGCCGCAGAATTATCGGGGTAAACTCTTGCAACAGAAACGATAGGCTCAACACCTTGTAATTCGTGCAAAAATAAATTTATTCTAGAAAATTCTGACCATGTAAGGTTATCTGAAACTATAATTGGCTCCCATGGCTTTTGTTTACTCATTTTTCTTTTTAAGAATGCTATTCGTTTGTCACTCAAATTTAAAATAGTTTTTAATCTAAAAAATAATTTTTCCAAATCTGGAGAGTTTTCTGGTGTAATATGAAGTTGATAAACTTTTTCATTAGATGCGATCTCTTGATTAAAGTAATCTTTAATTAAGCCCCTTTGAGGTGCGATCTTCCATTCTCGAAACCTATTTTTATCAGAAAGTGTTTTGTATTTTGTAGCTTCATTAATTTGTAAAGAAACTAGCCTTCCAAAAATTCCAAAAAAAACAATAGCTTTTGCAGTTGAGAGAATGAACATTCTTCTAGTTATTAATTTTGACTTAATAACAGTATTTCCTGATCCAAAACTACTAATCATCCTGACTAATCACCATTATTTTTTGATAAAAATTAAATAATCCCCAAACTGCCGGGTAAAATAAAAAAGTAAAAAATGAATTATAAAAAATATCAGAATACTCCATTTTTAATGAAGAGAAGTTATATATTAAGGTCATCAAAGCTAGATTAGATAAAAATATAGCAATTATAAAAGTAAACCAATCTGTGAACAAAGAAATATTTACAGTAACATTTTTTACGTAAGAGGCAACAAATGACACAACAAGATAAGTAATTGAACTTAAACCCAACGGAAGCCCCATTACAACATCATTAATAATTCCTACAAGAAAAATATGTCCATTTCCCAAAACAGAAGAACTTTTGAGAGTCCAATAATAAATAATTATTATTTGTAGATTGAAAGATAATATTTCAAACAAGTTACTGAATTGTGTATCAATTTCACTGATAGAAATGTAATAAAGTAAAATCAATGGGCCTGCATTAATTACATTTCTTCTAAAATTTTTATATAGAATAGCCATTAAAAGTTTTCCTCATTAATTTCAGATAGTTGTACAGTTACAAATGAAAGTTGATTAGGATCAGAAAACAGCTTAACAAAAACATTTTCCTCTTTTAGAACTGTTTTCCCAACAGGCAAGCCAGGAATTAATACTCCGTCTTTTCCAGATGTATAAACTGAAATATCGATCTCAGGGACATAAGCTTCTGGTAAATACTCAAGTTTAGGATCATCGCCACCTTTTCCTGTCAAAATAGCTTGAGTAGAATTTTCTCCAAAGGTAATAGGTATTCTGCTATTAAGATCATTTAGTAGTAAGACTCTTGATGACAAATAATTTACCTCTACAATTCTTCCAACTAAATAATTTCCATCTAACACTGGCATCCCTTTTGAAATTCCAGCTTTTGATCCTCTATTAATAATGATTGATTTTAAATAAGGGCTTTTTTTATCGATTAATACTTTGGCTAAAGTGCTTTCTCCCAATATTTTTGAGTCACCCTCTAAAATCTTTCTTAAGTTTTTATTTTGATTTTTTAAGAATTCAACTTGAAATTCTTTTTTTTTCAATTCTTCGATTTCCAATTTTAATACTTTATTTTCTTTGAAAGTTACAAATAAATTAATAGTGTTTGTTTTTAAATCTGAGAAAATTAAAAAAGGAGCTGTTGCAATATTAGATGCTCTGTAAAGAGCATCGCTTATAAACGCTCTAGCAAAGTTTACTGGTTTAATTTTATAATAGTCAAGAAAAAATATTATTGAAGCAATAATAATTAGAAAAAATAAAGAAAACTTTTGTCTTGCTCCTTTTTGTAAAAGAGCCGAACGTACTGCTATGCCAAAATCATCTCTACTTGTAGACATCTAAATCTAATTATCTTATTAATATTCAGATAACATTGTAGAAAATAGTTCTTCATTTTCTAAAGCTTTTCCAGTTCCAACTGCAACACAAGAAAGTGGATCATCAGCAATTGTTACCGGTAGACCAGTATCTTTTGATATTAACTTGTCAATATTTCTTAATAATGCACCACCACCTGTTAAAACTAATCCCATGTCAACCAAGTCTGCAGAAAGTTCGGGAGGTGTATTTTCTAATGCTTCTTTGATGCCCCCTAAAATTTGATTTAAGACTGGCATTAATGCTTCACAAGCATCCTCTTCTGTTAAGGAAATTTCTTTTGGAGTTCCAGATCTAATATCTCGTCCCTTCATCAAGAAAGTGTTTGTCCCCGTCGGTACAGCAGTTCCAATTTCCTTTTTTATCTTTTCTGCAGTTGAGTCTCCAATCAACAAATTGAATTTTTTTCTCATAAAATTGATTATTTGTTGATCCATTGCATCACCAGCAACTCTCAATGATTTTGAATAAACAACACCACCAAGTGACATGACCGCAATTTCAGTTGTACCACCACCAATATCTACTACCATTGAACCTGTTGCTTCTGAAATAGGTAAGCCAGCTCCAATAGCTGCTGCAATCGGCTCTTCTATTAGCTGCACTTTTCTTGCACCTGCAGCTAATGCTGAGTCTTGAATTGCTTTTCTTTCTACCGGTGTGGATCCTGTTGGCACACAAATTAAAATTCGAGGATTGGCGAAAGCTGTTTTTTTGTGAACTTTTTTTATGAAATGTTTAATCATTTCTTCAGTTACAACGAAATCAGCTATTACTCCATCTTTTAGGGGTCTAATCGCTTGAATGTTGCCGGGTGTTCTTCCTAGCATTGTTTTTGCCTCGTCCCCTACTGCTAAAACAGATTTTTTTGCTCCGTCTGAAATAACCGCCACAACGGAAGGTTCATTTAATACTACACCTTGTTTTTTTAATACTACTAATGTGTTAGCAGTTCCCAAATCTATAGCCATATCTTGCGACCACATAGATGATATTCCTGATATTGATTTAAATAGTGCCATCTTTTTCCCTTATATAGTTAGCTCCGTCCAAGTCCATTGGTTCTGGAGCAGTTTTTCTTCTTTTTATTATTAGTTTATTGAGTGCATTTAAATACGCATCAGCAGAGGCAACTAAAGTGTCAGTGTTAGCAGCTTGACCTACTGTTGTTTTTCCATTTTCCTCAATTCTTATACTTACTGTAGCTTGCGCGTCAGTTCCCTCGGTAACAGCATGAACGTTATATAATTGTAAATTGACATCGTGAGGGTATAATTTTTTTATGCATTTAAAAATTGCATCTACTGGTCCATCTCCAGTTTCAGAAGCCTCTTTAATATCTCCAAAAACTTCTAATTTCATCATTGCCTTTTGTGGTTCACCTGTCCCTGCAAAAACTTTTAATGATTTAAGTTTAATCACATTGTCTTCTTTAATTAAACTGTCATCTACTAATGCTGCTATATCTTCATCATAAACATGTTTTTTTTTGTCAGCTAAAATTTTAAATTTTCCAAAAGCTGCATCTATAATATCATCTGTTACATCTACGTAACCCATGTCAGAAAGTTTATCCCTGAAAGCATGTCTACCAGAGTGTTTTCCCATCACCAAAGACGTCTTTTTTACACCAACACTCTCTGGTGTCATTATCTCATATGTGTTTCTATTTTTAAGCATTCCATCTTGGTGAATGCCTGACTCATGAGCAAATGCATTTTTTCCAACAATTGCTTTATTAAATTGAACTGGGAAACCAGTTGCATTAGAAACTATTTTAGATGCCTTGCTTAAAAGTTTTGTATTAATTCCTGTTGAATAAGGCATAAGATCATTTCTAGTTCTCATTGCCATTACCACTTCTTCTAAAGCTGCATTCCCTGCTCTTTCACCAATACCATTTATGGTGCACTCAATTTGTCTTGCGCCCGCCATAACTCCGGCAAGGGAATTTGCAACTGCTAATCCTAAATCGTTATGACAGTGAGTTGAAAGAATTGCTTTATCAATATTTGGAACTTTATTTATTAATGTTTCTATAATTTTTTTAAATTCAGATGGTACTGAATAACCTACCGTATCAGGAATATTAATTGTTTTGGCACCACATTTTATTGCAAGCTCAACTGTTTTGCACATGTAGTCTAAATCTGTTCTTGTCCCATCTTCACATGACCACTCAACATCATCTGTAAATTTTCGAGCATAGCTTACGCTTTCTTTAATTAGACCTAACACCTCTTCGGGAGACTTGTTTAATTTATGTTTCATGTGAAGTGGACTCGTAGAAATGAAAGTATGTATTCTAAATCTCTTTGCGTATTTTAAAGAATCTTTACATGCATCAATATCTTTTTTTGTAGCTCGAGACAAGCCTGCTGGAATTGATTTCTTTAAAACTTTACTAATTTCTGTTACAGCTTCAAAGTCTCCGGGAGATGCGATCGGAAAACCTGCTTCGATAACATCAATTCCTAATTCATCAAAGCATCTAGCTATTTGAATTTTTTCTTCTAAACTCATCGTTGCGCCTGGAGATTGTTCTCCATCACGCATTGTGGTATCAAAAATAATTATTCTGTTTTTCTCACTCATAAAATTTTCTAATGACTTTAAAATCAAGTCCTATGAAAAACATAATACAATTAATACGAGATTTTGCAATTATTATCGTGATATAGTTTAAAAAATCACTCCAGAATGGGTTAATTTTTATCTTTGTCTACTAATTTATTTTTACCAATCCATGGCATCATAGATCGTAAATTTTTACCCACTTTTTCGATAGGATGTTTAGCAAGATCTTCTCTCATTTTAATAAAGTTTTTCTGACCCGTCTCACACTCTTTCATCCATTCTTTAGTAAATTTTCCTGATTGTATATCTTTTAAAACTGCTTTCATTTTTTCTTTTGTTTTATTGTCAACAATTCTTTTGCCTGAAACATATTCACCATACTCTGCCGTATTTGAAATTGAATAATTCATATTTGCTATTCCACCTTCGTATATCAAATCGACAATTAGTTTTACCTCGTGCAATGTTTCAAAATAAGCCATCTCTGGTGGATAACCTGCCTCTGTTAAAGTTTCGAAACCGTTTTTAATTAATTCAACTAATCCTCCACATAAAACTGTTTGTTCTCCAAATAGATCTGTCTCACATTCATCTTTAAAAGTAGTTTCTATAATTCCTGCCTTACCTCCTCCTACAGCAGCGGCGTATGATAAAGCTAAATCTTTTGCTTTACCTGAACTGTCTTTGTGAATTGCCATTAAACAAGGTACGCCTCCTCCTTTTTGGTATTCACTTCTAACTGTATGGCCTGGTCCTTTAGGAGCAACCATAAATACATCTAAATCTTCTCTTGCTTGAATTAAATCAAAATGAATATTGAGACCATGAGCAAAAGCTAAGCTTGTTCCTTTTCTCATTCTTTGAGCGATATGATTTTTATAGATTTGTGCTTGTAACTCATCAGGTGTAAGCATCATAACCACATCTGCCCAAGCGGCTGCATCGGAGAGGCTCATAACTTTTAAGCCTGCTCCCTCGGCTTTTTGTTTGCTAGAAGACCCATCTCGCAAAGCAACAACTACATTCTTTACTCCACTGTCCTTTAAATTAAGTGCATGAGCATGGCCCTGACTTCCATACCCAAAGATTGCAACCTTTTTATCTTTTATTAAATTAATATTTGTATCTTTATCGTAATAAGTTTTCATTTTTAAGAAAAAGTTTTTGCTCCACGAGTCATTGCTACTGCTCCTGTCCTTGATGTACTTATCAGACCAAGAGGCTTTAAATCAAGAGCTAATTTATCAATATCTCTTCGTAAAGCAGTCACTTGCAAAACAAATGATTTTTTTGTTCTTTCTAAAAAAACTGGATTGAATTTTTTACAAATTTTCTTAGCTTTTTCCTGTTTTTTACTATTCCCTAAAACTTTAAATAGAGCTAATTCCCTGAACAAAATTTCTTTGTCATTTCTTTTAAAATCAGCCACTTTGTGAACAGGAATAAGTTTTTTTAATTGAAGTTTAATTTGCTCAATTACTTCTGGTGAACCTGTTGTTACAATGGTTATTCTGGATATATGTTTTTTTTTATCTACTTCGGCAACTGCCAAGGACTCAATATTATATCCTCTACCAGAAAATAATCCTGCAACCCTAGCCAAAACACCAGCTTCATTATCAACCCATACGACTATAATATGGTGATCAATTTTTCCTGCCTTGACAGGTTCGCTGTAAGCAGATTTTGACTTAGCCATTAAACCAAAACCTTTCCTTCATCTGAAATTTCTTCTTCCTCTTCTGGTCCAAGAATCATTTGATTGTGTGGTTTACCAGAAGGTATCATTGGAAAACAATTTTCTGCTTTATCGACAACACAATCAAATATCACAGGTTTATCAATATTAATCATTTCATTTATTTTTGCGTCAAGTTCTGATGGTGTCTTAGCTCTAATTCCAACGCAACCATATGACTCAGCTAACTTTACAAAATCTGGTAATGCTGCTGTATAACTTTCAGAATAATTTTTTTCATGTAATAACTCTTGCCACTGTCTAACCATTCCCATGTATTCATTATTCAAAATAAATATTTTAATTGGCAGCCTATACTGTACTGCTGTAGACATTTCTTGCATGGTCATTAAAACAGATGCTTCACCCGCTATATCAATTACTAGTTTTTCAGGGTGTGCTATTTGAACGCCAACAGCAGCCGGTAATCCATAGCCCATTGTTCCTAATCCACCTGACGTCATCCATCTATTTGGTTTATCAAATTTATAATGTTGAGCAGCCCACATCTGATGTTGACCTACTTCAGTTGTAATGAAAGTATCTTTATTTTTAGTAAGCTCATATAGTCTTTGAACAGCATGTTGAGGTTTTATAACCTTGTCACTATTTATAAAATTTAGTGATTTTTTTTCTCGCCATTTAGAAATTTGCGACCACCATTGGGATGTTTTCTCTTTATTAGAATCTAAAAAATTTTTGTTTTTTTCTTTAAACCTTTTAAGTAAAGCTTTAAGTAAATTTGAAACATCGCTTACTATTGCTAAATCTACTTTAATATTTTTACCAATCGATGATGGATCGATATCAACATGTATTTTTTTAGAGTTAGGAGAAAATTCATCAACCTTACCTGTTATCCTATCATCAAATCTGGCTCCAATGTTAATCATCAGATCACAATCGTGCATAGCGTTATTAGCTTCGAAAGTTCCGTGCATTCCTAACATTCCAAGAAATTGTGGATCATCTCCAGGATAAGCACCTAAACCCTGTAAAGTTGATGTGATAGGGAAACCAGTTAAAGAAACTAATTCACGAAGTAATTTGCTTGCTTCAGGACCTGAATTGATTATTCCTCCGCCAGTATAAAAAATCGGCCTTTTGGATTTTTTTATCATATCAATAAAGATATCTAATTCGTTATTAGAGACTTTATTAATAACTTTACCGTTTAATTTTTTTTTAAGTTTATTTTTTACGAATTTATATTTTCCTTTTTTAAATTGTATATCTTTAGGTATATCAATTAACACTGGCCCAGGTCTGCCTGTTGTTGCTACCTCGAAAGCTAAGTGCATAGTCTCAGCTAATTTATTTACATCTTTAACTAGCCAATTATGTTTTGTACAAGGTCTTGTAATCCCTGTTGTGTCACATTCTTGAAAAGCATCAGTTCCTATTAAGTGAGTTGGAACTTGACCCGATATACAAACTAGAGGAACCGAGTCCATGTAAGCATCTGTTAACGCAGTAACAGCATTTGTTGCACCTGGACCTGATGTTACAAGCATTACTCCCGGCTTACCACTTGATCTTGCATAACCTTCTGCTGCATGCCCTGCTCCTTGCTCATGTCTTGCTAGAATGTGTTTAATTGTTTTATGATTTTTTAGTTCATCATATATCGGTAAAACTGCTCCCCCTGGATATCCAAAGATATGTTCTACCTTTTGGTCAATCAGAGCTTGAAAAACAATTTGTGCACCTGATAATAATTTTGGCATTCTCACAATCTACAGGAGAATGTAATTGAATCAAGTTTTAGCTTGCAAGTTTTAAAATTTTTTTAAAAAGGATTGGAAAATCATCGTTATATAGCTTATTCCAATTCTTCATATGACCTCGAGCCCAGGTACTTTGCCTTTTGGCATACTGCCTAGTTCTGATATTAATAAGATCTTCAGTTTCTGACAATGTAAGGTTTCCAGCTAAATAGTCTTTTATCTCTTTAATCCCGATTATCTTATTTACTGATAGTGAGCTTTTTATCTTCAATTTGTTAAAATTTTTTACCTCGGAAAAACAGTTTTTATTAAGTAATTTTGTAGTACGAAAGTAAATTCTCTTTAACAGTTTTTCTCTGGGCATATCTAAATAAATTTTTATTAAAGTATATTTGTTAAATTCAGACTTAGTATTTCTAACCCAATCATATAAAGATTTATTTGTAAATTTTTTAATTTCATAAGCTCTAAGAATTCTTTGAGTATCGTATGGTAAAATTTTATTTTTACATTTTGGATCAATGGAAAGTAATTTTTCATAAAACTTTTCTCGACCAACTTTCTTATATAAGTTTCTAATTTTACAACGTTTTTTTTCTGGAATAACAGGAATTTTGCTTAAACCTTTAGTAATTGCATTGAAATAAAGCCCAGTGCCTCCCACAAGAATAGGCACTTTGCCTTGACTTATAATATCACTAATTTTTTTTTTCACAAATTTTAGCCATTGACCAACTGAAAAATTTTTTTTTACAGATAAAAAACCGTATAGGTGATGTTTTATTATTTTGAGATCCTTATTTTCTGGTCTAGCAGATAAAACTGAAATTTCTTTATAAACCTGCATGCTGTCAGCATTAATTATTTCACCATTGATTTTTTTTGCAAGAGCAATTGCAATTTTTGATTTTCCTGATGCTGTGGGACCGGCAATTAGAATTATCTTTTTGAAATCTTTATTTGATTTTAACACCTAAATATCTTCTTTGATTTGAGCTATTGATTATCGTAAGAAGCACGGTTGTTTCTTTTTTGTTTACAATATTTTTAATGACTCTATCTAATTCTAAAGAATTTTGGAAAGATTTTTTTTGAACTTCGATTATAATATCATTTTTATTTAAAAGTCCATTTAAAGGACTATTTTGGTAAATTTCATTGATAACAGATCCTGTTTGATTTGCTTTAAGGTTACGTTCTGATTTATCAGTTTTATTAATATCTCGCACATTAATTTTAAGACTTTCTATATCAATTGACTTATTGATTTTTTTAGGCACAGATTTTTTTTCTTTAAATTCAGCAGTTGACTCTAATCGTCCAAGAACTAGTCGTTTAGAAATAAGTTTTTTATTCCTCCAAATTTTAAGTGTGACGCTCTTACCAACCTCTGTATTTCCAACAACTTTTGGTAGTGTTCTCATTGTATCTATTTCTTTCCCATCAAATTCTAAAATAATATCTCCAGGTTTAATTCCTGCCTTGTCTGCAGGACTTTTTTCTCCAACACTCGCAACTAAAGCACCTTTAACTTTTTTTAGGTTTTCTACGTCTGCTATTTCTTTTGTTACCTCTTGAATTCTAACTCCTAACCAACCTCTTCTTGTTTCACCATATTTAATGAGTTGATCAATTACATTTTTTGCAGCATTCGCTGGTATAGCAAATCCAATTCCAATAGAACCAGCTTGTCCAGGAGCTATGATTGCTGTGTTAATCCCAACAACATCCCCGTTTAAATTAAATAACGGTCCTCCGGAATTACCTTGGTTGATAGACGCATCTGTTTGAATAAAATCATCGTAACGTGTTAAATTTATATCTCTGTTTCTTGCAGAAATTATTCCTGATGTGACTGTTCCACCAAGACCAAATGGATTTCCAATTGCAACGACCCAGTCTCCCACTCTAGCTTTATCAGAGTCACCAAAATTCACAGGTTTAAAAGAGTCTTTAGAGGATATTTTTATGACGGCTATATCTGCGTATGGATCTGATCCAATAACCTTCGCTTTATACTCTTTGTCACCTACTCTTACAATAATATCTTCTGCATTTGCAATTACATGGTTGTTTGTAATTACAGTTCCGTTTTTATCAATAATAAAACCAGAGCCTAAAGAGGATGCTTTACGCTCTGTTGGTCTTTGAAATTCTTTGAACATATCTTCAAATGGTGATCCAGGAGGAAATTGAAATGGAAAATTATTATTAGTTGTTCTTACTGTTTGTGTAGTTGAAATATTTACAACTGAAGGCATAAGTCTCTCGGCTAGATCAGCAAACGAGTCTGGGACGGGTCTTGCATTTGAAACATTATAAGTGAGTGTAAATAATATGATTAAAAAGAATTTTTTAAAATTATTCATTTAATTTCTAATATACCAAATTATTAAAAAACCAATAACTAAAAAAAGTAATCCTGTTTTCCTTAATTTGCTTTCAGGTATTTTCTCAATAATTTTTAATATATTTTTTATTCTTGACGGAAACATGGCAATTAGCAACCCTTCAATAAAAAATAGTAGCCCAATTGCCGTTATGAGGTCTCTCATAAAACTTTAATTGGCTTTTTTAATTAAACCTGCCTTGCCAAAAAATTTAAAGAAATCACTATCAGGCGATAATATAAGTGAAGTATCGCCTCCGATTAAAGCTTTTTCATAAGATTGCATAGCTCTATAAAAACTAAAAAACTGAGGATCTTTTCCAAAAGCATTAGCGAAGATTCTATTTCTCTCACCATCACCTTCACCTTTCATTATTTCAGATTGTTTATTAGCTGTCGCGAGAATTACTGTAACTTCTTTATCTGCTGTCGATTTAATTCTAGTAGCTATTTCTGCACCCTGAGCTCTAAATTCTTTTGCTTCTCTTTGTCTTTCAGTTTGCATTCTAGCGTAAATAGCGTCACTGTTTGCTTGAGGTAGATCAGCTCTTTTAATTCTTACATCAACTATTTCAATTCCAAAATTTTTTGCTTCTGTATTAACGTCATTTTGAATTATCGACATTTGTTTTGCTCTATCTTTTGATAATAGAGTGGCTAATTCTTGTTTACCTAAAACCCCTCTAATTCTTGAATTGATAATCGTTGCTAATCTTTGTCGAGCAACTCTCTCGTTGCCAACTGAAATGTAAAATTTTAAGGGATCAACGATTTTGAAACGAGCAAATGCATCAACAATTAGTCTTTTCTGATCTGCTGCAATTACCTCTTCTGGTGGATTATCAAGATTTAAAACCCTTTTATCAAGATAAGCTACGTTTTGAATAAAAGGCAATTTAAAATTTAAGCCTGAAGTTCTAATAATTTTTTTTGGATCACCAAACTGTAGTACAATTGCTTGATTGATTTCTTGAACAATAAAAATTGATTGGAATGCAGTTATTCCTAGAACAACCAATATTGGTAAAAATAATTTAGATAATTTCATTAACTTCCACCTCTTGGTTTTTTAAGTTCTGGTAACGGAAGATAAGGAACAACGCCTTGGCCAGAATTTTTATCTATAATAACTTTATCAATATCTGCTAAGACTTTTTCCATTGTTTCTAAGTACATTCTCTCTTGAGTTACCCGTTTTGCATTTTTATATTCATTATAAATTGCTAAAAATCTAGATGCTTCCCCTTCTGCTGTAGCAACAACTTCTTTTTTATATGCTTCGGCTTTTTGTAAAATTTGCTCTGCATCTCCTCGAGCTCTTGGAATAACATCGTTAGCATATGCTTCAGCTTCATTTTTTGATCTTTCTCTATCGGCTCTCGCAGCTTGAACATCTCTAAAGGCATCAATAACTTGACTTGGTGGATCTGCTTTTTGTGTCTGCACCTGAGTTATTTGAATTCCTGATCCATACTCGTCTAAAATATTTTGAGTTATTTCTTGAACTTCGACCTCAATATTAGATCTTCCCTCTGTAAGAATTGATTGTATCTCACTTTTTGCAATTACTTCTCTCATTGCAGTTTCTGATGCTGCTTTGACAGTTTCAACAGGCTCCTGAATATTAAATAAAAATTTTCCAGCATCTTTAATTACCCAAAACACTGAGTAATTTATGTCTACTATATTTTCGTCTCCAGTAAGCATTAAGCTTTCTTCTGGTACCTCACCAATCCCTGATGACCTTCCGCTATCACTCGCCCCTCTAAATCCGACATCAATTCTATTAACTTTTGTAACTTTTGGTTTTAAAACTCGCTCTACTGGAAACGGAATATGATAATTTAAACCTGGTTGAGTTGTAGTTACAAATTTACCAAATCTTAAAACTACACCCTGTTCATCTGGAAGAACTCTGTATAGTCCGCTTAAAGCCCAAATTACTAATAAAATTACTAAACCTAAAATTATTGGTTTGCCTCCTCCAGATCTTCCACCCGGTAAAAATTTGTTTATTATATTTTGTAAATTTCCAATTAATTCATCTAAACTTGGTGGCTCTCTTCTTGAACCAGACCCATTACCATCACCTCTGCTGGGACCACCTGAACCCCAGGGTGATTGGTTTTTAAAGATATCTTTTGTTAGTGGCATGACACTTTATATAGTGACTTTTATGGTAAAAACAAGTTAAGAAGGAGCGCTAAAATGTCTAAAATATTAGTTAAATTTAAACTATGAGCCAAAAACCGCCCCCTAAACAATTTACAAAATACGCTATCTCTGGAACTAAACATACAATTCTTGTTTCTAGTGCAAAAGGAGGAGTCGGAAAGTCTACAGTGGCTGTAAATTTAGCGTTTGCACTTCAAAACTTGGGGTTAAAAATTGGACTTTTAGATGCGGATGTTTATGGGCCCTCTTTACCTAAACTTTTAAATTTAAAAGAAAAACCAAAAAGTGAGGATGGTAAATTAATTATCCCGTCTGAGAAATTTGGTTTGCAATGTATGTCTATGGGGCTACTTATTGATGAAAAAACTCCTATGATGTGGAGGGGCCCGATGGTGATAAGCGCAATTAAAACAATGACTCAAAAAGTTTTGTGGAAAGAAAGAGATGTTATTATAATTGATATGCCTCCAGGTACTGGAGATACACAATTAACTTTTACTCAGGAAATTAAAGTTGATGGAGCAGTCATAGTTTCTACTCCACAAGATTTAGCATTATTAGATGTTAAAAGAGGTATACAAATGTTTAAAAAGATGAGCGTGAAAATCTTGGGATTGATAGATAACATGAGTTACTTTAAAGGTGATGATAATAAAATTTATAAAATATTTGGAGAAGGTGGTGTGGAAAAAACAGCTAAAGAATATAACAAAGTTTTTTTAGGGAAATTACCTCTTAATATGGAATTAAGAAAGTCTGCTGATTACGGTGAACCTTTAACTTACAAAAAACCAAACCATGAAGTTTCAAAATTATTCGAGGAAATCGCAAAGAAAATTAAACAATCTTTTCACTAAAGTCGAAGGAAGACATTAACTCATTCCATTCTCTTTTGGACAAACCAGAACTTTCATAATCACATTTTTCCCCTTGGATCATTTTTTTTATAACTTTTTTTCCTTTAGATGAAAGTTCCATACCACCCACCCTATAATCTATGAAAGCTTCATAAGTTGTTGGAACCCATTTTTTAACAGTGTTTAACATTATTTCTGCATAAGCTCTTATCTCGTATTGAGCATGGCTGTCTGCTCTTAAAGACAAAAAATTTAACAAGTTTAAAAGATCTGTTTTCCAATACCATTGCGTATAAGAATTTAAAGTAAGATTCATTCTAGCTAGCTCTCTAGCTAATCCCTGCTTACTTTCATCAATAATTTTACCATCAAAAGTTTCATTAAGCATCTTCTCATAGTTGTTATAATTTCTCTCAGCATCTTCTTTTAAAAGATTTAAAATATTGTCAGCCTGAGACCCATTAATTAAGTTTCCTCTTCCTTGTCTATTGCTCGTGGATTGTGCAGCGAGATTTTTTTTATCTGGAATATAAAATTCCTTATCTAAAATAGAATATCTAGCCGAATATTCATTAACATTAGCTGTTCTGTGCCTTATCCATTGACGAGCTATAAATATAGGTAGCTTTACATGATATTTAATCTCACACATTTCAAAAGGTGTACTATGCCTGTGTCTCATTAGGTATTTAATCAATCCAGAGTCTGTAGAAACTTTTTTTGTACCTTTGCCATATGATACTCTAGCTGATTGCACGATTGAAGAGTCATCTCCCATATAGTCTATAACTCTTATAAAACCGTGATCTAAAACTGGAAGAGCTTCATAAAGAACTTTTTCTAACTCTGGTGAAGTTACTCTTTTAGTTTTAAAATTTTGAGATTGTTGATCTTTTATCTCTTTTTTTTGCTCATTAGTTAATTTCATATTATTTTAGAGATTATTATTAACTTAAAGTAAATTTTAATTACAGTTTAAATTCTTTTTATCAACAAATAAAAATTAAATTATTTTTCAAAATTTGTTGATAAATAGCACCTAATGATATGTCCTAGATATACTGATTTTTAACATTTGTCTTAATTTAAATTAAAAAAAACTTTTTCATTTTTTTGATGAAAAAATTGATTTCTAAATTTTTTAAATTTGAAGTTTCGCAAATTTTCACGTTTGGAACTTAAAAAAAAATTTAAAAATTCATTTTTAGTATTAAAAACTTTATAAAATTGCTTAGGTATATTAAGTCTTTTTAAATACATTCCATCGTAAGGATAAATTATCGGCGTGAGGATTTTACATTCATAAGCCATTGCCTCCATCACCGAGGTTGAGACACCAAGACCAGAAGTGATAACAAACTCAGATTTCTTAAATAAATCTGGTAAATATTCATCAGTGAAAATTACATTACTATCTTTATAAAGTTTAATAGCTTCACTCATGTCAGTAATTTTTGGTTTTTTAATTAAAAATTTTATATTTTTGGATCTTTTATTTATAAAAGAAATCCATTTAAGAATTTGTTCATTAATTTTTTTAAATTCACTTAATACAACTAAGTATTTGATTTTTTTCTTTTTTTTAAATTTTTTAAATATTTCTTTAAAAATTAAAGCTGGTCCTAATTTTATGCTTACATTTTTATTAAATTCTCTTAAGATTTTAAAATATTTTTTCGATATGACAACAAAAGTTTTTGGTATAACTTTTGATTGCTGTTCTTGTATTGTTGGAAATGAATTCATCAGAGGAAGAAGGGGAACGCTTCCAAGATAACCTATAGAGTTAATTTTTTTAAAATATTTTCTAAAACCATAATTCCACCCTTTAACTTCATGATTTTCAAACCACGAAATTACTTTCCTTATTTTAATATTTTTCTCCTTTAACCTATAAGCAAAATGACAATTAAGGACTCCAATAATTGTTGTATTTAAATTTTTAAAATTTGAAATTTCGTCAAATATTAAATTTGAGTAATCCTTTTTTTTAAAAAAAGGGTATTTTTTGCGAAATGTGTGAGTTCTTAAAACAAAACATAAAGCGTAAACTAAATCAGAAAATTTAAGGTAGTGTTCTTTGAAAATATAATTTTTATTTTTAATATTTAAGATCTGTTTTGATAAAGAGAAAACATTTTTGGTTATTATAAATGATGGAACAAATAAAAAATTTTTTTTTCCAAATTTTTCACTAAATTGAAATAATCTTTCCGGTTTTAAAATACTTGCAGTTGGATAAGTGTTTATTAAAGTATCTTGATTTATTTTTCTTTTTCTTATGATGATTTTAACAAAAGTAAAAACATACAATTGAAAAAAAAGACTTTTAAAAAGCTGAGATATATTGCGTAGAAATGGAATTTCTTTATTAATGTAAGTTAATTTAAATTTTTTGTTAAATTTATTATCATTTTTTAAAAAATTAAATAAGGCTTTTGATTTTGTGGTTAGCTTTACTGAGTATTTTTTTTTATTTAAGACTTTTAATGTCTCTACAACACAAATGAAATGATAAAGATTTGAATAATTCGGATTTCGACTTGAGGAAAAAGAAGACCACCAATCAATGTTGTTTTTAAATTTTTTACTTATCAGATCAATCCATGATGAAAAACTTTTTCTTAAAATAATAAATTGGTCTTGATAAACTTTCTTAATCTCTTTGGGGAATTCATCAAACGGTTGATCGATTTCCCAATTAATTTCTTTATTCATGAATTTTTTATATATAATAATGCCACTTATATCGGTAAGTTGTTTTTTGTTCAAACAAACTATTATTCTTAATTCTTATTAATATTGAAATATTTGTTATATCGAAATATAAATAACTGTTGGCTTGCCAACTATAACGATAAACGAAATTCGTAATAAACATTGCGGACGTGGGGGCAGTACCCACCACCTCCACCATTAATTTTCGAGGGGGGGTGAATTAGGCTCGACGGATGTCTAAAGGCTTTTCTTTCGTTCGAGATAGTTCCGACGTAACGGGCTAATTATAAATGCAAATAATAAATTTGCACTTGCTGCTTAATTAACTTGTTAATTAAGTGACGGGGTTTGGGGCACCTGGCAACAGAACGCCCCTATTAGTTATTTATTAAATAATTTAATTTAAAAATTTTTTCTTTTAAATTAAGGTATTGTATTATGACGAATCACATCAATTAGTGAAAGGAGTTGATATGGAGACGTTTGTATTTGGAGTAATTGTAATAGGTATAGTATTACATTTCTTTGGTTAGAATAAGATCGGGGTTTGGGGCACCTGGCAACAGAACGCCCCTTGCATTACAATTAAGCATGATAAATAATCAAGCATGATTGATTTTAAAAAAAATCCTAAATTAGCATTGTTCACTTATGGAATATTATTATTTTCTGCTCTGATAGAAATAGGTGCAGAACTTGGACTCCATGAATTTGATGATTTTGCTTCACATCACGGCTTAGCAATTTTTTCTATCGCAAGTTTAATTGCTAATTGGGAAAAAATTTCTCAAATATTAACTAAAGGTAAAAAAAAGAAATATTAAGCACCTGGCAACAGAACGCCCCTGCGTATTGGCGTTAACACTTATTAATTCACAACTATTTTTATTTTGGACTCACATAGGACTCAGTGAGAAAAGAAATTTATCCACCAATACTTTTAAAAAAACTTTCATTCCTGCTAAATAAAATAAAAAGCCCTATCCCAAAAAAGATCATTAATGGAATATCGCTAGTTATATTAACGGCGTTAAGCAAAAACTTAACGACTCCCCCTAGAGCTAAAAAAATAACTAATTCAACTAAAAATTTAACAAAAGAATTTTTCATTTCAAAAATATAACAGGACTCACTGGCGGACTCAATACGGACTCACCCAGAAAAGAAATAACCGTTTTTTATGATCTAGAATTGTTGTATAACGTTAAAAGGTTCAGGGCACCTGGCAACAGAACGCCCCTACTCAATTGTAAATTAAGTTTGCAGTATCAATAATATTTAAAAAATACAACCATGCGACTCGTACTGTAGTCGTTCTAAAATTATCTTATACAAAGTGAATATATTCTTCTAGATGCAGATTCTGTTTTTGCTTTTGCTGCTTTTAAAGCACATTTATGTCTTTTAGTTTTGAAAACCATATTATTATCTCTTATACAGGCTGAATATAATATTCTAGATGCTGACTCAGTATAAGCTTCTGCTGCAGAATCAGCGCATTTTTTTCTATCGCCACTATGTGCTGGTACATTAAAAATTAATAATGTTCCAAAAAGCAAAAACACTGTTGTGAAGAATTTTTTCATACTCAAAGATACTAGCATAAAATTAAACTCGTAATCTACTCGTAATTTCCCTCAAAGTTTTTAATATTATACAATTGCAAATGATGTATAATAAGGAATAATGTTACAAGGTTAAGGGCACCTGGCAACAGAACGCCCCTAAATAATTAAAACGATTGAAACACCTGACTATATTTTTATAATAAGAGAATGTTAAATTCTGAGTCAATATTAAAACTAAAAACGAACGGTTTTATTAAAGTCCAAAAATTTTTGAGTGACTCAGAGTTAGAGAAAATTCAAAAAATTTGTCAATATCGATGTAAATCCAAAGGGAATAAAGAAGGTTTTTTTTCCCACAATTTTAAATCTTTTTTAGTAAAAATCCTGAAATTAAATTTCAAGAAATTTAATGATGACTTAAGAATATTTAAAATTACAAAAGAAAAAAAACTATCATATATTGGGCAAAATTTTTTTGGTAAAACTGTTGAGATTAATAATATTGATGGGTATATCAGCCCAAAAGGAAATACAGTAATTTTACCCTGGCACACTGATAGAGCTTACACTGATAAACATGGTGACAAGAATATTAAGAATTTTCTTCATCCTGATGACTGTAACTTAAAAATTTTTATTTACTTAACAAATGTTGGTCCCGGTAACGGATGTATGTCATATATTCCTAAGTCTCATGAAATCGGGTATCATATTAGAAAAGGTATTTTTACTAAAAAATTACAATATTCTCCTTACTGGTCATTAAAACAATTTAGGGAATTTTTAAAAATAAAAAAAAATTTTGATTACATTACAACAAGTTCGGATGATAAAAATCTAATTGACAGCTTTATGAAAATTTCTGAAAATTTAAAAGACGCTGGCGAGTCTGAATTTGATTATGAGGCAAATCCTGGAGATGCAATAATTTTTAGCGAAGGTGGTATTCATAGAGGATCTACGCCAACTAAAAATGATAGATTGGTCTTAAGGTATTTCTATAAACCTCAGAAACAATCATACACTGTATTCGAGTAAAATTTAAATGAATTCATTATGTAACATTTGTGGTGAAAAGGTAAAATTTTTTTTTAGTAAAAAAAAACAGCCTGAAATAATTTACCCCATTCAAAAAAAATTTAAGAAAAATTTTAAAAAATTCCACAAATCTAACCTGGTAGTTGGAAAATGTAATAAGTGTGATTATCTTCAAACAATAAATAAATTGAGCAACAAAAAAATAATACACATGTATAAAACTGAACAAAGTTTTTCAACTTCGTTAATTGAAAACCCTAATTTGATAGGTGATATAGAAACTGACGCTTACGAGTACATCAAGAAATTTTTAATAATAAAGAAACTAAATAATATCTCCGTTTGTGAGGTTGGTGGTTTTGACGGTTGGTTGATAAAAAAATTGAATAAGTTTTTTAAAAATAAATTACTTATTGAGCCTAATTTAAGGGGTTGCAATATAGCAAAAAAAAATAAGATAGACACCATAACTGGTTTTTTTGATGAAAAATTGGCAAATAAAAAAAATGGAAATTTTGATTTAGTCATCACTAGACATGTAATTGAACATGTGCCTGATCTAAAAAATTTTGTTTTAAATTTATCAAAAATAATGAAAGAAAACGGGTATTTAATTGTTGAAACGCCATGTTTGGATAAAATTTTAGAACTTGGAAAAACTAGAGTGTTTATACATCAACATCTTCATTACTTCTCAAAATACGCTTTGGAGAAAGTTTTTTCAGGTTTTAAGTTGGTTAACAAACAGGTCATTGATGAAAGTGTAATGATCATGATATTTAAAAAAGAAATTACATTTAAAAAAATTAAAAGAGATATAAACTTTAAAAATAAGCTAAATTATTTCAAAAAAAATATTGAGAAAAAAAGGCAGAAATTAAAAAGGGTTATTGATCATAATAAAAATGACATTCTAATATTCGGTGCAAGTTCTCAGATAAATGACTTAGTGACTCTTTTTGGGTTAAATAAAAATAAAATCACTTGCATAATTGATTCCAATAACGAAAAAAAAAATTATTTTTTGCCTTCAGTACCAAATTTAAAAATAAAGACCTTTAAAGAATATAATTTTAAATATAACGAATTAGTGATTATTGCAACAGCAAGCAAAAAAAGAGTTATCAAAATTTTAGATAAATCCAAACACTCAGGAAGAAGATTTCTTTTTTAAAGAAATATTATCTTACGAAAACATAATTAAAAACTTTGCTTAATTTATCCTCAGAAAACATTTTTTCATTTCTTTTTTTGTGGAGGAATTTAAATTCATTTTCTTTCATTATATTTAAAATCGCATTGAATTGTTCTTCAAATTTTTCATTAATTTCAATTAATATACTTTTAATTTTTTTGTTTTTTAAATGATTATCAGCGCCTTTTAAAATTAAATACTCGATTCCATCAACGTCGATTTTAATATAATCAGGCAATTCTAAGATTTTATTTTCTATTAAAGAGTTTATAGACGTACCAAATACACTGTACTTTGTCTCAGGCTCAAACTCTTTTCCTTCAAAATTATATTTCTCTCCGAACGTATTTAAAGCTCCGCCTTCCTTAAAGTTTGCTTCATGCATTATTTGAAAAGAATTATTTTTATCTGTTAAGGAAATCGGGAATAGTTTAATTCGGTTTTCTAAATTATTAATTGAAATATTTCTTGTCAAAACTCTTAGATTTGAGCTAGATGGTTCAAATGAAATAGTAATAGATTTTTCATTCTTTAAAGCGCAATAAATTGAATATAGTCCGATGTTAGCACCAATATCCCAAAAAATTAAATCTCCTTTTTTTTCAAAACTATCAATCCACTCAAGCGTCTCTGGCTCTTTTGTAAAGAATGTGTCTACTCTCCAATTCGTTATATCGTTAGGTGTAAAAAAATTAACTTTTTTGTCCAGAATCAAGATAGATTTATAAGAGTCTATTTGAATAAATTCACTAAACCAAATTAATAGTTTTTTTTTCGTAATCTTATAAAAAATTTTATCTAAATAAAAAATTATTTTATAAAAAAAATAAGATATTTTTTTTACCATTTTTTATTTAGAAATTTGGTTTTTTTTGAATTTTTTAGTTCAGGAGAAATAAACTTAAATTCCATATAGATTTTCGATAAATATTTACTTATAAGAGATTATTTATATTTATAATCTAAACTGTTTTCAATGAATTTTATAGAAGTATTCTTAATTTCTTTGTTTTGCATACTCCAGTCTATTTTTGGAGTTGGCCTTTTATTACTGGGCACACCTACATTTCTTTTATTTGGATACAATTTTTTTGAAGTTCTGAATATTTTGCTCCCATATTCAATTATAATTAGTTTATTGCAAATAAGTGTGTACAAAGAAAAAAATTTTAAATTTGCAAATAAAATTCTTAAAAATAGTATACCCTTTTTAATTTTAGGTTTAGTTATTGTAGAGAACATCAAGGATAAAATAAATTTTATCTTAATTGCATCAGTTTTTCTCATTTTTTTTTCAATTCTTAATATCAGAAATCTAAAAGGTAAAAGGATTAAAATAAAAAATATAAGTTTATCTCTAAAAATATTAGGATTTTTCCATGGATTAACAAATCTAGGAGGATCATTACTCACATTAATATCTGCAAATGTTAATAACGACAAAAATATTATCAGATTTAATATTTCTAATGGATATCTGATTTTTGCTTTATTTCAATTAATTTTGATAAATATTTTATTTCAACAGATAAATTTTGATTATCTAAAATTTATTTGGTTACCGGTAATAATTTTTATCTTATCACAAAAACTTTTTAAAAAGATGAATAACAACTTTTATAACATTTCACTTAATATATTTACATTTTTATACGGGATTTATATTTTCACAAATACAATTTTTAAACTTCTATAAAAATTTATCTTTTGCCAATTATTTGATAAAAAAACCTATTTCAGTTAAAAAATGCATCTTTTAAAATCCAAAATTTAGTAATATTATCAATTATGTTTGATTATAAAGTAATAGACAATTTTTTAGATGATCATGACTTCAATTATTTAAGTACTGTCAAGTTGGCTCAGATAAATAAAAATCAAATTAAAGTTTATCAAAATAAAATTTTTAATAGTGGAAAAATAATATCTGACAACTTTTCTGAAGAATTTACAAAATCTTTAGCAGATAAATACAATAAAAAAGCACTTAAAATTTTAGAAGAATTAGCCCCAAAAAAAATTCCTTTGTGGGAATACACTGACTTTAATTTAATCTTAACTGGCTCTGAGTGTAGTTTTCCAATTCATAGAGACACTCCAAATAAACTTTTAAGTGGAGTAATTTATTTACATCCTCAAAAAAATACAGGTACTATTCTTTACAGCAATGAAAAAGGAGATGATCCTACTACTATTGAATGGAAACAAAACAGAGCTTTATTTTTTTCGAGAAATGAAAAAAATTCATTTCATAGTTATAAAGGTGACGGTGTCTCAAATAGATTGGCTTTAGTTTATAACTTGTGTACATCAAATATAAAAAAAGTTTGTGAGGTTGATGAAGTAAGCTTTTTAAAAGTAAAATTAAGAGAAAAAATTAACCCTTATATTTATAGATTATTTAACAGGTTTATATAAAAAAGTTTTCATGAACATAATTTATAATCTTAAAAATCCAAGGAGGGCTTTAAATAAACTTTTATTAGTATTTGAAAATTTTATTTTGAGTAAAAAATATAATCTAGAATTATATGAAAAAAAACAAAACGAAATTTTTAATTCATTAAATTTTGATAGAAAAAAAAGTTTGCAAAAACTTATTGATTTAAAAAAAAATATTAATTATCCCAAAAGAGAAATGTCATCGGAACATGAAATTATTTTTTCAGCAATCTCTTCAAAAAAGAGAGTTAATAAAATACTAGAAATTGGCACTTTCGATGGATGGAATTCTTATTTATTATCAAAGTTGTTTCCTAGTTCTCAGATCGTAACTTTAGATTTAGATGAAAAGGATAAAAATTTTTCAAAGTTTTATAATAGACAAGACAAACTTAATGATTTTATTTTAGAAAGAGATAAAATTTTAAAAAAAAGTGCCAATGTAATTTTTAGGAAAACAAATTCAATTAATATGATCAATTTTAAAGAAAAGTATGATTTGATTTGGATAGACGGCGCGCACGGTTATCCTGTTGCTACGATAGATATTGTTAACGCTTTAAACTTAGTTGAAAAAGAAGGTTTAATTCTATGTGATGATGTATTTACTCAAAGACCAATAAATGAGGATGAAATGTATAGATCGTTAGCATCTTATGAGACATTAAGGACTTTTGAGGAGCAAAAAATTATAAAGTTATTTTTATTCTATAAAAGGTTATCAAAAAAATTTAATTTGAATCCAAAAACAAGACAATATATCGGTTTAGTAAAACCTTTACACTAAAAACATCTTAAATATTGATTAGGTATATTAAATTTAATCTTTTTTCTTCTCATTTCACGAATTAACCAGTAAGGGTCTTGAACAAATTTTCTTCCGATATTTATTAAGTCGGCAGAATTAGAATTTATAATTTTATTAGCTTGGTTCAATGAATCTATCATTCCAGTTGTTCTTGTAATTACACCAGTCATTTTTCTTATTTGCCTCGCAAGATGAACTTGATAGCCTGGTTTAAATTTTAAATTTGTTTTTGGTATAATTCCTCCACTACTTACACAAACATAATCTACGCCATTTTTTTTAAGATTATTTACCAGATAAGTACAATCTTTTATACTAGTTCCATTTTTGAGCCAATCATCGCCATTTACTCTAGCACCTAAAACTTTATTTTTAGGCCAAACTTTTTTTACTTCTTTGATGATTTCAATTAATAATCTGCACCTATTGTTCAAACTTCCACCATACTTGTCATTTCTAATATTTGAAATTGGTGAAAAAAATTGGTGAAGTAAATAGCCGTGAGCCATATGAATTTCTAAAACATCAAAACCCGCTCTATTTGCTTTGATCGCTGAATTCTTAAAATCTAAAATAATTTTTTTTATTTCAATAATTGTCAATGATTTGGGTACCGGCCATTTAGGATGTCTCCTAATTGCTGAAGGAGCGCAGGTTATCCAATTTTTTTGTTTTTTGCTCAATGAAGTGTTTGATTTTATCCAAGGTATTTCGGCTGATCCTTTCCTTCCAGAGTGCGAAATTTGTAATCCTAAATTAATATCATTAGTTGATTTCAAAAAACTTACCAATTTTTTAAATTCAATTTCATTTTTTTTATTAATTAGCGTTAAATCTTTTTTTGAAATTCTTCCTCGGGAGTTTACTGCAGTAGACTCTAACATAAGCAAACCTGCTCCTGATTGAGCTAGTTTAGCTAAGTGACTATAATGCCATCTTGAGGGATTTCCATTATTAGCGGAATATTGGCACATTGAAGCAACAGAAAATCTATTTTTAAACTTTATTTTTTTTATTTTAAAAGACTTAAAAATTTTCATTTTGAAATTAAAATAAAATCATTGTGAGGATGGAATATTGCCTTTGGATAAGACCAGTATGTTTCAATAAAATAAGATTTTAATGCTTTTCCTAGTTTGGGTAAATGCGGAACTCCATCCGTATCAATCATAGAGTCAAACGGCGTAGCAAAACGTAGCCATTCCCCGTTAGGCTGATCTAAGTATAAAAGTCTAGCATAAATTGCGATTTCAGGAGTTACTAAACCTAGCCCATGTTTATTAATAGAGTCGTAGACTTCCTCTAATTCTTTTGGTTTGTTAAAGCCAAGATCCTTAAGACTTTTTCTCACAAGTTTTATTGGCAGTAAATTTTGATTAAAAGCATAATTATTTTTTTTTACAATATCCTCTATCCAGGGGCTAAATTTAAATTTTTTTCTATCATAAGAATTTAAACATTCAATAGCATCTTTGAATTCAAATTTCTCTATTTTTAACCAATAATTATTACTCATTTTTTAAGTTTTAAATGCCAGTTTTAAATTTTTTATTAAATAATTTATGTCTTGTAAAGAAGTTTGATCTGAGAAATAAATAAGTCCATTACTTGGAATATATATATTTTTTTTTTGTAAAAATTTTCTTATTTTCTCTACTCTTTGTAATTTCTTAGATATGAAAAAATTCCCCCTCGATCCCTCCTCAGTAAGCCTATCGGTAAATACTACTCTAATTAAAGACTTAAATCTATAAACCTTGGCTGGAATCATATGTGATTTAAAAAAATTATTCATTGTATTTTCAAAGAGACTAGAGAACTTCTCCAATTTTTTAAAAATTTTTTTTTTATTTTTTAAAATATAGTCCGTTGTTCTCATACCTACATAAGTGGAGATTGAATTAGCAGAAAATGTTCCACCAAAAAAAACTTTTTTATTTTTTTTTGATAAATTTTGGTAAACTTTTTTTGTAATACCAATTATTCCTATAGGAAAACCCCCGCCAAAGCATTTTCCAAATGTGCTAATATCAGGTTTTATCTTAAAATAATTTTGCAAAGTACTTCCATTTGTTCTGAGGCCAGTGATAAGCTCATCGAAAATTAGTATTATATTATGTTTCTTAGAAATTTGTCTGAGAAACATAAGATAATTTTTAGCCTCATGTAAAGGTAGGCTAGCTTGCATAGGTTCAACTATAATACAATTAATTTTTAATTTATTTTTTAAAATTATTTTCTTAGATTTTTCTATGTTGTTATAGGGTATGAATTTTAAATTTTGTTTGTGACTATTTAAAATTCCGCTCGAGATTGGTGTTGGTCTTAACATTTTATCTGGTGAAAAAAGTAAATTATCTACTGATCCATGCCAACTTCCAGTTGTTGCAATTATCATACTTTTATTTGAAATTGAAAAACTTATTCTTAATGCTTTAGTAATTGCTTCGGTACCAGAATTACAAAAAATAAATTTATCTTTGTAAGTTATTACTTTTTTCAGCAATTTTGCAAAATTATTAGCTTGTAAATTAGGGGAAGCTAACGAACTAATTTTTTTTCTATGAATTTCTTTTAAAGACTCTATAAATATCTTGCTATTATGACCTAACAAAAGACTTCCAGCGCAAAATGATAAATCTAAAATTCTTCTCCCTTTTAAAAAAATTTTCGAGCCAGAACCGCCTTCAAAAAAATTATTATTGTTATAATAACCTTCGTTAAGTATTAAATTTGACATTTTTAAATTTATATACTGAATTTATGATAATTAAAATCAAAGCTTTGTTACATTTTTAAGAAATTTTTTTATACTTACTTCCTCTTTCTCTTTAGAGAATATTTTTGAAAGATTTTTTTGTTGTTTGGATAAATTATTGTTCTTAATGTCTAAATTTTTAATGACATGTCTTACGAAACTTTTAATATCTCCCGATCTTACAAATGTAAAAATTGGTTTTTTCCAATATTCGTTTCCACCTTCTCCTGTGTATCCAATCACTTTATTTTTAAATAATGCTGCTTCAATAGGAGGTATGCCAAGTCCCTCTAAATCAGAAAAAGACATAAATATTTTCGATAAATAAAAATTTTTAAATACTTCTTTTTCGTGCATATTATTTAGATCTTTAATTATCCAATTAAAGGGGAGATATACCTTCAATAGTGAAACAACTCTTGCGCTATGTTGAGGAAGTTTTCTACTCATATATGTTATGACATTTCTTTTTCTGCCTTTAAATTTATATTTTTTTGTGTTTACAGAAATATTCAATTTAACAATCTTTTTTTTGTGTTTAGGGAAATTAAAAATAATACAATCTGTGATATCTTTAGAGTATGATAAGATAAATTTAGCTTTATCGTAAACTTTATTAATTTTTTTTAAATTGCTTGTAGAGTTTATTGCATAGCCGTTTTGAACGAAAATAGCATAATTTATTTTCTCATTGATCAGAAGATCATCCGCTAAGTGAGCATAAATTTCAGGAATAATAACAAAATCATTTTTTGCATCAAAATTTAAATTTTTTTTTGTAATTATTTTATTTTGAAACCACTTGTGTTTAAAGTTATCTGCAGCTTTAATCTGATTAGCCTGCCAACCTTGATTTACAAACTTTTGAAGAGCAATTTTTTTGACTAAAGATATTTTCCATTTAGCGCTTTTTTTTAGTTTTAAATGTAAAATCTCAGATCTAAAATTTTTTAATGAATTTATTATTTCAGAGTGTTGATAAATAATTTTTGCACCTCCAGATGCTTTTTTTTCAGCATCACACAAATAAATAATATTTTTTTTGATTTTCACTAATTTAAATAAATTGTTTTACTTTTGTTATTTTGAAGTTATCTTACAAATTAAAGATTTTTTCAATGATGATTTACAATGGATAATTCAAAAAAACATAGAATAGCTATTTTAGTTAAAAATTTAGAGCAAAAAAACTTTAACGGAGAATTAATACAAAATTTGCTTGATAACAAAGATGTAGTTTTGGACACAATCATAATTAATCCGCAACAGGATAATTTACATAAAATTTTTTATATTTTTAAAAAATATTCTTTAAAAAGAATTTTTGAAAAAACTCTCTTTAAGATCGTTGCATTTTTTGAAACTTTGTTTTCTATTCTTTTAAGAAAAAATTTAAATTTTACAAATACTGATTTAAAAAATTTAAAAGCAAAGCGAATTTATGTTAAACCAGAAATAGATTTTTTTAAGAATATTTTTAGATACTCTGATGAAGATATTAAAAAAATTAGAGATAGAAATTTAGACTTAATAATAAGACTTGAAAGCGGTATTTTAAAAGGTGAAATATTAAAGTCCGCAAAAAAAGGTATAATCTCTTTTCATCATGGAGATAACAAATTTTATAGAGGATTGCCCCCAGGTTTTTGGGAAGTCTATAATAATGACTCATCGACAGGTTTTGTGGTACAAAAACTAAATGAGAAACTTGACGATGGTGAAATTATATTTAAAGGAAATACAATTACTCAACCCTACTATATATTAAATCAACAATTTGTTTATAAACAGAGTATTAAATATTTTAACAAGATTTTAAATAATTATTTAAAAGATGGTAATTTTAAATTTTTAATTAGCGATGAAAATAAGTCTAAAATATTTAAAGAACCAAATTTAAAAGAACTGTTAATATATATAAGTAAAACTTATTACTTTATATTTAAAAAAATTTTAATGCGTAGTCTTGGTTATAAAGAAATTTGGAATATTTGCTTCAAAAGGGAAAAATTCAAAAAAGAGGGTCTAAAAGATTATGAAACTATAAATAACCCTCAAAATAGATTTTTTGCTGATCCATTTGTGGTTAGTATCCAAAATACAATTTATATTTTTGTAGAAGATTACGATTTACTAAAAAAAAAAGGTCAAATTTCCTGTATTCAAATAATGGATGATAAAGAAAAATTTATAGGTCAAGTTTTAAATGAAGATTTTCATCTTTCATTTCCTTACATTTTTAAATTCAAAGAAAATTTTTTTATGTGTCCGGAAACAAAAGAAAAAAATGAAATTAGAATTTACAAGTGTGATAGATTCCCAGATCAATGGTCATATTTCAAAACTTTAATAAAAAATATAAATGCTGTTGACACAGTCATATTTGAGAAGAATAATATTTGGTGGATGTTAACCAATACTGATAAAAATAATTTAGAGTTTTCATCTGAGCTCTCTATTTTTTATTCTATAAATGGGCCCCTCACAGAAAATTGGATTACACATAAAAAAAACCCAATAATAGTAGATGCAAATAAAGCTAGGAACGCTGGTTTAATTTTTGATGGGAAAAATCATTTTAGACTTAATCAAAAAATTGGATTTAACAATTATGGAACAGGATTTGAAATAAACATTATTGATGAAATTAACGACAGGGATTATAAAGAAACTCTTTGTGAAATCGTTAGCCCAAAACTCTTAAAAGGATATAAGGGAACTCACCACTTGAGCTCGATCGACACTTTTTCAGTAATAGATGTAAAAAAATTTTCAAATAAATATTAAAAAATATATTTATCTCCAAGATAAAATAATAACCCAAGACTAATTCCTATTAAAATCCAATAAAAATTTTCTCTCATAAATTACGCAACAAATTTGCTTAGGTCAGGTTTAAAATAGTTGGGTCCTTTCATTACCTTGCCGCTTTCATTATAAATTGGTTTACCATCAGATCCTAATTTACTCATATTCGATCTCTGTACCTCATTAAAGCAATCATCTAGATTAATTCCAAAGGAGTGTCCTGCTCCATAAGTAACATATAATATATCAGTCAAAGCATCTGCAACTTCTCTGATATTTTTATTTTTAATCGCGATCCGAAGCTCACTAAGTTCTTCATCGATCAAGTCAGTTCTAAGTTTTGTTATTCTTTCTGAGGGAAATTCAGCATTTTCTTTTATCTCTTGACCAAAGGTTTGCATGAATTTTTTAACCTTTTCAAAGTTTGTCATAACGCATCCTTTATAATTTAAAATTAACTAATAAAAGTGTATTATAGCAAAGAATCACTAATGAAATACAGAATAGAATTCGACAGCATTGGAAAAATAAAGGTGCCTGGTGATAAGTATTGGGGAGCAAGCACTGAGAGATCAAATAAATATTTTAATATTGGTGACTTTAAGGTTAGACCCATAGTTATTCACTCAATCGCAATCGTAAAAAAGGCCGCTTCAATAGTAAATGCTAGAAATAATGATCTGGATAAAAAATTAAGTAGATATATCGTTAAAGCTGCTGACGAGGTTATCAAAGGTAAGCATGATATACATTTTCCTCTAAAAGTTTGGCAAACTGGTTCGGGTACACAAACAAATATGAATGTTAATGAGGTTATCGCAAATAGAGCTATTCAGATGATGGGAGGTAAAATGGGAACAAAAAAACCTATTCATCCCAATGATCATGTAAATAAATCTCAATCAACAAACGACGTATTCCCTACTGCTATGCATATTTCAATAGCATTAAAAACCAAACAAAAATTATTACCCTCTCTCAAACTACTTGAAAAAGAAATTGCCAAAAAGGTTAAGGAATTCAAAAATATAGTAAAAGTTGGTAGGACTCATTTGCAAGACGCCACTCCAATTACCTTAGGTCAAGAATTTTCAGGATATCATGATCAGCTAAAAAAATGCATTGAGAGAATTGAAAATGCACTTAAAGAAATTTATTATCTTGCACAAGGTGGTACCGCTGTAGGAACAGGGTTAAATACTAGAAAAAATTTTGACAGAAAAGTTGTTAAAGAAATTTCTAAAATAACAAAATTGCCTTTTAAAAACGCTTCAAATAAATTTTCAGCCTTAGCAGCTCATGACTCCATAGTTAATTTTTCCGGTACAATGAATACTGCAGCAGTTTGTTTAATGAAAATAGCTAATGATATAAGATTTTTAGGATCTGGGCCAAGGGCTGGTTACGGAGAATTAATATTACCTTCGAATGAACCGGGTTCCTCAATTATGCCCGGAAAAGTAAACCCAACACAGTCAGAGGCTGTTACTATGGTATGTGTTAAAGTAATTGGTAATCATAATGGTATTACTATGGCAGGTTCACATGGCCATTTTGAACTAAATGTTTTTAAACCTCTTATAATTCACAACATTCTTCAATCAATTGAAATAATGGCAGACTCTGCAAAAAATTTCGCTTTATTCTGCGTTAAAGGAATTAAAGCTAACAAAAAAAGAATTAAGTATTTGTTAGATAATTCTTTAATGAATGTCACTGCATTAGCACCAACTCTAGGATACGATCAAGCGGCTAAAATAGCAAAATTAGCACATAAAAATGGTACCTCTCTAAAATATGAGATAATAAAAGCTGGTGTATTAGACGAGAAGGGTTTTAAAAAGATTATGAACCCGATTTCAATGACTAAACCAAAATAGATTTATATAAAACTTAAATTCCATTTTTTTTTATTTTTTAAGTGATATAAATTACTTTTATTAAATATGAGATCAATTGATAAATTATTAGCAGGATTGAACCAAAATCAAAGAGAGGCTGTAATTGATACAGAAGGTCCGAGCTTGATTGTTGCTGGGGCTGGGTCAGGGAAAACCAAGGTTTTAACTACAAAACTTGCGTATATAATAAGTGAAAAAAAAGCTTGGTCTAATCAAATTCTTTGTGTCACTTTTACAAATAAAGCTGCAAGAGAAATGCAAAATAGAATTATAAACAACCTTAAGAATAGCTCTAATTCTTTGCCATGGCTCGGAACATTTCATTCGATAAGTGTGAAAATTTTAAGACGTCATGCAGAGGCTCTTGGATATAAGAGTAATTTTACTATTCTTGATACCGATGATCAGAAAAAACTTTTAAAAAAAATATTAGAGTCTGAAAATATAGATTTAAAAAAAGTTTCTCCTCAGTTTGTAATTTCTTTTATTGATAGATGGAAAAATAGAGGCCTGCTTCCAGATGATGTGAAATTAGATAAATCAAAATCATTAGAAAATACTATAAAAAAAATTTATCATGTTTATCAAAATAAAATAAAAGATTTGAATGCTTTTGACTTCGGAGATTTAATCCTTTTTTGTGTAAAGTTATTCGAAAATGATAACTCGATTAGGAAGATTTATAATAATAATTTTAAATATATTTTAGTGGATGAATTTCAGGATACCAATTTTATTCAAAATAAATGGTTAAATCTTTTAGTAAACAAAAATGAAAATATTTGTTGTGTGGGTGATGATGATCAGTCAATTTATAGTTGGAGAGGAGCTGAAATTAAAAATTTCCTTACTTTTGATAAAATTTACCCTACTTGTAAAATATATAAATTAGAACAAAATTACAGGTCAACAAAAAATATTTTAGAAACTGCTTCAGGATTAATTTCCAACAATGAAAATCGTGTTGGAAAAAAATTATGGTCAGAAAGTGAAGATGGTGAACTAGTAAAATTAAATTGTTATAGAACTGGTAGAGAAGAAGCAGAGGGTGTAGCAGATATTATAGAAAAGAAACTTAAAAAAAAATATTCATTTAATAACATTTCTATTCTCTTAAGGGCAATTTACCAAACAAGAGAATTTGAAGAAAGATTCTTAAAAGTTGGAATAAATTATAGAGTTTTAGGAGGAATTAAATTTTATGAAAGAGCAGAAGTAAAAGATGCTGTATGTTATTTAAGAATAGTAAATCAAAAGTTTGATGATTTAGCTTTAGAAAGAGTGCTTTCAGCGCCAAAGAAAGGAATTGGTAATAGTACGATAAATCAAATTTATCAATTTTCTAATAAACATAAATTATGCCTAGAAGATTCAATTTTAAAAATAATTGAATTAAATGGTTTCAAACCTAAGATTAAAAAAAATATAAGCTCTTTCATTAACTTAATCCATAAATGGAGAAGAGAGTCTAAAGAAATAAAACACTACGATCTTTTGAAATTAATTCTAGACGAATCTGGTTATTCGCTAGTTTTAAAAAATAAAAAAGATTTAGAAAATGAAAATAGATTAGAAAACTTAAAGGAACTTATTCGAGCTATGAGAGATTACGAGAATTTAAATGCATTTTTGGAACATGTAGCTTTAGCAACCTCAGTCGATCAAGATTGGGATGGGGAAAAAATTAATTTGATGACAATGCATGCAGCTAAAGGTCTTGAGTTTGATGTGACTTTTTTACCGGGTTGGGAGGAAGGATTGTTTCCGCATCAAAAATCATTAGAAGAAAAAGGTGATTTTGCACTCGAGGAAGAGAGAAGATTAGCATATGTAGCTATAACTCGAGCAAAAAAAGAATCCTTTGTTTCTTTCGCTATTAAAAGATCTTTTCAAGGTGATTGGATGGACTCTTTGCCATCAAGGTTTGTTAATGAATTACCAGAAAAAAATATTGAAAAAAATGAAAGTTTAGAAAATAATAGTTTTGAAGAATTTGATATTAATCAAGATCTTTTTATAGAGCAAGAGAATGAATATAGAAGCCCTGGATGGGAGAGATATAAGAGTAAAAAGATTCTTAAATGGAAAAAATAAAACAACTCAGAAAACTTTTAACTTTAAATGGTTTAGAGGGATATATAGTTCCAAAAAATGACGAATTTTTTAATGAAAATGTACAAATAAATAAAGATAGGTTAAAAAAAATTTCTAATTTTAAAGGTTCAGCTGGTTTTGCAATTATTTTACAAAAAGAGAATTATCTTTTTGTGGATGGAAGATATACTTTGCAAGCGCAAAAACAATGCAAAAGAAAGTTTAAAATAATTACCTTACCGTCAAAAAGTTTTAGGGAAATTTTAAGAAAAAAACTTAAAATTGGATTTGATCCAAAATTGTACACCTCAAATTTATTAAAATTATATTTTAAAAATTCAAATTTTAAACTAATACCTTTTAATGACAATTTGATTGACCGAATAACTAAAACAGAAAAAATCTCAGTAAAAGAAAGAGCATGGCTTATAGATGATAAAAATTCTGGAGGAAATCATGTTTTAAAAATAAATAAAATAAAAGAAATTTTAATTAAAAATAAAATGGATATAGTTTTTATCTCTGCTCCAGAGTGTGTAAATTGGTTAATTAATATTAGGGGTGCTGATAACGAGTTTTCACCTATTATTAATGCTCAAATGATTGTAAATTTAAAAGGTTGTTCAGTGCTATTTATTGACAAAGAAAAAATAAGTAAATCAACAGAGAAAAAATTAAAAGACATAATTATATTCGACATTTCATTTTTAGATATTTATTTGAGAAAAATAAAAAAAAAGAGGGTTTTAATCGATAAGTTGAGTTGCTCAATTTACTACGAAAATATTTTAAAACAAAATAATTTTGTTAAAAATGAAGAAGATCAAATATATTTTTTAAAATCAAAAAAAAATAAAATTGAAATTAAAAATTCTATAAACTGTCATTTTATCGATGGTCTAGCCCTGACAAAATTTCTATTTTGGTTAAAAAGAAATTATTTATTAAATAACCTAAGTGAGATTGACGCTGAAAAGAAATTGTTAAATTTCAGAAAACAAAATAAGAAATTCATGAGCTTAAGCTTTCCTACGATCTCAGCTACTGGGCCCAATGCTGCTATAATTCACTATAGAGCTGATAAAAATTCAAATAGAAAATTAAAGAAGGGAGATATTTATTTAGTCGACTCTGGTGGTCAGTATAAATTTGGAACTACCGACGTAACTAGAACAGTTTCTTTAAATAATAACGATAAAAAGATAAAAAATATTTTTACAAGAGTTTTGAAGGGTCATATTGCTGTTTCAAACTTCACATTAAACTCAAAAACTACTGGTTCCGAAATAGATAAAGTTGCTAGATACTCACTTAAGGAAATAAATTTAGATTATCCCCATGGTACAGGGCATGGTGTAGGGTATTTTGCAAATGTTCATGAGGGGCCCCAAGCAATCACAAAAAATAATAAAATTACTATTAAAGAAGGTATGATTATATCAAATGAACCAGGTTATTATTTAAAAAATAATTACGGTATCAGAATAGAAAACTTAATATATGTTAAAAAAATTAAAAATAAATTAAAATTTAGAAACCTTACCTTAGTTCCGATTGATAAATCTCTAATTAATAAAAAACTTTTAAACAATAAAGAGATAAATTGGATAAATAGCTACCATCGATTAATATTTAAAAAATTTTATAGATATATGAATGGCAATCAAAAAAAAGATCTGATAAACGCTTGCTCAGAACTTTAGAAGCTTATACCACTCCTCTTCATTTAAAATTTTTATATTTAAACTCTCAGCTTTTTCAATTTTTGATTTAGTAGGTTTTGAGTTTCCAACTACTAAATAATTTAATTTTTTAGATAAACTGCCAAAAACCTTTGCTCCATTTTCTTCTGCTAAAGTTTTGGCTTCAGCTCTACTCATTTTTTCTAAACCTCCAGTTATCATCAGATTTTTTCCACTAAATATTCCTTTCTTTGCAACAAGTGAAAAATTTTCAATATCTAGATGATTAATTAAAGATTCTACGATTTTTGTATTTTTTTTATCAGAGAAAAAATTTTTAATTGAGTCTACCTGTGTCTCTCCAATACCATCGAGCTCAATTAAATTTTTCAGGATTTTATCTCTATTATCTTCTAAAAATAATCTTTCAAATTTTTTTATTTCTCCAAAAAAACCAGCGAGTGTTTTTGCATTTTCTTGTCCTATATGCCTTATGCCAATAGAGTAAATAAATCTGTTTAAACTAATTTTTTTAGCTTTCAAAATTGCTTTTTTAAGATTTTCTACTGAAAGCTTTCCCCAGCCTTCTAAGTTTAAGATTTTATCAAAATTTAATTTAAATATATCTGCTGGTTCTTTAATTAAACCAATTTCGAAAAAGTTATCAATTACCTTTTTTCCAAGCCCGTCAATATTAAAAGCATCTTTTGAAACCATATGTTTTAGCTTTTCTTTAACAGTAAATTGGCAAGCATATCCTCTGTTGCATCTTCTTACAGCATCTTCTTTTTTCGTTGTTTTGCTGATTTCCTTTATTGTGTTAGCTCCGCATAAGCATTTTTTAGGAAATTGAAATTCTTTACTGTTTTTATTTCTCAAATTTTTTTGAACAGAAATTACTTGTGGTATTACATCTCCAGCTCTTTGAAGAAGAACTGTATCACCTACTCTTATATCTTTTCTTTTTATTTCTTCTTCATTGTGTAGTGTTGCATTAGAGACTAAAACTCCACCTACATTAACTGGTTCCACTTTTGCAACAGGAGTTATAGCGCCTGTTCTGCCTACCTGAATAATTATATTTTTAATTTTTGTAACAGCTTTTTCTGATGAAAATTTGTAAGCAATTGCCCACCTTGGTGCATTAGCTGTACTGCCTAATCTTTTTTGAAGATTTATTTGGTTTACTTTATAAACAATCCCATCAATGTCATAGTCTAGTTTTGATCTTAAGTGTTCTATAGATTTATGTTGATTTTCTATCTCATCAATATTTTTTACAACTTTATTATGTTTGTTTACTACAAAACCCCAATTTTCAATTTTTGAAACAAATTCACTTTGAGTTTTAAAAAAAATTGGTTCAATCACTCCAAAACCGTGAGCTAAAAACTTAAGAGGAATTTTAGCTGTTTCACTAGATTTTTTTTGACGGAGAGATCCACCAGCGGCATTCCTAGGATTTTTAAAATTATCTTTAATTTTTAAGAAATTACTTTTATTAATAAACACTTCTCCCCTAATTTCTAATGTTTTTGGTGGGTTATATTTTTTTATATTTTTTGGAATATCTTTTATAGTTTTAAGATTTTCTAATATGTCTTCACCTGTTGTGCCGTCCCCTCTAGATAAACCTTTTGATAATACGCCATCAGTATAAATCAAAGAGGCTGATATACCGTCAATTTTCGGTTCAGAGAAAAATTCAATATCTTGATCTTTGAAATTTAAATAATTTAATATTTTTTCTTTAAAATCCTTCATATCCTCTTTGCTAAAAGCATTAGATAGAGATAGCATAGGTTTTAAATGTTTAATTTTAGAAAATTTTTTTGAAGGGGTGTGACCAACTATTTCTTTTACACTCCCCACTTTACTGACAAAAGGGAATTTTTTTTCAAAATTTAATAGTTCATTTTTAATTTTGTCATATTCTCCATCATCAATCTTAGGATCATCTTTTTCATAATAATGATAGTTATATTTTTTCAGCAATTTATATTTTTTCTTAAATTCTTTTAAGATTTGCTCTCTTTGTTTAGTCATCTTTTCCAAGAATATTTTTTATAACTGTTTTGATAAGACCATCATCTTTCTCTTTTTCAAGCTTTATATGGTCTTTGGCATTATAATCTTTATTTAGTATTGAATATGATTTTTTATACCACTCACTTGAATTATAGTTATATCCTAAATATTTTGCAGCTTCCTCAGACTCTTTTATTAAGCCTAATCTATAATAAACTTCAACTAATCTGTGAAGAGCTTCCTCTATAAAAATAGTTTCCTCATATTCATTTACAATTTTTTTTAATCGATTAATAGCCGGTATCCATTTTTGAGTTTTTATATAATATCTTGCCACGTACATCTCTTTAGCCGCAAGCTGATTGTTAACTAAATCTAGCTTAAATTTAAGATCTAAAGCGTATTCAGTATCTGGAAATTTTTCCAAATATTCTAATATTAATTTTTTACTTTCTCTTGTTGGTTTTAAGTCTCTTTTTTCATCTAATATTTGTTCAAATGAAATTATTGTTAATAAATAATTTGCGTATGGAATATATTTGCTTGCTGGATAAGTTCTTATAAATCTTTTAAGATTTTG
This sequence comes from uncultured Pelagibacteraceae bacterium, assembly GCA_902584365.1. Classification (GTDB taxonomy): domain Bacteria; phylum Pseudomonadota; class Alphaproteobacteria; order Pelagibacterales; family Pelagibacteraceae; genus Pelagilacustribacter. Next base: position 23,678 of record CACHZG010000005.1, on the reverse strand, counting down.
TGAACTTTCTTCGTAAAAATTTATTCTATAAGAAGAATAACTTGATAAGATTGACGATTTAGCTGCCATCTCAATATTTAAAAAATTTGTTTCAGCATCAGAAAATATTTTTGAGGCGTAAAAGAAATCCCCTTCTTCCATAGCAATTATTCCCTCTTGATAATACTTTTTACCAATTTCATCAGGCTCGAGTTTTACTTCTTTTAAAGTCTCTTTTTTTGTACAAGAAATAATAATGAAAAACGAAAAAAAAAATATTGAAAGAAATCTTGTCATGAATTCTTCTATACCAAATATGTGAGATAAGGTAAATTTAAATGACTATTATGCAGTAGCTGCGATTTTTTCCGATGTAATAACGAAATTTTCTTTTCTTATTTTAGGCTGACTCATTTCTGATATCTCATAATTATTCTTATCTGAGAATAATAAGTCTAAGCATTTCTTATTTAGTTCATGGCCACCATGTTTAGTTTTAACATTACCTACAATTCTATAACCTGCTAAAAATAAATCGCCTGCAAGATCAAGAATCTTGTGATTAACAAATTCTTTTTCATTTCTTAATCCATTTTCATTTATTATTTTATCTTCATCAACTACTATTGCATTATCTAAGGATCCACCTTTTGCTAAACCGGCTTTTTTAATTTTTTCGATATCTTTATAGAGACAAAAGGTTCTAGATGTATAAATATCCTTAAGGTTATCAGATAAAAAATTAATTTTGTTTCTTTGATTTGAAATTAATTTATTTTCATAGTCAAGCTCATAATCAACTCTTAGGCTTTTAGAGTCTGACGATAAATTTATATGTTTATTCCCCTCATTAATTTCAATCTCTTTTAAAACTTTTACATATTTTCTTTTTTTAGATTGTTCTTCAATACCTGCATTATTTATAATTTTTATAAAATCTTTTGAAGAACCATCCATTATTGGTATCTCTGCGTTGTCAACTTCTACCAGAACATTATCAATTCCTGTTATATAAAATGCAGCAACTAAATGTTCTACTGTTGATATGCTTGAATTATTTTCATTTTTTAGAACTGTACACAAATTTGTTGAAGAAATATTTTCATAATTTGCTTTTATGATGTTATTTTTTTTTATATCAGTTCTTTTAAAAACTATACCTGAGTTTTCAGGAGCTGGATTTAGTGAAACTTTAGCAACTTTACCAGTATGTAATCCTATACCTTCAAAACTTGTTTTTTGTTTAAGAGTTTTCTGAAAATTATTATTCATAGAGCAGATATACAAAAAATGTTGACTTATTTATAAACAACTAATGTTTCAAAAAAAAACAAAATCCAAGCTTGCTCAATCACCGAATAAACTTATAAAAACTCTAGAAATTAGAGACTTTTTAGGTTGTATCAATGGTAAAACTTCATTTTGCCAACCATCATTAATTAATTTAGCTGCTAGATTGCATTTTAAGTATTCATCATTTTGGGTCATTTCTTTAATCAAAAATTTTTTCATTTTTTCCTTCTCAATCAGATAGTCAAACAAATTTTGTCTTAAGTTGACGTTAATGTTTTGATCTTCTATGAAAATAAAGCAATTCTCTATGTTTATTTTTAGATTTTTAATATTTATATTTTTAATAAAAATTATATCTAAAAGTTCATTTAATCTAGCTAACATGATCTCTTTGATATATGAAATTGATATCTTTCTGTAAGGTTTGTCATAAAAATACTTTTTATCTATCAATTCTTCACTAAATTCTTTTTCAAAATTAATCTCAGATATAATTTTATCAATAATGTCTAATTCTATAGAGCAAAGTTTTGAAACATCTTTTTTAATAATATTTGTACCAAAATTAAAATTTTCTAGAAAACAAAAAGAACCATTATAGAAAAGAGTTAGACTACTTTTTTCTTTTCCCAGATCTATACAAAAAAAATTTATTGAAGAATTTAGATTATAAACATTCATATTAAAAAGAAAATTACTGTCTATGATCCTTTGTATAATTAAATTACACTTACCAAACAAAATTTTAAGGTTTTTAAGATTATTTTTTTTTATTAAAAAAAATGTTAATTGATGAGTGTAAAAATCTCCTGCCAGTCCAAGAGGTAATTTTCTTTTTTCCTCTCCGTCTAAGAAAAATGAAGTATTAAAAAGATGAATAATTTCTTTGTTAGGACTATTGTCAATTATTTGTTTTTGCGCATTATTAATAATGTAAGAAATATCCTCTTTAGTTAATTGATCGCCATGTAATTTTTTTGAGTTATTTAGATTTATTATTTCTGCATCTTGATTATTAATAATTAAATTAACATTATTAAAAGTATAATCTAATTTTTTCTCAATCTTAAATAGACAATCTTGAACAGTCGAGGCACATTCTTCTAGATCAACAATATTTCCGTTTTCCAAACCTAAAGATGCAGTATTTATTTCATCTAAAACTTTGTAATTATTATTTTTATCAAATTCAATAGCCTGAAATATAATATTTTTATTTTTTAGTTCTATAAATAATTTCTTTGAAGTCATTTCAGTATAAGTTCATCTTTGATCCTATAATCAAAAATTTTAAATTTACCGAAAGTACTTAGCTCATAATTTTCCATAAAATTTAGTAAGCTTTTTTTAATATTTTCATTCGGTAATTTTATAATCTTATCATTTTGTAATTTTAAATCCCATCTATTTATATCAAAATAATAGTAAGTTTTAATTTCATGAATAGGAAATTTTATTTCTTTTAATAATCTATATAGTTCATAAAAATTTTGCGCTCCTCCATATATGTAAGGTAGATTTTTAAACATATATTTTTTTTTAAAATACAAAATTTCATTGTCTGATGTAATTAGTTTTTTTTCTTTTTTATCTAACAAAATTCCTAGAATTTTTTTTATTTCAATGTTTACCTTAATTTTGTTTGGATAAACTTTTTTAATTTTAATTTCTTTAATTAAAGGGTACTTCTCAATTATATTTTTAAAATCTGCTTGAGATATTGTTATAATACTTTTTCCTTTTATAAATTTAAATTCACTATCAAGAATGTTAAGATTATTACTTTCGTTTTTAAGTAAAATTATCTCATCAATAGAAAAAAAATCATATTCAAATGATTTTTTTGGTGAGTAAGTTGAAAAAATTATAAATATTAGAAAAAAAATAAGATAATTTTTTTTAATTCTCATTTATTTACGTCAGCATCAAGAACGATATTCTTAATTAAATTTTTAAAAGATATTTTTTTATATCTAGCTATCTCAGGGACTAAAGATAGATTAGTCATTCCAGGCTGAGTATTTAATTCTAGAATAAAAAATTTCCCATTGTGATATTTAAAATCTGATCTAGTAACACCCCTACATTTCATTATTTTATGAACTCGTTCAGCAATTTTACAAACTTCTAAATAGCTTTTCTTATCAATATCAGCTGGCATAATATGTTGCGTTTTTGCAGACTTATTATACTTCGCTTTATAATCATAAAACTTTCTTTTAGGTTTCAGCTCAATAGCGCCTAAAGCTTTATTATTTAACACTGCTACTTGAATTTCCTGTCCTGGTATAAACTCCTCAATTATAATGTGTTGATACTTTTTTAATAAATTTTTTACTTCAAATTTTAAATCTTTTATATTTTTTATTATTTTTACACCAATACTAGATCCTTCGTTAATTGGTTTAGCTACAATAGGAAACTTGAAATGTTTTTTTTTTATAGATTGCAATAGAAAAATATCATTATATTCATTTTGACTTATATCAAAATATTTAGGTGTTAAAATTTTATTATTTAAAAAAATTTTCTTTGAAATAAGTTTGTCCATGGCATTAATTGAAGAAATAATTCCTGAATGCGTATATGGAATATTAAAAAATTCAAAATAACTTTGTGCTATACCATCTTCACCTCCTTTACCATGTAAAGCATTAAATATTATATGATTTTTATATTTTATAATTTTGTTTAATTTTTTTTTTTTAGGATCGAAAATTTTTACTTTACAACCTAGCTCTTTTAAAGCTTTGATGCACGCATATCCACTCTTTTTACTGATTTCTCTTTCTTTTGAAGTCCCGCCCATAACAACTAAAATTTTTTTTTTCATGTCAGTCACCAACTATTTTTATTTCTAGCTCAAGATCTATTCCTGTTTTTTTTAAAACTTTATCTCTTACTTTGGTAATCAGAGACTCGATTTGTTTAGAAGTGGCTTTGCCATTATTTATAAAGAAATTGGAGTGTTTTTTTGATATTTTTGCATCTCCTACTGATAAATTTTCACAATGAGATCTCTTTATTAATTCCCATGCTTTCTCTCCCTCTGGATTTTTAAATGTGCTCCCGCAAGTTTTTACGTTAGACGGTTGCGATCTTTTCTTCGTTTCAATCATTTGTGATTGTTTCGTATCTATATAATTTTTTGTTGATTGTTTTCCCTTAAGCACTACTGATGTAATAATTAAATCATTTGGAAGATTTGTTTTTCGGTAAAAAAATTTAATGTTTTCTTTTTTAATTTCTACTTCTTCGCCATTAAAATTAATAGCTCTTAAAGACAAAAACACTTTAGAAATATCTTCACCGTAGCATCCACTATTCATTATCACGGCTCCTCCTAATGAACCGGGTATACATGACAAAAACTCAAATCCTGATATTAAATTTTCTTGAGCATAATAAGCTAATTTTTTATCTAGTGCAGATGCTCCGACCTCGATAGTTTCGTTGTCTAATAATTTTATTTGAGAAAAGCTTTTTCCTAATTTAATTGTAAGTCCTTTTATTCCTTTATCTCTTATCAATGTATTTGACCCAGCGCCAATAACGTTAATTTTGAGATTTTTATCTTTTGAATATCTAAGTATATCAACTAATTCTTTTTTGTCTTTAGGTTTAAAAAATAACTCAGCTGGGCCGCCTAAATTAAACCAATTGTATTGTGACAATAATACATTTTTTTTTATGTTCTGGTTTAAATTATCTGTTGTACTCATAAATCTTTTTTTAAATTTCTAATCCACTGAGAAATAGATCCCGCTCCCATACCAATTACAATTTCATTGTTATTCAAACTTCTTTTAAAAAATCTTACCAAATCATGATAGTAATTTATTACTATGACTTGTGATTTAGAGTGCATATTAATCTGCTTGGCGAATTTCAAATTATTATATTTTTTAATTTTTTTTTCTCCTGCGGGATAAACAGGGCAAAGTAATACTTTATCTGTATTTAAAAAGCATCTTGTAAATTCTTTTTGCAATTTTATTACTCTACTATATCTATGGGGTTGAAAAATAACTATCAACTCTCTGCCATCAGAAATATTTTTTATACTTTCAATTACCGATCTTATTTCCGTAGGATGATGCGCATAATCATCGAAAAACTCCCTATTTTTTTGACTGAATATTTTTGTCATACGTCTTTGAACTCCACTAAAATTTTTTAAAGATTTTTTAATTAGTTTTTCACTCACTCCTAAATTTGTACATATAGTTATTGCTCCTGTTGAGTTGAGAACGTTATATTTTCCTAAAAGATTTACATTAATTTTTTTAATTACTAAATCTTTCTTTCCTGTATTTTTTATTTTCACATCAAATATTGTTTTCTTTTTTTTATAAAGCACATTTGATATTCTTACATCAGCCTGTTTATCGAAACCATAGGTGACAAAGTTTTTTATCTTAACTTTTTTTATTATTTTTTTTATATTCTTATCATCAATGCAAATAATCGATTTTCCAATTGGTGGGGTTTTGTTTATAAAATTAATAAATGCATTTTCGAGATTTTTTAAATTTTTGTAATAATCTAAATGTTCATTGTCTATGTTTGTAACAATTGAATAATTCAAAGGTAATTTTAAAAAACTTCCATCAGACTCGTCTGCTTCTACTATTGTCCAGTTGCCCTTTCCATATTTTGCGTTATTTTTTAAAGAATTTATTACACCTCCATTAATAATTGTCGGGTCCAAATTTGCTGATGATAAAATTTTGGCAATTAACGACGTGGTTGTTGTTTTTCCATGAGAGCCAGTTACTAAAATATTCTTTTTTAATGAGATTATGTTGGCTAACATTTCAGCCCTAGAGTAGATTGGTAATTTTTTTTTTATTGCATGAACTAACTCAATATTATTTTTCTTGATCGCAGAGGATTTAACTAAAATTGTAGCTTTTTTTGTATTATTTATTTTGTGTCCAATGAATACTCGTATTCCCAATTTCTTACAGTTTTCAATATTTTTATTAAAATTCATGTCGCTACCTTGAACCGAAAATCCCATCATTTTCATGATATGAGCCAGCCCGCTCATCCCTATGCCGCCTATACCAACTAAATGAATTACTTCTTTATTTCCAATACTTATTTTCTTCATGAATAAAAATTAATTTCATTTTCTATATTTTCATAAACTTTTTTATTAATAATTTTTTTTTGTTTGTTTTTAATTTTAAGTAATAAAGACTTATCTTTATGAAATGATTTTATCAATAAAAATAATTTTTTATCGATTTCATGTTCTCTAAGTAAGTAACACATGCCCTTTTTTTTAAAATAACTAGCATTAACTAATTGATGATTGTCTGCAGATGACTCGAGAGGTATAGCTATAAAAGGAATTTGACAATGAATTAGCTCAGCTAATACAGATGAACCTGACCTAGTAATAACTAAATTAGCTTTTTTGTAGTAATTAAGAATATCTTTCTCAAAATTAAATAATTTAAAATTAATTTTATTCTTTTTGTAAAATGTTTTTAAATACTTATTTTGATTAATTAAACATTGCTGAAAAATCTTTATTTCTATTTTACGAGATTTGCATAATTTTATTATTCTTGGAATTTTTTCTGCAAATATTTTAGCCGCCTGACTTCCGCCTAGAATTAATATGCATATTTTTTTTTGACTTCTATTTTGTGTCTTAAAATTTAGGATTTTTTCTCTTATAATGTTTCCAACATATGAGACCTTTTTGTAATATTTGTCTCTAAACCCCTTAACATCTCTATAAGATACTAAGATTCTTGTTGCTAAGAGGGATAATAATCTATTTGATTTTCCTGCTAATAAATTATTTTCATAAATAAAAAAATTTATTCCTATTATTTTCGCAGAAATACAAATTGGAATTGAAGAATATCCACCCATACCAAATATTAAATCTGGTTTATTTTTTATTAAATATAAAAATGACAATAAAAAACTTTTGCATAAAATTAATAATGCATAAAAAAATTTAAAAATATTTTTTTTCAGTAGAGGTTTTGAGTCAATAATCTTTGGATTTATTTTTGAAAAAAAATTTAAAAATTTTTGACCTCTTTTATCTGATATAATTTCAACAATGTGTCCTCTTTTTTTTAAATTTGCGAATAGAGCTATCGCAGGAATAATGTGTCCTCCGGTGCCTCCTGTAGTTATAAAAATTTTTTTTTTTACCATGATTTAGTCAACTCTGTTTTTCGTATAATTTAATATAAAGCCAGCTAAAATGGCGCTTCCAATTAAAGATGATCCACCATAACTCAAAAACGGCAGTGTCATTCCAGTGGTTGGAAGAAGGCTTGTATTTACACCTATATGTATAAACATTTGAAATATTAAAATGGATGACAAGCCACACAAAGAAATTTTTATTTCATCATCATTTTCTTTTAAACATATTTTAACTACTCTGAAAACAATATACAAAAAAATAAGAACTATCATTATTGAAGTAATTGATCCAAACTCTTCTGTGATCACGGCAATAATATAATCTGTGTGAGCTTCTGGCACCCTTTCTTTTAAAACTCCTTCACCCATTCCCTGTCCTTTTAATCCTCCAAGTTTAATTGCGTCTAAAGCTTTGTCAGTCTGAAAATTATCTCCTTTTGTCGGGTCCAAAAAGGTACTTATTCGATTAATTATATATCCAAACTTACTTGGAAGGATGTAAATTAAAACAGAGAGAGTGGAGAGGATAATTAATATAAGAAAAAAAATTGAAACGAGATTAATGCCAGATACAAAAACTAATGCAAGCCAAGTTACAGATAAAAGAAAAGTTTGACCGAAGTCTGGTTGGGTTATTAAAAAGATTGAAATCAAAAAAAGCAATAGAAAACTAAAAAAAAAAGTTAAATTTTGACTTTTGATTTTTTTTTTGGACAAAATTAAACTTGCCATTAATACAAATAATGGCTTAACAAACTCTATTGGTTGAATGCGAAATAAATAAAAACTTAACCATCTTTTTGCTCCTTTAACTTCAACTCCAATTATTGGCACAAGCACTAGTAAAAAAATGAATATTACGAATAAAGGAAATATAGTTTTTTTTAAAATATCTAATTCTATATAGGAAATTATTATCATTATCAAAACTGAAAATGTCATAAATATAAAATGTTTTGTGAAGAAGAAATAATAATCTTTATTTAATCTTTCTCCAGCAAGAGATGATGTGGATGAAAATGAGAAAAAAAGACCTAAAAAAAATAAAATTAAAAAACAAATCAATATATTTTTATCTATATTTCTCCAGTAATTTAGAAATCTGATTTTAAAGATATTTTTTTGCATAGATATTTACGTATTTTTTAAAAATTCTTCCCCTATCTTCAAAATTGTTGAATTGGTCGAAGGAGGCAGAAGCAGGACTTAAAAGAATAGTATTATCCTTATTTAATTCTAATTTTTTAAAAATATCTTTTACAGCTTGTTTTACATTTTTAGAAATAGTGTATCTAATTACGCCTTTGAAATTTTTTTTAAAGTGATTTATATTTTTCCCAATGATAAATGCTTCGTTTATATTGTGTTTAAGTTTTTGAATAGATATTTTATCATTTTTTTTTGGTATACCGCCAACAATCCAAAAAATATTTTTATTAGCTTTTAAAGCATGCTTTGTTGCATCAAAACTTGTGGCCTTTGAATCGTTGATAAACTTATTATTCCTTTTTTTTAGAAAAATTTCATATCTATGAGTAAGACCCTTAAATTTTTTTAGTGAATTAAATATTAATTTGTCTTTTATTTTTTGTGTCTTTAAAAACGAGTATACAAATACAAAATTTTTTAAATTTGGTAAATAATTAAAGTAGTTATTTGAAATTTTTTTTGAGAAGTTTTTTTCTAAATTATTTTTAATTTTAATAAGTTTAGATTTAAATTTTTTCTTTCTAAAGTCTTTAATGAAATTATCATTTTGTAAATATGCAAAATCTTTCTTATCTTGATTTGAAAAAATTTTAAATTTTGCGTGTTTGTAATTTGTGTAATTTTTATGCCAATCTTCATGATCATTAGAAATATTAAGTATAGTAGCATATTTAGGTTTGATTATTTTTGAATAAGCTAATTGAAAAGATGATGCTTCTACTATAATTTTTGAATTTTTATGGGGATTTATATTTAAAATTGGTGTCCCAATGTTTCCTCCAAGATGTATATTTACTTTGTTATTTTTTAAAATATGTTCTAGCATCTTACAAGTTGTTGATTTACCATTAGTACCAGTTATCATTAATAATTCATTTTTTGGATAGAATATTGAGAATAGGTCTAAATCTGAGATAATTTTTTTTTTATTTTTGTTGAAATATTTATTTATTTTTGAATTTAAAATACTAACCCCAGGACTCATTACAATAAAATCAGTTTCTCTAATCTTATTTGAAAGGATTTTATGATTTATTTTGAATCTATTAATTTTATCGTCAACTATTGTAAATTTTTTTATTTTTTTCTTTTTAAAAAATTTAAAAACAGACCTTCCCGTCAAACCAAAACCGTAAATTAAAAACCTTTTATTAATTATATTTTTTCGATTTAATCCTAAATTCAACATTTATCTCAATTTAAGTGTTGCAAGACCAATTAGCGCCAAAATAATTGCTATAATCCAAAATCTGATCACTATTGTTGACTCTGCCCAACCCTTTTTCTCAAAGTGATGATGAATGGGCGCCATTCTGAAAACTCTTTTGCCAGTCAGCTTGAACGAGATTACTTGTATTATTACAGAAACAGTTTCTAGAACAAACAAACCGCCAATAATTGCTAATACAATTTCGTGCTTAACTATAATCGCTACTGCTGCCAAAGATCCACCAAGTGATAAAGATCCAGTATCTCCCATAAAAATTTTAGCAGGTGGAGCGTTGAACCATAAGAAACCTAGACAAGATCCAACTATCGCTCCACAAAAAATAGAGACCTCCCCCACACCAGGTATAAATTGAATATATAAATATTCTGAGAATACAATGTTACCAACAAGATAACTTATTAATGCAAATGATAATGCAACTAGCATCACAGGAACTGTTGCAAGACCATCAAGTCCATCCGTTAGATTTACAGCATTAGAGGCGCCAATGATTACAAACAAAGCGAATGGAATAAAAACAATTCCTAAATTAATTACAAAATCTTTTAAAAAAGGAAAATAAAGATTTTTGAGATACTCGTGATCTGAAAAATTTATTAAAATTATGAGTGTAATATACCCTATAACTAATTGGCCTAAGAATTTTAATTTCGAATTTAAGCCTCTTGAATTTTTATTTTTAATTTTTAAGAAATCATCTAAAAAACCCAAAAAAGCAAGGAAAACTGATACAAAAATCAAGGTCCACACATAGATATTACTGAGATCAGACCAAAGCAATGTGCTCACGATCATACTGATAACAATAATTATTCCTCCCATTGTTGGAGTACCAGTTTTTTTTACGATATGGTCTATTGGACCATCCATTCTGATTGGACCTGTAATTTGATTTTTAGAAAAAATCTTTATTAGTGGACCACCTATGATGAAAGCTATAGTTAAAGATGTACCAAGCGCCAATCCGGTTCTAAAAGTTAAAAAATTAAAAACGAAAAAAGCTGGATAAGTCTCTGCTAGTGAAGTTAAAAAATTATAAAGCATTTTTGTTTCCCAAAATAAAACTTCTAGAGATTTTATTTACTCCAGACGCATTTGAACCTTTTATCATAATGTAATCATTGTTTTGAATAAAATCCTTCATTAAAAAATCAAAATCATTTATATTTTGTAGTATATTACCTTTCTTGTCTTTTTTTAGATTTTTAAATGTCGTTAAAGTGTTTTCACCATAAGTAAAAGCTTTATCCACATCAGAATTATTAATCTGCTTTGATATAAATTTGTGATAGTTTTTAGTTTTTTTACCCAATTCTAACATATCGCCTAGAACAAAATATTTCTTATTTTTAGTTTTTATTTTTGAAAAATCTTTAATTGCCGTTGAAGTGGATGATGGATTGGCATTGTAACTTTCATCTATTAAATTAAATATTTTATTATATCTTTTTATTCGATATAACTTACCTCTTCCTTCAATTGACTCAAAAAATTTATTCTTTTTAGTTATTTCTTTGAAATCAAGATTTAAAATACTTAAAACTGCAAAACAACAGAGAAGATTAAAAATATTTATTTTTTTTTGGTTTTTTAGAAAAAGTTTAAAATTTTTATTTTGATATTTAATGATAATAAAATCTTTTTTTGAGTAATTGAAACTTACATCTGCTTTTTTAGAATAACCATAAGAAATAATTCTGAGATTTCTTTTTAATGCTATTTTTTTTAAAAAGGAGTAATATTTATCATCAGAATTAAGAACAATATAACCGCCCGACGAGATATTATTGATTAATTCTGACTTAGCTTTTGCAATACCTTTTATTGATTTAAAATTTTCCAAATGGGCTTCACCAATATTTGTTATTATCCCTAGGTCAGGTTTAACCATTTTAGCTAAAGTATTTATTTCACCTTTTTTACTCATTCCTATCTCAAAAACACAGTACTTATCACTAAGTTTCATATTTGATAAGCTCAAAGGAACTCCATAGTGATTGTTATAAGATTTTGGCGAATAGTACGTATCTCCATAATTTTTTAAGACTTTAGACAATAAAGTTTTAAGAGTTGTTTTTCCAGAGCTGCCTGTAATTGCAATTATTTTTGCATTAATTAAATTTCTTTTTACATTAGCAAAAGAGTTAAGAAAACTAAGTGCATTTTTAACTTTAATTGTGTTTTTTTTTGTTCCTATTTTTTTTGTAATTACAGCATAGACTGCACCATTATGAAAAGCACTCTGTATGAAAGTATGGCCATCTTTGTTTTTTCCTTTGATTGCAACAAATATATCTCCCTTTTTTACATTTCTAGAGTCTATCTTAATTTGGTTAAAACCCCTTTCATTTTTAAGTTTTAGTTTTTTTAAAATATACTTATTTATATTCATTAAAATTTTATTTTTTTTAATTTTTTTCTTTAATTTTAGATTTTTAATATAATTTTTATCAGAGAATTTCTTAACATATGAACCGTAGTCTTGGTATGTCTCATGTCCTTTACCAGCTACTAAAATTACTTCGTTTGGAAGTGAGTTTTGTATAGCAAAATTTATTGCTTTTCCCCTGTCTGGGATATTAAAATAATGTTTTTTTATCGGCTTAAGAATTTGTTTTCTTATGCTAGAAGCATTTTCCAGTCGTGGGTTATCGTCTGTAATAATTATTTTTTTTGCCAACCTTGCTGCAATTTTTCCCATTTTTGGCCTTTTTGATTTATCTCTTTGTCCACCGCAACCAAATACGACAGTTGCACTGCCGTAACTATTTTTAATATTTCTTAAAGATTGCTCCAAAGCATCGGGGGTATGCGCGTAATCAATAAAAACTTTAATATTATTTTTAAAAGTTTTGACCAATTCACATCGACCAGGAACTGGTTTGATTCTGTTTAAAAGACGTAGTAGTTTTTTTACTCTTACTCCACTCTTTTCAACAGCTAGTAATGCCATTGCTAAGTTTGTCGCTTGGAATTCACCAACTAAATTCTTCAATTTAAAGTTGCTTATTTTTTGCTCCATTATATCTGTTAAATTTACTTTTAACTTGTTTTTGTAGGAAATTTTTTTTATTTTTTTAAATTCATTTATTTTGCTCGAGATAATAACGTCACTTTTTTTTTTTAGATTATTTTTGAATAGTATCATTTTTGAATTAAAATAGTCTTTCATTGTTTTATGATAATCCAAATGATCGTGACTGAAATTTGTAAATATTCCTGTTTTAAAACTTACCCCACCAAGTCTTCCTTGTTTAAGTCCGTGACTTGATGTTTCAATAATGACATTATTTATTTCCTTTTTTTTTAATTTTTGAAGAGTTTTGTGCAAATTAATTATATCAGGTGTAGTCAAGTAGGATAAGTTCTTTCTATTATTGATAATTGTTCCTAATGTTCCTATTGTGGCTACTTTTTCTTTGCTCATTAACATCATTTGTCTATAAAATTCTGCGATAGAGCTCTTGCCATTTGTTCCTGTGACTGCAATTAAGTTTGAAGGTTTTTTGTTATAAAATTTTTTACAAACATCGGGTATCAATTTTTTAATTTTTTTATCGCTAATAATAATCGAATTTTTGTATTTTAATTTTTTTGAAGATATAATTACCGTTGCTCCTTTTTTTATTGCTTCATTTACAAAATTAAAACCATCATAATTTTTTCCTTTAATAGCAAAAAATAAAGAATTTTTTTTAACTTCTCTACTGTCTGAAGTTAAATCCGATATTTTAATATTTCTAAGGTGACTTGGACAATTAGAAACTAATTTTTTTAACAACATTTTTGGATTGAAACTCCTCTTTATTTATGGCTAAAATTGGTCCAATTTTTTCTATTATTTTGCCGGCTACGTATACGGCATTCCACCCTGCCTCATTTCTTAAAGCTTTAATTTTTTGACCTCTATAATCATAAATTAAGTTTTTAGCTATCTTTGGATCCTCAAGTAAAACTAGTAAGGTATATTTTTTTTTTTCATCAATATCAAAAAATGAAACAAATGTGTTGATATTCTTTTTATTATTGTAATTTTGGGAAGTTCCTGTTTTCCCGGATACTGAATACCCATGAATATCAGCTAGACTTGCAGTACCATTTTCATCTGTCACAACTTTTCTTAAAATTTTTTGTAGTTGATGACTTGTAGTTTCACTAATTAATCTTTCATTTAATATATTAATTTCATTTTTTACAAGGGTTGGTCTTATTTTCAATCCATTGTTTGCGATAGCTGCATAAACTGTAGCGGCTTGGAGTGGAGTTGTTGTAATTCCGTGACCAAAAGAAACTGTCTCAAGTCTGCACTTTTCCCATTCAAAGCTTAAAGGTTGACCTAATTCACTCAATTGAATTGATGGTCTATTCATCAAGTCTGTTTTATTGATAAATTTAATAAATTTTTCTTTTCCGACTTGTCTAGCAATTTTTACAGTACCAACGTTAGATGATCTTATTAAAATATCCTCTACAGATAAGTCCTTTGGGAATTTTTTAATATCTCCTATTTCATGCACTGAGCACTTCACTTTTTCTGGGATATTTTTTATTATCGTATTTGACTCGACAATCCCATTTTCTATTGCAAGAGCTACAGTAAATGTTTTAAAAATTGAACCAAGTTCAAAAATATCATTTGTTATTTTATTACTAAATTCTTTTTCAAAGATATTTTGTCTAATATTAATATTATAATCTGGTAAAGAAACTAAAGATAAAACTTCACCATTACTTGAGTCTATTAATATTCCAGCTGCACCGATTGCATCAAAAGTTTTTAGTGATTTTTCTAGTTCTGTTTTTAAAATATACTGAATGTTTGAGTCTATACTTAAAATTACTGGCTCATTTATTTTACTCTTATTTTTAAGCTCAACATCCAGATATCTTTCGAAACCCGAAATACCAATATTGTCGTCATTTATTTGGCCTAGAACATGACTGAAAAGAGCGGCCTGAGGATAAACTCTTGTCTGGATAGGCTCAAAAATAATAGCTTTTTCTCCGAGTGACCAAAGTTTATTTTTTTCTTCTATTGATATTCTTTTTTTAAAATAAAATTGTTTTTTAGTTTCTAAATTTTGTTTGATTTTTTTTGTGTTAGTTTTTGGAAATAAAATTTTTAATTTAATCAAAAATTTTTCTTTGTTTTTCACTAAGTTACTTCTAATTGCTGCATGGTGTGAAATTAAATTACTCGATAGAAGAACCCCGTTTCTGTCCACAATATCTCTTCTTAGAGGACTAAAATAACCATAATTTTTTTTAGAGGTATAAAAATTATTTTCTTGAATAGAGACAGAAATAATTTTTATTGAAAATATAATTATTAATGATAAAAAAGAAAAAAATAGTATATATATCCTATCATTTGAAATAAAAGATTTTTTCTTCTTTTCAAAATTTGGATCTATAAAATTTTCAAAATAAAAACTTTTTTGATTTAAATTAAAATTATTTTTTCTTTTCTTTTTCAATATATCGTTCCTCTATTTTTGACATTTTTTTTTGTTCAATCAAGAATTCATCTAAATTTTGATAAATGTTTGATTTGGATATTGGGATATAATCAATTCCTAATAATTTAATTTCTTTTTCTAAATTTGCAGGTGATGACAGGTAATGGTATTCAATTTTAGTTTCATAAATTTTTTTTTGAAAATTGTTGATATTTAGTTTGATAGTGTTGATATTTTTCTCAATAATCCTTGTTTCATTTTTCAAAAATGAAGTTAAAGAAAATAAAAATAAGAAAATTATAACAGATAAAACTATTTTACTTTTTAGCATAGACTTTCTCTAAATTTATGTAATCTTTAAAATTTTCAAAAAATTCGTTAGGAAATTCAAAATTATTTTTACATCTAATTGCATAACGTAATCTAGCGGACCTAGAAGGTGGATTTGTTTTTATCTCTTTTAGGGATGGTTTTATTATTTTATTGAATTTTTCGAATAAAATATTATTTTTTTTGTTATTTCTTGGTAAATATCTAGATGAATTTGGCTTATTTAATGAGAAATTTTTAAAAAAATATTTTACAATTTTATCTTCGATGGAATGAAAAGAAATAACCAAAATTTTTCCCCCAATTTTTAATAGTTTAGTTGCCTCAACCAACCCATTCAAAAGTTCTGAAATTTCTTGATTTATTAACATTCTCAATGCTTGAAAGGTTTTTGTACAAACATCAATTTTATTATTAAAATTCTTTTTTTTGCTTTTTTTTATTATTTCGACTAAATCTCCAGTGTTCGATATTTTATCTAGTGTTCTACTCTTGATAATATTTTTTGCTATAATGCCCGCTTCCTTTTCTTCACCAAAAACTTTGATAACTAATTTTAAATTTTTTTCAGTAATTGAGTTTATCACCTCTATTAAATTTAAATCACTCAATCCCATGTTCATATTAAGCTTATCTTTGGATTTAAAGGAAAAACCTCTACTCAAATCTTTTAATTGATATGAAGATAATCCTAAATCAAAAATTATCACGTCAAATTTTTTATCTTTAAAGGTTTTACCTATCTGGCTAAATTTTTGATTAAAAAAAGTAAATCTGTCAGGAAATTTTTTTTTTATCTCGTCAGCTATATATTTTATATTTTTATCTCTATCGACTGCATCAATTTTAGAGTTTGTTTTTTTCAATAATTGAAGGGAGTATCCTCCGCCACCAAAAGTACAATCTAAGAATTCACCTTTTTGAATATTTGAGCAAAGATTTTCAACCTCATTTAATAACACTGGAAAGTGGATGTTTTTTCCCAGTGTTATGTTTTTTTTCATACCTTCTTTGAACAACCATTAATATTTTTGCTTTCTTAAAAATGCTGGAATTTCAAAGTCTTCTTCTTCGATGTTATTTTCTTCATCAAAAAGATTGCCAGCGCTTGGGTCTTCTTCGTTTTTTACATTTTCAACCAGATTTTCATTTATTTCAGATGAGTCGTCTGTGAAAATTTTAGGAGAGTTAATATTTTCTAACTCTCCTTCATTATTTGAGGAATTATAATCATTGATAAATTTATCATTTGTTAAGTTTGTATCATTTAATTGATTAGTATTATTCTTCTCCATATATGATGTATTTTCTAAAGATAAACCCGAAGGAATTTTTTCTAAATCTAAATTATCAATACTTTCAGTTTTGATATTTTGTTCAGTATCTTTTTCCATATGCACTTCGTCTTCCAGTTTAAGAGCGGTTGCACCATCAATTAGATTCAACGTTTTATTCTCGGGGGTATTATTTCTGGAAAAAAGGCTATCAGAGTAATTATTGTTTCTATTAATTACTCTATTTACCATATTTAAAACTGTTTTATTTTCTGATTTGTGTCCATCTAAAGCAGTTGCTACTATTGATACTCTTATTTTTCCTTTTAGTTCGTCGTCTTGTATCGCACCAAATATTAACTCGGCTTCAGGATCGACTTCTGCTCTTATGGTGTTTACAACTTGATCAACTTCAAATAGGGTTACGTCATCTCCACCTGTTATATTAACAAGTAAGCCTTTTGCACCTTTCAATGAGTACTCATCTATTAAAGGATTATTTAAAGCTATCTCAGTTGCTGCCTTTGCTCTGTTATCTCCCTCAGCTTCACCGGTACCCATCATTGCTTTCCCCATTTTGCTCATGACAGTTTCGACATCAGCAAAATCAAGATTTACCATACCGGGTCTTACCATTAAATCTGTTACACTTTGAACTCCATGTTTCAAAACATCATTAGATAATTTAAAAGCTTCTTTTAAGGTTGTTCCTTCATTTGCTATTTTAAAAAGATTTTGATTAGGTACAACTATTACAGTATCAAGATGTTTTTTTAATTCCTCTAATCCTGCTATCGCTCTTCTCATTCTTTTTGGTCCCTCATATGAAAACGGAAGAGTTGTTACTCCTACAGTCAAAATGTTGAGCTCCTTAGCTGCCCTTGCAATTATATGTGAAGCGCCAGTTCCAGTTCCACCGCCCATTCCAGAGGTAATAAATATCATATTGCTTCCCTGTATGTAGTTTACAATTTCATTTAAAGACTCGTCAGCTGCCGCTTGTCCAATATCATGTTTTGCGCCAGCTCCTAATCCTTTTGTAAGATTCATCCCTATCTGAATTTTGGCATCAGCTTTATTTACGCTTAAGTCCTGAGCGTCAGTATTTACTGCCACAAATTCAACTCCCTTTAAACCAGACTCGATCATTGCGTTAATTGCGTTACCACCTGCGCCTCCAACTCCAAGAACTAAAATTCTTGGCTTTAACTCTTTTAATTCTCCTCCACCAACATTAATCGTCATTCTCCCCCCTTAGTTATGTCTTTATTATCCCATTTAAGTTTTGATCTATTTTTAGATGCTTTTTTCACAGCTAAACTTTTAAATTTATTAAAAATTTTTGGCTCCCAAATTTGGAAAGTTTTGCCTAATCCGACAAACAAAATGTTGCTTTTGATTTTCGCGTGATTAAGTAATTTTTCTGGTATGATTACTCTTCCCTCAGTGTCAAAATGTAACTCAACACTTTCTGATAAGATTGATGTTGCAAAGTAATCCCTTTTTTCCTCAAAAGGATTTAGCGTATCAATTGCATTTGAAATTTTTTCTATTCTATCTTTAGAACACGCTTCAAGTGAAGAGTTTATAAATGATGGATAAGTTACAAATCCATTAAATTTCATAGAATTTAAAAAAGATCTAAAACTTGAAGGCACTGAAACCCTCCCTTTTTTGTCTAATTTGTTCTCGTAACTTGATAAAAACATTGTAAAAATCTAAATACCTATTTTTTTTATCTATCAAAAATCCTCCATTTTGGGATTACATGGGATATTATGGGTTTTATGGAAATAGTCAATACTATAGTTTTTTGCTGCTTGATGACATTATCAAAGATGCTGAGTACAAAGTGAGAACAATCTTCAAAGCCAGATAATCTATAAGCCGGGTTTTGTCATTGAAGATGTCATTTATCTTGATTTTAACTCGCGTTAAAATTCTTGCGGCTAACCCAGGTAACTAACTAAAGACTGTTTTTTGCTCAATGAGCTTGGTTACCTCTATTTAGCCTTGCTCCCAGTGGGGTTTACCATGCGGTTTCTGTTACCAAAAACCCGGTGTGCTCTTACCACACCTTTTCACCCTTGCCTCGATTAGGCGGTTTATTTTCTGTGGCACTATCCCTGAGGTCACCCTCGCCAGTTGTTAACTGGCACTGTGTCCTTATGGAGCCCGGACTTTCCTCTGCAACATAGTTACAGCGACTGTCCAATTATCTGGCAAATCATTATTTATACCTTTCAGAAGTAAAATCAATAGCTAAAGGCTATTAGCTAAAATATGGCTGATTTTCAGACTTTTTTTATCAATTTTTATACTTTTGTTAGATGGATTAAAATGGGCTTTAAAAGCTTTGATAATATATTTATCCTTAAATGAAGGATTATTTGGAGAAAAATATCTATAACCTATTTTATGTAAATTTTTAAAGAAAAAATTACGTGTATTTTTTTTTCCAGAATTTATATCTTTTGGTAAATCTAACTTTTTTTTATACCATTTTCCAAGCCCATAATGACTTAATTTTTTCCAAGGGAATTTTACACCAGGATCAAACTTTCTTAATGGTGCAATATCTGAGTGACCAAGAAAATTGTTTGATTTAATTTTAAATTTCTTTTTAAGTCTCAAGCACAGATTTAGTAAACTTTTAATTTGTTTTTTTGAAAATTTTTCATAACCGTATTTATGACCTTTGTTTTGCAGTTCAATTCCGATCGATGTTCTATTCAAATTTTTGTAATTAGACCACTTAGATTTACCCGCATGCCAAGCTGATTTATCAGTGCTTACCAAATTAAATATTACTCCATTTTCAGATATTAGATAATGGGAACTTACTTTTAAAAAGGGATTACAAAGATGTTTTAAAGATTCTAGTGTAGATTGTAAATTAGTATAATGTATAATTACGAATTTAATTTCATTATTTCGTCTCTTACTCCGATCATGTTTTGTCAAATCTAATCGAATTTCATTAAAAGTCGTTTTTTTACTCATAATTCAGCAATTTTATTGTATTTTATATCTAGTATTAGATCAAATATTCAATATATATAACAAATATAGCTTATGAGAAAAATATTAGTATTAATCACTGCAATACTTATAATTGGCTCTAACAATTTAAGAGCCGAAACTGAAAAAGAATGCTTTGAGAAGGTAAGTAGATCAATTTTTAAATTTAATGAAGGTTTGGACAATATTATAATTGGCCCTATATCCCGAGGCTACAATAAATTACCTGAGCCAATTAAAAAAGGTACCGGGAACTTTACGTCGAATATCGCAACTCTTTTAAGTATACCTAATCACCTCTTACAAGGTAACCTTGACGGTGCTGGAGACGCTTTTGGAAGTTTCTTAATAAATTCTACTTTTGGGGTTTTAGGATTTGCCGATGTTGCATCAGGCCTAGGTTTAGAGGACACTAAAGAGGATTTAAGTCAAACATTAGGTGTGTATGGTATTCAAAATGGATGTTATTTTGTACTACCGGTTCTTGGTCCGACTACTGTAAGAGACTCAATTGCGATGGTAGGTGATACTTTTTTAGACCCATTTGCTACAATGACTTGGAGACAAAAAGAAGTTTTCAATAGAACTGGAAAAAAGAGAGAGTATATAGGTGTAAAATCTGCTGGTATTGTTGACTTTAGAGGCGATAATGAAAAAAATATTAAAAGTTTAAAAGAAAATTCAATAGATTTATATTCTTCAACAAAAAGTATTTATCTACAAAATAAAGAGAGAAAGATAAAAAATTCTGATGTCATAGACGACGATGAATGGGGAAATTTAGATAATTAAAAATTTAATGAAAAGATTTGTTTTCTTTATTTCTTTATCCTTTTTAATAAATTATAATTACCTTTTTGCTTATTCAACTCAGCCAAAGTTATTTGTAGATGAGCTTGTTAGTGATGTGGTCTCTATTTTATCGGAGACAGGCGCCTCAGTAAAAGATAAAAATAGAAAAATCGAGGAAATAGCAAAAGAAAATGTTGATATTCCTGCATTAGGTTTGTACACGTTAGGAAGCCTCAGAAAAACTTTAGACTCAGAAAAATTAAATGAGTATAACGATCTTTTTTCAAAATATTTTTTAAAAAGTTTGACATCAAGATTGACTGATTATTCATCTCAAAAATTTGAAATAATAGATGAGGAACAAAAAAGTGCTAATTATACGATAGTTAATTCTAAAATAGCTCCTAGTGATAAAAATCCAGAAATAAAGATTAGTTGGCGTATCTACACAAAAAATCCAGATAAACCATTAATTAGAGATTTGATTGTAGAAGGTTTGAGTTTGGCAAAGACTCAAAAAGAGGAGTTTGCATCAATTTTAAACTCTAATAATAATGATATAAATGCACTATTGAATAAGCTTAAAGAGTTTGCTTCTGACTAGATCAATATTAAAATGGTGGGCCCGCCAGGACTCGAACCTGGGACCAATACATTATGAGTGTACTGCTCTAACCAACTGAGCTACAGGCCCTTAAAAAACTTTTACTATAATTTTAATTATTTTTCTAGAAAACTTTTAAGTTGTTTGGATCTACTTGGATGTTTAAGCTTTCTTAAAGCTTTTGCCTCGATCTGTCTTATTCTTTCTCTTGTTACAGAAAATTGGAGTCCGACTTCCTCAAGTGTGTGGTCAGTATTCATACCAATACCAAAACGCATTCTTAAAACTCTTTCCTCCCTAGGGGTTAATGATGCTAGAATTTTTGTAGTCGACTCACTTAAGTTAGATTGAATTGCAGTATCTAAAGGTTGAAGAGCATTTTTATCTTCAATAAAATCTCCTAAATTAGTATCTTCTTCGTCTCCTACT
The DNA here is from genome assembly GCA_902584365.1 of uncultured Pelagibacteraceae bacterium. GTDB lineage: Bacteria > Pseudomonadota > Alphaproteobacteria > Pelagibacterales > Pelagibacteraceae > Pelagilacustribacter. The sequence goes on along the minus strand of CACHZG010000005.1, from coordinate 1,877 downwards.
GGCGTTTCTAAAGAAACAGGTTCTTTAGCAATTTTTAAAACTTTTCTTACTTTTTCCAGAGGCATTGCTAATTTTTTTGAAAGTTCTTCGGGCGTTGGTTCTCTTCCAAATTCACTCATTATTTGTCTTTGCGTTCTAACAATTTTATTAATTGTCTCAATCATGTGCACGGGAATTCTTATTGTTCTCGCTTGATCTGCGATTGATCTTGTTATCGCTTGTCTTATCCACCAAGTTGCGTAAGTTGAAAATTTATACCCTCTTCTGTATTCAAATTTATCTACAGCCTTCATTAATCCAATGTTGCCTTCTTGTATTAAATCTAAAAACTGAAGACCTCTATTGGTATATTTTTTTGCAATAGAGATAACTAATCTTAAATTAGCCTCAACCATTTCTTTCTTTGCAAGTCTGGACTCTCTCTCCCCCTTTTGGATCCTGCTTACTAATTTTTTAAATTCTCCAACCGATAGTCCTATTTTTTTACTAAATTCAACTAATCTATCCCTAATTTCAGAAAAATCTTTTTTATGTTTTTTGAAAAAGTTTTTCCAATTTGGACTTTCATTTAAAAATGTCTCAAATTTAGGATTTATCTCGTTACCCAAATAGTATTTTAAAAAATCTTCACGAGAGATTTTATTATCTATCGCTAACCTTAAAAGTATCCCTTCAAGAGAAACTATCTTTTTATTTTCTTTATAGTGTGCTTGAACAAGCTCTTCCAAAATATGGGGTGCCAGCTGAAGATTTTTAAAACTATCAACTAAAACAGATTGTATTTTTTTAAAATTTTTGTTTTTTGATATAGAGAGTTGTTTTGATTTTAATAAACAGTCAAGTTGTTCACTTTGATATTTTTTTAGTTTTAAATAATTTTTGTTTAAAAGTTCTAAAATATTTATGATTTTTGGTCTTATCTCTTCTTCCATTTTAGCCAATGACAAATTAAACTCGTCTTCATCAGTTAAATTATCCTCTGTTTTTTCTTGATTATCTTTTTTTTCAAGTTTTTGCTTGTTGTTCGACTTTGTAATATTTTCCTCATCGTCATCGGACTCTTCAAAATCCTCATAGGTAGAGTCGATATCGATTATATCTCTTACTAAAATTTTTTGATTTTCAATTTCTTCTTTCCATTCAAATATTTTTTTTGCAACTAGAGGACTTTGCGTAAGTGCATTTAACATAACCTCTTTCCCTGCTTCAATTCGTTTAGCAATAGCTATTTCACCTTCACGTGATAATAATTCGACACCTCCCATTTCACGCAAATACATTCTAATAGGATCGTCGCTTTTATCTGCAGTTTTTTCTTCAGTGACCGCTTGACCTTCTTTCTTTTTATTTGATTGATATTTAGATTTATTTTCTACAAGTGTTACTTTGTTATCAGCAATAATAATGAATGCTTTTTCTACGTTTTCTAATGATCCGCCTCTTTTACCCAATGATTTACCAAGTTCTTCATAAGTTATAAAACCACGGGTGTTACCCTTAGCAAGCAGTCTTTCAAAAGATTTTGTTATTAATTTTTGCAACATTTAGAAACACTATATATATAGTAAGTATTTTCTAAAAATCTATCTTTTTTTAATCACTGTTTAGTTGATTTTTGAGCTTTAAAAATTCGTTATATGAATTTTCGTTAAAATTTTCCATTAACTCAGTCTCTCTTTTTTCTAATTTTTCTAATTTTTGAATTTTTTTAATTTCACCAATTAAGTCGAAAATCATCTCAGCAACGGTTTCTGGTTTTTTGTTTTGAGCAATATTTTTGATAACGCAATTATCATTAATTTTTTTTAGTGAAATTTTGTGAATTTCGTCAAAATTGTTGTCTTTATTTTTATTGTTCAAAAATAAATTGAGTATGT
>CACHZG010000004.1 GCA_902584365.1 uncultured Pelagibacteraceae bacterium | reverse complement strand
AAACGCATAAAAAATAAAATTGATATTGTTATAAATCTTGGTGGAAACATTAATCATTCTAATAAAAAAGAAACTTACAACTCTCATTTTATTGGTTGTAAAAATCTTGTAAACTATTTTAAAGATAAAAGTCTTCACATTTTCATTCAAATAGGAAGTAGCTTAGAATATGGCAAGGTTTCAAATCCCCATAAAGAACAATATAAATGTAAACCAAATTCTTATTATGGCATGGCTAAACTCAAGGCCACAAACTACTTAAAAAAAAGTAATTTACCTTATGTTATATTGAGGCTCTATCAAGTCTATGGACCATTTCAAAAAAAAAATAGAGTCATTTCAAATGTCGTTGATAGCTTAATAAAAGAAAAAACTTTTAAAAGTACAAATGGAAAACAAATTAGAGATTTTTTGTATGTAAGCGATCTCATATCACTTATCAAAATAATTTTGAGACAAAAAAGTTTTAATTATGGTGTTTATAACGTTGGATCAGGCAAAGGTATTCAAGTAAAAAAAATTTTGACTCAAGCTAAACTTTTGATTCAAAAGGGTAACATAGAATTTGGCTCTGCTAAAATGAGAAAAGATGAACTTTTAAAGAATTACCCCAACATCCAGAAAGTAAGGAAAGAATTTAATTGGTCTAGTAAATTTTCTATAAAAAAAGGTCTAAGACATACTATTAAATTTTATGAAAAAAATTAAAAAACCATTAGTGAGTATCGTAATGAATTGTTTCAATGGTGAAAAATTTTTAAAAAAAAGTGTTCAGAGTATTATCATGCAAACTTTTAAAAATTGGGAATTAATTTTCTTTGATAACAGATCAACTGACAAAAGTTTAAAAATTGTGAAAAATTTTAATGATAAAAGAATAAAAATTGTAAAATCAAAAAAACATTTAAAACTTTACCATGCCAGAAATGAAGCAATAAGATCTTCAAAAGGAAAATTTATAGCTTTTATAGATTGTGATGATTGGTGGAAAAAAAATAAATTAAAAAAACAAATAAATCTTTTTAAAAGAGATAAAGCAATAGATTTGGTTTATACAAATTTATATATTTACGACAATGCAAAAAAAAAGAATTCAATTTTTTCTAATGATAAACTTAAATCTGGTTTTGTATTCAGGGAATTATTAAAGAGTTATAAGATTTTCATTTTAACAGTTTTGGCAAAAAGGGAAGTTTTTCAAAAAAAAATGTTTAATCAAAGTTACGATATTATCGGAGACTTTGATTTTTTTATTCGAAAAAGTTTTAAACATTATTATGGAGCTTTACAAGAACCGCTCGCATATTATAGACATCATTCTGATAATTACTCAAAAAAAAAAATTAAATTATATTACAAAGAATTAATTGATTGGATGAAAAATTTTGAAAAAAAAAAAATAAAACATGACTTAAATTTAAAGCATGTTAAAAAAGAGTTATTCAAAACAAAAATGAAGATTTATTTAAGGGATTTTCTAAAACTGGGTGTGTAGTTCAGTGGTAGAACGCTACGTTGACATCGTAGAGGTCATAAGTTCAATTCTTATCACACCCACCAAATAAATTTAGAATTAGTAAAAAATAAATTTTAGTTTAATATAAATCGTAATGTACTTTAACAATTCTAATAGTTTCTTTCATGGCATAATGTTTCATCATTTTCATGATGATGGAATTCATCTAAAAAGCCAAGGTTCGATATCAAAAGATGATTTTAAAAACTTAATTAATTTCATTGGTAGAAAAAATATTTTGAGTGCGGACGATTTCTATGAAAAATTTAAAAAAGATTTATTAAAAAAAAACGAAGTTTGTATCACTTTTGATGATGCTATTAAAAGTCAAATAGATGTAGCTCTTCCAGTTTTAAGTGACTACAAAATTAAAGCTTTTTTCTTTGTTTACACATCTATGTTTGAAGGTAATCCTGATAATTTAGAAATATATAGATATTTCAGAACGAATTATTTTTCCAGTATTAATGAATTCTATTCAAACTTTTATGAAGCTTTAAATGAAAATTTAGAACCTTTTTTTATTCAAAATCAAAAAGAGATTGAAAACAAAAAATTAAAATTTCAAATGTATACTGTTGAAGATATTAAATTTAGACTTGTCAGGGATCTTTATCTTAAAAAGGATGAATACGAGGACATAATGCAAAAAATGATGAAAAAGAAAAAAATTATATCAAGTGAGCTTTATTCAAAACTTTTTTTTAGCAAAGATGATTTAAAAAAATTAGATAAGCAAGGTCACCTAATAGGTCCCCACTCTCATTTTCACCCTACATTAATGGAAAATTTAACAATAGATAAACAAAAGTATGAATATGAAAAAGCAATTTCAGTTTTATCAAAAATTCTAAATAAGTCCAAATCAGATTTTAAGTGGATGTCACATCCAAACGGTAGCTATAGTAAGGATACATTAAAAGTTTTAAATAAAATTGGTCTCGAGCTTGGTTTTAAACAGATCATGAAGATTGAACCTGAAAAAGGTATGAAAAAAATTAATAATTCAAATCTTGAAATAGCCAGAGAGGATCATAGCAATATAATTAGATTGATGAACTAATGAAAATAACTTTATTTACATCAAATAAAAGTCGTCATAATTACTTTATTAATTTATTATCAGAAATCTGCGATGAATTATTCGTCGTACAAGAATGTGGAACTATTTTTCCCGGTATTATTTCAGACCATTACGATAGCTCTGATACGATGAGAGCTTATTTTGATAAAGTAAATGAAGCTCAACTCAAAATTTTCAACAAAACATACGTAAATAAATCAGCGAAAATAAAATTATTTCCAATGCTGATGGGTGATTTAAATAAATGCGACGAAAATCTTTTATCGGATTTTTTACAAAGTGATATTTATTTAGTTTATGGTTCTAGTTATATAAAAAAACCCTTGGTGGATTTTTTAGTAAAAAAAAAAGCAATAAATATACATGTTGGAGTGTCACCATATTACAGGGGAACTGATTGTAACTTTTGGGCTCTATATGATGGTAATCCACATTTAGTAGGATCAACAATACATTTTTTATCCAAAGGGTTAGATAGTGGGCCAATTCTTTATCACGCAATGTCAAATAATAAAACAAACGCTTTCGACTACACAATGTCATCAGTCAAGGCTGCGTTTCATTCAATAGTTGAAAGAATAAAAGACAAATCTATTTTTAAACATGAACCTTTATTACAAAACAAATCATTAGAAGTAAGGTATTCAAAAAAAAGTGAGTTTAATGATGATATTATCAAGCGATTTTTTAAAAAAAAAATAGATTTACAAATAAAAAAATTTGATAATTCTTTACTTCATAGGCCATTTTTTTTAAATATAAAATCTAGATAATTTGTATTATTACTCACAAAAAGGGCTAGATTTCACTATTTACATTACTCATTATAGGTAATATAAACTTTTCGCCTGGTAATTATAGCGAAGGGGTTATACCCGATCCCATTCCGAACTCGGAAGTCAAGTCCTTCTGCGCCGATGGTACTTTGTCTTAAGACATGGAAGAGTAGGACTTTGCCAGGCTATTCAAAATTATGAAAATAGCTAGTTCATTAAAGTCATTAAAAAAAAGAGATCTTAACTCTAAATTAGTAAAGCGGAGAGGTAAGCTTTACGTTATAAACAAAAAAAATCCAAGATTCAAAGCTCGTCAAGGTTAGTCATGGAAAATCCAGATCATAAAAATACTTGGAAAGGTTTTACTAAATTAGTCTTCTGGGGCACGTTTGCTGTCGTTGCAATTTTAGTAATTCTAGCTTTGACTTTACTTTAAAATTTTCAATGATAATTGGTTCTATAAAAGAGGATTTATCTTTAGAAAAAAGAGTTTCACTTACCCCTGAGTCCGCTAAGAATATAATTTCTCTTGGTTTGAAAGTCTGTGTGGAGAAAGATTATGCTTTACATCTTGGTCTAAACGACAAAGATTATACTGATGTCGGTGTAATTATAAAAGAGTCTCAAAATGATGTTCTTCAATCATCTAATTTATTAACAAAGGTAAATTGCCCAGTAGACAGTGAAATAGAAAAGATTAAAGAGAATACTATTTTAATTGGTATGATGAACCCTTCAAAAAACCAAAATTTAATTAGTAAAATTTTAAAAAAAAAAATTAATTTATTTTCTTTGGAGCTTCTACCGCGTATCACAAGAGCACAGTCAATGGATGTATTGTCCTCACAATCAAATTTGGCAGGCTATAGATCTGTTATTGACTCAATTTTTGAATTTGAAAAAGCAGTTCCTATGATGATGACAGCTGCAGGGACAGTTCCGGCTGCAAAAATTTTGGTAATTGGAGCAGGTGTAGCAGGTCTCCAGGCTATAGCAACTGCAAAAAGATTAGGTGCAATAGTATCTGCTACTGATGTAAGAGCCGCATCCAAAGAACAAGTAGAAAGTCTTGGAGGAAAGTTTCTAGAAGTGGAAGGATCAAAAGATATGGAAACATCAGGTGGTTACGCAAAAGAAACAAGTGATGATTACAAAAAAAAACAGGCTGAAATGATGCAGAGTGCTTTGAAAAAAAATGATATAGTAATCTGTACAGCTTTGATCCCTGGAAAACCTGCACCAAAAATTTTATCAGAAGAATTAGTTAAAATGATGAAACCAGGATCAATTATTTATGATCTAGCAGCAGAACAAGGGGGGAACTCAGCCTTTTCTGAACCAGGTAAAATTAATATTGTAAACGGAATAAAAATTATAGGAGTAAAAAATTTAATGAATAGACTACCTCTTACTGCCTCAAATTTGTATGCAAAAAATCTATTCAGTTTTATTAGAAATTTATATAGTAAGGAAAAAAAAGATTTTAATATAAACATGGATGATGAGATTATTAACCAATCAATATTAAAGGGGGAAATGTAATGGAAATAGATCCTTTTATTTTTAGACTAAGTATTTTTATTTTATCAATTTTTGTTGGTTATTATGTCGTTTGGAGTGTAACCCCATCACTTCACACTCCTCTTATGTCTGTAACAAATGCAATCTCATCAGTTATCATCGTAGGAGCAATAATAGCAGCGCTGGCTGACACTTCTAAAACAATATTTAACACTTCCAGTCTCTTCGGCTTTTTAGCAATAATTCTCGCTGCAGTTAATATTTTTGGAGGTTTCCTTGTTACTCAGAGAATGCTTCAAATGTATAAAAAGAAAAAGAAAGATAGAAAATAATGATTTCAGCAAACGTGTCAGCATTTTTTTATTTGATTTCAGGAATGTTATTCATTTTAGCGTTAAGAGGCCTCTCATCACCAGATACGTCAAGACAAGGCAATCTTCTTGGAATGATAGGTATGACTATAGCAATTATAATAACATTTTTATCTATTGGTAACTTTTCTGCAGCAATAATCTATGTATTAATTTTTCTTTTGATAGGTGGCGGGATAGGAGCCTTCATAGCTTTTAAAATTCCTATGACAGCGATGCCGGAACTAGTTGCGGGCTTTCATAGTTTGGTGGGTTTAGCTGCGGTATTTGTTGCAATAGCAGCATTTTTAAATCCAGGCTCTTTTAATTTAGGTGCTGTTGGAAATATAAAGTTAGCTAGTTTAGTAGAAATGTCAATTGGAGCCTCAGTTGGGGCTATTACATTTTCAGGATCAATAATAGCTTTTTTGAAATTAAGGGGTATCATGTCTGGTGCACCAATTACATTTTCTGGACAACACTTGTTAAATTTATTGTTAGGGGTCTCAATTTTTATCTTTGTCTTTTATCTTTGTAAAACTCAATCTAGCAATATTTTTTGGACCGTTATCCTTATTTCGTTTTTAGTTGGAGTATTATTAATTATACCCATTGGCGGAGCTGATATGCCAGTTGTAATTTCAATGCTTAATTCATATTCGGGATGGGCTGCGGCTGGGATAGGGTTCACTCTAGAAAATACGGCTTTAATAATTACAGGTGCATTAGTTGGATCTTCAGGAGCAATTCTCTCATATATAATGTGTAAAGCTATGAACAGATCATTTTTCAGCGTTATATTAGGTGGATTTGGAGCTGATAACACTTTAACTAAATCAGATGATAAAAAAGATCGGAAACCAGTTAAAAATGGAAATGCTGAAGACGCAGCTTTTTTAATGAAAAATGCATCCTCAGTAATTATCGTTCCTGGTTATGGCATGGCTGTTGCACAAGCCCAACATGCGCTTCGTGAAATGGTCGACAAACTTAAAAAGATTGATATCAAAGTTAGCTATGCAATACACCCTGTTGCAGGAAGAATGCCAGGTCATATGAATGTACTTTTAGCTGAAGCAAACGTTCCCTACGATGAAGTTTTTGAATTAGAAGATATAAATAACGATTTTGCTAATGCTGATGTAGCTTTTGTAATTGGAGCAAATGATGTGACAAATCCAGTTGCTAAGACCGATCCTAAAAGCCCTATTTTTGGAATGCCAGTTCTCGATGTTGAAAAATGTAAATCAGTTTTGTTTGTAAAAAGAAGTTTATCCCCTGGATATGCCGGTATAGACAATGAATTATTTTATAAAGACAATACTCTTATGTTGTTTGCTGATGCAAAAAAAATGACAGAGGATATTGTTAAAAATTTAGAATAGTGAAAATAAAGATATTTTGTGACATAGCAGACTATAGAATTATAAAATTTTACAATAAAAAGAATATTGTGAATGGTTTTACAACAAATCCTAGTCTAATGAGATTGGCTGGTGCAAAAAATTACAAAGCATATTGTAAAAAGATCTTAAAAATTTGTAAAAAAAAACCAATATCATTTGAAGTATTTGCTGATGATAAAAATAACATGCTTAAACAAGCATATAAGATTAATTCATGGGGAAATAATGTTTACGTTAAAATACCTGTAGTAAATTCAAAAGGTACTTTTATGGGTTCAATTATTAACCAATTAAGTAATAAGGGCATAAAATTAAATATAACTGCTGTTTATACATATGAACAAACTAAAAAAATTTTTAGGTGCTTAAATAAAAAATCAAAATCTATAATTTCAATATTTGCGGGCAGAATGGCTGATAGAGGGAAAGACCCAGTTCCAATTTTCAAGAAAAGTGTTTCTCTTACTAAAAAATATAAAAATATCCAAATACTTTGGGCAAGCACTAGAGAGGCTTATAATTATATTCAAGCAAATCAACTGGGCTGTGATATAATTACAATGCCCCCAAAAATTATTGAAAAAGTGGAAAAATTTGGTTCAAGTAATAATAAACTTACTTTAACCACCGTTAAAAATTTTCTCACAGATAGCAAGAAATCAGGATTTAAAATATAATTGAATAAATTTATTTCTCTTAACTCAGTTATTTTATTTTTGTTTCCTTGTATTATTTTGTTTATTTGTCTAAATAATCACTCCGAATTCAAGAAAGAATTTTTTTTTCCATTTTTTGATGGAACCGTTTCTGTTAGTTTAATAGGTAGGCAAGACTACAATATTGTTTTTTTTAAGACTTCATTTTTAATATATTCATTTTTATCGCTTTTTTTCTATTATAGTCTTTCAAATTTTTTGAAAAGAATAAGGTATAAAAATAATTTGCTTGTGATTGGATTATTAATGAATATTGCTTTGGTTTGTTATCTTTATTTTTTAGGTAATAATGTTTTTAATTTTAGTGATCTGTTAAGAAGATTGTCTATAATAATGTATTTGCTTACTGTATTGATAGCCCACTTATCAACTTTTCTATTTTTAAAAAGCAATATTAATAAAATTCAAAAGTCTACAGTGATGAACATTAGTTTTAATATATGCTTATTGATATTAATTATAATGTTTATATTTATAATTGTTGGATCACCTTGGGTAAACCCATTATTTGATTATCCATATAACCTAAAAAATATTATTGAATGGAATTATTTTTTTGTAAGTTTATTGTTTTATGTTCCATTCAGTATAATTATGTTTAATTATTAAATTGGTTGCGGGGGTAGGATTTGAACCTACGACCTTCAGGTTATGAGCCTGACGAGCTACCAGACTGCTCCACCCCGCGCTATTTTGCTTTTTTTAAATTGATAGCCTGAAGTTTATTTTTTTCTTCCTTTATATCAAATTTTAATTTTTGTTCCTCTTTTAAAACTTTCAGTCTCGAATTTTCAAGTTCAGTTACATGTAAAAAAATATCTCTATCAGTCTTGTCCTCTTTAATAAAACCATAACCCTTTTTTGAGTCAAACCATTTAATCTTGCCTAAAGGCATTTTTCCTCCAATTTCAAAATACATTAATATCTATTTTTTAATTTTTGTAATTTTTTGATTCTTTTAAAGTTTTCTAACTTTATTCTTTTCTTTTTTTCAGATGGTTTCTCATAAACACTTTTAATCTTCATAGTTTTATAAAAACCCTCTCTCTGTAATTTTCTTTTAAGAACTCTTATAGCTTGTTCTACGTTGTTATCTTTTACCTCTATTTTAATAATAACCTCCTGTTAATTTTAGCGTAATTACCATTTAACTAGCAGATTGTCCAGATAGGCATTAATAATAAATTTTGAATTAAGCGCTTAAATTTTCTTTTTCTTTCAGAAGTTTTTTTTCTTCTCTTATTTTAGCCTTTTTTTCTCTTTCTAATCTTCTAGTGGCTTTTTCGATGGCTTTTTGAAAATTATCTTGAGTACATAAAGATAGTATCACTGGATCTCTGGGTTTTAAATTTGAAAAGTTCCAATAATTTCTTTTTCTTATTAGAGACACGGTTCCCTTAGTGCTTCCCACAAGTTTAGAAATTTGTCCATCTGTTAATACCGAAGCATTTTTACAAAGCCACAAAATTGCATCTGGTCGATCTTGTCTTTTTGAAAGAGGAGTATATTTTGGTTTCTTCCTATCTCTTATTTTAATTTCCTCATTTTTTTTTGTTAACTTCAAATTTCGTTCGGGATTTTTAGAACATTCATCTATTTCGTCTCTGGATAGCTGACCAGCTAAAATTGGATTATAAGCTTTAATACCCTTAGCAACATCGCCATCAGCAATACCTTTGACTTCTAGCTCATGAAGGTTACAAAATTTTGCAATTTGTTTAAATGTAAGAGTAGTATTTTCTACTAACCAAACTGCTGTAGCCTTAGGCATAAATGGTGAGTCTGTCATAATAATTTTATTTTTTTCTAAGATTACTAAACTTTTTATTATACTTGCTAACTCTTCCTTTATCTAAAATTTTTTGCGAGCCTCCGGTCCAAGCAAAATGAGATTTTGGATCTATATCAAGCTTTAAAGTATCATTTTCTTTCCCCCAAGTAGATCTAGTTTCAAACTCTGATCCATCTGTCATGACAACTTTTATTTTATGATAATTTGGATGTATACTTTTTTTCATATGAGGGTTTTTATATTATTAAATGGACTTACTCAATATTTTTCTTTTCAAAAAAGCCAATCAATTCCTCATGAATAAGAGAATTTGAAGCAAATATATCTTTTTTTTTATCATTTTTTTTATTGTTAAAAACTTTAATAAATCCTCCAGCTTCTTTTATAATTATTACTCCAGCGGCAATGTCCCAATAATTTAATTCTCTTTGCCAATATCCATCAAATCTTCCAGATGATACATACGCTATGTCCAAAGCTGCACTGCCAGACTTTCTTAGAGGCATGTGAAGTTTTTTTGAAAGAGACACATATTCTTCAAATATTTGTTCTTTCATTTTACTATAATATTTAGGTCCTCCTGTGACTATAAGAGTTTCATCAAATTTTTTCTTTTTAGATACTCGAATTCTTTTATTGTTTAAATATGCTCCATTACCCTTCTCAGCTACAAACATTTCATTTTTGATTGGATCAAAAATTACACCACATTTTATTTCACTTAATTCCTCGTATCCAATAGAGATAGCAAAATGTGGAATTCCATTTAAGAAATTGGCTGTTCCGTCTATAGGATCTATTATCCATTTTTTTTCAGAATTAGAATTTTTTATTAATCCAGACTCTTCTGATATAATTTCAAAGTCTGGCCTCGCTCTCTGCAATTCGTTTATAATTATTTCCTCCGTTCTCTTATCAGACGAAGAAACAAAATCCCCTGGACCCTTTGAAGAAACTTGTAGATTTTCAATTTCACCAAAATCTCTAATTAGAGGTTTGCAAGCTTTAAGACATGTTTTTACTAAAATATTAATTATAGGAGAGTCTAATTTCATTCATTGACTCTTTTAATGTATTCTAAACTCCTACTATCAATTAAAACTCTTTCACCACTTTCAACGAACGGAGGAACATTTATTTTTATCCCACAATCTAAAATTGCAGGTTTATAGGACGAAGATGCAGTTTGATTTTTAATAGCTGCATCTGTAGTCTCGATTTTACACTCTATATTAATCGGCAGTTCGACTGAAATTGGTTTTTCATCCATAAACATTATTGATACCTCAAGATTTTCAATTAACAATTTATGTCTTTCACCTACAGTTGATTTTGATATCTCAATCTGCTCAAAAGTTGTTTTATCCATAAAATGACAATTGTTATCGTCTGAATAAAGAAAGCCAAATTTTTTTTCATCTACCTCTGCTTTTTCTATTGTTTCATTTGATCTGAATCTTTCGTTAAGTTTCGTGCCTTTAATTACACTTTTAAGCTCAATTTGATTAAATGCACCACCTTTTCCGGGTTTAACATGCTGAGTCTTTAAAACATTCCAATAGTCATTTTTATGCTCAATTATCATTCCTGGCTTTACCTCATTTGCAGCGATCTTCATATAAATACCTTTATAGCTTTATCTGGTTTTAATTTTGGGTTATCCCAAATAAAAGAGGATAATGCAATATAATTAGCACCCTGTTTAATTAGATTCTTATAATTTTTATTATTAATTCCACCAATAGCAACAATAGGTAAATTAAGTTTTTTTTTGGCCCATGATAATATTTTAGTATTAGCTTTTTTTGCATTCGGCTTTAGTTTTGATTTATAAAAAGATCCAAAAGCTACATATGACGCGCCAATGGCTTTAGCTTTTTTTGCGAGTCTTTTGGAATTATGACAAGTAACACCTATAACTTTGTTTTTAATTCTTTTTCTTATTTTCAAAATATTACCATCTGATTGCCCTAAGTGACAACCATCTGCATCAATTTCTTTTACTAAATTATGGTTATCATTAATGATAAATTTTACGTTATAAAATTTTGTTATTTTAATAATCTTTTTTGAAATTTGAATAATTTTTTTCTTTTTTTGATTTTTTAACCTTAATTGAAAATATTGAACTTTTTTGGAGCTTAAAACTTTTTTTAAAGAATTATAAAAATTTTTATTAATTTTGTAAGGTGAAATGAGATATATAAATTTCTTCAATTATTTAAGCTACCGATTGATCCTCTAGATCTTCAGACCATTTACCACTTGAGGAAAGACCATTCATTTTTGCCCTATGATTGAACTTATTTTGAATATTTTTAATATCCTTTTTATTTTGACCAAAAGCTTTCAATGCGCTTGCCTGAAGCCCTCTTCCGTAAGAAAATGTAAAGACAAAACTTGTGTTATTTATTTTATTGATTTCATTTAAGTTTCTACTTGACTCAATTTCAGATTGCCCACCAGATAAAAAGGCAATCCCAGGGACAGAGTCCGGCACATTTTTTTTTAAACATTGGATGGTTTTTTGAGCAATTTCAGTTGAGCTAACTTTATTTCCGCATTCTATGCCTGGAAGAATCATATTTGGCTTTAATACTGTGCCTCTTAAATTTACTTTATGTAATGCTAGTTCATTATAACATTCATTAAGAACATTTGCAGTTACTTGAAAACACTTTTCTATATCATGATCGCCATCCATTAGAACTTCAGGCTCAACTATTGGGACCATATTTGCTTCTTGAACAAGTGATGCATAGCGAGCAAGTGCATGTGCATTAGATTTAATACATTGTAGGGAAGGAAAGTTAGAAGTTATTTTATAAACTGCTCTCCATTTGGTAAATCTTGCACCTAAATCATAATATTCTTTAAGTCTTTCTCTTAGCCCGTCCAATCCTTCTGTAATAGTTTCATCAGTTGAACCAGCTAATTTTTTTGCCCCTTTATCAACTTTTATACCAGGTATAGCACCATTATTCTTTATTAATTCTGGTATTGGAATTCCCCTTGAGCTTTTTTGTCTGATCGTTTCATCAAATAAAATTACGCCACCTATGTAATTTTTCATTGCTTGTGAGCTAAAAAGAGTTTCTCTGAAAGAAACTCTATTAATCTCAGTGTTTTCTACATTTATAGTTTTAAATCTTTTTTCAATTGTGCCAGTGCTTTCATCAGCGGCTAATATACCCTTACCTTTTTGGCACATTTTTTTTGCAGTTTCTTCTAAATTCATATTTATTATTTATTTTAAAACATTGAGGCCAGGCAAGTCTTTTCCCTCTAAAAATTCCAAAAAAGCCCCACCCGCTGTTGATATGTGAGTAAAATTATATTTTTTTTCACTTTTGTTAATAGCAGATATTGTATCACCGCCTCCCACAATTGAGATTAACGATTTCTTTTCCGTATTCTCAGAAATTTTTCTAGCAATTGATAACGTTCCATTCAAGAAGCTTTTGTTTTCAAAGTAACCAGCAGGACCATTCCATAAAATTGTTTTAGTTTTATCTATAATATCATTTATTTTTTTTACGGTTTTAAAACCTATGTCTAAAATCATTTCGTCATCTTTAATTAAGCTAAGATCTTTATTAGTTCCTGAGCCATCAAAATTTTTAGAAATTACGCAGTCTTCTGGGATAACAATTTTACAATTACCTTTCTTTGAATTTGAAAAAATTTTTTTAATTATTTCATCTGAGTTATCTTCAACTATAGATTTTCCAATATTTACTCCATTATATCTCAAAAAATTATTTGCCATCGCTCCAATAATAATTATGTTATCAACTTTTTCAACAAGGTTATTAAGGACATTAATCTTTGTAGAAATTTTAGAACCTCCAATAATACAAGTGACAGGGTTTTCACCATTGTCTAAAACTTTATTAATAGACTCCACTTCTTTGTACAATAATGGTCCACCAAATTTTTTGTCCATATAATTTACTATGTTATGTATAGAGGCTTGTTTTCTATGAGAGCAGGAAAAGGCATCATTAATAAAAACCTCTCCTAGAGAGGCTAGATTTTTAGCAAAATTAATATCATCTTTTAACTCACTTTGATAAAACCTAATATTTTCAATTAGGACAACTTCACCTTCTTTTAAAAAAGAGAGTTTGCTTTTTGTATCATTGTTTATTTCCTCTGTATGAAAAAATATATTAGAAACTAATTTTTTCTTTAAATAATCGAAAACTGGTTTAAGTGAGAATTTTAATTCTTTTTCCCCTTTAGGACGACCAAGGTGACTTATTATTATAACTTTAGCTTTTTTTTTAGATAAATTTTTAATTAGAGGCAAACATAAATCTATTCGAGTAAAATCTTGAATTTTTTTATCTTTTATAGGAACATTTAAATCTAATCTTAAAATTACAAGTTTGTTATTGACCGCAACTTGATCATCGAAATATTTAATACTTTTCATCAAGTTTCTATTGACTTCTTAATCTATTTTGTATTTCCGAAACAATTTTGTCTTCAGACAAATTTAAACTATTATAAATCTCTTTATATGGAGCGCTTTCCCCAAATCTGTCTATACCAAAAGAAATACCATTCCCCCTTAAATATTTTTTCCAATTAGAGGTTTCTCCTGCTTCTATTGTGACAATCAAAGATTCGTCATCTAAAATATTTTTTTTGTATTCATTGCTTTGGATTTCGAATAGCTCCTGACACGGCATAGAGACTACTTTTGAATTAATGCCACTTTTAAGCAAAGACTCTTGAACTTTTAGTGCTAATTCAACCTCTGACCCAGAAGCAATTAAAATTGTTTTATAATCATGAGAAGTAATATTTACAACGTATGCCCCTTTTTCACACTTATTGTCTTCAGAAAAATTATTACTTATATATGGTAATTTTTGTCTAGATAAGGCAATGGCACTTGGTCCATCCAAAGTCTTTAATGCTATTTGCCAACACTCCAAAGTTTCATTAATATCAGCTGGTCTAAAAACTTTTAGATTTGGAATTGCACGCAATCCTGCTAGCTGTTCTATGGGTTGATGAGTTGGTCCATCTTCTCCAAGACCTATTGAGTCGTGGGAAAAAATATAAATTACTCTTAATTTCATCAATGCAGATAAACGAATTGATGGTTTGCAATAATCAGAAAAAATTAGAAAAGTTCCTCCAAAAGGTATAAGTCCACTATATAGGGCCAGCCCATTCATTATAGCGGACATCCCATGTTCCCTTACTCCATAATGAATATAATTACCTTTAAAGTTTTTAGCATTAATAACAATAGAGTTACTAGTTTTAGTATTATTTGATCCACTAAGATCTGCTGAACCGCCGATTAATTGGGGTAAGATTTTAGATATACTTTCTATTGTAGAGGAAGAACATTGCCTTGTTGCCATACTAGGTTTTGTGTTTGAGAATTCCTTTTTCTTTTCTAAAATGATTTCATCTAAATTCATTAAACTAGATTTTGAGTATATGTTTGTCAGCTGCGTCTTGGTCTTTTCATCTTTTTTTTCTAAAACTTTTAACCACTCTCTCTCTTGTTCAGCACCTCTTTTTCCTATTTCTCTCCAGGTCGATAAAATGGCTTCTGGGATAAAAAAAGGCTCATAAGACCATTTTAATTTTTTTCTAACTAATTTAATTTCATCATCTCCAAGCGGTGAACCGTGAGATGAAGACTTACCTGATTTATTCGGCGATCCAAATCCAATAACGGTTTTACAGGATATTATAGAAGGTTTATTTGTTTTTGTGGCTTTTAAAATTGCTTTAGAAATTTGTTTCTCGTTATGACCGTTTATTTCTTGAAAATCCCAGCCATAACCTTCAAATCTTTTTTTATAATTGTCGGACACACTTAATGAGGTTGGACCATCGATTGAAATTTTATTATTATCAAAAAGTATGATTAAGTTTTTAAGTTTTAAATGCCCAGCTAGACTCATTGCCTCATGACTGATCCCTTCCATTAAATCACCGTCACTTGCAATAACAAAAGTTCTATTATCTAAAATATTTTTTCCAAGTCTGTTTCTTAGAATTTCTTCTGCAATCGCCATACCAACTGCATTGCCTAAACCTTGACCTAGGGGGCCCGTAGTAGTCTCGATACCTGAGCCTTTTTTATATTCAGGATGGCCAGCACAAATAGAATTAAGTTGTCTGAAATTTTTTATGTCATCTATTGATATACTTTTATAACCTGTCAGATATAAAAGAGAATATAACAACATTGATCCATGTCCTGCTGATAATATAAACCTATCCCTGTTTATCCATTCAGGATTTTCTGGATTAAACCTCAGGTGGTATTTAAATAACACAGTTGCAACATCCGCCATACCCATTGGCATTCCTGGATGACCAGAATTAGCTTTTTGCACAGCATCAATTGATAAAAATCTTATTGCGTTTGATAAATGATTAAATTTTACTGTCACTACAAAATTACCTATATATACTTAAACTAAGTATATCAATATTATGATATAAATGTTTATGAATAATTTAGAAGAAAAAGAAAAAAATTTATACAAACTAATTGATAAATTAAACGCATTAACATCAACTTATTCACAGTCTACATACCAAACAGATAATATTTTAAGTGAAAAGAGCAAAATTTTAAAGCAAAAGCAGGAAATTGAAAAAAAAAATCAAGAACTAATTAGAGAGCATAAGTATTTAAAAAACAAAATTGAAAAATTAAAAAAAGACTTAAAAAAAAAAATAAACTTAGAAAATGAATTCAATCAAGAAATTGAGGAAATTAGTCAAGAAACACAAAATTTATATGAGGAAGTAGATAAATGGCGAACGTAAATATTAAGTTTAACAACAAAGATTATCTACTCTCCTGCGACGATGGGCAGGAAGAGTCGCTAAAAAGTTTAACAAAGTACTTAGATAAAAAATATAGTGAGATAAAAGATAAGCTAGGAAATATTGGTGAAAATAAGCTTCTTCTAATTACGACAATACAATTAATTGATGAATACTTTGATCTCAAACAAAGAGTTTCAAAACAAAAAGTCAAAATCGATGAATTAGCTAAAAAATTCAGCGAGCTTAAGTCACTAGCAATTAAATACAAAGATAACAAAGATAATGAAATAAATAATTTAAATAATGATGTTGAAAAGTTTAAAAACATCATTGAAGACAGTAATAATTTATATGAATCTTTGCTAGATAAAACAACAAAATCTCTCGAAAAGATAATTTCAAACACTGAATCAATATCAAAAATTCAGTAATGTTATCAAAAGAGCTGCTAAGAAAAAAATACTTCAAATTAAGGAAGAAGAAATATTATTCAATAAAAAAAAATTTTTTTATGCCATTAATAAAAATAATAAAAAAAAAAGTAAAAAAAAAAAATCTAGTTATTGGTATATATTATCCAATTCTTTATGAGGTTAATGTTTTAAAGATTCTAGAATTTGAAATTTTCAAAAGATGCATAATATCATTGCCTAAAGTAAAAAAAGATCAAATTAAATTTTATGAATGGAATAAAACCAATATAATGCAGGTTAATAAATATGGTATCTTAGAACCTATAGTGACTAATAATCAGGTTAACCCAGATGTTATCCTAATACCATTATTGGTCTTTGATGATAAAAAAAATAGACTGGGGTACGGAAAAGGTTATTACGATAAATTTTTAAGTCATTTTTTAAAAAAAAATAAAGATATTTTTACCTTAGGTATTGCTTTTTCATTTCAAAAATATAAAAAAATTCCTACTTCTTGGAATGACATTAAACTTGATAATATTCTTACTGAGAAAGGTATATTCTAAATGAACATTTTAATATTGGGTGACATCATGGGAAAATCTGGTAGAGAAGTTCTAAAAAAAAATCTTAATAATTTAATTGAAGAAAATAAGATAGATTTTGTTGTCGCTAACGGAGAAAATGCAGCTGATGATGGAAAAGGCATAACGCAAGAAATTGCAAATGAATTATTATCAATGGGCATTGATGTTATTACCTCAGGAAATCACGTTTGGGATAAAAAAGAAATTATAGAATTAGTAGAAAAAAATAATAAAGTTTTAAGACCAGCAAATTTTGTTGAGGGTTCACCAGGTAAAGGATTTGGAATATATTTTTCAAAAAAGCATAAATATAAAATTGGAGTTATAAATTTAATTGGAAATGTTTTCATGAGAAAATCTGAAAATGCTTTTAAAGTAGCTAGTGATCTAAAAAATAGGATAAAATTAAAAAAAGATGTAGATTTTTTAATTATTGATTTTCATGGGGAAATAACAAGTGAAAAAATGGCAATAGGGCATTTTTTTGATGGAGTATCAACCGCCGTAGTTGGAACGCATACACATATACCAACAGCTGATACTAGGATTTTGAAAAATGGGACTGCCTACCAAACTGATATTGGTATGTGTGGTGATTACGACTCTGTAATTGGAATGAATAAGGAAAATTCAATCAAAAAATTTTTAAAAGACAAAAATTCTATCAATAATTTTCCAGCTAATGGCGAAGCTTCTCTGTCTGGTATTTTGATCGAAGCTAATTTAAAAAACGGTCTAGCTCAAAAAGTGAGAAGAATAATAAAAGGCGGAAGTTTAGTTTAATTTTATGGCCGGGCATTCTCATTGGGCAGGAATCAAACATAAAAAAGGTAGAGCAGATAAAGAAAGATCTAAACTTTTTTCAAAGCTATCAAGAGAAATAACAGTAGCTGCAAAACTTGGAGACAAAAATCCAGAAATGAACCCTAGATTAAGATCGGCTATACAGGCAGCCAAACAATCTAATATGCCTAAAGAAAATATTTCAAGAGCTATTAGCAAGTCCGAACTATCTGAAGGAAAAAATTATGATCAATTAAAATATGAGGCCTTTGGTCCCAACAACACCGCTCTTATAATTGAAAGCTTAACAGATAACAAAAATAGATCAGCCTCTAGTATTAGAACTGTTTTACAAAAAAAAGGAGGGAGGTTAGGAGAAACTGGATCGGCGAAGCACCTTTTTTTTTCATGTGGGATTATCAGAATAAAAAAAATTGGTATAGACGATAACAAAGTTTTGGAATTAACAACAAGTCTAGACGCTAAAGATTTTTCAATCAATGATGATTTCTACGAAATTATTACTGAAAAAGAAAATTTTTATAAAATTAAAGTTGAAATTGAAAAAAAAATTGGGGAGACAATGTATTCTGGATTAGAGTGGAGACCTTATAACCGAATTAATTTAGACATAGATAAGGTTAAAGATTTTATTGATTTAATAGGAAAACTTGATGAACTTGATGATGTTCAAAACATCTATACTAATGTAAACTTAAATGAGTCTTAAAATATGATAATTTTTGGTATAGACCCGGGTTTAAATGGGGCAATCGCAGTATTCAATAACAATAAGATTAAAGTAGTTTTTGAGATTCCTGTGATGACTGAAGGAAAAAAAAATAAAAAACAATTAAACAGCGCACACTTAGTAAAATTATTAAGAGATAATTTGGTAGAGAACGAAGAAGTATCTGTCGTTGTTGAACAGGTGAATGCTATGCCAGGACAAGGTGTTACTAGTATGTTTAACTTTGGCCAGACTTTTGGAGCAATTAAGGGTATTTGTGCGTCATTAGGATTGCCTATTTTTTTTGTACGTCCGTCTAAATGGAAAAAACATTTTGACCTTATCAACTCTCAAAAAGACTCCAGCAGAACTAAGGCAATAGAAATGTATCCCTCTCTATCTAGCGAGCTATCAAGGAAGAAGGATGTAAACAAAGCTGATGCAATTTTAATAGCAAGATATTTTTTTGAAACTAATATACCAAAATAACAAAGAATATTATTATATTATATTAAATTTTGATATTTTGCGCCAAATTCATGACACATTCTGAAAGTAATGAATGTTAATGGAACAAGAAATTGCATCACAAGTTGTCGGATTAAGCGGAAATTCAGATTTCTCTTTGTGGCAACTTTTTTTACGTGCTGATTTTGTTGTAAAGTCAGTAATAATTTTATTAATCGCAAGTTCAATTTTTTCTTGGGCACTAATCTTTGATAAATATAAACTTTTTAAAAGGATAAACGCGTCAACAGAAGATTTCGAAAAAAAATTCTGGAAAGCAAAATCCGCAGAGAGCTTTAGTAATAATCTTCCTTCAAATACAAAAGACCCAGCTACAAATATTTTTAAGATCGCAATGGCAGAACTTGTTAAAACAAAAAGACAATCTTCCGCAGTTCAAATTGCAAGGGTAGAGAGAATTTTGGAAATAGCGACTGATAATGAAATTAAAAATATTGAGAAAAATTTTACTTTTTTAGCAACAGTAGGATCCACTGCTCCTTTTATAGGGTTATTCGGAACTGTTTGGGGAATAATGAATTCCTTTCAATCAATCGCAATCTCAAGAAATACTAGTTTAGCAATCGTAGCACCAGGTATAGCGGAGGCATTATTTGCAACTGCTCTAGGATTGCTTGCTGCGATTCCTGCAGTTGTCGCGTATAATAAATTTAATAGTGACTCGCGAAGATATTTTTCAAAAATTGAAAACTTTTCTAAAAGATTTTTATCTATTATATAATGGCTTTTAAAATAAATCGTTCGAAAAACACCCCTATGAGTGAAATAAATGTAACTCCATTTGTTGATGTAATGCTAGTATTATTAATAATTTTTATGGTCACAGCTCCGCTTTTAACTGTTGGAGTCCAGGTTGATCTTCCCGAGTCTGCTGCTGACTCACTTCCTGATGATCAAGAACCGTTAACGATTTCAATTAATTCAAAAGGTGAACTTTATATACAAGAACATAAAGTTACTTTTCAAAAATTAATACCAAAACTTTTAGCTATTGCGAAGAATAGAACTGATACAAGAATATATGTAAGGGGTGATAAAACTATTAATTATGGAAGGGTTTTAGAAGTTATGGGAACTTTATCGGGTGCAGGATTTTCAAAAGTTGCTTTAATTTCCGAACCTTACAAAAATTAAATGGACAATGGTAAAAAGTGTATTTTATTCAATAGTATTTCACTCAGTCATGATATTACTGACTGTTTTGAGCTTACCTTTTATGCTTAGAGAACCAATAGATTTGCCACCAATAGTATCGGTTGAGTTAATTCAGATATCGGATAAAACTAACATACCATATGCTCCTAAAGTCAGAAAAATTATTGAGGAAACAAAAAAAAAAGAGGAAAGAGTAGTATCAGAACAAGCACCTCCAGCAGCAAAAGCCAAAGAAAAACCTGATAGAATTCCTTTACCAGATGAAAAAAAAATCGAGAAAGATTTAGTTAAAAAAAAACAAAATCCTGAAGAAATAGAACCTCAGATAAGACAATCTTCTGAATTTGAAAAAAAAGAAATTATTGACACAAACCAGATTGCTGCTTTGATTGATAAAGCAAAAGAGGAAGAGGCAGCCAAAGAAAAATCATCTAATAAAATTACTCAAAGCAGTGTAAAAAATTCCTTTGCAACGGGCCTAACTTTATCCGAAGAAGACGCATTGAGAGCTCAAATATTTGGATGTTGGAGTGTTCCCCTAGGTTTACCTTATGATGATAATTTATTGGTTAGAATAAAATTAAAACTTAAAAAAGATGGAACAATTCTCAATTCAGAAATTCTTGACCACGAAAGAATGAACCGACCTGGACAGAAATTTTATAAAATACTTGCTGAGAGCGCATTAAGAGCAGTCAGACTGTGTCAACCACTTAAAGTTCCTCCTGCAGGTTATGAAAAATGGAAAGAAATGCAATTAAATTTTGACCCTACAGAGATGTTAAGAGGATAAATGAAAAAAAATTTATTATTAATATTAATATTATTTTTTCTAACTCAACCAGCTTTTTCTTTAATAGAAGTTGATATAACAAGGGGTAATTTAGATCCATTACCAATTGCAATTTCTCCACTCCATGTAGATTTGAAATCAGAAAAAGTCGAAGGCTTAAAAATTAAAGATTTTGGTGTAAATATTTCTAAAATTATTGAACAAAATTTTAGAGGAACTGGATTGTTTAACCCACTTAAGAAAGAAGCTTTTGTTCAAAAACCTGATATTGCCCATTTGAAACCTAGATTTGAAGATTGGAGATTAATTAAAGCTCAAGCTCTAGTTACTGGTAAATTACTAGTAAAAGATAATAAACTAAAAGTAGAGTTTAGACTTTGGGACTTAACTGCGGCAAAAGAAATGACAGCTTTAGCTTTTACAACAACCCCATCAAACTGGAGAAGAGTAGCACATATTATTTCAGATAAAATATATGAAAGGTTAACTGGAGAACAAGGTTATTTTGATACAAGAATAATTTATGTTGCAGAGTCTGGTCCAAAAAATAAAAGAATAAAGAAATTGGCCATAATGGATCAAGATGGAGCTAACACAAAATACTTAACTTTAGGAAATGAATTGGTATTAACTCCAAGATTTAATCCAACCAATCAAATGGTTACCTATCTTTCTTATTTCAGAAATTTACCTCGAGTTTATTTATTAGATATTGAAACTGGTACTCAAGAAGTCGTCGGAAATTTTCCAGGAATGACTTTTGCACCGAGATTTTCTCCTGACGGAAAAAAAATTATTATGAGCTTTGCTAAAGATGGAAATTCAGACATTTATACTATGGATTTAGAAACAAGAGTTGTTGAAAGAATTACAGAAAACTCTGCAATAGACACCTCTCCTTCATTTTCTCCTGATGGAAAATTTATTTCTTTTAATTCTGATCGGAGTGGTCTTCAACAAATTTACGTTATGAGAAGTGATGGAAGCAATATTAAAAGAATTACTTTTGGAAATGGTATTTATGGTACACCTGTCTGGTCACCAAGAGGAGATCTTATTGCTTTTACAAAAATGAGAAAAGGGAAATTTTACATAGGGGTTATGAGAACCGATGGCTCCGGGGAGAGACTTTTGACTGAGAATTTTTATCAGGAAGCTCCATCATGGTCTCCAAATGGTAGAGTTTTAATGTTTTATAGAGAGACTAAATCTGGACCTCAAGGAAAGGGGTTTTCAGCTAAATTGTGGTCAATAGATATAACCGGTTATAATGAGAGAAAAGTTTCAACCGAAACTGACGCTTCGGACCCATCTTGGTCCTCATTGCTTTCAAAGTGAGGTTATATTTAAGTAATTTAAGCTTGAATAATCTAATATAATTTGAAATATTGCAGTAAATCAACTTAGGGGAAAATATGAATTTTAAAACGAATTTAAAAAACTTAATATTAATCGCTCTAGCTACATTAATATTAAATGCTTGTTCAACTGCGAAGAAAGCTGACGGTTTAGACGGTGATGTTTATACTGGAAAAGAGACAGTAGAGTTTCTAGCTAGCGGTGTTCCAGACAGAGTGTTTTTTGCTACAAACAAATCTTCTTTGACAACTAAGTCAAGAGAAACGTTACGTAAGCAAGCTACTTTTCTAAGAAAAAATAAAAATTTAAGCGTTACAATTGAAGGTCATGCAGACGAAAGAGGCACAAGAGAATTTAACTTGGCTCTTGGTGAGAGAAGAGCGAACGCTGCTAAGGACTACCTAATGACGTATGGTATTTCTGGAAAAAGAATATCGGTCATTAGTTACGGTAAAGAAAGACCCGTAAATACAGAGTCAACACCCCTTGCGTGGTCTCAGAATAGAAGATCAGTAACAGTAAAAATTAACTAATATTATAATTTATTAAAAGACCCTTATATTTAATATATAAGGGTCTTTTTTTTGCCATCTTATAAAAATAATAATCATTAATGATTTGGATGAAACCTGAACTTATAAAAAAGGGAAGTTATCTATTAATTTTTTTATTAAATTTTATTCACTTTAATGCTTACGGAGATGAGAGGATCCAAGCAGCAATTGAACAAATTAATATAATTTCAAAAGATTTAAAAACTTTAGAAAAGGCAGTTTACAAAAGCTCTGATGTTGTAAATTTAAGTGGCTCAAACCAAAATATAAACGAAGATATAATGGCCAAACATTTATTAAAACTTAATGATATTGAAAACCAATTTAGAGAGTTAACCAATAGATTTGAAGAAATTAATTTTAAAATGGATAAATTGTCAAAGCGTGTCACAAAAATTCAATCAGATACTCAAATGAGAATATCTGATTTAGAAGAGGAAAGCTCATCGCAAAATACTAAAACAAAAAAAAAACCAAAAGAACAAAAAGTAGTCTCAAATCCTGCTAAGCCTCAAGATTTTGGTGCTTTACCTGGATATCAAAAAAAAGATTTACCGGAAAAACAAAAAGTTAACTCTGTTGAGACCGCAGGAACTGTTGTTACATCCCAAGCAGAGAGATCAGAGTCTTTGCTTCCTAACAAACCACCTAAAGATCAATATGATTTTGCAATAAATTTTATGAAAATAGGTGACTATGAAACTGCAGAATTTGCTTTAAAAGAATTTATTGAAAAAAATAAAGATCATGACTTAGCTGGAAGTGCACAATATTGGTATGGAGAAACTTTTAGAATAAGACAACTTTATTCGGATGCTGCCTCCGCATACTTAGATGGTTACCAAAACTATCCTAAAAGTAAAAAAGCTCCAGATAACCTTCTAAAACTTGGTATCACCATGGTTCAATTAGGTGAGAAAGATCAAGGATGTAAAATGATCGCTGGAATAAAAAAACAATACCCAAATGCTAAGCAGTCTGTGATACAAAAGGCTCAATATGAGCAAAAAAAATTCAAGTGCAAAAAAGTTTAAAAAGAAATTTCAAGAAAACTCAAGAATTTTAAATGTATACAATGTATTTAAAAAAAATATTTCTTTCTCAAAAAAAAATTTAATTGTAGTTGCAGTATCAGGCGGTGCAGATAGTTTAGCCTTATCTGCTCTAACAAAATTCAATCAATACAATGGAAACAATAAATACTTTTATGTTTTAATAGATCATGGATATAGAAAAAATTCTGCGATTGAAGCTTTAAAAGTAAGGAAAATGATTAAGACAAAAATTAATGAAAATTTAATAATAATTAAAAATAAACAAAAATTTAAAAGTAATCTTCAGAAAAATTTTCGTGAAATTCGATATAGAAATTTATTTAACTTTTGTATTAAAAAAAAAGCAAAGATTTTAATGACCGCACATCATTTTAATGATCAAATTGAAACATTTTTAATTAGACTGGCACGTGGTAGTGGTGTGCAAGGACTATCTTCAATGCAAATGATAAATAAGTCTAATAAAAAGGTTAAATTAGTAAGACCGTTATTAGAGATTAAAAAAAATGAGCTCAAATTTATTGCAAAAAAAATATTCAATAATTATTTAAAAGATCCCTCTAATACTAGTAAAAAATTTCTCAGATCTAACATCAGAAGTTTAACTTCAAAACTTGAACGCTATGGAATTAGTCATGATCAAATTTTCAGATCCATAAAGAATATTAACGCAACAAATAATTTAGTTAATCAATATATTAATGATTTGATGAAAAAAACTGTTTTCAGAAAAAGAGGTTTTATATTTATTAAACACAAAACTTTTCTTTCGTATAATACTGAAATAAAGCGAATTATTATGGGGAGACTCATCAGGGATTTAAGTAAAAAAGACTATCCTCCCAAATCGAAAAAAATCTCTTTTGTAATAAAAAAGATTGAGAAAAAATCCTTTAATAAACTAACTCTAGGTGGTTGTGTTCTAAAATTGAATGATTCACAAATAACAATTCAAAAAGAGGTTAAAAAAACCTAATTTTTATTAAAAACCGTCATTTTGCGTCAATTTATCTTTTATTTGTAATTGTGTATACTTGAATATTATAAAAATAATACTTATTTAATAATTATGAATTTAAAAAATCTTGCAATGTGGGCTTTGATAGTTCTACTTTCGGTAGGTCTCTTCAATATGTTTCAAAACCCTAAAAATTCTATTAACACCAACAATCAAGTAACGTTTTCAAAGTTTCTTAATGAAGTCGATGATGGAAGAGTTGTTGAGGTAAATATCCAGGGCAACAACATAACTGGAGTTTTATCAGATGGAAGCAAGTTTAAAACTTTTTCACCGAATTATCCAAATCTGGTAGAGAAACTTAGTGAAAAAGGTGTTAGCATCAATGCAAGTCCTTTAGAAGACAAGATGCCTTCTTTATTGGGTATACTTCTATCATGGTTTCCAATGTTATTACTAATCGGTGTTTGGATTTTTTTCATGCGGCAAATGCAGGGTGGCAAAGGCGGAGCTATGGGTTTTGGAAGATCTAAAGCCAAACTATTAAATGAAGCTCAGGGTAAAGTTACTTTTAATGATGTTGCTGGAGTTGAGGAAGCCAAAGAGGAAGTAGAAGAGATAGTTGAATTTTTAAAAGATCCTAAAAAATTTAGTAGGTTAGGGGGAAAAATTCCTAAAGGTGCTCTTTTAATTGGCCCTCCAGGAACTGGAAAAACTTTATTAGCTAAAGCTATTGCAGGAGAAGCAAATGTACCTTTTTTTTCTATTTCAGGTTCAGATTTCGTCGAGATGTTTGTCGGTGTTGGAGCTTCAAGAGTAAGAGACATGTTCGAGCAAGGTAAAAAACATGCTCCATGTATAATATTTATTGATGAGATTGATGCTGTTGGAAGAAGCAGAGGAGCAGGATTAGGTGGCGGTAATGATGAAAGAGAGCAAACTCTTAACCAATTATTAGTTGAAATGGATGGCTTTGATACCAATGAGGGAATAATATTGATTGCAGCAACAAACAGACCAGATGTGTTAGATCCAGCTTTACTTAGACCGGGGAGATTTGATAGACAGGTTGTTGTTGGTAACCCGGATATAATGGGCAGAGAAGCAATTCTGAAGGTTCACATAAAAAAAATTAATACGGGACCAGATGTAAAATTAAGAACCATCGCAAGAGGAACTCCAGGATTTTCAGGAGCTGATCTTGCAAACTTAGTTAACGAGTCAGCTCTATTGGCGGCTAGAAAAAACAAAAGAGTTGTCACCATGTCTGACGTTGAAGAAGCGAAAGACAAGGTTATGATGGGAGCAGAAAGACGATCACTAGTAATGACCGAAGACGAAAAAAAACTCACTGCTTACCACGAAGGCGGTCATGCGATTGTTGCTTTGAATGAAAAGGCATCAGATCCGATTCATAAAGCAACTATAATTCCAAGAGGAAGAGCCTTAGGAATGGTAATGAGATTACCTGAAAGAGATCAATTGTCTGTTTCTCGAGAAAAAATGCATGCAGACATAGCAGTTGCAATGGGGGGAAGAATTGCAGAAGAATTGATTTTTGGTTATGACAAAGTAACTTCTGGAGCTTCCTCAGATATAGATATGGTAACTAAAATGGCAAAAAATATGGTTACAAAATACGGGATGAGCGAAGAACTTGGAACAATAGCCTACGGAGATAATGAGGAGGAAGTTTTCTTGGGAAGATCAGTCACTAAACAACAAAATATGTCAGAGGAAACCGCTAAAAAAGTAGATCTTGAAGTGAAAAAAATTGTAGATAAAGGCTACACAAGAGCTAAAGAAGTTTTAACCTCAAAAATTGATGACTTACATAAATTATCCAAAGCACTTATGATTTATGAAACTTTAAGTGGTGATGAAATAAGAGATTTGATTTTAAAAGATATCAAGCCTACAAGATCATTCAAAACTGATGAAGAAAAAGACAATAAAGAGACCTCAGCGCTTGATACAATAGGCTTAAAACCTAAACCAGCTCTGTAATTGAAAAAATGGAAAAATATTACACTAGAGCGTGTAATTTTTACCATGGACAATTAGCAAAAAAACTTATCAAAAATAAATTAGCTTTTCCATTGTGCGGGAAAAATGAAATCGCTTTTGATAAATTAGAAATTTTTATAAGAAATAAAAATAAAATAAAAACTAAAATTATTCATATTTCTAAAATAAGCACTTTAAATAAAAAATTAAAGCCAAGTGTTAAGCGATCCATAGAAAATATCATTAAAAAGAGGAAAAATTTTTTAAAGAAAGTGAGTTTTTCAAAAACTTCGATTATGGGAATATTGAATCTTACACCAGATAGTTTCTCAGATGGTGGAAAATTTAATAATAAAAAAAATTCTATCAAACACGTTCGAAATTTAATTGAAAGTGGAGCTGATATAATAGATATCGGAGGTGAGTCAACTCGTCCAGGCTCAAAGACTATTCATCCAAAGATGGAATGGAGACGTATTGAATTTATGGTTAAAAATTTTAAAAAAAGATTTAAAAATACATGTGTCTCAGTTGATACTAGAAAATTTGAAGTTATTCAAAAAGCTATTAAATATGACGTCGATCTTATAAATGATGTTTCAGGTTTTAATTATAATAATTTATCATTAAGCTTGGTTAATAAATTTAGGAAATCAAAAGTTCTTCATCACATGCAGGGTTCACCAAGCACAATGCAAATAAATCCAAAATATAAAAATGTTTTACTTGATATTTATGATTTTTTTGAGACTCAAATAAAGAAATTTAAGTACAAAAATACAATTATAGATCCCGGTATTGGATTTGGTAAAAATTTGAAACATAATTTGAGTTTAATTTCAAAAATTTCTTTGTTTCACTCGCTAGGTTTTCCTATTTTGGTTGGAACCTCAAGAAAAAGATTTATAAATCAAATAGCAGGAAAGTATGATAGTGAAGAAAGAATCGGGGGAACTTTATCATCAATTTTATATTTACTCTCACAGGGAGTTCAAATATTTAGAGTTCATAATGTTAGAGAAATAAAACAAGGAATTTTAGTTTTTAAAAAGATATTAGATGAAAAATAAATATTTTGGTACTGATGGTATAAGAGGAAAGGTTAATTCTGGAAATATCACTGGAGAAAAATTTTTTAAATTTGGTCTCGCATCTGCAACATATTTTAAAAATCAAAAAAAAAATAAGCAGATCGCCATAATAGCAAAGGATACGAGACTTTCAGGATACTCATTAGAGCCAGCTTTAGTCTCTGGACTAACTTCAGGAGGCATGCATGTATTTACACTTGGCCCACTTCCAACTAATGGCTTGGCAATGTTGACAAAAAAAATGAAGGCAAATATGGGAATTATGATAACAGCTTCTCATAATCCTTATTATGACAATGGACTAAAGTTATTTGGTCCAGACGGAATGAAATTATCCGATAAAATTGAAAAAAAAATTGAAAGATTAATAGACTCAAAAAATAAATATCTACTAGAAAACCCAAAGATATTAGGGAGAGTTAAAAGATTAGAGGATGGTAATGACCGATATATATCTATCTTAAAGAAAAATTTTCCAAAAAACTTTAATTTAAAGGGTTTAAAGATAGTTGTTGATTGTGCTAATGGCGCTGGTTACAAAGCTGCCCCAAAACTTCTTAAAGAACTTGGAGCTAAAGTAATTTCTTTTGGCATTAAACCAAATGGCTTAAACATTAACGATAATTGTGGTTCAATGTATCCTGATTATATTAAAGCTAAAGTAAAAAAATATAAAGCAAATATCGGTATATCATTTGATGGCGATGCCGATAGAATAATTATGTGCGATGAAAAAGGAAACATTGTCGATGGAGACCAAATTATCGCAATGATAGCTAAGAGATGGAAACATAAAAAAATTTTGAAAGGTGGTGTAATCGGTACTTTAATGTCTAATTTAGGATTAGAATATTATTTAAAAAATCAAAAAATTAAATTTAAAAGATCTCAAGTTGGAGATAGGTATGTAAAAGAAAAAATGAGGAAATATAATTTTAATCTAGGTGGAGAACAGTCCGGACATATAATATTGGGAAAATTTGCTACAACTGGTGACGGGTTATTAGTTGCATTGGAAGTTTTATACTCTCTTAGAAAAGGGATTGTAGCCAGCAAGTTATTCAATATCTTTAAACCTGTCCCACAATTACTTGTAAATATTTTAGTTAAAAACAAAGAAATTATTAAAAGTTCAAAATGTAAAAGCGTTATAAAACAAACTATCAAAATTATGGGCAACAAAGGTAGAATTTTGGTAAGGAAATCCGGGACGGAACCTAAAATTAGAGTAATGGCCGAGTCTTATGACAAAACTTTAATAAAAAAATGTATTTTAAAATTAAGAAAGATTATTAAATAAATTGAAACCAAAATCTAAGATTTTAATTATTGCTGGATCTGACTCTTCAGGAGGTGCTGGAATTCAAGCGGATATTAAAACTGTTACATCTTTAGGTAGCTATGCAATGACAGCAATTACAGCGGTAACTTCACAAAATACCTCTGGGGTTTTTTCAGTAGTTCCAATCAAACCTAAGGAAATAAAAAAACAAATATTAGTAACGTGCAAAGATATAAGACCCGATGCTTTAAAGATCGGAATGCTGCACTCTTCAAAAGTAATAGATGAAGTTATGGCAGCTGTAAAAAATTGTAAAATAAAGAAAATTATTATTGATCCTGTAATGGTTGCTAAGGGAGGCCATCCACTTATTAATAATAATGCTATTTTAAAATTAAAAAAAATTATTAAAATTTCTAGTTTAGTCACTCCCAATATCCCAGAAGCTGAAATATTATCTGGTATGAAGATTAATAATACGAAGGATATGATAATGGCAGCAAACAAATTACTTAAATTGGGAGCAGAAAATATCTTAATTAAAGGTGGTCATATGAAAGGAAAAAAAGTAAATGACGTATTTTTAAATAAAAGTGAGTATAAAATATTTATGAACAAAAAAATTAGATCTAAGAATACTCACGGCACAGGATGTAGTTTATCAAGTGCGATTGCAACTTATTTTGCGTGTGGAAAAAAAATCAAAAAATCATGTGAGTTAGGAATAAAATATGTTAATGAAGCGATAAACAATAATGTAAATTATGGTAAAGGGCATGGCCCCATTAATCATTTAGTTTCATTTAATTTGAAAAGAGGTTTTAATTAATGAAAAATGTAGTTGTTGTAGGATCACAATGGGGTGACGAAGGCAAAGGTAAGATTGTTGACTGGCTATCAAGTTTAGCAGATGTTGTTGTTAGATTTCAGGGTGGTCATAACGCAGGTCACACGCTTGTCATTGATGGCAAAACATACAAACTCAAATTACTACCATCAGGAATAGTAAGAAAGGATAAAATTTCAGTAATTGGCAATGGAGTGGTTGTAGATCCTTGGGCACTATTAGAGGAGATAAATTCTATAGAAAAACTTGGAGTTACAGTGAACTCTGACAATCTAATATTATCAGAGTCCGCAACACTAATATTACCATTTCATAAAGAAATGGACGAGATAAGGGAAGATACTGCTGGTAAGGCTAAGATAGGAACTACAAGAAGAGGAATTGGCCCCGCATATGAAGATAAAGTTGGTCGACGTTCAATTAGAGTTATGGATTTAAGATCTGAAAATAATTTAAATCAAAGATTAGATACTGTTTTAATGCACCACAACGCTATAAGAAAAGGATTAGGAAAAAAGGTTTACGAAAAAAATAAATTGAAAAATGAGTTAATGATGATAGCAGATAAGGTTCTTAAATTTGCTAAACCAACATGGAAGATATTAGATAATTATAAAAACTTAGGAAAAAAAATATTATTTGAAGGTGCTCAAGGAATACTTTTAGATGTCGATCATGGAACTTATCCATTTGTTACATCATCAAATACCGTAGCAGCAAGTGCTTCAATTGGTTCAGGATGTGGACCTGATTCTCTAGGATATATTCTAGGTATAACTAAAGCGTATACGACCAGAGTCGGAGAAGGACCATTTCCAACTGAATTAACCAATGATATAGGTGCTCTTTTAGGAAGAAGAGGAAATGAATTTGGAACAGTTACTAATAGACAAAGAAGATGTGGGTGGTTTGACTCTGTTTTAGTGAAACAAACATGTAAAATTTCTGGAATTAATGGTATTGCTCTTACTAAGCTTGATGTTTTAGATGAACTAGAAGAAATAAAAATTTGTATACAATACGAATTAAATGGAAAAAAAATTGATTATTTCCCAACAGCTGTCGAAGATCAAATAAAAGTAAAACCTGTTTACAAAACTCTTAAGGGTTGGAAAACCTCTACAAAAGGCCTCAGAGAAAATGAAAAATTACCGCAAAATGCTCAACGATATATAAAAGAAATAGAGGGTTTAATAGGAGTAAAAATCGCAAGTATATCTACAAGTCCTGAGCGAGAAGATACTATTTTAATTGAAAATCCATTTGATAATTAATTTGAAGGTAACAAGTTTTTTGATTTACTAGAATTTATCATTGCTTTTTGTAACTTTTCAAAAGCTTTTGTTTCAATTTGTCTTATTCTCTCTCTACTGATTTTATATTTTTTACTTAATTCGTCTAGTGTCTTAGGAGTTTCACTTAATCTTCTATCCTCTAAAATTTTTTTTTCCCTTTCATTTAAAATTCCAATTGATTTGTAAAGTAACTCCTTTTTATCTTCAAGCTCCTGTTTCTGTGATGTCAATAATTCCTGATCCATACCTTCATCTACCAACCAATCCTGCCATTCTGTATTCTCTCCGTCCTTAATTGGATCATTAAGAGATTTTTCCTGACCCATCAGTCTTCTATTCATATTAATAACTTCATTTTTATCTACATCTAATCTCCTTGATATTTCATTTACCTGACTGTCCTTCAAATCGCCTTCCTGATTAGGAGCTATCTGTTTTTTAATTTTTTTTAAGTTGAAAAATAGTTTTTTTTGAGCTGCTGTTGTTCCCATTTTTACTAGACTCCAAGATTTTAAAACATATTCCTGAATAGCTGCTTTTATCCACCACATAGCATAAGTTGCTAATCTAAAACCTTTATCGGGATCAAATCTCTTTACAGCTTGCATTAAACCGATATTACCTTCAGAAATAATTTCATTCATCGGCAATCCGTATCCTCTATACCCCATCGCAATTTTCGCTACTAATCTTAAATGACTTGTTACTAGTTTATGGGCTGATTTTAAATTACCGCTATCTCTCCAATTTTTTGCTAGCATATATTCTTCTTCCGCATCTAGCATCGGGAACTTTTTAATTTGAGAAAGATAAATTGATAGTCCACCCGAGGTAGGTATTGGTAAATTATTTAAATTTTTTTTACTCATTTGAATTATTATTTATATGTAAATGCAGAAATTTCAATTGCCAAGTTTCTCAAGTAAATCATATATATTTCTAAATACTTTGGGAGGTTTGCTTTCAAATTTTAAAAATTTTTGGCTTTTTGGATGAATAAATCCAAGCTCACTTGCATGTAAAAGTTGACCATTTAAACTTAAAATTTTCTTTTCAAATTCATGATTAATTTTTTTATATTTTATCCTTTTTTTTCCATAAATTTTATCTCCTATAATATTAGTTTTTTTAAAATCCATATGCACACGTATTTGATGAGTTCTTCCAGTCTCAAGTTCAAATTCTATCAAACTGATTTTAGGTATATCGTGCGATTGAAAAACTTTTATTGTATTATAATTAGTGATCGCCTTTTTCCCCTTCGTTTCGTGTGTTATCATTTTTTGTCTGTTTCGATTATCTCTTTTTATAAAAGTAGAAATTTTTCCATTCAAAGGACGTAGTACGCCCCAAACTAATGCTATATATTTTCTAAAAATATTATGTTTTACAAATTGATCTGAAAGCTTTTGGTGAGAAATATTATCTTTTGCAACAACTAATAATCCACTTGTTTCCTTGTCAATTCTATGAACTATACCTGGTCTATCACTACCACTTAATGTTGATAAAGTATTTTCAAATTTATGTATAAGAGCATTCACTAATGTGTCTTTTTTATTTCCTGCCCCTGGATGTACTACCATCCCGGCTTGTTTATCTATCACAAGTAAACTTTCATCCTCATGAACTATTGAAATTGGTAATTCGCTTGGGATTATTTTTAATTCTGATTTTGATAAAATTTGAATCTGAACTTTATCTCTATTTTTTAATTTTTTTGAATAAGAATATTCTTGACGTCCATTTAAATTCACCAACCCCTGATCTATAAATTTTTGAATACTTGATCTTGAAATTGGGTTCATTTTTGACTTTAGAAATAAGTCTAATCTCTCAAGCTCATCATTTTCTTTTACTAAAAATTCTATTGTTTTATCACTCATTTTAAATTAATTATTACTGATGCGCTTGTAGCTCAACTGGATAGAGCGTCTGACTTCGGATCAGAAGGTTGAGGGTTCAACTCCTTCCAGGCGCACCAAATTTCATATAATCCAATCTTTAAATTTTTCCTTATTCTTTAAAATATAATCTGGAAAATTTTCATCAATCATAACTTTAACATAATTGTAATTTCTATCAAAAATATCTTTGTTTTCACTTATCCTTTTTTCTATATTTTCAATATTTGTAAATTTTTCCTGGTTTAATTCTTGATGAACAAAAGATTTTATTTTTTTTGAAATATTTTTTGAGTTTTTAAGAAAGCTGAAGTGCCATCCCCCGTTATACATTAGTTGAGGTTGTCTAGGCTTAAAAAATTTCCAAAAAGGTCTTTTTTTAATTTTGATATTCCTTAGCCATTGAGGTGATCGTAAATTTTTTTTTTGACATATTTTTGTTCCTGGCCACTCTTTAATATCTTTGTTTAAAAGATTTATTTTCTTTTGTAAATTCATCTGCATAAAACAACCATAAATATTTTCTAATTTAAAATTTTTAATTATTTTTGGATTTGGTATTTCATCTATATCTGAGATCATTATCAAATCATTATCAGAAGCATCTAAATAGCCTAATTCTAGTTTATTTCTGTGAGCATTTTCAGTGTGCCACTCGGATCTCCAATTTTTTTTAAAAAAATTTTTAGTTACTGGCAAGTCATCTATTGCAATATAATGAATTTTATCTCTGAATTTTGAAAAATTTTCAATATCAAAATTTAAGTTTTTTTTATTACCAGCGTGATCTTTTTTGGCTTCTACAATTACAAATTTATCAACAATATTTTTAAGAACATTTAACCTTATATCTAAAATCAAATCTTCATCAAAGTACATAAAACAATCAATTAGTTTCATTACTCTCCCATATTAATTAATGTTCCCCTCACTCTTGCACCAAAGTAAGCTAAATAAAAAATAAAAATGCCGAAAGCAAAATAAACAAGTGAAATAAAAAATCCTTTCATGATCGGAAGATAACTTACTGTGTTATTAATGAGTATATTTCTCATTTCTTCGAATAAATGTACTAGAGGTAAAGCATTTGCTATTAACTGCAACCATTGAGGTAGTATTTCAACTGGATAATAAATACATCCTAAAGGAGCCAAAAAAAACAAACTGGCCCATGCAATATTTTCAAAAGAAGGTCCAAATCTTATTAATCCAGCAGTTACTAATAATCCAAGGGTTACTCCGAAAATATAAAGACTAATAAGTAAAAATATTAAAGCAGGCCCTATGGAAAAAATAGATACACCAAATAGAGGAATAGCAATTAATGAAGCTGGAACCATCCCAATTAAAGTCCTAAAAATAGCGGTCAATGTAAGTGCAGCAATAATCTCACTTATCTTTATTGGTGAAATGAATAAATTTGTAAAGTTTCTGCTCCAAATTTCCTCTAAAAACATCATATTATAACTGATGCTAGATCTAAATAGAAAATCATAAAGTATTGCTGCAGTTAAAATTACTCCTACAGTGTTATTATAGTAAGTAGAATTTAAAGTAAAAAACTTTGAAATAAATCCCCATAAAAAAATTTGTATTGTTGGCCAATATAAAAGATCCAATAATCTTGGAAAAGAACTTTTAATTAAAAATATATGTCTTAAACTAAGTGCGTATATCTTACTGAAATTCATTATTTACCTCGAGCTATTTTTAAAAAAGTTTCCTCTAAATTAGATCTACCATGTTTCTTAATAAGCTGATCACAAGTGCCTTCATCTACAAGATTACCATTTTTCATCATAATAACCTCATCGCACAATCTTTCAACTTCTGACATATTATGTGAAGCCAATAAAATTGTAACATTCTTTTTTCTTTTATAGTCTTCAAGATAGCTCCTTATAAAGTCACCTATGTCTGGATCTAAGCTAGCAGTGGGTTCATCTAATAATAAAAGCTTAGGCTCATTTATCAAAGATTTTGCAAGAGAAACACGATTTTTTTGTCCTGAAGATAATTCTCCCGTCTTTTTATTAATAAATTTTTTTAAATCTAAATCATTTGCAATTTGATCAATAGAATTTTCTGTGTCACTGACACCGTAAAGTCTCGCAAATATTTCAAGGTTTTGTCTTACTGTCAATTTTTTTGGTAATTCAATATAAGGAGAGGCAAAATTTATTTTTTCAAGTAATCTGATTCTATCGTTTTTATTTATGTCTATTCCATCAATAAATATTTCACCTCGCGAAGGTTTAATTAAACCTAAGATCATACCGATAGTAGTTGTTTTTCCACAACCGTTTGGTCCTAGTAACCCTAAAGTAGAATTTTCTTTAATATCAAAATTTATTCCGCTCACAGCAATTTTATTTTCAAATTTTTTGAATAAATCTTTTACTTTCACATTCATTTTGCTGCTCTTTTTAATCTGTCATTAATAGCTATACCAACCCCAATATTAGGAATTTTCATTACTGAAATTTTTTTATATTTTTTTTTCTTAATCTTAATTAAAGTTTTGTAAAGATTTTTAGCTGCATCTTCAAGATTTGATTTTTCACTTAGATTATATACATCTTTATTATTTTTAAATTTTTTCCCAAATGTAATAAAAGCAGAATTTTTCTCTGCCTTTTTCACATTTAATTTTATTGGAATACCAGGCGAGTAGTGATTTTTTAAGTTTCCCGGCGATCTTATTTTTCTATTTTTTTTGTAAGTTATTTTTTTACCCACAACTTTTTGAATTTGACTCGAGCTTATTATACCTGGTCTTAATATGGACATACCGGAAGTCAAATCTACCACGGTAGACTCAATGCCAACCGTAGAATTTCCTCCATCTACAATAATAATCTTTTTTCCAAATTGATTATAAACATGTTTGGCGCATGTGGGACTTACTTTCCCAGATTTGTTAGCACTTGGCATAGCAAGAGGAAAATTTATTTTCTTAAGAATTTTTCTTAAAACTTTATGCTTTGGAAATCTAACAGCTACAGAGTCTAAACCAGCTGTAGTAAGTTTATTTAAATTAGAGTATTTCTTTTTCTTTAAAATAAAAGTGATTGGTCCAGGACAGAAATATCTGTGAAGCCTCAAAAACTCTTTTGAAAAAAAAACATCTTTTGAGGCATCTTTAAGAGTGAAATAATGCACAATTATTGGATTTATTTTTGGCCTGTTCTTTATTTTAAATATTTTATTTACAGCCCTGTGTGAATAGGCGTTCCCAGCTAAACCATAAACAGTCTCAGTTGGTAGAGCTATTAAGCCATCATTATTTAAAATATGAATTACCTTTAATTGTATTTTACTATTAAGTTTTTTAATGTTTGAATAGATATTATTCATAATGTAATTATTATATAACTTATGAAAAATGAAAATATTCCAAATGACATTAATAGTAAATCAATAAAAGATACAAAAGATGAAATTAATGAGATATTAAGGAAATTAGAAGATAAAAATAGCGATCTAGAAACCTCAAAAAAAGATTATGATCGTTTACTTAAACTTTCCAAGCACATGGATAGTCTATTTAAAAAAAAACTTAAAGAATTAACGGAAAAAAAATAACTTTAATGCCAGTAAATGAATTTAGAAAAAATGCAAAGATAATAGATAATTTTCTAACAAAATATTTAAAAAAACAAATAAACTCTGGTTTAATAATTCCAATGAAATATGGAATTCTTAATGGTGGAAAAAAAATAAGATCAACAATTATTATTAATACCGGAAAAATATTTAACTTAAAAATTGACCAATTACTAAATGTCTGTGCTGCAGTAGAATGTATACATTCTTACTCATTAATCCATGATGATCTTCCTTGTATGGACGATGATAAGATAAGAAGAGGTAAGCCATCTGCGCATATAAAATTTGGTGAGTCCACAGCAGTTCTTGCTGGAAATTCGCTTTTAACTCTTGGTTTTGAAATATTAAGTGAAAAAAATTTTTTAATCAAAGATGAAAAAAAAAACAGACTGATTAAAACATTATCACTCTGCTCTGGTCACTCGGGAATTGCAGGCGGTCAACAACTTGATTTAAGTTTTGAAAAAAAAAGTAAAAGTCTTAATCAAATTCTTAATATGCAAAGAAAAAAAACAGGAAAATTATTTAACTTTTGCTGTTATGCTCCGACGTTAATAGCGAGTAGAGAAAAAAAAGAAATAAAATTTATGTCTGAATTAGGTGAAGAAATAGGATTATTATTTCAGATCTCAGATGATCTACTAGATTTAAAGGGATCACAGAAAAAGACAGGGAAACCAACAAAACAGGACCAAAAAAAAGGCAAATCAACTCTAATAAGATTAATTGGAGAGGAAAAGACTTTAAGTTATGCTTTAAAATTAAAATTAGATATAATAAGAAAATTAAATAGGTATGGAAAAAAAGCTAATAGTTTGAAAGAAACTGTTAACTTTATACTAGAGAGAAATTTTTAATGAGTAGACTTATTGACAATATAAATTATCCCGTCGATTTAAGAAAACTAAAATCAAGCCAGCTTAAACAATTAGCCCAAGAGTTAAGAGAGGAACTAATCGATGTTGTTTCTGAGACTGGAGGTCATCTAGGCGCAGGCTTAGGAGTCGTTGAGCTTACAGTTGCATTACATTATGTATTTAACACTCCAAAAGATAAGTTAGTTTGGGATGTAAGTCATCAATGTTACCCGCATAAAATTTTAACGGGTAGAAAAAATGAAATTAGAACTTTACGTAAAGGTGGAGGCTTATCAGGTTTTACTAAGCGAACCGAAAGTGAATATGATCCATTCGGAGCAGCACATAGTTCTACTTCCATATCTTCAACTCTGGGTATGGCTGTAGCAAAAAAATTATCGAATGATAAAAATGATGTGATTGCCGTTATTGGCGATGGAGCGATGAGTGCTGGTATGGCCTATGAAGCTATGAATAATGCTGGTGCACTAAAATCAAAATTAATAGTGATCCTAAACGATAATGATATGTCCATAGCAAAACCAGTAGGCGCTATGAGCAAATATTTATCAAAATTACTATCAGGAAAATTATATTTTAGTTTTAGAGAAACTATTAAATTGATAATATCATCTTTCTCGAAAAGGTTTTTAAAAAAAGCTGGAAAAGCAGAAGATATATTACGAGGAATAGTTTCGGGTGGAACTTTATTTAGTGAGCTGGGTTTCTATTATATAGGTCCTATTGATGGTCATGATATTAATCATTTGGTTCAAATATTTGAAAACGTAAAAGACTCGAATCATCAAGGTCCAATTTTAATTCATGCAATTACTCAAAAAGGTAAGGGATATAAACCTGCGGAAGACTCAGGTGACAAATATCATGGTGTGTCAAAATTTAATGTGTCCACTGGTCAGCAGAGTAAGTCAAAATCAAATGTGCCCTCCTACACAAAAGTATTTGCTGAAACTTTAATTAAACACGCAGAAAAGGATACAAAAATCATTGGTATAACTGGTGCAATGCCTTCAGGTACAGGGTTAAATCTTTTTGAGAAAAGGTTTCCGGAAAGAATGTTTGATGTTGGAATAGCCGAGCAGCATGCAGTTACATTTGCTGCTGGCTTGACAACAGAAGGCTATAAACCTTTTGCTGCTATTTATTCAACCTTTTTACAGAGAGCATATGATCAGATTGTTCACGATGTTGCTCTTCAATCATTACCAGTGAGATTTGCTATTGACAGAGCTGGCTTAGTTGGTGCTGATGGACCAACACATGCAGGATCATTTGACATAACGTATCTAGCAACACTACCTAATTTTATTGTAATGGCTGCAAGTGATGAAGCAGAGCTAGTTAGAATGATCAATACATCAATCATGATAAATGATAGACCATCCGCATTTAGATATCCGAGAGGAAACGGTATAGGAATTGAATTACCAAATATAAATGAAGTATTAAAAATAGGCAAAGCTAAATTGATTCAAGAGGGTAAAAGAATAGCTCTACTTAATTTTGGTGCAAGATTACAAGAATGCAAAAAAGCTTCTGAAGTTTTATCAAAAAAAGGAATCAATATTACAATAGTTGATGCCCGATTTGTTAAACCATTAGATGAAAAATTAATTATGGAAATTGCAACTAGTCACGAAGCATTAATTACGATTGAAGAGGGCTCAATAGGAGGGTTCGGCTCTCATGTTTCACAACTTTTATCAGAAAGGGGTGTATTTGATAATGGTTTGAAATTTAGGTCAATGATCCTACCTGATGAGTTTCTCGATCAAGATACCCCTGAAAAAATGTATATTAAGGCAGGTTTAAGTTATAAATCAATTGTAGAAAAAGTTGAGCAAACGCTCGTTTCAAATATAGTTTTTGCAAAAAATAATAAAAACTAATTTCCGCACTGAGCTCTGTGCATCAAAAAATGATCCAATAAAACACATGAGAGCATGGCTTCACCGATTGGAACTGCTCTTATTCCAACGCAAGGATCGTGTCTTCCCCTCACCGAAATAGTTGTATTAGCACCTTTTTTATCAATTGTTTCTCTTTTATTCAAAATTGATGAAGTTGGTTTTACTGAAAATGATACGTTAATATCTTGACCTGAGGATATACCTCCTAAAATACCGCCTGCATTATTTGTTTTAAATTTTGTTTTTCCAGAAGTTTTTCTTATCTCATCAGAATTTTCCTCACCACTTAAAAAAGCAGCCGACATACCAGCACCAATATTAACACCCTTAACAGCATTAATACTCATCATTGCAGCAGCTATATCAGTATCAAGTTTTGAATAGATAGGTGCTCCAAGTCCAACAGGTATTCCGCTTGCTCTTAATTCAATTATAGCTCCACAAGAAGACCCTGATTTTCTGACAGAATTCAAATATTTTTCCCACAACTTTACAGATTTTTTGTCAGGACAGAAAAAAGGATTTTTTCTTATTTCTTTATCATCCCAATTACCCAAATCACAAGACATCAATCCAAGTTGAGTGACTGCACCTATTATTTTGAATTTTTTTCCTAGTAAATCTTTAAGAATTATTTTTGCTACCGCTCCTGCAGCTACTCGACTAGCAGTTTCTCTAGCTGATTGTCTTCCACCTCCTCGGTAATCTCTAATTCCGTATTTTTTAAAATAGGTATAGTCAGCATGACCTGGCCTGAACTTTTCTTTTATTGACTCATAATCACGAGATCTTTTATCCTCATTATTTATTAAAATTGATATAGGTGTCCCTGTAGTTTTACCTTCAAAAACTCCAGATAATATTATTACTTTGTCAGCCTCTTTTCTTTGGGTAGTAAATTTGGATTGACCAGGTCTTCTTCTGTCCATATCTAACTGTATCTCCCTCTCATTTATACTAATATTTGGCGGAACCCCATCAATTACACAGCCAATCGCTGGACCGTGGGACTCACCCCACGTGGTAAATCGAAATATTTTCCCAAAAGTATTAAAAGACATAATTTTTTAATGTATAATTTATTTTAAAGAATATATGAATCAAAAAAATGGCAAAAATTCATTAGGTATTGATAAATGCTTCGAGGATTTAGATAATCCGATAGAATTGTTCAATAATTGGTTCAAAGTTGCTAAAAGCCATGAGATTAACGATCCTAATGCCTTGGCTCTTGCCACATCTGACGAGAATAATCAACCAAACGTTCGAATGGTACTGCTAAAAGGACTGAATGATGAGGGTTTTGTTTTTTATACTAATTTAACGAGTAAGAAAGGGGAGGAAATAAATAATAACAAAAAAGCCTCGATGTGCTTCCACTGGAAAAGCATAAGAAGACAAGTAAGAGTTTTAGGTAAACTAGAGAAAGTCTCTGACAATGAAGCTAATAGCTATTTTAAGTCCAGACCTTACAAAAATAAAATCGGTGCTTGGGCATCTACCCAATCAAAAATTTTAAAAAGTAGAGATGAATTTTTAAACAAAATAAAAGATTATGAAAAAAAATATCCTAATAATGATGCTGTTCCTAGACCCGAATATTGGTCAGGCTGGAGACTGGTACCAACAGAGATAGAATTTTGGTTAGATGGAGAGGGTAGAATTCATGAGAGATTAATTTATAAAAAATTAGATAATAAATGGAATAAGAACTTACTTTACCCTTAAAATTTTCTATTAAGACTAAAGTTTGTTAAATTTTGTAATATTCTTTTTTCATCAGTATCATTGAAAACACTTATAGCATCTCTAGATACGTTCACAAAATATTCTGCCCTTTTAAAAGTTTCTTTAATAACACTGTATTTATTGATTAACTTTAAAGTTTTGTCAAAATCATCTTTATTTCTTTTATTTTTTTTAAAAATTTCTAATAACTCCTGTCTCTCATTTGAGTTAGATCTTTGAAAAAGAATTATTATTGGTAATGTTGTTTTACCTTCATAAAAATCTTTACCTATTTTTTTTCCGAACATTTTCTCTTCTGAATTATAATCTAGAGCATCATCGGCAATTTGAAAGGCTAAACCAAGATTTTTTCCATAAAATTCTAAAATATTTCTTTCTTTCTCACTTGATCCTGACAAACATGCTCCCACTCTTGTAGAAGCTGAAAATAAAGAAGCAGTTTTTAAATTTATAATTTTTAAATAGGTTTCTTCAGTTAAATCTGCCTCACCTTTGTGTTGAAGCTGTAATACTTCCCCTTGAGCTATTTTTGCTGAAGTAGAAGACAAAAGTTTTAATATCTCTAAATCTCCATCCTCTACCATTATTTCAAAACATCTGCTTAATAAATAATCACCCACTAGTATTGAAGACTGATTTCCCCATATAGAATTAGTGGTTCCTATCCCCCTTCTAAGATTGCTCCCATCAATAACATCATCATGCAAAAGAGTTGCAGAATGAATTAATTCTACGCAAGCTGCTAAATTTACATCTCTTTGACCTAATTCATACCCCGAGAGTTTTGCTGAGCCTAATGTTAACATAGCTCTAAGTCTTTTACCCCCTGAGCTTAAATGATGCTCTGTCATTTTTTTAATTAAAGCCACATCACTTTTCAGCTTTTTTTCAATAAATTCCTCAACCTTCAAAAGCTTTGGTTTGACCAAGTTTTTTAAATCTTGGTATGAGGAATTAATTTTTTTAATTGGTACTACTGATCCCATAAAATCTTTATAATTCATTTTGTTTATAAAAAATTTTTAAAATCTATCCCTGTTGACGCACCCATAATGCAACTCTAAGTAGCGAAATAAATATTTAGAATTTTTACAATCTATTGATATAAGTTAACTAATCAAATGTTCTCAATTTTAAAAAAAAAAACAGTTATTCCACACGTAAGATTAACAGGTGTGATAGGATCTGTGGGTAGGTTTAAACAAGGGATAGATTTAGCAGGACAAAGAGAAATTTTAAAAAGAG
Organism: uncultured Pelagibacteraceae bacterium; assembly: GCA_902584365.1. Lineage (GTDB taxonomy): Bacteria > Pseudomonadota > Alphaproteobacteria > Pelagibacterales > Pelagibacteraceae > Pelagilacustribacter. The sequence continues at coordinate 32,456 of CACHZG010000004.1, read as the reverse complement.
CTTTTTCATACAAAAAACCCAAGACCGTTGCTATTTCAATTAATTCTCCTGGTGGGTCCCCTGTTCAATCACATTTAATATATAGTTACATAAAACAACTATCAAAAAAAAATAAAACAAAGGTATTAGTTTTTGCCGAAGACGTCGCAGCTTCAGGAGGTTATTTTATAGCTTGTTCAGGTGATGAAATTTATGCTAATTCAAGTTCTATAATTGGTTCAATTGGTGTGATTTCAGCATCATTCGGTTTTAAGGAACTGATCCAGAAAATTGGTATTGAGAGAAGAATATATACGGCTGGGAAAAACAAAAGCACTCTTGATCCATTTGTCGATGAAAAGGAAGAAGACGTAAAAAGATTAAAAAAAATTCAATTAGATTTACATGGTGATTTTATCAATATCGTAAAAGCTAGTAGGGGAAAAAAATTAATTGAACCAGACAAAAATAATATTTTTACTGGAGAATTTTGGTCAGGCTCATCAGCTTTAAAGCTTGGGTTAATTGATGGTATTGGAAATGCAGATCAAATTATTAAAGAGAAGTTTGGAGATGACGTAATTATTAAAAAATTTGAAAAACAAAAAAGTTTTTTGGCAAAAAAACTCTCTAGTTCAATTGACAATCAACTTGAGAATTTAATTGATAATTTACAAGAGAGAAGTTTGTGGCAAAAATTTGGTTTATAAATGCCTACAAAAAAAAATAAAAAAAAAAATTATCTTTCTTTTCAGGAAATAACATTAGGTCTTCAAAAATTTTGGAGCAAACATGGATGTGTTATACTTCAACCTTACGATACAGAAGTTGGAGCTGGAACATTTCACCCCGCAACTACCTTGAGATCGCTGGGGCCAAAACCTTGGAAAGCTGCATACGTTCAACCTTCGCGAAGACCTACAGATGGAAGATATGGAGAAAATCCAAATCGTTTACAACATTATTATCAATATCAAGTAATTTTAAAACCATCTCCTGATAATGTGAAACAATTATATTTAAAAAGTTTAAATGCAATTGGTATCGATGTTAAAAAACATGACATTAGATTTATCGAGGATGACTGGGAAAGTCCCACTTTAGGAGCAGCTGGATTAGGTTGGGAAGTTTGGTGTGACGGTATGGAAATAACTCAATTTACTTATTTTCAACAAATGGCAAGTTTAGAATGTAAACCTGTGCCGGTTGAGTTAACATATGGTTTGGAAAGAATTTGCATGTTCGTACAAGGAAAAAAAAATGTTTTTGATATTGAATGGAATGAGGAAGGAGTGAAATACAAAGATATTTTTTTTCGATCAGAAAAAGAATTTTCAGCCTATAATTTTGAGTTTGCCAATACCGAAACATTACTTAAAAATTTTGAATTAGCAGAGATCGAATGTAAATCTTTGCTAGAAAAAAATTTAGCTCTACCTGCTTATGATCAATGTCTTAAAGCGAGTCATTTTTTTAATTTGTTAGACGCAAGAGGTGTAATAGGAGTAGCTGAAAGAACAGGTTTTATTGGAAGAATTAGGGAATTAGCCAAAGGATCAGGAGAAGTCTGGTTGAAAACACAAATATAAATATGAATGAATTTTTTGTAGAGCTTTATAGTGAAGAGATTCCTCCTAATTTACAAATTAATGTTAGAAAAGAATTTGAGGATAGAATAAGAAATTTACTAATTGACGAAAATATAAAATTTAAAAAAATTTTTTCATATTCATCGCCTACAAGACTAGTCATTCATGTAATTGGCGTTGTTGACAAAATCAAAATAAGTTCGAAAGTAATTAAAGGACCCAAAGTAGGAGTGATTGAGGATATTTTAAATAATTTCCTTAGGTCAAATAATGCATCAAAAAAAGCGTTATTTAAAAAAAAAATTGATAAAGGAGAATTCTATTTTATTAAAACTTTACCAAAAGAGTTATTTGCTAAAGATCTGCTGATCAAAATTATATTAAATATAATCTCATCTTTTAAATGGAAAAAATCAATGAAATGGTCAAATCACTCTATGATTTGGGGTAGGCCCTTAAGATCTATACTAGCAATATATAACAACAATCATTTATCGTTTAATTTTGGACACCTTAGATCGACAGAAAATGCAATAATAGAAAAAGATCTTTTGGTAAAAACAAAAAAGGTTAAGAATTTTAAAGACTATGAAAATTTTTTAAAAAAAAATAATGTATTTTTTAATCAAAAGGAAAGAGAACAAAAAATTATAAAAAAATTAGAGCAAATATGCAAATCTGGAAATTATAATAATGTTTTTAACAATAGATTAATAGAAGAGGTTACAAATATAGTAGAAGACCCAAATGTTTTACTACTTGAGTTTGATAAAAAATATCTTGAAATTCCACCTGAAATTATTATTTCAACTTTAGAGCTCCATCAAAAGTATTTTCCCCTTTTTGATAACAAAAATAAATTAACTAACAATTTTTGCGTTGTTGCAAACAAGCCAGACACCAATAATATCATTAAGGACGGCAACCAAAGAGTAGTGGAAGCAAGATTATCAGATGCTAAATTTTTCTGGAATAAAGATAAGTCACGAAATTTAATTAAACAATTAGCAAATTTGAAGAAAATTACTTTTTATGAAAAATTAGGATCAATTTACGACAAAACCCAGAGGCTTAGAAAACTGAGCTCCTGGCTTTCTGATGAAATAAATATAAATAAAGAAAAAGTAGAAATTGCTGCTTCGATCTCTAAATCTGACCTTTGCTCTGATTTAGTTAATGAATACCCAGAGCTCCAAGGAAAAATGGGAAAATATTTTGCTTTAGCTCAAGGTTTTGATGAGGAAGTAGCAAACGCAGTAAGTGATCACTATCTTCCAATAGGGAATGCCTCAATCGTTGCAAAGAAACCCATAAGTTATTCTATATCTTTAGTTGACAAATTAGACACTTTAGTTGGTTTTTTTTTAATAAATCAAAAACCAACCAGCTCTAAAGATCCTTTGGCTCTTAGAAGATCGGCCATAGGATTACTCAAAACAATTATTGAGAATAAAATTAACATTAAATTAAGCGATTTAATTAATTACAATATAAAACTTTTTCAAGAGCAAAAAGTAAACATTGAAAACATTGATGTCGAAAATGAAATTATAAAATTTTTAAGAGATCGAATAAAAAATATACTTAAAGAAAAAAATATTAAAGGAGATATAATTGATGCTTCAATTAGTTCTCATGCGAATAGTAATTTTTTAGATCTTTATAAAAAAAACATTATTATGAATAAATATATTAATAAAGATATTGGAAAAAATGTACTTAGCTCATATAAAAGAGCATTTAATATTGTTGGAAAGTCGGCTGACAATATTGATGGAAATCCAGATGCAGTTTTATTCAGACAAGATGAAGAAAAAAATTTATTTGAAAAAATTAAAGAAATTAGAAAGAATATAACAATTAAAGAAAACAACAAAGATTTTGAAAAGCTATTAATAAGCTTATCTGAAACAAGATTATTAACAGATAGTTTTTTTGATAAAGTAAAAGTGAATGATGAAAATATTGATATTAAAAATAATAGGTTACAATTACTTAAATTATTTTGTAATACGTTTAATAATTTTATAAATTTTTCAAAATTGGAAGGAGTTTCGTGAAAAAATATTTATTCAATTTTGAAGACCGTAAAATTAAAAATCTTAAAAATAAAAAAAACATTCTTGGAGGAAAAGGGGCCAATCTTGCTGAAATGGGCAAATTAGGCTTGCCTGTGCCACCTGGTTTCACTATCTCCACGGAAGTTTGTGATCTTTTTTATTCTAATAAAAAAAAACTACCTAAAAGTATAATTAAAGACATTAAAAAAGAGCTTATAATCATTGAGAAGAAAACAAACAAAAAATTTGGTGATTTAAAAAATCCTTTACTGGTATCCGTGAGGTCTGGAGCTAGAATTTCAATGCCTGGAATGATGGACACAATTTTAAATTTAGGTCTAAATGATAAAACAGTCGATGCATTATCAAAAAAAACAAATAATCCAAGATTTTCAAGAGATAGTTATAGAAGATTTATTCAGATGTACAGTAGTGTGGTCCTTGGCGTTGAAGGCCATTTATTTGAGGAATTAATTGACAATTTTAAATTAACAAAAGGAGTTTTACTTGATACTGAATTAAGCGAACAAGACTGGGACGGATTAATTGAGGATTTTAAAAAGTTAGTGATATCAAAAACAGGCAAAGCCTTTCCCCAAAATGTAAATGAGCAACTTATTGGAGCCATTAATGCCGTATTTTTATCTTGGAACAGTCAAAGAGCAAAAGTTTACCGAAAGCTTAATCAAATTCCAGGAGAGTGGGGTACTGCTGTAAATGTTCAGGCAATGGTATTTGGAAATATGGGAGATGATTGTTCAACAGGAGTAGCTTTTACAAGAAACCCATCAACAGGAGAAAAAGCTTTTTTCGGTGAATTTTTAATAAATGCTCAGGGTGAAGATGTTGTAGCAGGTACTAGAACTCCACAACACATAACAAAAAAAGCTAGAAGAGACTCTAAAGCTAAAGAACTTTCTATGGAGGAGGCTATGCCAGTTGTTTATAAGCAGCTCACTCAAGTTTTCTTAAAACTGGAAAAACATTATAAGGATATGCAAGACATTGAGTTTACAGTAGAAAATAATAAACTTTGGATGCTTCAAACAAGATCAGGAAAAAGGACGGCTAAAGCTGCTATAAAAATTGCAGTCGATATGGTCAAAGAAAAATTAATTTCAAAAAAAGAAGCAATACTTAGAATAGATCCAAATTCTTTAGATACCTTACTTCATCCAACTTTAGACGAAAATGTTGAAAAACAGATTATTGCTTCAGGTCTTCCTGCATCGCCAGGAGCTGCAAGCGGAAAAGTTGTTTTTAGTGCAGATGAAGCCGAAAAGTTAAATGAAATGATGCAAGATACTATTTTGGTAAGACTAGAAACTTCGCCTGAAGACATTCATGGTATGCATGCAGCAAAAGGTATTTTGACTGCAAGAGGAGGGATGACAAGTCATGCAGCTGTTGTCGCTAGAGGAATGGGAAGACCTTGTGTTTCCGGGTCAAGTGAAATTACAATTGATTATGAAGCTAAATTATTCAAAGCAGGAGGGTTAATTATCAAAGAGGGAGAAGTTATAACAATAGACGGAGGAAGTGGAAAGGTCATGAAAGGGTTAGTGCCAACAGTTAAACCAGAGATCTCGGGGTATTTCTCTATTATTATGAAATGGGCTGACGAATTTAGAAAACTAAAAATTAGAACAAATGCAGAGACAGAAAACGATAGTAAAACGGCGAGAGATTTTGGTGCAGAAGGTATTGGATTGTGCAGAACAGAGCATATGTTTTTTGATGAGAAAAGAATTTTATCTGTTAGACAAATGATTTTATCTAAGTCTAAAGAAGACAGAAATGGAGCACTAGAAAAACTTTTGCCCTACCAAAAAGAAGACTTTAAAAAAATCTTTAAAGTAATGTCGGGCTTACCAGTTACTGTCAGATTGCTTGATCCACCACTTCATGAGTTTTTACCTAAAGTAGAAAAAGATATTGAGGAAGTTGCAAGATCTCTAAATTTATCCTCTAAAGAAATTAATGACAGAATAGCAGAGCTTCATGAGGAAAACCCAATGCTTGGTCACAGGGGATGTAGGCTTGGTATTTCTTTTCCAGAAATTTATGAAATGCAATGTAAAGCAATATTCGAATCTATAACCCAATTGAAAAAAGATAAAATAAAATCTGCGTTTGTAGAAATCATGATTCCCCTAGTCTCAACTGATTTAGAACTTAAAATTTTAAGAGACTTAGTAAATAAAACTGCTAGAGAAATTGAAAAAGAGAGCAAAATTAAACTAGAATACATGGTTGGAACTATGATTGAATTACCTCGTGCAGCTTTGCAGGCTAGATCAATATCAAAATATGCTGATTTCTTTAGTTTTGGAACTAACGATCTAACACAAACTACCTTTGGGATTAGTAGAGATGACTCAGGTAAATTTTTAAATGACTACATTGACAATAAAATCTTTGATGTAGACCCTTTTGTGAGCATTGATCAAAATGGTGTGGGTGAACTTGTAGAGATAGCTTCTTCAAGAGGAAGGAAGGCGAATAAAAAAATTAAGTTAGGAATTTGCGGAGAGCATGGCGGAGATCCAAAAAGTATTAAATTTTGTGCAAAAAGAGGTCTAAACTATGTTTCTTGTTCTCCATTTAGAGTACCAGTTGCTAGATTAGCGGCAGCTCAAGCGGAACTATCGAAATAATAAAGTTGTGTCAAAAGATTTAGCGCTATGAGTTATGGCACCAACAGAAATTCTATCAATCCCAGTTGTTGATATTACTTTAACATTTTTGAGTGTAGTATTGCCTGAATACTCAGTTTGATATTTGTTTTTACATAGCTTTAAACACTTTCTTAATTGTTTTGTGCTCATATTATCAAAAAGTACTCTGTTAAATTTTAATCCTAAAATTTGCTTAAGTTGATTGATATTTTCTACCTCAACAGTAACGATTTTTTTTGTTTTAATAGCTTTTTCAATTAAATTTCTGAGATTGCTATACGCAGTTATATGATTTTCTTTTATTAGAATTTCATCACTTAAGTTATATCTATGGTTATGACCACCACCCATTTTTACAGCATATTTTTCAAGTGCTCTTAAATTCGGCGTTGTTTTTCTGGTGCAGCAGATTTTAGTTTTTTTACTAATTTTTTTTACAAATTGGTTAGTTATTGTAGCAATCCCGGAAGCGTGATTAAGAAAGTTTAATGCAGTTCTTTCAGCAATTAAAATAGTTTTTATCTTCGCTTTAATTTCAACAATGACTCTATTTTTTTTTACTTTTTCTCCATCAAAGACTTTCTTTTTAAATTTTAATTCTCTTCCGATAAGCTGAAAGGCTGTTTTACAAAAATCTAATCCTGCGATTACTCCATCTTGTTTTGCAATAATTAAAGCCCTTACTACTCTGTCCTTTTTTTTTATAAGATTTGTAGTTATGTCACCTCTAGGCTTTAAATCCTCCTCTAAAGCCTTTTTTACAATATTTTTTATATAAGATGGATTTAACTTTAGCACTTATCTAACGACCAATATTAGCCATTCTAGTCACTGATTTTCTCGCCCTTGTGGCAATATTATTCCCAATTTTAATTTCATTTATTTCTTTTTCTAGACAATCGTAAATTTTTTTTAATGTAATTTTTTTCATGAAGGGGCATAAATTACATGGTTTAACAAAATCTACTTTAGGATTTTCAATTTGTATATTGTCACTCATAGAACATTCAGTAACTAATAAAACTTTTTTTGGTTGTTTCTCTTTTACATAATTTACCATACTAGATGTTGATCCTGCGAAGTCTGAGGCGTTAATAACATCAGGGGGGCATTCAGGATGAGCAATTATTTTGATACCCGGGTTTTGTTTTCTAATTTCATTTATTTCATTTCCAGTAAATTTTTCGTGTACAATACATGTTCCTTGCCATGAAATAATTTTTACTTTTGTATTTTTTTGGACGTAATTTGCGAGATAGTGGTCAGGAAGAAATATAACTTTATCTACTCCTAAGGATTCAACGACTTTAACTGCATTTGCTGATGTGCAGCAAACATCACTTTCAGCTTTAACCTCTGCAGATGTATTTACGTAAGAAACAACTGGCACTCCAGGATATTTTTCTTTTAACATTCTTACATCTTCACCAGTTATTGAAGATGCCAAAGAACAACCTGCGTCCATATCCGGAATTAAAACCTTCTTTTTTGGGTTCATTAATTTTGCAGTCTCAGCCATAAAGTGAACCCCGCAAAGTATAATTATATCAGCTTTAGTTTTAGCTGCTTCTAATGCCAAAGCTAAGGAGTCCGCAGCTATATCTGCCACCCCATGGTAAATTTCTGGTGTTTGATAATTATGAGCTAGAATGACTGCATTTTTTTCTTTCTTCAATTTGTTAATTTTTTCAATGTACGGGGCGTGAAAGTCCCACTCTATATTAGGTATTACTTTTGAAATTTTATTATAAATATTATCAATTTCACTCATTATTTTATTAATCTATCAACTTGAATGAATATTGTCATTCATTTATTGTCGCATATTGGAGCGGTCGTGCTGAAATTGGTAGACAGGCACGCTTGAGGGGCGTGTGGGTTTCCCGTGAGAGTTCGAGTCTCTCCGACCGCACCAAATATGTTTGTTATGATTGAATATTTTAAAAAAAATAAAAAAATTATACTTATAATTCTTATTATAGCTTTTATAGAATTAAGTGGATACGGAATTTTAGCTTCTCTTTCAAGATTATTAAATGTTCTTTAATATTTTGCATTTTTTGTTATTTGCTAACAAATCTTTGTTTATAAATTCTTCCAAATTTGGATCAAACATTTTAATTAAACCAAAAGTATGAGGTTTACCTATTAAAATTTTTCCTACCTTATTGTCATTATATATCAGCTCGTCTCCCACATTTAACTCTTCTGCTGATGATATAGGTAACAATTTTCTTCTTAATTTATTTTTTAATTTCATCCTTGCAGTATTCTCTTGTCCTATAAAACATCCTTTCTTGAAATCTATAGCTTGAAGTCCCTCAAAATTTGCCTCTAGTCCAAATAATTGATCCTTTAAATTCTGTACACCTCTTTCTGGAATTCCAAAATTATAAGCGAGAGAGAAGTATTCAGAACTATCAGTAATTTTTAAATTCAATTTTTTTATTGTTAAATATAGTTTTTCTAAGTTCGAAACTATTCTAGCGCCCAAGTATTTATTTCTTGGGTCTAAAAAAATAGGAGTGTCTCTATAAGAAATGGTATTATCATCTAGCTTCATTTCAACTTGCAGTTCTTTAAATTTTTCGTGATGTATTACTCCTATAACATATTCTGCTGAAAGATCTTCTATATCAACTTTTGATCTTAATTTATATTTAGACAAATTTTGAATTAAATCTTTAGTGGAATTTTCACTGCAATCTAATAAATATCCATTTTTAGTTTTAACAACAAAAAACTCATTTAAATATTTGCCTTGAGGAGTTAATAAAGCTGAAAAAATTGAATTCTTATATGAGGCTTTTTTTATATCATTAGTAATAATATTTTGAAGGAAATCACTAGCTTCTTCACCTTTAATTAAAACCGTTCCTCTTTTTTCCAAAATAATTACTTGATCTTTTTTCATATTTATTACTTATACATTATTATAAGAGAAATAAAAAATGTCAGAAAATCTTAGTCTAATAATAAAAAATGGTTCTTGTTATATAAACGGGAAATTAACAAATACTGATATTGGATTATTAGGGAATAAAATCAAAATAATAGGTGAAATTAAGAGTGACGGATTAAACGTTTACGACGCTACAAATAAATTAGTTTTACCAGGGATAATAGATACTCAAGTTCATTTTAGAGAGCCAGGGTCTACGGATGCAGAAGATTTAGAAAGCGGGAGCAGAGCTGCAGTTTTAGGTGGAGTAACATCTTTATTTGAAATGCCAAACACAAATCCACCAACTGCTAATTTAATTGAATTTGAAAAAAAATTAAAAGCTGCCAAAAATAGAATGCATAGTAATTATGCTTTTTATTTTGGAGCGACACCTGATAACACTGCCCAACTTAAGCAATTAAAGAATGTAGAGGGTTGTTGTGGAGTTAAGTTATTTGCTGGATCATCTACAGGAAACTTATTAGTTGATAAGGAGTCTGATATTGAAAAAGTAATTTCAAGTAGTGATCGAATTGTCTCAATTCACTCAGAGGATGAAGATATTATAAAATTGAGAAAAAAATTTATAAAACAAGGTAATGTACATTCACACCCTGAATGGAGAAATGTTGAGTGTGCAATGTCTTCTACACGGAGAGTAGTTAAAATTGCAGAAAGATATAATAAAAAAATTCATGTACTTCATGTTACCACTAAAGAGGAGGTAGATTTTTTAGCAATGCATAAAAAAAATGTAACTTTTGAAACTACTCCACAACACTTAACTTTATTTGCACCAGACTGTTATGACAAACTTGGTACATACGCTCAAATGAATCCTCCTTTACGTTCTAAAGAGCATTATGATAGACTTTGGGTAGCTATAAAAAATAACATAGTTGATGTATTAGGTTCTGACCACGCTCCACATCTGAAATCAAATAAAGACAAAGAATATCCCAATACACCCTCTGGCATGCCAGGTGTGCAAACTATTTTTCCAATAATGATTGACCATGTAAATAACGGTAAGTTAACTTTAACTCAATTAATAAATCTGATGTGTGAGAATCCCTGCAGAATTTTTGGAATAAAGAATAAAGGTTTTATAAAAGAGGGATATGATGCTGATTTAACCATAGTTGATATGAACAAAAAGGTAACAATTAAAAATGAAATGATGGCAAGCAAATGTGGCTGGACGCCATTTCATAATCATAAAATTACAGGTTTTCCTGTGGGCACGATTGTTAATGGGAATTTAGTAATGGAAGATGGAAAAATACTTATTAAGTCCAAAGGAAAACCTTTAGAGTTTTAAAATTTTATTTTCAATTAAGTCAGCTTTAATTTCATCTAAAATAGCAGGGTCATCTATAGTTGCAGGCATTTTATAAGTTTCATTATCTGCAATTTTTCTTACTGTTCCCCTAAGTACTTTACCAGATCTAGTTTTAGGTAATCTTTTAACAACGATTGCAATTTTAAAAGCTGCAACTGGACCAACTTTCTCTCTAACCATTGCAATACATTCTTTTATAATCTCCTCATTCTTTTGCTTAACTCCAGCTTTTAAAGCTAACAATCCAATAGGTATTTGTCCTTTAAGTTTATCTGCGATACCGATAACAGCGCACTCTGCCACAGACTTATGTTCAGCGAGGACCTCTTCAATAGCTCCTGTAGATAGTCTATGTCCTGCAACATTTATTATATCGTCGGTTCTAGACATTATCCAAACGTAGCCATCTTCATCAATATGACCAGCATCATAAGTTTGATAATAACCTGGGTAATTACTCATATAATTTTCTTTGTATCTTTTGTCTGCACCCCAAAGAGTTGGGAATGTTCCTGGAGGAAGAGGAAGTTTCACAACAATATCACCCATTTTTCCTGGCCCAACCTCTTTTCCCTCAGAGTTTAAAACTTTAAGATCATATCCTGGCACTGGTTTAAATGCTGATCCATATTTTACTGGAAATTTTTCTATGCCTGTGCAACTTGATGTAATTGCCCAGCTGGTCTCTGTTTGCCACCAGTGATCTATTACTGGAGAGCCTGATAAATTTTCAAACCATTTTATTGTATCAGGATCAGCTCGCTCTCCAGCTAAAAATAAGGTATCAAATTTACTTAAATCATATTTTTTAAAAAATTTTCCTTCTGGGTCCTCTTTTTTAATTGCCCTTATGGCTGTTGGGGCAGTAAACAAAGATCTAACTTTGTGTTCAGATATTACTCTCCAAAATACTCCTGCATCAGGAGTTCCTACTGGTTTACCCTCGAATAAGACAGTTGTGCATCCGTAAAATAGGGGACCATAAACTATGTAGGAGTGACCAACAATCCAGCCTATGTCACTGGCTGACCACCAAACATCATCAGGGCTAATATTATAAATATTTTTCATTGTCCACTTAAGAGCAACTATATGGCCACCAATATCTCTTACTATACCCTTAGGTAGGCCTGTAGTGCCTGATGTATAAAGTATGTATGCATAATCGTTTGCATTCATTTCTACACACTCTTGAGGTTTAACATTTTTGTGAGCTTCATCCCATGAAATATCTTTTTTAGGATCGAGAGTGCACTCATTTTTATCTCTTTGAAAAATTATGCATCTACTTGGCTTGTGATTTGAAAGTTGCAACGCTTTATTTAAAAGAGGTTTATATTCCACTACTCTTCCTGGCTCAAAGCCGCAAGAAGCAGAAACGATTATTTTTGCTTTTGAGTCGTCTATTCTGCTTGCAAGTTCATTAGCCGCAAAACCTCCAAATACCACTGAGTGAACTGCTCCAATTCTTCCACACGCTAGCATTGCCACAACAGCCTCAGGTATCATTGGCATGTAAATTATAACTCTATCACCCTTTTTTACCCCTTGATTGACTAATGCTCCTGCAAACAGTGAAACCTTTTCTTTCAATTCATTGTAAGTAATTTTTTTTGAAACACCTGTTATTGGACTATCATAAATTATAGCTATTTTTTCACCTTTTCCATTATCAATATGAAAGTCGACAGCATTATAACAAGTATTAGTGACACCATCCTCGTACCACTTAAAAAATGGAGGATTAGATGAGTTCAAAATTTTTGTTGGTTTCTTGTACCAAAATATTTCCTCTGCTACTTCTCTCCAAAAATTCTCTCTATTTTGTATAGAAGAGTCATATATTTGCTGGTAAGTCTTTTTCAAATCACTCCTGCAGTTAATTCAATTATTTAGAGATTATTTCATAAATATCCCCAAAAAAAAACAAAAAATCCAGTAAATATGCGGTTTTTTTATCAAAAAAAAGCTTCACTGTGCTTAATATTTTTACTATGGTCCTTTCATATTATTCAGGGGTATTAATATACTTGCCTGGGTAGTTTAATATTAAACTAAACGAAAACTAACTAACGAGGGAGGTTTTCATGAGAAAATTAAGTCTAATTGCTTTAGCTGCAGTTGCCTTTTTGGGTATTACTGGTTCAGCTAACGCAGCAACAGTTAATCTTCAGACAGGAGATTTCGTAGGAATTTCTTTCTGGCTTGTATCTATGGGGATGATCGCAACGACTGTGTTCTTTTTCGCTGAAAGAGGAACGGTAGCTGCATCATGGAGAACTTCAATAACAGTAGCTGGACTAGTTACTGGTGTTGCATTTGTTCACTACATGTACATGCGAGAAGTTTGGGTGACAACTAATGATACACCAACAGTATATAGATATATTGATTGGTTAATCACAGTTCCACTTCAGATGATTGAATTCTATTTAATCTTGGCTGCTGTAAGAAAAGTTCCAAGCTCAATATTCTGGAAACTATTAATTGGTTCATTAGTAATGTTAATCGGTGGATACTTAGGTGAAGCTGGCTACATTCAACCATTTGTAGGTTTTGTAATCGGAATGGCTGGATGGATTTACATACTATTTGAAATCTTTTCAGGTGAAGCTGGCACTATGGCTGCAAAAAGCGGAAACAAAGCTATGATAACTGCTTTCAGTGCAATGAGAATAATCGTAACAATCGGTTGGGCAATATATCCTTTAGGTTATATTTTTGGTTACCTAACTGGTGGTGTAGATGCCAACGCACTAAACATTATCTATAACTTAGCTGACTTTATTAACAAGATCGCATTTGGTCTTGTGATTTGGGCAGCTGCTATGCAGAACACTAGATTAGCTACAAGATAATTAAAAAAAATGATTAAAGGGCGGGTGCATTATGTGCACTTGCCCTTTTTTCTTTAATGCTTATATATAAATCATGGAATTATCAAAACCGTATAAAGGAAAAGGAAAACGTAAAATTAAAAAAATGCCTTTTACTGTAAAAGGTTACATAATGTATTATGCTTTTTTTTGGATAGTAATTATATCCATATACTTGGTTAATGCCTAAAATTACATACAAAGATTTCCAAGGAAATTCAAAAACTATTGAAGTTGAAAACGGATTGACCGTTATGGAGGGAGCTATTCAAAATAACATTCCTGGGATAGATGCTGACTGTGGCGGCTCAATGGCTTGCGCTACTTGCCATGTTTATGTCGAAGAAAAATGGTTAAATAAAATTCAAAAAGCAGAAGAAGCTGAGGAGGATATGATTGACATGGCATTTGAACCAAAAAAAAACAGTAGATTAAGTTGTCAACTAATTGTTTCAGAGGAACTAGATGGTTTAATAGTGACAACTCCATCTAAACAGACTTAATGAAAAAAACAGATGTTATAATTATAGGCGCAGGACCTGTAGGTTTATTTGCAGTACATCAATTAGGCATAAAAGGTCTCAAGGCTGTGGTAATTGACAATCTTGATAAGGCGGGTGGGCAATGTATTGAGCTATATCCTGACAAACCTATTTATGATATCCCCGCAGTTCCAGAGTGCACAGGTGAACAATTGACAACAAGATTACTTGAGCAAATCAAACCATTTAAAACTGATTTATTTCTTAATGAAAGAGTGGATGAGGTTTATCAAGAAAAAGATAATTGGATCGTAAAAACAAGTAGTAAAAAAGAATTTGTTGCTTCGAGCATTATAATAGCTGGAGGAGTTGGATCATTTGAACCTAGAAAACTTTCTCTTAAACAAGCGGAGAGTCTCGAAGGAAAATCAATTTTCTATTCAGTCAAAAATAAAGAAAAATTTAAAAATAAGAATATTTCAATTTTTGGGGGAGGTGACTCAGCTTTAGATTGGGCACTGGAGCTTTCAAAATTTTCTAAAATTACTTTAATACATAGAAGAAATGAATTCCGAGGAGCACAACACACTCTATCAGAAATAAAAAAATTAGAAAAAAAAGGAAAAATTTCAATTAAAACACCATGTCAAATCGAATCCTTGGATAGCGAAAAAAAATTAAAGTCTATCACAATAAAATTTGATAATGGAAAATTAGAAAAAATTCCTACGGATACAATACTAGGTTTTTTTGGACTAATAATGAAATTAGGCCCAATCGCTGAATGGGGATTAAATATGGATAAAAAAACCATACAAGTAAATTCAGAAAATTTCGAAACAAACAAAAAAGGGATATTTGCAGCCGGTGATATTTGTTCTTATCCAGGAAAATTAAAATTAATTCTTTCAGGTTTCCATGAGGTAGCACTAGCCTCAGTAGAATGCTTCAAAAGAGCGAGGCCTAACGAAAAGTATAAGTTTGAATTCACCACTTCGTCTAAGACAATTCAAGGTAGACTTGGAAAAAAATGATAGAGCTTCTTACCGCTGACACACCTAATGGTAAGAAAATTTCTATCATGTTAGAGGAAATAAATTTTAACTATAAAATTACAAAAATAAATATTTTTAAAGGTGAACAATTCAAGCCAGAATTTAGAAAGATAAGCCCATTTAGTAAAATACCAGTAATCATAGATCATGAAAAAAAAATAAGTCTTTTTGAGTCAGGAGCTATTTTGATTTATTTGGCAGAAATAAGTGGAAAGTTTTATGATAAAAAACAAAGAACAATAATCAATCAGTGGTTAATGGGACAAATGGCTTATGTTGGTCCCATGTTAGGTCAACACCATCAGTTTCATCATTACAATCCAGGTAAAAGTGAATTTGGTGAAAAAAGATATTTCAAGATAAGTGAGACAATTTACAAAGATCTTGACGAAAGATTAGAAAACTCCAAATTTCTCGCAGGAGAAGATTACTCAATAGCTGACATTGCTACATTTCCCTGGATAGCCAGACACGAATGGCATGATATAGGTCTTAAAAAGTTTAGTAATTTAACAAGATGGTATCAGGAAATTTCAAAAAGAGAGGCTGTTAAAAGAGGGTTTGATATTTTAAAAAAAGGTGATCAAATTCCTACTGTTTAATCATCAATAAAAACTTTTTCATCTCTTTCATGTCTTTCCTGGGCTTCAATAGACAAGGTTGCAATTGGTCTTGCTATCAATCTTTTGAGTCCTATAGGTTCACCTGTTTCCTCACAATAACCATATGTGCCATCTTTAATTCTTTTTAAAGCAGACTCAATTTTACTTATAAGTTTTCTACTTCTGTTTAAAGACTTCATCTCAACTGATTTATCAGTAAGAGAAGAAGCCTGATCAACTATATCCGCCGAAGAAACATTATCGTCACCTGAGTTTAAAAGATTACTCAAGCTATTTGATTTTACAATATCTCTTTTCCATCTAAGCAACTCGTTAGTAAAAAATTTCTTATGTTTTGCGCACATGTACTTTTCTTTGTCATTTGGCGCGTATTTTTTGCTTTGGGTTTTTTTTAAATTTGTTATTTTTTTTGGCATTTTAGAAAATGGGAGTATATGATTGAAATTTAGCGTGTCAATACATTAATAATTGTAATACTTTACAGATATGGTCAAAAAAAATAATATTATTAATCTTTTAATTGTATATTTCATCTCCCATTTTTTGCTATGGGTATTGATACCTACTTTCACTAATACAAATTTACCTTTAGATACCATTGAGGCTTTAGCCTGGGGCAGTAATCTTGACTGGGGATTTGATAAACACCCTCCAATGAGCGCGGTAATGGTTGAATTAATTTACTTTATTTTTGGAAACAATGATTGGGCTTATTATATGTTAAGTCAAATTTTTGTATTATCTTCAATTTTTGTGGTTTGGACATTTGCGAAAGAATTTTTAAAAAGTGAAATTTATGCGTTTATTTCTGTTTTGATGTTATCAGGGATATACTTCTTTAACTTTACTACACCCGAATTTAATGTAAATGTTTGTCAACTCCCATTCTGGGCTTTGACTGTGTTATACAGTTGGAAGAGTTTAAATGAAAAAAAAATAACTAACTGGTTTTTTCTTGGAATTTTTGCAGCTTTTGGTTTTTTATCAAAATATATATTTATATTTTTATTGCTTTCTTTAGTAATGTTTTACCTCTTTAATTTAAAACAATTAAAAAAAGTTGACAACGGAGTTTTTGTTTCATTATTCGTTTTTTTTATTATCGTTTTTCCTCATATTTTTTGGCTAGTTGAAAATAATTTCTTAACCATTCAATATGGATTAAGCAGAAGTAGTGCGGGACAAGAAGTATTAATAAATCATTTAATTAATCCTATTATTTTTATTTCTAAACAATTTTTAATTTTAACACCTATTTTTATTCTCTGTTTTTGCTTAATAAAAAAAATTAAATTTAAAATTAACTCAAAAGATGAAAAATTTCTTTTTTTGGCTGCTATAAATTTAATTCCATTAATTCTATTATTGATGATTTCAATTATTTTTGGAGCAAAAATCAGAACTATGTGGATGACACCGTTCTATTTATATTTACCATTATTTATAATTTATATTTATCAAAAAAATATTGATCTAAAAAAAATTAATCGTTTTATTTTCATATTTATTTTTTTATTTTTATTATCTCCTATACTTTATTTATCTATTTCCATTTTTGATGAAACAAAAAGAACTGACTATCCAGGAAGAGAAATAGCTGACTTAGTTCAACGGAAATGGGATAATAATTTTAGAAATGAGATAAACGTTGTAGTTGGTGATGAATGGGCGGCAGGAAATTTGTCCTATCATTTAGTCTCAAGACCTAAATGGTTTAAAACATTGGAGGGTACTAAAAATTTTCAAGATCTAGGAGGTGTAGTTTATGCAGGGAACCCGTCAATTCTTAAAAAAATCTGTCCAGGTGAATATGGGACAATCAAACCGACTGGATATTGTATGATTGGAAAAAGATGAAAAAAATATTTTTTTTAATTCCAGTATTTAATGACTGGGAGTCACTTGAAACATTGATTGAAAACATTCACAAAGAAATTAAAAGTATTAATAATTTTGAATTCAATTGTATTATTATAAATGACTCATCGACGATACAAATGGGAAATGTCTCCAAACCACAAACCTTTAAAAATTTTAAAATTTTAGATTTAAAAAAAAATATTGGTCATGCAAGGTGTATCGCAAGTGGTTTAAGATATCTGGTTAATAATGAGAAATTTGACTTTGTTATTTTAATGGATGGTGATGGTGAGGATAGGCCAGAAGAAATAAAATATCTTATTTCTAAAGCTACTTCTCTTGATAACTCATCTGTTGTTGCAAAGAGAGTAAAAAGATCAGAAGGTTTTATTTTTAAACTTTTGTATGAAACTCATAAAATTCTTACTTTCTTAACTACAGGAAAGAAAATTTTTTTCGGAAACTATAGTTGTTTAACTTTCAAAGATGCAAAAATTTTAATTGAAAAGAAAACAACTTGGAGCAGCTATTCGGGTTCTGTAACAAAAAATTTAACTAATTTGGTAGAGATCGATTCTATAAGAGGATTAAGATATTTTGGACCCTCTAAGATGAGTTTAATTAAACTTGTAATACACTCGTTAGCTATAATGGCATCTTTTAAAGAATCTGTATTTTTCAGGACCTCTTTGTTAATCGCGATATCTTATTTTCTAAGAGAGCTAATCGGTCCTTTTTGGTTATTAATATCCATCTTTTCATTAATTTTTATGTTGCTAGTATTTTTGGTCTCATTAAGAGAAGACTACTTAAGTCTGATCAACTCAGAAACAAATATTGCACAAATAAAATCCTTGTAACAAACTGAGGTTGTATTTAGAGTCTGATTAGGAATCAAAAGTGAATCAAAACGAGAACATTATTTTACGGGGTTTTTTTGATTGCTACTAATGTAATGAAAAAAAGGTAAATTATGATTAAAAGAAAACTAAAATGTCACTGTAAAAAGGTAGTTATAGAGGTTACTACACCTGAGAAGATATCAAATTTAATTAAATGCAATTGTTCCTTATGTTCTAAAAAAAACGCTTTAATGGCAATAACTCAACCTGAGAACTTTAAAATAGTGGAAGGAGAAAATTTTTTAAAAAAATATCAGTTTCATTCAAATACAGCTAATCATTTTTTCTGCTCAATTTGTGGGATATATACTCATCACAATCCTAGAAGAGATCCAAAATTATTTGGTTTTAATATTATGTGTCTTGAAAATCGAGAAGGATTAAATGAAAAGGAGATAAAAATGATTGATGGTAAGAATCATCCTTTAGATAAAAAATGAATTCAAGCGATCAAATTTTAAAAAAAAAATACTTACTATTTTTAAAGAAACAAGAGGTAAAAGGAGAACCTTTTTTAAATAAATTAAATCAATTTAAAAATTTTTATTTACCAATAAGTGAATATATTTATAGATCTTTAAGAAATAACAAAACAAATAATTTAATTGGACTATCTGGTGGTCAAGGATCTGGCAAATCAACAATCGCAAAAATTTTGAAAATTATACTTGAAGAAAAGTATAAAATGAGAGTAATAAATTTTTCAATAGATGATTATTATAAAACTATAAAAGAACGAAAAAAATTTTCCAAAAAAACAAGTAATCTTTTTTTGACCAGAGGAGTTCCTGGCACACATGATACTAAAAGACTTTATAGAGATTTAAAAAAATTGAAAAGTAAAAATTTTAAAAAACTTTATATTCCTAGATTTGATAAATCTATAGACGATAGATCTCCAAAAAAAAAATGGTCTATTATTAAAGAAAAACCAGATATAATCATTTTTGAAGGATGGTGTGTTGGAGCTTTAGCGTCCAAAAAATCAGATATTAAACTTCCAATAAATCTGCTAGAAAAAAAAGAAGACAAAAAAATTATATGGAGAAAAATTATAAATCAAGAATTAAAAAAAAATTACAAAAAAATATTTAACATGATAAATACTTTAATATTTCTCAAAATACCAAGTTTTAAATATGTTTATAAGTGGAGATTGTTACAAGAAAAAAAATTAAGCTTATTATCCAAAGGAAAAAAAATTATGAACAAGGATCAGATTAAAAGATTCATTATGTTTTATGAAAGAATTACCAAATCAATGCTTAAAAAAACGAGTAAGTTGGCTGATATAACAATTAAGTTGGATACAAAACACAGGCTTACTTCTATGAAAATCAAATGAAAATTTTTAAAATAATATTAATTTTTTTTGTTTTACAATTAAGTAAATTACAAGCTGAAAATCATCTTGTTTATTTTATAAATGAAGCATATAAAAATAATTTAAAATTAAATGCCGAGAGAAAAAACTTTAAAGCAAAAGAACAAGATATCAATATTTCAAAAAGTGAATTTTTACCAAGTTTGACCATTGAGGGCTCTCAGTCAAGTTCTCAACTAACAAATAGAACTGACTCTTCAGGTACTTCGCTTAGTGACAGTAACTTAGATACTCAATCAAAATCTATAAATATTGAGCAAAAAATTTTTCAAGGTTTTCAAGGGTATAACTCTTATAAAAAATCTGAAATTGAATTACAAAAGTCATCTGCAAGTTTAAAAAAAGTAGAACAAGAAACAATTTTAAATACTGCTATTGTGTACTATGATTTAATATTAAGAACTGATACAAAATCTTTTAATGTCGATAATGTTTCACTATTTGAAAGGCAAGTTGAGTCGGATAGAATAAGATTACAAAAAGGTGAAATTACTCTCACAGATCTAGCTCAATCAGAGTCCTCTTTGGCAGGAGCAAACGCTGACCTCATTATTTCAGATACAGAAGTTCAGAACATTAAGATCAATTTTGAAAAAATTACTGGAATTAAACCACCAGTAACTCAAAATTTAAAAAAAAGAGAAAATATTAATTTAAAGTTACCAAAAACTCTCTCAGAGTCTTTATCTATAGCTTTAAAAAACAATCCTGAATTAATAATGGCTAAAATGGATAGTCTTGCAGCCGAGAGAGATCTTGCTATTGAAAAAGCAAAGCTTTCTCCCAAAGCTACTTTAAATTTTTCAAAAACTGAAAAAAATGATGCAAGTTTAACAGTTGACCAATTGGATGAGGAAAAAGTTGAAGCAAAAATAAGCTGGCCAATTATCAAAGGGGGGGAAAATTTTGCCTCAATTAAAAAATCAAATTTTAAAAATGAGCAATCAAAACTTTCTTTAAAAAATATGGAGATCCAGACTAAGTCAAAAACTACTAATGCTTGGTCAAATTACAAATCTTCAGAGAGTGTTTTAAAAGCTACTAGGTCTCAGCTTGAAGCAGCAGAAATAGCTAATGAGGGTATTACTTTAGAATATGACTCTGGAAATAGTAGAACCACCCTAGAACTAATTCAATCAAGAAGCCTTTTGTTGGAGGCAAGAATTTCTAACGCGAACGCTGAAAGAAACTTTATTATCTCACAATTTCAACTTTTAAAGGAAATCGGAAATTTAGATATTAACATCATTAAAAACACCTAAAACTGTTGTTTTTTTAAGCTCTTGCTTAAAAGAACAAAATGTGTACATTTATAAGTATGATTCGAAAAAACAAAAAGGATATAAAATGACAAAAAATAATCTAAAAGTTGTTAAAACTGACAACAAAAAGCAACAAGAATTAAAAGAAAAGAATAAGTCTTTAGAAGCCGCAATTTCTCAAATAGACCAAAACTTTGGAAAAGGATCTGTAATGAGACTGGGACAGCAACAAGCGTTGGATGTTGAAGCAATTTCAACTGGCTCATTAAGTCTTGATTTAGCTCTTGGAATTGGAGGGTTACCAAAAGGAAGAATAATTGAGATTTATGGACCAGAGTCATCAGGAAAAACAACATTAGCTTTGCAAGTGGTAGCAGAAGCACAAAAAGCTGGTGGAATATGTGCCTTTGTAGATGCCGAGCATGCAATGGATCCAGTATACGCCAAGAAACTTGGTGTTAAAACTGAGGAACTTTTAATTTCACAACCAGATACTGGCGAACAAGCTTTAGAAATAACCGACACATTAATCAAATCAGGATCAATTTCTGTTTTAGTGGTAGATTCTGTGGCTGCATTAACTCCTAAAGCTGAATTAGAGGGAGAAATGGGCGATCATCATGTTGGTCTACAGTCGAGATTGATGAGCCAAGCATTAAGAAAAATTACTGGTTCTGTTTCAAAATCAAACACAATGGTAATATTTATAAACCAAATAAGAATGAAAATTGGAGTTATGTTTGGAAACCCAGAAACTACATCTGGAGGAAATGCTCTTAAATTTTATTCTTCTGTAAGAATGGATATAAGAAGAATTGGTGCAATAAAAGAAAAAGATCAGATTATTGGAAACTCAACAAGAGTGAAAGTAATTAAAAATAAAGTTGCTCCACCATTTAAGGTTGTAGAATTTGATTTAATGTATGGAAGAGGTATTAGTAAACTTGGCGAATTAATTGATCTAGGAACCAAAGCAGGGGTAGTTGAAAAATCAGGTGCTTGGTATGCATATAAAGGTGAAAAAATAGGTCAAGGAAGAGAAAATGCAAAAGTTTTCTTACAAAAAAATCCGACTGTTGCAACAGAAATAGAAAAAATAATTAGAGATCAAGCAACAGCAATAAGTAAAGAGCTGGAGGGCAATCCTTCAACAAACGAAAAAATTAAAGATAAAAAAGAAGAAGAGTAATTCATCAAAAGCCATCAATTTATAAACGGGAGATTTTAATCTCCCGTTTCCCATGAAAAATCAACTAAAAATTGTTTAAATCAATATTTAGTACGTTAAAAAAAAAAGACAAAATTAAAGGTGTACAATCATCACCATTTTGGTTTTAATTAGATATAAAATAAAAAGGGGGAAAAATGAGTACACAACAAGTTAAAAGCTCAAAAGTGTCCGCAGTTCTAGATACCTCTCATTTAAAGGTTAAATTTCCATTTAAAGCTAAATACGGTAATTACATAAATGGAAAATTTGTTGAGCCTAAATCGGGAAAATACTTTGATAATCCAAGCCCGATCTCTAATGAGATAATCTGTTCTGTAGCACGGTCAAACGAGAAGGATGTGGAGGCAGCATTAGATGCAGCTCACGCAGCTTTCAAAGAGTGGGGAAAAACAGACATCACAACAAGGTCAAACATCTTGTACAAAATAGCCGATGTATTAGAAAAAAATCTAAATTTATTAGCAACAGCTGAGTGTTTAGATAACGGTAAACCAATCAGGGAATGTATGGCAGCAGATTTGCCTTTGGTAATTGATCACTGGAGATATTTTGCTGGGGTAATCAGGGCAGAAGAAGGTTCTGTAGCAGAAATAAGCAATTCTCAATATTCATATAATATTCCTGAGCCTCTTGGAGTAGTTGGTCAAATAGTTCCGTGGAATTTTCCATTATTAATGGCGACATGGAAATTAGCACCGGCTTTAGCAGCAGGCAATTGTTCTGTTTTAAAGCCAGCTGAACAAACACCGGCATCAATCATGGTTATGATGGAATTAATTGGAGATTTATTACCTCCAGGTGTAGTAAACATTGTAAGTGGTTTCGGACTAGAAGCAGGAAAACCTTTAGCGTCCTCTAAAAGAGTAGCTAAAGTAGCTTTTACTGGAGAAACAACAACTGGTAGATTGATCATGCAATATGCTGCACAAAATATAATTCCGATAACTTTGGAATTAGGCGGAAAATCTCCAAATATTTTCTTTGAAGACATTATGGAAAAAGATGATGATTTCTTAGATAAATGTGTAGAAGGTTTTGTAATGTTCAACTTAAACCAGGGTGAAGTTTGCACTTGCCCGAGTAGAGCATTAGTTCAAGAGTCTATTTATGATAAATTCATGGAAAGATGTATTAAAAGAACTAAAGCGGTTGTCCAGGATAATCCTTTAAAAATGGAGACTATGATCGGAGCACAAGCTTCTGTAGAGCAAGTTGAGAAGATTAAATCTTACCTTGATCTAGGGAAAAAAGAGGGTGCTAAAGTTCTTACTGGGGGATCTCAGGCTAAATTAAATAGTGGATTGGAAAAAGGAAACTATATTCAACCTACTGTTTTTGAAGCTAAAAATAATATGAGAATTTCTCAAGAAGAAATTTTTGGACCGGTTGTTTCTGTTATTAAATTTAAAGATGAAGCAGACGCGTTAAAAATCGCGAATGATACTCTTTACGGTTTAGGCGCAGGTGTTTGGACTAGAAATGGTAATATTGCTTATAGAATGGGAAGAGCGATACAAGCAGGTATAGTGTGGACAAATTGTTATCACGCTTATCCAGCACATTCACCATTTGGTGGTTATAAACAGTCTGGCGTAGGTAGGGAGACTCACAAAATGATGCTTAATCATTATAGACAGAATAAGAACTTACACGTTTCTTATGCTGAGAAAAAATTGGGCTTCTTTTAACCAATAATATATACTGGCCCATGATTCTATATCATGGGCCGGACACAAAAAATGAAAGTATCAGCCACACACGCAGCATTAAGTCTGCTATCTAAATTACAAGAAAAATATGGTGAAAAATTAATGTTTCATCAGTCAGGAGGATGTTGTGATGGTAGTGCTCCGATGTGTTTTAAAGAGGGAGAATTTCCTTTAGGAGATAACGACATTAAATTAGGAGAAATAGGCGGTGTACCTTTTTATATGAATGGTGATCAATATGAAAAATGGAAACATACTGACTTAACGATAGATGCAGTTAAGGGGATAGGTGGAATGTTTTCACTAGATAATGGAACTGGTCAAAGATTTCTTACAAAATCAGAAATTTGCTTAGTAGTCGACAATGGAAAGCAAAAAACAGGCTAATCTCTTTTATAGACAACCTTATAAATATCTGTATTTAATTAAATATGAGCCAAATTTTACTTACAGATGTCAGAAAAAAATTTTTAGAGTATTTTAAGAAAAATAATCATCAAATAGTAGAGTCAAGTAATCTTGTACCTAATAACGATCCAACTTTAATGTTTACCAATTCAGGAATGGTTCAGTTTAAAAATGTTTTTACTGGATTAGAAAAAAGATCTTATAAAACAGCCACAACTTCACAAAAATGTGTAAGAGCGGGAGGAAAACACAATGATCTAGAGAACGTTGGTTATACCCCAAGGCACCATACATTTTTTGAGATGTTAGGAAATTTTTCATTTGGTGATTATTTTAAAGAACAAGCCATACATCATGCTTGGAATTTATTAACAAAAGACTTCAAACTACCTAAAGATAAACTTTCTGTTACTGTATTTCATGAAGATAACGAGTCTTTTAATTTATGGAAAAAAATAGCAGGTTTAAATGAAAATAAAATAATAAGAATTTCAACTTCAGATAATTTTTGGTCTATGGGTGATACAGGACCATGCGGACCGTGCTCAGAGATTTTTTACGATCATGGAGAAAAATTAAAAGGTGGTCCACCAGGAAGCCCAGATGAAGATGGTGATAGGTTTATTGAAATTTGGAATCTAGTTTTCATGCAATTCGAGCAAATTTCTAAAGAAAAAAGAATCGATTTGCCAAAACCTTCAGTTGATACAGGTATGGGGCTCGAGAGAATGACAGCTGTTCTTCAAGGGACACATGATAATTACAAAATAGATCACTTTCAAAAAATTATGGCCGCTTCATCAGAAATTACAAAGACCAAAATTAATAGTGAAACGATCGCTAGTCATAGAGTTATTGCAGACCACTTAAGAGCAAGTAGTTTTTTAATTGCCGAGGGGATACTTCCTTCTAACGAAGGTAGAGGATACGTATTAAGAAGAATTATGAGGAGGGGAATGAGACACGCTCACTCTTTAAAAAGTAAAGATCCTGTTTTTTATAAGCTTTTTGAAGTTTTATTAAATGAAATGAAAACTAGCTATCCTGAACTGACCAACGGAAAAGAATTAATAGTCGAAACTCTAAAAAATGAAGAAGAAAAATTTTCATCTCTTTTAGAGCGTGGAATGAAAATACTTGATACAAATTTAAATAAAGTTCAAAATAAAATTCTTTCGGGCGCAGAAGCATTTAAACTGTACGATACTTATGGATTCCCCTTAGATCTCACTGCAGACATCTTAAGAAGCAAAGGCATTAAGGTAGATAACACCGGTTTTGAAAGAGAGATGGAAAAAAGCAAAGCTTTAGCAAGAGCTAATTGGAAAGGATCAGGAGACAAATCTGTTGAGGAAAGATGGTTTAAAATTAGAGAGGAACTGAACCCCACAGAATTTTTAGGCTATGAATTTGATAAAGCTGAAGGCGTAATAATAAAAATTTGTAAAAACAATAAGTTTGTTGACAAGGCTAATTCTGGGGATGATATAGAAGTAATAACAAATCAAACACCATTTTATGGAGAGTCAGGTGGGCAAGTAGGTGACCAAGGTTATATTTTTAGTTCTAACTGCAAAATTAAAATAAATGATACTCAAAAAAAAATGGGAGATTTATTTGTTCATTATGGAAAAATTGAAAATGGATCAATCAAAATAGGAGAAAATGTTAATTTAGAAATTGATAAAAAAAAAAGAAATAATTCTAGAGCTAATCATTCCGCAACACATTTGCTACATGAGTCACTAAGAAGAACATTGGGAAAGCATGTTACACAAAAAGGATCTTTGGTTTCCCCTGAAAGACTAAGATTTGATTTTAGTCATAACAAACCTATCGAAAAAGAGGAGATGATTAAAATTAATAGAATAGTGAATGAAATTGTTGATAGATCCTCAGACGTTCAAACAAGAATAATGACACCCAAAGAGGCAGTTAGTATGGGCGCTTTAGCTTTATTTGGTGAAAAATATGGTGATGAGGTGCGAGTTGTTTTTATGGGAAAAGAAAACAATGGTTTTTTTTCAACCGAACTATGTGGAGGCACACATGTAAAGAACACCAAAGAAGTGGGTAAATTTAAAATTATAAGCCAATCTTCAATTGCTTCGGGAGTCAGAAGAGTTGAAGCTTTGAGAGATGATCAACTTGAAAAATATGAAAAAAATAAACAAAAAGAAATTAAAGCAGAAGAGACAAATTTTTTAAAAGACATTGAATTAATTAAGAAAGAATTACAAAAATTAAAAATTAAACCAAAATATGATGATCATTTTGATCTAAAAGAAAATTTGAAAAATTTAAAAAAGCAACTAGATAAAGTAAAAGTTGAAAATATAAAAAAAGATAAAAATAAAAACATAATAAAAGACCAGAAAATCGGTAATGTATTACTTCGAAAACAAATTTTAAATGATTTTCCACCAAAAGAACTAAGAAGTATTGTGGACGAAGGAAAAAAAGAGATAAAATCAGGAATTGTGATTGGTTTTTCAATATTTGAAGAAAAGGTTGGTATAGCAATCGGAATATCAAAAGATTTAACAACAAAATATGATGCAGTTCAACTCGTTAAGGTTGCCTCAAACATTTTAGGAGGAACAGGTGGAGGTGGAAGAAAAGATTTTGCGCAAGCAGGAGGTAT
The DNA here is from genome assembly GCA_902584365.1 of uncultured Pelagibacteraceae bacterium. GTDB lineage: Bacteria > Pseudomonadota > Alphaproteobacteria > Pelagibacterales > Pelagibacteraceae > Pelagilacustribacter. The sequence goes on along the minus strand of CACHZG010000004.1, from coordinate 5,428 downwards.
CAATAGAAACAAGATAGATGAAGCTTATAATAAAATATTAGAAAAAATTAGTTAAGTTTTTTTTTTAAATTTCCGTCAATTGCTTCTAAAAATTGATTTGTAGTAAGATATTTTGTTGATTTACCAATCAGAATTGCTAGATCCTTGGTCATAGATCCGCTTTCTACAGTTTTAACGCACACCTCTTCTAAACTTTGAGAAAACTTTATCAAGTCATCATTGTTATCTAGTTTTCCTCTATGGGCTAAACCTCTGGTCCATGCAAATATTGATGCTATCGGATTTGTTGATGTTTCTTTACCTTTTTGGTGCATTCTATAATGTCTTGTTACGGTTCCATGTGCAGCTTCAGACTCAACTGTTCTACCATCTGGTGTCATTAAAACACTAGTCATTAATCCAAGCGAGCCAAATCCTTGTGCTACGGTATCAGATTGTACATCACCATCATAGTTTTTACATGCCCAAACATAACCACCATTCCATTTCATTGCACATGCAACCATGTCATCTATTAATCTATGTTCATAGGTAATATTTGCCTTATTAAATTCATCCGAAAATTCCTTTTCATAAATTTCTTGGAAAAGATCTTTAAATCTTCCATCATAAGCTTTTAAGATTGTATTTTTTGTAGATAAATATACTGGCCATTTTCTTCCAAGTCCATAATTCATGCATGCTCTTGCAAAGTTTTTAATTGAGTCATCTAAATTATACATAGTTAATGCTGTGCCTGATCCAGTAAAATTAAAAACTTTAAATTCTTTTTTATCTGTCCCATCTTTTGAGGTCCATTTTACCTCTAAATTACCTTCACCAGGGATGAGAAAATCAGTAGCTCTATACTGATCTCCAAAAGCGTGTCTTCCAATTACAATTGGTTTAGTCCAGCCAGGAACAAGTTTTGGGACATTTTTACAAATAATTGGTTCTCTAAAAACAGTGCCTCCGAGAATATTTCTTATGGTACCGTTAGGAGATCTCCACATTTTCTTTAATTTAAATTCCTCAACTCTCGCTTCATCTGGAGTAATAGTGGCACATTTGACGCCCACACCATATTTCTTGATAGCGTTAGCTGCATCAACAGTTATCTGGTCGTCAGTAGTATCTCGACTTTCAATCCCCAGATCAAAATATTTCAAATTAACCTCTAAATAAGGCTTTATTAACTTATTTTTGATAAATGCCCATATTATTCTGGTCATTTCATCGCCATCTAGCTCTACAATTGGATTTTTTACCTTTATTTTAGCCATAAAAATAATTTGATTATGGATGATTTTTATACATATTAAAGAAAATTATCAAACTTTATTAACATTATGATAGATAATATTTTTCCAAAGATTCATAAAGAGGGGTATAAATTTTTAGCTATATCCATAATACTAACATTTTTCGCTTGGTTATTTTCAGGCATTTTATTTTTAGTTTTATTAGTTGTTACTATCTGGGTTTATTATTTTTTTAGAGATCCAGATAGAGTTCCCATAGAAGATGACTCATTTCTTGTAAGTCCAGCAGATGGTTTAATAACTCAAATTATAGAAACTGATGGTCCCAAAGAATTAAATTTAAATAATGAAAAATTTACTAAGATCAGTGTTTTTATGAATGTATTTAATTGTCATGTAAATAGAATTCCAATATCTGGAACAATAAATGAGATCTTTTATAAACCAGGCAAATTTTTGAACGCATCATTAGATAAGGCGAGCGAAGAAAATGAGAGAAATTATTATAAAATCACTTCTGAGAATAAGGATGAAATAATCATAGTTCAAATTGCAGGACTGATAGCACGAAGAATCGTTTGTGATGTGAGTAAAAATCAATCTCTTAAACAGGGCGAAAGATTAGGTATGATTAGGTTTGGAAGTAGAGTTGATATATATTTCAAAAACTTTAAAGTACTCGCGAAAGTTGGCCAAAATGTTAGCGCAGGAGAGAGCCTTCTAGCAAAAAAATAATGGAAAATAAAAAATTCAAAATTGTCCAGTCAAAAAAAACCAGATATATTTTACCAAATCTTTTGACAATTGCTGGGGTATGTTTAGGCATAAGTTCAATAAAATTTTCATTAGATCTTAATTTTAAATTAGCAGTAATTTTTATTCTTTTAGCATCAATACTAGATGCTTTGGACGGAAGAATAGCAAGGCTTATCAAAGGAACGACAGATTTTGGAAAAGAATTGGACTCCTTAACTGATTTTGTAAGCTTTGGTATAGCACCGGCATTTATTATTTATTTTTGGAGTCTAAACCAATACGGAAAAATCGGGTGGGCAATAACTCTTATATTTTCAGTTTGTTGTGTATTAAGATTGGCAAGATTTAACCTAACAAAGTATAGCGGCGATCAAGAATGGAAACTTAATTACTTTGAGGGTATTCCATCACCGATCGGGGCAATCCTTATTTTGATGCCACTGATAAATGAATTATCAGAATTTAGAAATATTATAGATTTAGAATTTGTAACCCCCGTCCTTACAATTATAATTTCATTATTATTGATAAGTAAAATTCCAACGTATTCATTTAAGAAAATTAAGATTAAACCTTCTCTTACAATTTTTATTTTACTTGTTGCAGGCATTTCTTTAGTGTCAGTAATGTTTTTTACCTTTGAAACGTTGTTTTTATTTGGTTTTTTTTATTTAATTTCTTTACCTATTTCATTTTATACTTTTAAAATGAAAAAAAGTACTCAACATGAAATTGAAGACGAGCATGAAGATGTTTTGTGATGAAAAACAAAAGTTCGAAAAGTTGGATTATAAATCAGCATAGAGATCAGTATTTTAAACAAGCCAAAATCGAGGGATACAGATCCAGAGCTGCATTCAAGCTAATTGAAATTAACTCAAAATTTAAAATTTTAAAAAAAAATACGAATCTTTTAGATCTAGGGAGTTATCCTGGGGGATGGTCTCAAGTTGCTAGCAAAAAAATTTTAAATGGAAAAATTGTATCTGTAGATATGAAAGAAATGAAACCTATAAGTAATGTCAAATTTTTTAAGAAAGACTTTTTACAAGAAGAGTCACAAGACTTTATTTTTTCATATTTTGGTGAAAAAATTGATGTAATAATTTCAGATATGGCTGCAGACACAACTGGCAATAGGGATCTTGATAGTATAAGAACAAATTCAATATGTCTTGAAGTCCTTAATTTTTCCTCAAAAATATTGAATTCTAAAGGAATTCTTGTTTCAAAAATATTCATGGGACAGGATTTTGAATTAGTTAAAAAAGAAGCAAAAATAAAATTCAATAAAGTCAACTTTTATAAACCCAACTCCAGCCGAACTAATTCGAAAGAGACTTATTTACATTGCCAAGGATTAAAGACTTTATAAATTCAAGAAATCGTTTATAAGTTTATATGGAACTTATAAAAGAAGCACTTACTTTTGATGATGTTTTGTTAGAGCCTCAATATTCAAATGTTCTTCCTTCAGACGTCAGTTTAGATCAAAAACTCTCAAAAAAACTAATTTTAAGATTACCATTTCTTTCGGCTGCAATGGATACTGTCACCGAAAGTAAAATGGCAATCGTAATGGCTAGACTTGGAGGTATTGGGGTTATACATAGAAATTTAAATATTTCTAAACAGCTATTTGAAGTTGAACAAGTTAAAAAAAAAAATTTAATTGTTGGTGCTGCCGTTGGAACAGATGGACAAAGCCTTATAAGAGTAAAAAATTTAATAGAAAAAAAAATTGATTTACTGGTGGTTGATACGGCGCATGGGCACAGTAAAAAAGTTTTAGATATGGTTGAAAAAATAAAAAAAATTACTCATAAAGTTCCTTTGTGTGTTGGAAATATAGCCACAGCTAAAGCAGCAAAACAATTATGTAACGTCGGTGCAGATATTTTAAAAGTAGGAATAGGTCCAGGATCAATTTGTACGACGAGAATGGTCGCTGGAATAGGAGTACCTCAAATAACAGCTATATCTAATGTTAAAAATGCAATATCAAGTAAAAATATAAAAATAATATCTGATGGCGGAATCAAGTTCTCTGGAGACATTATAAAAGCTCTTGCGGCTGGAGCAGATGCTATTATGATGGGCTCAATCTTCGCTGGAACTGATGAGAGTCCGGGTAAAAAATTTAAATATAAAAAAAAATTTTATAAAACTTATAGGGGAATGGGGTCTATAGGTGCTATGTCCTCTGGATCAGCAGATAGGTACTTTCAAAAAAAACAAAAAGATAGTTCAAAATTTGTACCAGAGGGTGTAGAGAGTAGGGTATTATACAAGGGTCCAATGAAAAAAATTATTTATCAACTTCAAGGTGGGTTAAGATCATCAATGGGTTATATTGGAGCAAAAAAAATAATAGATATTCAAAAAAATGCAAAATTTGTTAAAATTACAAAAGCTGGTTTTTATGAAAGCGGAGTACATAGTGTACAAATTACCGGTAGTTCTGAAAACTATAAATTATGAAAAAAATTTTTATATTAGTATTCTATTTTTTGTTATCACATAATATCTCTTATTCGGAAGATAACTACTTAAATGAAGGAATAAAATTATTTGAAAATAAAAAATATGATAAAGCCAAATTCAAATTTGAACAAGAAATTGTATACAATCCGAAAAGCGAACAATCATATTTATATTTAGCTAAAATATTTAAATTAAAAAAAAATGATAACTTATTAGAGAGAAATTTAGATACAACAATTTTGTTAAACCCTAAAAACGAAGATGCTTTATATGAACTTATTTTGTTAAAAATTAAAAAATCTGATTTTTTAGAAAGTGAAAAATTAATCAATAAATTTAGTTCGATTTGCTCCCTATTATGTTCAAAAAAGGATCAGCTTGTAAAACTTAGAAAAGACTCTTTAAAAAAATAGATGAAAACATTAAAGAGTAGAACTCGAGATAAGATTATTATTATAGATTTTGGATCACAAGTAACTAAACTAATTGCTAGAAGGGTAAGAGATTTAGGGGTCTATTCTGAGATAATTACACCAAAAGAGTTTATAAAACTGGAAAACTTTCAAGGAGTTAAGGGGATCATATTTTCTGGTGGGCCATCAACAGTTACCAAGAAAAAATTTCAAACAATACCAAAGAAGATATTATCACAAAATATACCTATTTTAGGCATTTGTTATGGATTACAGCTCATAGCTAAATTACTCGGTGGAAAAATAAAATCATCAAACAAAAGAAGAGAATTTGGAAAGACTTATATTTACAAAAAAAAAACATCTCTTCTTACTGCAAATTTTTTTAAATCAAAAAATTATGTTTGGATGAGCCATGAAGATGCCGTGGTAAAATTACCAAAAAACTTTAAAATTGTAGGATCAACTAAAGACTCAAAAATGACTATTATAGAGAACAGTCAAATGAAAATTTATGGAGTGCAGTTTCATCCA
>CACHZG010000003.1 GCA_902584365.1 uncultured Pelagibacteraceae bacterium | reverse complement strand
GTAGAACTTTAAAAAATCTTGGCGATGAATTAAAAAAAATTGGACATCAGGTTGAATATATTGAACCTAATCAATTTTTTACTGTGCCAATGCCAAAATATAATGAAATAAAACTTTCTCTTAATGTTTGGCCTAGAGTAGGTAGATTAATTTCTAAAGCCGATGCTGACATAATTCACATAGCTACAGAAGGCCCGATAGGAATATTTGCAAAAAGATATTGTGTAAAAAATAAGCTTAAGTTTACCACTTCTTACCATACTCAATTTGATAAATATTTGAAGCTATACTATCCTTATTTGCCAATTAAGCTTGCTCAAAAGTTCCTTAAAGGATTTCACTCACAGGCAGAAAAAATTTTGGTAACAACTCAGTCAATGAAAAATGAACTTCAAGATATTGGTTTTGACAAGGATAAGATGGTTGTTTGGACTAGAGGGGCAAATCACGGGGCATTCCAAAAACCAAAAAAGATTAATTTAGAATATAAAAGACCAATTTATCTTTATGTGGGAAGAGTATCTATTGAAAAGAATATAAGAGCATTTCTGGATTTAGATTTAGAAGGTACGAAATTAGTTGTCGGTAAAGGACCTGATTTAGATAAACTTAAAAAAGAATATCCTGAAGCGATATTTAAAGGAGAGAGAACAAATGGTGAGCTTGCAAGTTACTTTGCTTCTTCTGATGTTTTTGTTTTCCCGAGCAAAACAGATACTTTTGGAATTGTAATTATAGAAGCTTTAAAATGTGGATTGCCAGTAGCTGCTTACCCAGTAGCAGGACCAAAAGATATTTTTAACGGTACAAACATTGGCTCGTTAAACAACGATCTTAAAAAAGCAGCACTTGAAGCTCTTAAGTCAGATAGAAGCGCTTGCATTGAGCATGCTAAAAAATATACCTGGGAAAATTGCGCAAAAATCTTTTTAAATAGTGCGGTATCAAACCGCTAAAAAATATTTCTTTAGTCTATATCTTTAAAGTATAATCAAATCATGGAATTATTATTTTACTCTCTTGCTGGAATAATTGTGATCGTAGTAATTGCAGTATCCAGAAAATCAATTGTAGCAGGTATGGAGGCAAGATCCGATATTAAGAGAGAGAACAAACCAAGTAATAATGAAGAGGGAATAGAAGACATCACCAATGAAAATATTGAAAAAACTAATGAGCAAGTAAAGATTATAAATCAAATCGATGATCTAATTTTAATTGTAGATAAATTTAAAAATATCAAATTTTTTAATAATAGTGCAAAAAAAAAATTTGGAGAAAATAATTTAAATAAGCACGTGGCTACTTTATTGAGAGTTCCTGATTTACTCCAAAATATTGATTTAGTGCTTTTAAAAAAAGAGACAATTACTATGGATTTAGAATTATCCTCTCCCTCATTTCAGTTCTTTAAAGTTTATCTATTCTCTGGACCGACCTCATATGTCGATGATCCTGACTCAGTTGTTTTATTTCTAAAAGATTTAACTGATATTATAAAAGCGCAAAGGTTCAAATCTGATTTTGTAGCCAATGTAAGCCATGAACTTAAAACGCCTTTAGTTTCTATTAAAGGATTTCTAGAAACTATAAGCGGACATGCGAAAGATGATTTAGAAGCACAAAAAAAATTCATACCGATAATGCTTGAGCAAGCTGATAGGATGGAAAGCTTAATTAAAGATTTACTTTCACTAAGTAAAATTGAGTTAGAGGAACATATACAGCCTCAAGATAAAGTAAATTTAAAAGAAATTTTAAATAACGTTGAAGATATCCATCAAAAAAATTTAAAACCTTTTGAATTTAAAAATAATATAAAAGATGATTTCTTTATTAAAGGCGATCATGAAAAATTAATTGAAGTTTTTTCAAATATTATTGATAATAGTATAAAATATTCAGATAAAAATAAAAAGATTGAAATTAATTGTGGGCAAGGTAACGGAAAAGTTATAGGAGACTCTTATACCGTGTCCATTAAAGATAATGGTATTGGAATTCCAACTGAACAAATTCCTAGAATAACAGAAAGATTTTTTAGAGTTGATGCTGCTAAAAGTAAAAAAGTTGGTGGTACTGGACTTGGAATGGCGATCGTGAAGCACATTGTTAATCAGCATAGAGGTGAGTTAGAAATAAAAAGTGAAGCTCAAAGTGGCACTGAAATAAAGGTTCATTTTTCTAAATTTTAGCAAATATTAAAGTTTAATTATATTTTGTCTTGAGATAGACAGCGAAATAGTTAAAATTCTAGTATGACTAGAATAATGAATTATATAAGTCTGGTTTTATTAAGTTTAATTTTTACAACTGTTAAAGCAGATGTAAATTTAATAGAGAAAACTTTACGTTCTCAACCTCTTACAGTTTTTGATCTAGGACTTTTAAGATTAAAAAACGATCTTAAGCAAGCTAAAAACGATTTAGTTCTTGAAGTAGATAGTAAAAATGTATCTACAATTTATACTGAAGCTTTATTTTCTAGAAGAGACGATGGAATTCAATTAATTGTGTCAGCACCGATGAGCACTCATTTAAATGCTAACTCGTACATGGTGGACTCAATTAAATGTAGAAAAATTTTTGAAAAAGTTAAAAATAATCTTTTAAAAGGACAAAACGAGAGCAATATGATTCACTCAAAAGCTGCATCTTATTTAAGTGAAGTATTCACCGCTCCAACACAATGGAATGCTTGGAGATATGATAAAGGTTTTACTCAAAAATTAGTTAACTTTGTACAACTAGAAGTTACATTAAAGCCAACTCAATCCTACGCAGTTAAAAATAAAGTAAGACCTTTTAGTTGCGGAGGGTCTTTATCCTCTGATTATGAGCAAATCGAGATAACTAGAAAGTTCAACTAAAAAGTTATCATTTTAATAAATTTGTAACACATCTGTAATATTAAAGAGTCCTCTTAATTCTATGAGTCTTATGTTTGTTAATTAATTAATAAATGAAAGGATAAACAATGAAAAAACTATCAATCGCTTTAGCTTCATTAGTTGCAATGTTAGTTGTAACTTCTGCTCAAGCTAGAGATCAGATTAAAATCGTAGGTTCTTCAACTGTATTCCCGTACGCAACAATCGTTGCTGAAAGGTTTGGTTCGTCTGGTAAATTTAAAACACCAGTAATCGAGTCAACAGGAACAGGTGGTGGAGCTAAATTATTCTGTGCCGGTGTTGGTACAGAGCACCCAGACGTAACAAATGCATCTAGAGCCATGAAGGCTAAAGAGTACGCGCTATGTCAAAAAAATGGTGTTGAAGAAATCGTAGAGATTACAGTTGGTAATGATGGAATAACGTTAGCTTATTCTAAAGATGCTAAACCAGTAAACTTTACAAAAAAACAATTATGGGCAGCATTAGCAAAAGAAGTTGCTAAAGATGGTAAGTTAGTACCGAATCCATATAAAAAATGGAGCGATATTGACTCTTCATTACCAAACTACCCAATTAAAGTGATGGTACCTCCAGGAACATCAGGAACAAGAGATGCCTGGAATTCATTAGTAATGAAAAAAGGTATCGATAAAGCTTCAAAAGATGCTGGTGCTAAATATAAAGCACTAAGAGAAGACGGTGCGGTAATTGAAGTTGGTGAAAACGACTCACTAATTATTCAAAAACTAGCTGCTGATAAAGAAATGTTTGGTTTCTTTGGTTTCAGTTATTTCTTAGCTGCAAAAGACAAATTGCAAGCAGCGAGCATTGAAGGTGGTCAACCAAGCTTAAAATCTATTCAAGATTATAGCTATGCAGTTGCAAGACCTTTATTCTTCTACGTGAAAAAAGCTCACGTGGGCGTTGTACCAGGCTTACATGAATTCGTAAAAGAGTTCACAAGTAAAAAAGCTATGGGTAAAAAAGGTTATTTAACTGATATCGGGCTAGTACCCCTAGATGGCAAGTTATACAAAACATCTAGAACTAACGCTACGAAGTTAGTTAACATGCCTGCTAAGAAGTAGTAGTATCAATTAAACAAAAAGGGGGTATTTTACCCCCTTTTTTATCTTAAAAGCTCAATATGAATTTAATACTTGTAACTTTTATTATTCTCTTAGCTTTCACAAGTTATTATTTCGGTAGAAAAAAAGCTCTAGTTATTCAATCATCACAAAGACTTACGGCATTACCAAAATTTTATGGATATTATTTAGCTGCTTGGTGTGCTGCACCAGCATTAATAATTTTTGCTCTTTGGTCAGTTTTTGAACCATCAATCGTTAAAACATTTATTTTACAAGATTACACTGATCAGAACTTAACTAAAAATGAGCTTCAGCTTATTTACACAAAGGTTAAAGCATTAGCCGCAGGAACTTACACGGGAAATATTACTAATTTTCTAGATGAGTCTGCTAATAAGTACATTCAATTAAAAGGAATAGCTAACAGCGCTAAAGTAGCAATTATTTTAGCAATTTTAATTTTCTCTCTGAGTTTTGCATATAGATCTGTTCAGAAAAATGATCGCATGAGAGAACCAGTAGAAATTTTTCTTAAATGGGTGTTATTTGTTGCATCATTAGGTGCAGTTTTAGTTACAATTGGAATAGTTTTTTCACTTTTATTCGAAGCGATTAGGTTTTTTCAAGCAGTAAAAATCTTTGACTTTATATTCGGAACTCATTGGTATCCTGCTAAAACTTTTGTAAGAGATGGTCAACCAGATCCTGAATTAATGAAGGATGCTTTCGGAGCTGTACCTTTATTTGCTGGAACTTTTTTTATTGCTTTTATTGCAATGTGTGTTGCCATCCCCATAGGTTTGCTGAGTGGGATATATCTATCTGAGTATGCTGGAAGAGGTGTAAGAAAATATGCTAAACCTATTATTGAGATTTTAGCTGGTATTCCAACAGTAGTATATGGTTTTTTTGCAGCTTTAACCGTCGGTCCTTTTGTTAAAGAAATAGGTAATGCTATGGGCTTAGAAGTTTCAGCGGAGAGCGCTTTAGCTGCAGGAGCAGTTATGGGAGTAATGATAATTCCTTTTATTTCAAGTCTAAGCGATGACGTTATAACAGCAGTACCGCAAAATTTAAGAGATGGAAGTTACGCAATGGGTGCAACAAAATCTGAAACTGTAAAAAAAGTAATTTTTCCAGCAGCCTTACCTGGTATCGTAGGTTCGATACTTTTAGCAGTATCAAGAGCGGTGGGAGAAACAATGATCGTTGTAATGGCCTCAGGACTAGCGGCTAATCTTACAATGAATCCACTTGAGTCAACTTCTACCATTACAGCGCAAATTGTAGTAATTTTAATTGGAGACCAACAATTTGGAGATCCAAAAACTCAATCAGCTTTTGCCTTAGGAATATCTTTATTTATAGTAACTTTATTTTTAAATGTAATCGCTCTTTCAGTTGTTAAAAAATATAGGGAAAAATATGAATAGTTTTAAGAAAAATTTATTAAAAAAAAGATATAACGCTGAAAGAAGATTTCAATGGTATGGCAAAATAGCTATAGGATTAGCTTTAAGCTTTTTAGCAGTTTTTATGTTTCAGATATTTTCAAAAGGTTACTCAGCTTTCCAAAAAACTTGGATAGTAACAGAAGTTCATTATGATAAAGAATTACTTTTAATCGATGCAGAAAGTCCATCAAAAGATGATTTAGAAAATGCAGACTATTATGATGTTGCTTACAAAGCTATGACCTCATTAGATCCTGGACTTCCTGAAGAAGAGGATCGTCAATTAATTCAAATGGTTTCATATAAATATGAGACTGAAGTTAAAGATCTACTTTTAAAAAATCCAGACTTTCTGGGTAAAATAGTACCCATAAAATTAACAGCTTCTGATGATGTTGATCAAGTTCATAAAGGAAATTATCCAAGAGATATCCCTGAAAAGAATAGAAGAGTAAACGATTATCAGCTGCAGATTTACGATATGCTTAATGAAAGAGGGGATATTTTATCAGAGTTTAACATTAGTTTTTTTACAAGCCCTGATTCAAGAGAGGCAGAACTAGCAGGTATAGCTAGCTCGTTTATGGGAACAGTTTTTAGTATACTAGTATGTTTAGCGTTTTCATTTCCTGTTGCAGTGTTAGCTGCAATTTATCTCGAGGAATTTGCACCAAAAAATAAATTTACAGATTTTATAGAAGTAAACATTAATAATTTAGCAGCTGTTCCATCGATAGTATTTGGTTTGCTAGGTCTTGGTGTTTTATTAGCAGTTTTTAATTTACCAAGATCGACACCACTTGTTGGAGGAATTACTTTGTCTCTTATGACATTACCAACAATAATTATTGCTGCAAGAGCCTCTTTAAAAGCTGTACCACCAAGTATAAGAGAAGCTGCATTAGCGATGGGTGCAAGTAATATGCAAACGACCATGCATCATACTGTGCCACTATCAATGCCTGGAACTTTATCTGGAACGATAATTGGCTTAGCTCAAGCCTTAGGGGAAACAGCCCCTTTAATTTTAATAGGAATGGTTGCTTTTGTGAACACAATACCTGGAACGCCAGTTGATCCTGCTGCAAGTTTACCAGTTCAGATATATATATGGTCAGAAAGTGCTGAGAGGGGTTTCGTTGAAAAAGTATCTGCATGTATTATGGTGCTTCTAGCTTTTTTAATTTTAATGAACTTGGCAGCTCAAATCGTTAGACACAAATTTGAAAAGAAATGGAGTTAAATGAGTAAAATCAAAGCGGAAAATGTAAATGTATATTACGGATCCAAACAGGCATTATTTGATGTCTCTATAGATATTGCAGAAAAAGAAGTTACAGCTCTAATTGGACCATCTGGGTGTGGAAAGTCTACTTTCTTAAGATGCTTGAACAGGATGAACGACGTCATAGAAATTTGTAGAGTTGAAGGCAGTATTAAAATGGACAACCTAGAACTGAACTCAAGAAAGTTAGATGTTGTGAGACTTAGGGAGAATGTTGGTATGGTTTTTCAAAAACCCAATCCGTTCCCTAAAACAATTTATGAAAATGTAGCTTATGGGCCTACTATTCACGGTATTGCACAGAGCAAAGAAGAAATGGATCAAATAGTTGAAACAAGTCTGAAAAAAGCTGCCCTGTGGAACGAAGTTAAAGATAGACTTGATGAAATCGGAACTGGTTTATCAGGCGGTCAACAGCAACGACTATGTATTGCTAGAGCTATATCTGTAAGTCCAGAAGTGATTCTCATGGACGAACCATGTTCAGCGCTTGACCCAATAGCAACAGCTCAAATCGAAGAACTTATAGATGATCTTAAAAAAGAGGTTACAATTGTAATAGTTACCCACTCAATGTCACAAGCAGCCAGGGTATCTCAAAAAACAGGTTTCTTTCATTTGGGAAAACTTATAGAATTTGGACCAACAGATAAAATATTTAAAAATCCTGACAACCAGCAAACTCAGGATTATATTACAGGAAGGTTTGGTTAATGAGTGAAAAACCGCACATTGTAAAATCTTACGAAGAGCAACTTCATTTATTAAAAGATACAATAGTGAAAATGGGAACTGGAGTTGAGAAACAGCTTGAAAATACTATTCAATCTTTAGTTAAAAAAGACATTAACTTAGCAGAAAAATCTATCAAAGATGACGAATTGACTGATAAGTATGAAATAAATATAGAAGAGCAAGTTGTAAATTTGATTGCCTTAAGGCAACCTATGGCAATAGATTTAAGAGAAACAGTTGTTGCTTTAAAAGTTTCTTCAGACTTAGAGAGAATTGGTGATTTAGCAAAAAATATCTCAAAACGATTAACTAAAATTGGAACTGATTTACCCAATGATATAACTAAAAATTTCGAAATAGCTGGTTTAAAAGCATCAAAACAAGTCAATGCAGTTTTAAACTCGTATTTATATAGAGATAAAGATACAGCAGAAAATGTTTGGAATTCTGATGAAGAAATAGATCAAATGACTAATAGTAATATGGAAGCTGCAGTAAAACATTTAGAAAAAAATAAAAACGATATACAAAAAGTAACTCAACTACTTTTCATGCTTAAAAATATTGAGAGGATTGGAGATCATGCAACCAATATTGCAGAGCAAGTTTATTTTCTGGTTACAGGAGATTATTTAGAGGGAGACCGACCAAAAGGATAATGAGGGCAAATTTATTCATTGTCGAAGATGAAATGCCCATCGTAACTTTGCTTAAATACAATTTAGAAAAAGAGGGTCACAAAGTTGATTATGCAGTCAATGGAGAAGACGCTATTAGAAATATAAAGGAAAAAAATCCTGATTTAATTTTATTAGATTGGATGTTGCCGGATATTTCAGGTGTTGAAGTCTGTAAAAATTTGAAAAGAAGCAATCTTCACAAAAATATCCCAATCATTATGTTAACAGCCAAAGGTGAAGAAGAAGACAAGCTGAAAGGATTTGAAACAGGAGCAGATGACTACGTAACTAAGCCATTCAGCCAAAAAGAACTTATTGCAAGAGTTAACGCTTTATTAAAGAGATCTAAACCAAGTGTTGCCGCTGATGTTGTAGTATTTGAGGATCTTAAAGTAGATAGAGTTCAACGAAGAGTTTATAGAGCAGATAAACAAGTTATAGTCGGCCCAACCGAATTTAAACTAATTGATTTTTTAATAAAGAATCCAAAAAGAGTATATTCGCGTGAGCAACTTCTAAATTCTGTATGGGGAGATGATATTTATGTTGAGTCTAGAACTATAGATGTTCATATAAGAAGACTAAGAAAAGCAATAAATATTGATGGCAAGAAAGATCTTATCAGAACAGTAAGATCTGCTGGCTATTCCTTAGATGTTTGAAGATCTTTTGGCTTTATAAATGATATTAATTTTCCTTTAACTTTTGATAACTTTCCCCAATCATTGAAATTAAAACTTACTTCAGCAACGGCTGCAGTAGGAAATTTTCTTTTTAAATTTTCAAATTGTTCAGAGTTTTCTTTAAGACAGATTCGATTTATGAGTTCACTAATTGAAGGTTCATGATTGATTAAAAGTAAAGTTTTATAATTATCAACTGTTTGTTTTAAGATATGAATAATTTCATCCTCACTAGCATGATAAAGCGCTTTTTTTTTAATAATTTTCTTAAAACTGATTTTTTCTGACAATATATTTAATGTTTGTATTGTCCTTTTAGAGGATGAGCAATAGACTAAATCAAATTTTAATTTCTTTTTAATAAAAAATTCACAAATTAATTTTGCTGAATTTACCCCTCTTTTATTCAATGGCCTGTCATGATCATCTAAATCTGGAAAATCCCAACTAGATTTAGCATGTCTCATCGCATATAATTTAAACATATTTTTAATTTAACATTTAAATATGTCGAAAGCATCATTTTCAGAAAACGCTAATATTAGCAATCAACTCATAAACAGAGAATTATCTTGGCTTCAGTTTAATGATCGTGTTTTAGAAGAGTCAAAAGATAAAACAAATCCTCTATTTGAAAGAGTAAAATTTTTATCAATCGCAGGTACAAATTTAGATGAATTTTTTATGGTAAGAGTCGCTGGACTTTTTAATCAAATTAAAGATGGTTTTGACGAATTAAGCGCAGATGGATTAACTGCAGAGGATCAATTGAATAGGGTCGTATTAAAAACTAAAGATCTATTAAAGAAGCAAAACGAAGCATTCTTAGAGTTGAAAAAAGAGCTATCGAAAGAAAAAATTTTCATTCGAAAAATGTCAGAACTAAATAAGAAGGATCTTATGTATCTAAGAGAATATTTTCAGGAAACAATTTATCCTATAATAACACCTACTGCCATTGACCCATCACATCCCTTTCCTTTTATACCAAATAAAGGCCAAGCAATTTTACTAAGAATGACTAGAATAAAAAAAAAAAGAGAACTAAATGCAATTATAGTTATACCAAGAGCACTTCCAAAATTTGTATCTCTAAACAATTCTGAAACAATAAATGAATTTGTCACAATTGATGACGTAATTTGTAAATTTGCTAATGAAATATTTCCAGACCATAATATCGAGGCAAGTTTGCAGTTTAAAATAATTAGAGACAGCGAAATTGAAATAGATGATGAAGCTGCTGATCTTGTGAGATATTTTGAAAAAGCAATTAAGAAAAGAAGAAGGGGAAACGTAGTTAAACTCGAAGTACTCACTAATTCAAACAAAAAACTTTTAAATTTTATTTCAAAAAAATTTAAAATGGATGAAGATCATATTTATGAGGTTGAAGGATTAGTTGGAATACAAGATATAGATGAAATTTGTAAAAAGAAAGATCCAAAGCTGAGATTTAAAAAGTTTAATCCTAGAGAAGTTGAAAGATTGAAGGAATTTGATGATAAATTTTTTTCAGCTATAAGAAGTAAAGATTTTGTTGTACACCACCCTTTTGAAACTTTTGATGTAGTAATTCAATTTTTAGAAGCTGCAGCAAAAGATCCCAAAGTTATCGGTATCAAACAAACTTTGTATCGAACCACACCTGACTCTCCTATCGTAAAAGCACTAAGTAGAGCAGCAGAAAACGGAAAAGTTGTTACAGCCGTAATAGAAATAAAAGCTCGATTTGATGAGGAAGCTAATATTGAATTATCTAGGAAACTAGAGAAAGCTGGCGTTCAAATTGTTTACGGATTCGCAAAATACAAAACGCATGCAAAGGCAAGTTTAGTTTTAAGAAAAGAAGGAGCTAAAACGCGAAGCTATGTTCACTTAGGTACAGGAAACTATCATCCTATTAACGCAAAAATTTATACTGACTTATCACTGTTTAGCTCTAATCAAGACTTGGCCAAAGATGTCGAAAAATTTTTTAATTATGTAACTGGTTATGCAAAACCAAAAAAATTGAATAAAATTTTTATGTCTCCATTAAATAGTAGGAATTTTTTTGAAGAAAAAATTGAAAATGAAATAGTAAATGCAAATAAAGGAAAACCTGCAGAAATATGGGCAAAAATGAATTCTCTTGTAGACCCTGGAATTATTAAGAAATTTTACGAAGCTTCAAACGCAGGAGTAAAAATAAATTTATCGGTAAGAGGAGTATGTTGCTTAAGACCTGGAATTAAAGGTCAATCTGAAAATATAAAAGTAAAAAGCCTTATTGGCAGATTTTTAGAACACTCAAGAATTTATTGTTTTGCAAATGGTAGTTCTATGCCCTCTCGAGAGAATCAGGTATATATTTCATCTGCAGATTTAATGCCTAGAAATTTAGATAGAAGAATTGAAATTATAATTCCGATAGAAAACAATACTGTACATGAGCAAATTTTAGATCAAATTATGTTAGCCAACTTTAAAGATAAATCGGAAACATGGTATTTAGATAGCATAGGAAACTATCATAAAGAAAAAGAAAAAGGCTTTTCCGCACATTCCTATTTCATGAAGAATCCAAGTTTATCAGGTCGCGGTAAGTCAATTTTAAGAGCTAAACCTCAAAATTTGAGATTAGTAAAATGAAACCAGAATTAAAAAATCTTTTTAAATTTCAGTCTAATAAAAAGTCTAAGCAAGCCATAATAGATCTTGGATCAAATTCAGTAAGAATGCTCATATACGATAATTTTAAAATTTCTCCAATACCAGTCTTTAATGAAAAAGCAGTTTGCAAACTTGGAAAAAATTTAGATAAATCTAAAAAACTAAATCCCAATGGAATTAAAGGTTCTTTAAAAGTTCTAAATAGATTTAAAGAAATTTTAGATATTTCAGACGTTCAAGATTTAGAAATTATTGCAACAGCAGCTTTTAGAGAGGCCACTGATGCAAGTGAATTTTTAAGAGAAATTAAAAAAATATTTAATAAAAAACCACTAGTATTATCTGGCGAGGAAGAAGCAAGAACATCAGCAAATGGTGTAATGGTAGGATTTGATGAAGTAGATGGATTAGTTGCAGATTTAGGAGGTGGAAGTTTAGAACTTGCCAGAGTTTCTAAAAATCAAATTTTTGAAACAACCTCTTTACCTCTTGGAGTATTAAGACTTGAAAATAATCCTATTATAAAAAAAAGAAATTTGGGAAAATATGTTAGAAAACTTTTAAGAGATGAAAAATGGCTTTCTAAAAAGAAATTTAAAAATATTTATTTGGTAGGAGGGACTTGGAGATCATTATTTAAATATCATCTCTTTAAAGAAAAACACCCATTACATATTTTGCATCAATATAAACTCTCAAAAGATGTAGCAGTTAAATACTTAAACAGAATTTCAAAATTTAATAAATCATCTTTGAAATCAATGGAATATATTACTAAATCTAGAACTCCCTATTTACCTTTTAGCTCTATAATACTTAACGAAATAATTGAAGCAGCAAGCCCCTCAAAAGTTATTTGCTCAATCAGTGGACTGAGAGAGGGGCATATGGATACAATTATAAACCAAGGAATGAGCGAGGATGAAATTTTCAAATTAAAAACTGATGGTATATCTTTTAAAAAAGGGGACTATGGAAAGAGTTTTGAGAAATATTTTAATTTTATTTCACCATTATTTGAAGACAACGAATATTTTAATCGAAGATTACTAACCTTGGCTTGCATCTTAAGTAAAATGGATTGGGGCCTAGGAGCTTTTCAAAAAGCAGAATTAGTTTTTATGGAAGTGTTAAATACTCCATTACTAAAACTAGAACATAGAGATAGAGTAAAAGTTGCATCAGCAAGTTTTTGGAGACATTGTGGCTTAAAATATAATCCGAATTATCAGTTTTTATCCTTATTAAATAACAACGAAATTTTATCCTCAAAGCAAGTGGGATCTGCTTTAAGATTAGCAGAGTCACTCACTAGCATGTCTTCTTTGTTGTTAGATGAATTTAAAATTTATAAAAGAAATAAGACTATTTTTTTGAAAATACCTAGCAATCATAGCGATATTGTCTCAAAACAAGTAACTAAAAGACTTAAAAACCTGGCAAGAGAGATGAATGTCGACTCCAATATCATTTATTCTTGAAAATTAATAAATCTTTAACTTAATTTAAATATTTTTTAAGCATTTATATATTATTAACTGATTATCAGTCTCCCAACTGTGTTATTAATTAATTAATTAGCCCAAGGTATCAATATTTCCTTGGGCTGCCCTCCAATTACAAAATAATTTTTCTGATTAAATAGACAGCCAATATTCCACCAAGCATCTCAGCAATGATATAGCTAGGAGTATTTAAGTAATTAATTCCAGTAAATGTGTCTGTAAAAGTTCTTGCGATTGCTACCGCTGGATTTGCAAAAGAAGTTGAAGAGGTAAACCAATACCCTGCTGTTATAAAAGTAGCTACTGATGAAGCGACCGCAAGTTTGCCGCTCTTTAAAGATCCAAATATCACAAAAATTAATCCAAAAGTTGCAATGATCTCAGCTGTAAAAATATTTATTCCAGGTCTAATCTTCTGTGAAATCTGCAACAAAGGAAGATCAAACATAAAATTTGCTAACATTACCCCTAACATGCAACCTAAAATTTGAGCAGAGATATAAGTGATAATTAAATTTTTTTTAATCTTGTTGGTAAAATACATTGCTAAAGTAACGACAGGATTGAAATGTGCGCCGGAGATATCACCGATTGAAGTAATCAGAACAAATAATCCTGCACCTGTAGCTAAAGTATTCGCTATTAACATTACAGCGATATCATCAGTTAGATTTTGAGCCATAATACCTGAACCAACAATAATCATGACTAAAAAACAACTTCCTATAAATTCACCAATAAATATCTTTTTACTTTTCATTTTTTACCCAATGTTTAATTTTTTCATTAATTATATTATAAGTTTCTTCAGCTATTAAATTTATTTTATCTTTATTTTTAGTTTTTTTAATTTTTTCAACAGGGTCCGCGATGTCCCAGTGCGTAATGGTCTTTTTTTTGGGCCATACAGGACAAACTTCTTTATTAGCGTTATTACAAACTGTAATCACGTAATCAATATCAATATCATTTTTTAAAAATTCATCAAAATTTTTCGAATAATACGTGGCTAAATTAAATTTTTTTCCTTCAAGATACTCTTTAATGTAGGGATTGATTTTCCCTGAAGGATTACTTCCAGCGCTAAATGCGATGAATTGATTTCGGAAATTATTGTTTACAATACTTTCCGCTATTATGCTTCTCGCAGAGTTTCCAGTACAAACAAATAATATTGTTTTTATTTTCCTCATAAAAAATGTATTGAAGTGTCCCGAACTTACGGAACCAAAATTTGATAAAAACCAATAATAAATAATGGAATCTGTAACCCAAAATTGGTTAATATTGCTTTATCCTTAGAAATAAAACCTGCAATAGTCCAACCAACAACTCCCGCTCCATGAAACATTATATTTACTGGATACATATTCAAATTTGTTAATAAAATACCTGTAAGAACTAAAAAAGTACTTAACCATTTAAGGTATTTTTTAATAAACTTCATAATCAATTATATGATTGTAATGTTAAAGTTTTGTTAACCAGACGAGGCTTTAACTTTTTTCTCGATAAATTCTGTTATGCTATCCTCTTTATCCAAAACATCCTCTTTTTGTCCTTTAGGTTGAAATGCATACAAAACATGTAATTTACAATAAGGGAAATCTTGTTCTGGTTTTCTACCGCAAAAATAAAAATTATCCTCATCCGGATGACCTATTGGCCACTTACAAGTAGTTTCAGTTAATTCTTCTAAAGATTTTGGGTTCTCTGGCTCAAAATTTTTATCAAGTAATATGGACTGGAATTTCTGCTTCCTAGTCATATGTTGCATAGGTTTTTTTGAGGATTTGTAGTTGTTGTTTTGATTTGATGATGATTTTTTTGAGGGGGCTCTAGCTTCAAGATTTAATCTGTGAGCTTTACCGATGACTGCGTTACGAGTAGTTCCTCCAAGTTTCTCGGCTATCTGGCTTGCAGTAAACCCTTTACCCCATAGCTCTTTTAATTTTTCAACCTTTTCAGCGTCCCAACTCATATATGTTACAACTTACACTATATTTAGTTTATATTTAGTGTTATTATCATTATGTAGTATTTTGCATACATCATTCAAACATAAAAAATTGTTGTTCTGAGGGTAACTTAAGTTTTGCACAGTTTTTTTTAAATTAGGGTTTATAAGTCTATCGATGGTTGAAATTAATACGAAATATAAAATTGGTACTAGAAGATTTGGTTACATTAACTGGATTGGAACTTATACTTTATATAAAAAAGAGGTATTAAGATTTTTAATAGTTTGGATTCAAACAATTTTTTCACCACTTGTATCTTCACTTCTTTTTTTAATGGTTTTATCTTTAGCTCTTGGATCCACAAGAGAGGATGTGTTGGGAGTTCCATTTATAACATTTTTAGCCCCTGGCTTAATTGCAATGCAAGTGATCCAACAATCTTTCTCACACTCATCTTCCTCTTTTATGATAAGCAAAATACAGGGAAATATAGTTGATATTTTGTATGCACCTTTGTCTGCTATCGAGGTAACTTTGGCTATATCGCTAGCTGCTGTTACTAGAAGTGTGATGATTGCAGTGATATCAATTTTTGTTTTTTATTTAATAATTGATTTTGAAATTCAGAACTATCTAATGTTAATTATTTTCACTTTTCTGGCTTCATTTATATTAGGAAATATCGGGATAATAGCTGGCCTATGGGCAGAAAAATTTGATCATATGGCCACCGTTACTAATTTTGTTATAATTCCTCTCTCTTTTTTATCTGGAACATTTTATACTATAGAAAGATTACCAGATTTTTTACAAAAAATAAGTTTGGCCAATCCATTTTTTTACATGATAGATGGTTTCAGGTTTGCATTCATTGGTCAGTCTGATGGTTCTATTATGTTTGGTATATTATATTTATCAATTATAAGTTTTCTAAGCTGGTTACTTGCTTATTATTTGTTTAAAATAGGTTATAAAATAAAGTCTTAAAAATGAGTAAAATTTTAAATACTTATAATAGAAAAAAAATTGCGTTTAAAAAAGGCAAAGGTAGTTTTTTATACTCAACAAATGGTAAGAAATATTTAGACTTTGTTCAAGGCATTGCTGTCAATTGTCTGGGTCATGCTAATGATTATTTGATTAAGTCAATTAATAATCAATCAAAAAAGCTATGGCACGTTTCTAATGTTTTTACTATTCCAGAACAAGAGCAGTTGGCAAAAAGGCTTACTCAAAAAACATTTGCAGATTATGTTACTTTTCAAAATTCTGGTGCTGAGGCAACCGAGGCAGCTATAAAATTTGCTAGAAGATATTTTTATTCAAAAGGTCAACCAAGAAAAAATAGAGTGCTTTGCATTAATAATAGTTTTCACGGAAGAACTATCGCAGCTATTTTTGCTAGTAATAGTAAAAAAGCAACTGAAGGCTTCAAACCTAAGGTAGACGGTTTTGATCATTTTAATTTTGGCGATCACAAAGGTTTAGAAAAAGCGATAACTAGTAGAACAGCAGCTATCATGGTTGAGACGATAATGGGAGAGGGTGGCATTAAAGTTATTCCAGATTTTTGTCTCCAGGGTCTTAGAAAACTATGTAACAAGAAAAAAATTTTATTAATTCTTGATGAGGTACAATGCGGTATTGGAAGAAGTGGTAAATTCTTTGCATTCGAATATGCAAAAATTAAACCTGATATTGTCCCAATAGCAAAAGGGATTGGCGGTGGTTTTCCAATAGGTGCAGTTTTGGTTAATAAAAAAGTTGCTTCAGGCATGAAGCCTGGAACCCATGGATCCACATTTGGCGGAAATCCTTTAGCAATGAGCGCTGGTAATGCAGTGATGGATGTAATGTTTAAAAAAGGTTTCTTAAATAATGTTAGCAAAAATGGAAAATATTTCATAAGTCAACTTGATAAAATTAAAAATAAATATCCCAAAGTTATTAAAGAAGTTAGAGGAAAAGGACTACTTATTGGACTTTGTCTTCATGTAAATCAAGCTAGATTTATTCAAAAACTTTTAGATAATAATTTGTTGACAGTGAGAGCTGCTGAAAATGTTGTCAGACTTTTGCCTCCTTTAAATGTAACAAAGACCGAGATAAACTTATGTTTAAAAATAATAGAGAAAGTTTGCAAAAGATTTTAAATGAAAAACTTTATAAATATTTCTGACTGTAGTTCAGTAGAGCTTAGAGCAATCATTGAGGAAGCAAAGAAGAGAAAACAAAATAGATCTGGGTTAAATAAATCTGCTCCTGACAATGATAAGCCCTTTGAGGGTAAATCGATGGCAATGATTTTTGAGAAACCTTCTACTAGAACAAGAATGTCATTTGACATTGCTGTAAAGCAATTAGGCGGATCATCAATTATTTTAAATCCAGATGGAATACATTACGGTAAGGGAGATGAGACTTTAAAAGATACAGCAAAAGTTTTATCTGAATATGTTGATATCGTTATGTTGAGAACCTCATCTCATAAAAACTTAGAGGAGTTTGGGAAACATTTGGATATCCCAGTTATCAATGGCCTTTCAGATGTAAGTCATCCTTGTCAAATTATGTCTGACATTCTTACTTATGAAGAAAGCAATGGTTCCATTGAGGGTAAAATTGTTTCTTGGATTGGAGACGGTAATAACAATATGTCAAATTCCTTAATAGAAGCTGCAGGTAAATTCAATTTTCAACTCAAAATCGGTTGTCCAAAAAAATATGCTCCGAATAAAACGATACTTAATTGGTCAAAAAAAAATAAAGTTAATTTAATCGTAACAAACAAACCCCATGAAGCCATTAAAGATTCGGACTGTGTTATGACAGATAAGTGGATATCTATGAATGATAAAGTAAATAAAAAAGTTAAGAAGAAGATTTTAAAGCCTTATCAGGTAAACAAAAAATTAATGAGTGCAGCTAAATCTGATGCCATCTTTATGCATTGTTTGCCTGTAGGTAGAGGTGAAGAAGTTACAGATGATGTAATAGACGGTAAACAATCAGTTGTATGGAGACAAGCTTTAAATAGAGTTCACGCTCAAAAAAGTATTATCAAATGGTGCCTCGATTAAGGCAACGGTTTTGGATTATCACTTTTAGAATTCATATATAAAATCACAGACGCTCTATCTTTTTCTTTTCTCAGTCCAGCGAAAGCCATTTTAGTTCCTTTAATGTAAGCTTGTGGTTTTATTAAATATGAGTTCATCTCAGCGAACGTCCACTCTTTTCCATAATCTTTCATAGCTTTTGAATAATTGTAGTCATTTATTGCTGCAGCATTTCTTCCGATTACGCCCCAAAGATTTGGACCTATCATATTTTTTCCTCCGCTAACAATCATGTGGCAGGCGCTGCATTTTTTAAATACTTTTTCGCCATGCGTAACGTCGCCTAGCGCTAGTAATTCTTTGATATTTACTTCTTTTATCTCTTTGGCAGATTCAGATGCCCCGTCTTTCAATGTTGTTACGACTTCTAAACCGTCTACTTTATATGCAGATTGTTCTGGTTTTTCTACATAAAATAAAACATCAGCAAATTTTCCAATACCAATAATAATTAATGCTGCTAATAAAACTGCAGCAATTATTTTATTTAATTCAAAACTATCCATAAATTTGATAAGAAATAGGTATAACACTAGTTTTTAAAAAAAAAACATAATTAAACAACTTTTTTTGCGTCCTTGAGACGCATTCGTATGAGTAAAATAGCAGTAATTATTCCATCCAGACTTGCAGCACAAAGGCTTCCAAATAAACCTCTAGAATTAATCAATGACAAAGAAATGATACTTCACGTTTATAACAATGCTGTTCAATCAAATGTGGGTGAGGTCTATGTTGCAACACCAGACAAGTCTATAGAAGAGCTAATTAAAAAAAACAATGGAAAAGCTATTTTAACTAAAACAAGTCATTCAACCGGAACCGATCGAGTTTTTGAAGCTGTCCAGAATTCATTACAAAACAAACCTGAAGTTATTATAAACTTACAAGGTGACATGCCAAATATAAATCCAAAAGCTATTTCTTTTCTTTCAAACCATATGTTGAAAGGTCAAAGTCAGATCGCAACACTGGCTAGTAAAATGGAAAAAAAAGAAATTAAAGACCAAAATATTGTTAAAGTAAAAACACAATCAAAAATCGATGATAGTTTATTTTCTTCTGCTGTAGATTTTTTTAGATCATCAAATGAAAATACTCTCGAAAATGTTTACCATCATATAGGAATTTATGCCTTTACACATGAAGCTTTATTAAGGTATGTAAACCTTAAAAGAACAAGTTTAGAAATTGAGAGAAACCTGGAACAAATGAGAGCTTTGCAAAATAAAATAAATATTGAAGTAGGTTTCACAAGTTCTTCACCACTAAGCGTAGACACTTTTGAAGATTTAGAAAAAATTAGATCAATGATGAGAAAAAACAAATGGTAAAAATTGCTTTTCAAGGTGAATTAGGTGCATATTCTCATATTGCAGCCAAAGAGCTATTTAATGACTCTGAGATTAAAGCTTGTGCAACTTTTGAGGAAACATTCAAACTTGCTTACGAAGATGCTTCATATAAAATTATAATACCTATTGAAAATTCACTAGCAGGACGAGTGGCAGATATTCATTATCTACTACCAAAATATAAACTTCAGATTTATGCTGAACATTTTCAGAAGGTAGAACATAATTTATTAGTTTTACCAAGCTCAAAATTAAGTGATATTGAATTTGTAAGAAGTCACGCCCAAGCAATTGGTCAATGTCAAAAAATGATTACAAAAAATAATTTTAAGACCATTGTGTCGGCAGATACTGCTGGATCTGCCAAAGACCTAGCAAACAACAAAGAAAGCAATATTGCAGCTATAGCCTCTAAGTTATCTGCAGAGATATATAATCTTAAAATTTTAGAAAAAAATGTTGAGGACGAGAAAGGTAATGTCACAAGATTTTTAATTATGGGAAAAAATGTTCATCAGCCAAATTACGTAAAAGATAAAAAATTTATTACTTCTTGTATCTTTAGATTAAAAAGTATTCCTTCTGCTCTCTATAAATGTTTGGGTGGATTCGCAACAAACCAAATCAATATGACGAAACTTGAGAGCTTCTCTGTGAAGAACACTTTTGACCAAGCTAATTTTTACTTAGATTTTGAGGGTCATTTAGAGGAAAAAAGAGTGAAAATTGCCATGGAGGAACTTGGATTTCATACTCAAAGCTTAGATGTTTTAGGGGTGTACGAAGCTTCAAATTATAGGAAAAATTAGTCCACAAAATAAAAATCAACTCTTGTAGTGTTTTACCGTATCTTGATATAATAATTTCGAGGTTGGCATCAGGTGGATGTTTCATAAACCCGGTCAGGTCTGAAAAGAAGCAGCCGTAGTGATAATTATTCAGGTTGTTGCCTGCCTCTTTATAATGGATACAAAAAAAATTTTAGCTTTAAAATATAGACCACAAGAGTTTAAAGATTTGATTGGCCAAGAGGTCATGGCACAAACCATTACTAATGCAATCAAACTTGGAAAAACTCCTAACGCATATTTATTAACTGGAATTAGAGGTGTCGGTAAAACTACAACAGCTCGTTTAATTGCAAAAGCTTTAAATTGTACAAAAAATTTTTCTATAGGAGAAAAGTGTAGCGCAAGTGAGAAGTGTCATTGTAAAGAAATTGTCGACTCTAATCATATGGATGTTTTAGAAATGGACGCTGCATCTAAAACTGGAATAGATGATATCAGAGAATTAATTGAAAACTCTAAGTATAGTCCAGTAAGTGCTAAATTTAAAATCTATATTATTGATGAAGTTCATATGCTTTCGAAGCAAGCATTTAATGGTCTTCTTAAAACGTTAGAGGAGCCTCCTCCTAATTTAAAGTTTATCTTAGCAACGACTGAAATTAAAAAAATCCCTGTTACCGTTCTTTCAAGGTGCCAAAGATTTGATCTTAAGCGAGTTTCCTTTGAAAAACTTTTCAATCACCTAAAAAAAATTCTAAAAATAGAAAAAGGTAATATTTCTGATCCAGCTCTAAGGCTTATTGCTAAAGCATCAGAGGGATCAGTAAGGGATTCGATCTCACTACTAGACAGAGCATTACTGGCGGAAAATTTAAGTTCGGATGGAACTGTAAATGAGAAAGATGTTCGAGAGATGTTAGGGATAGCAGATAGAGAAAAAATTCTTACTCTCTTCGACAGTATTCTTAATGGAGATGAAAAAAAAGCTATCTCAGAATTAAATAATTTGTATGAGGAAGGAATAGACTCAAAATTATTTTTAAATGATATGCTTGAAATATTGCACTTAATTACCAGGTGTAAAAGTTTAGGAGAAATTGAAAAAGATCCTAATGTTTCAAATTTTGATGCTAAAATTCTACAAAAAATATCGAATGAAATTAGTTTACAGGATATTGGAATTTTTTGGCAACTTACAATAAAAACTTTAGAAGATATAAAAATTGTTTCTAATGAGCTGATATCACTTGAGATGTATTTGATTCAGCTTATGCATGTCATTGAAATAAATAAAAACTTAGTAGACAGCATAGAAAAAAAAAAAATTGACTTAGATACAGAAAGCTCATCTACAAAACCCATCAAAGATAAGAGCAAAAATTTTAAAGAGATATCAAAAGATCAACTTAAGAGTACAAATCAAATACAAACTGACTTCAAACTAGAAAAAGACTACCAAGATAAAAAGGATAATTTAAAAATTACAAATCTTAATGATCTTGTTGAAATTTGTACTAAGGAAAATGAACTGGAGTTAAAATTTGACCTTGAGAGAAATGTCACTTTGGTAAGCTTTGTAAATGGAAAAATAGATATTGGATTTAATGAAAATTTAAATAAAAATTTTATTAAAAATCTCACAGAAAAATTACTGTTATGGACTGGTAAGAGATGGATTATCACTTTAAGCAAATCAAAAGGAGAAAAGACTATTTTTGAAAAAAAGAAGGAAAAACAAAATGAAGAAATTATAAAATTTAAAGATAATAAAAAATTTAAGGAAATTTTAGAATATTTTCCTGATGCAAAAATAGATAAGATCGATGGAGATAATGATGCCTGATTTTTCTGAAATGATTAAAAAAGCAAAAGAGATGCAAGAAAAAATGAAGGAAGCACAAGACAATATTAAAAATATACAAGTTGAGGGAAGCTCAGGTGGAGATTTAGTAAAAATTATAATGAGTGGTGATTATGAGATAAAATCAATCATAGTCTCTGAAGAAGCTAAAAAAGAAAAAACAGATATATTATTAGATTTAATTATTGCCGCCTTTAATAATGCCAAAGAAAATTTAAAAAGAAAGTCTAACGAAGAATTATCAAAGATTACTGGTGGAATTAATTTTCCAAGTGATCTTAATTTCCCTTTAAAATGAAAAATAATATTCCAGAAGTTGAAGAATTGATAAAACAATTTGCTAAATTACCAGGATTAGGTCCAAAATCTGCTAAAAGAATTATTTTAAAACTCATAAATAATAAGGAAAATATTGTTAAACCTTTAGCTAAAAATTTGGCTAGAATTTACAAAAATGTTATCAGATGTGCCAATTGTGGGAATCTAAACGTTATTGAAAATAAATGTATATGTGAAACGAGTCACGAATTTGATAAAATTTGCGTTGTTGAAAGTTTAGCTGATATGTGGGTGATAGAATCGGCAAATATCTTCAAAGGTTACTATCATATTCTTGGTGGTACACTCAATTCATCTGAAAAATATGAGGAAAATAATTTGTTGATTAATTCCCTGTTAAAAAGAATAAAAAAAAATGGTTTGAAAGAAGTGATTATTGCAACTAGCGCAACAACAGAAGGGCAAACTACTGCTCATTATATTGAGGACATGATAAAAAGTGATAAAATTAAAATCACAAAATTAGCCCAAGGCCTACCAGTTGGAGGAGAAATAGAGCAATTGGATGATGGTACTCTTTTTTCTGCATTTAAAAACAGAATTCCAGTTACAACTAAATAACTTTTTTCTGAAGTCTCTTTCTATGAAGTATTGGCTCGGTGTATCCTGATGGCTGATTTTTCCCGAGAAAAACAAGGTCACATGCTGCTGAGAAGGCTATAGAATTATCAAAATTATCGGACATCTTCACATAATTTGGGTCATCCTTATTTTGGCCATCTACTATCTTTGCCATTTTCCTCATTACCTCCATCACTTGATCTTTGGTACAAACTTTACTATGCAACCAATTGGCAATATGTTGCGAAGAAATTCTCAGAGTGGCTCTATCTTCCATTAATCCTACGTTATTTATATCCGGGACTTTTGAACAGCCAATACCTTGATCAACCCATCTGACAACATACCCCAGAATACTTTGTGCATTATTTTCTAGCTCTTTATTTATGTCTTCTAAAGGCCAATTGGGTCGATCTGCTTTAGGTATTTTAAGCAAATCTTTTAGCTCAGCTTTTTTTCTATTCTTAATTTTAGATTGTTCTTTAAACACATCAATTTTATGATAATGGGTAGCGTGCAAAGTCGCAGCCGTTGGAGACGGAACCCATGCACAGTTAGCACCAGATTTGGGATGACTTATTTTCTGTTCCAACATATCTTCCATTTTGTCAGGCATCGCCCACATACCTTTTCCTATTTGAGCTTTACCGGAAAAACCACAGCTCAAACCAACATCTACGTTCCAATTTTCATAAGTGTTTAACCAAACAGATTTTTTCATTTCTCCTTTGAATATCATTGGCCCCGCTTCAAACGAGGTATGCATTTCATCTCCAGTTCTATCTAAGAACCCGGTATTTATAAAAACTATTCTTTCCTTTACTTGTCTAATACATTCTTTTAAATTTACAGTAGTTCTTCTTTCCTCATCCATTATTCCCACTTTGATTGAATTCTTCTCAATGCCCAATACACTTTCTACTTTTCCAAATAGTTTGTTTGTAAATGCAACTTCCTCAGGTCCATGCATTTTTGGTTTAACGATATAGAACGATTTAGTTCTTGAATTATTCTTATTTTTAAAATCATGCAATGCACATAAGGTTGAAAAAAAAGCATCCATGATGCCTTCAGGAATTTCACTCTTATCTTTTAATTTAATTGCCGGGCTCGTCATCAAATGACCAACATTTCTGTTAAGCAATAAGGCTCTTCCATGTAGTTGTAATTTAGAACCATCTTTTGATGTATAAAATCTGTCTTTACTTAATTTTCTTAGTACTTTTTTTCCATTCTTAATAAAAGTTGTTTTTAAATCACCTTTCATTAAACCTAACCAATTTCTATAACATTTTACTTTATCCGTATCATCGACAGCTGCTACAGAATCCTCATTATCAACTATTGTAGATAATGCTGACTCAATAATTATATCTGATATGTTAGCTTTATCATTTTTACCAACCTCATTATTCGGATCGATTAAAATATCAATGTGTAAATTATTATTTTTTAATAAAATTGATGAAAGATTATCTTTTTCACCACTAAAGCCAACAAATTTAAGATTATCTTTTAATTGAAATTTTTTTTCATCAGTGAAAAAAACTAATTTATCTCCTTCAACTTTAATTTTATTGATATTATTCCAACTCTCATCAGTTAATGGAAAAATCTCGTCGAGAAACTTTCTGACATACATTACTACTTTTTTTGCTCTATCTTTATCAAAACTGGTTTTTTGAATTTTCCCAAGCGCATCTGTACCATATAAAGAGTCATATAAACTTCCCCATCGGGCATTCGCTGCATTTAAAGCGTATCTTGCGTTATCTACTGGGACCACAAGTTGCGGACCAGCTATTTTTGATATTTCCTCATCTACATTAGTTGTTGATATTTCAAAATCTTCGCCGGGTTCTACAATGTAAGAGATAGATTTTAAAAATTGAAAATATTCCTTACTATCGAAGTCTTTCTCAGCATTTGCTTTATGCCATTCGTTAATTTTATTTTGTATATCTTCTCTTTTTTTAAGCAACTGCTTATTTATTGGTGCAAGCTCGTGAACTACATTTGAGAAACCTTCCCAAAATTTACTACTTTCAATATTTGTACCAGGAATCACTTCATCATTAATGAAATCGTATAAAAGTACACTTATTTTCAAGTTGTTTTTGTCTATAGTCTTCATTTAATTCATTATTATTAATGTTGATAAATCTTACTTATGCCAAATTTAGAGTCAATGTTTCAAAAAGTAATAAAAATCGTTAAATTGAGATTCTATTGGATTTGTAAATATGTTAATAGAAATTAAATGAAAAATTACTTAGAATTTGAAAAAGAAATTAAAAGTTTAGAAGAAGATTTAGACTCTTTAAAAAGTCCATTCGGTTCTGGCGGTCTCTCTCAGGTAGACACTGAAAAAATTAAAAATTTACAAAATGAGATAAACGAAAAATTAGAAAGCACTTATGGAAATCTTAATAGCTGGCAAAAAACTCTTGTAGCAAGGCACGAAGATAGACCAAGAGCTAATTATTATATTAAGAATATTTTTGATAGTTTTACCCAGCTATCTGGAGATCGATTATTTGGAGACGATAAATCAGTTATAGCCGGATTTGGATTAATTGATAAAAAATCTGTTTTGGTTATTGGTCAGGAAAAGGGTGAAGACTTGAATAGTAGAATTGAAAGAAATTTTGGAATGATGAGACCTGAAGGTTATAGGAAGTGTGTGAGGTTGATGCAACTTGCTAGCAGATTTAAAATCCCTGTCATTACTTTTGTAGATACACCAGGAGCATACCCAGGTCTTGGTGCTGAGCAAAGAGGGCAAGCTTCAGCTATTGCTCATTCGATCGAGTGCTGCATGTCACTTAAGGTTCCCAATATATCAGTAATCATCGGAGAGGGTGGATCAGGTGGTGCGATTGCTCTGGCATCATCGAATAAAGTTATAATGTTAGAGAACTCAATTTATTCTGTTATCTCACCCGAGGGATGCGCTTCCATTCTTTGGCGAGACCCAGGTAAATCACTTCAAGCAGCAGAAGCTATGAAGCTTACAGCAAAAGATCTTTTATCTCTCGGTATAATTGATGAAATTATAGATGAACCTATTGGAGGAGCACATAGAGATCATGTAGTGGTTTCTCAAAACATAAAGGCCTCATTAATAAAAAATCTTAATTTCTTTGAAAACATGTCTGGGGCTGAGATTTATGACCATAGGAAAACTAAATTCCTTAAAATCGGAAGAGAAAAAGGGTTTACAAGCACAACAGTCTCTGAATTGGGATCTAAAGAGACTAATTTTATTAAAATCAAGAGGAATGTGAACAAGTTTAAATTTATTTACATTGCAGCTGCAGTTTTAATTATTGCTGCATTTTATAAATTTTTTTAGAAAAAAAGCGTCACTTTTAGGTCATTTTTAAAGTTTTTTTTAATAAGCATAATTGTTAACTTGACATTCATTTAACAAATCTATTAAAGAGCCGTGTTAGCTTTGCTAGCACAAGTTAATAATAACAAGGATAAGTAAATAATGAGTACACTAAAAGGTAAAGTAAAGTGGTTCAATGGTACCAAAGGTTATGGTTTCATTGAAAGAGAAGACAAAGAAAAAGACGTGTTCGTTCACTCTTCTGCAGTAAGAGAAGCTGGTTTAAAATATTTAAACGAAGGTGATGAATTAACGTTTGAAGTGGAGAGCACGGAAAAAGGTCCTGCTGCAGTTAAATTGCAGAAAACATCTTAATTCTAAATTTTCCAAATCATTAATTAGCGGGACAAATGTTCTAGCATAAGTCCCGTTAATTTAACCTTGAAAAAGACACAATTTTTTCCTAAATATTAGATAATGATAAGAAAAGTAACATCGTTTTACAAATTCCATTCTCACAGAATGCACGCTAGGCTATTGCTTAGCTAAATCATTATATATTTTAAAATACAAATTTATTAATAATTAATATAAAAAGGAGTTATGCAGCAGTAGCTCAGTTGGTTAGAGCACTAGTTTGTGGAACTAGGGGTCGGTGGTTCGAATCCACCCTGCTGTACCAAAAAATGACAAAAGAAAAAAAGAACAAACCTTCTAAAGAGCTTCCATTAGGGTTTGTAGATAGACAAGAAAAAGAATTACTCGTACGTGATTTTATAATTTCTAATATTAAAGAAGTTATGATCAAATACGGTTTCCGATATCTTGAAACTCCAAGTTTTGAATACTCGGACAGTATTGGAAAATTTTTACCAGACAAAGATAGACCTGATGAAGGTGTATTTTCTTTTAAAGATGAAAATAAGTGGTTGTCTCTGAGATATGATCTTACGGCACCTCTAGCAAGGTATGTTGCAAAAAATTATTTAGAAATTCCAAAACCATTTAAAAGGTATCAACTTGGGACTGTATGGAGAAATGAAAAGCCTGGGCCAGGAAGATTTAGAGAATTTTTACAATTCGATGCTGACTTTGTAGGCACTAAAAGTTTACAAGCAGATGCTGAGTTATGTGTCATGATTTCAGAAATTCTTGAAAATTGTGGACTCACTAAATCAGAATATATTATAAAAATTTCATCGCGAAAAATAACTGACGAATTATTTAAAAAAATTAATATTAACGAAAATCAGCAAAAACTCACAGCTTTAAGAGCTCTAGACAAAATTGATAGACTTGGTTGGGATGGGGTAAAAGAATTGTTAGGTACTGGTCGAAAAGACAAATCTGGAGATTTCACAAAAGGCGCAAATTTAAAACCTGAGGATATTGAAATAATAAAAAAAACGCTAAACAAAAATTCACCCGAAACCGAGGATCTTACTGAAATATTAAAAATTTTCAAAGATTATAATTTTACTAATTTTCAATTTGATCCATCAGTTGTTAGAGGTTTAGAATATTATACTGGAGCAATTTTTGAAGTAAATTTAAAGTTTGATGTAAAAAATAACAAAGGACAAGTAATTCAATTTGGCTCCATAGGCGGTGGAGGGAGATACGATAATTTAGTAAATAATTTTGGCAACTTTGATGCACCTGCTACGGGTATATCAATAGGATTAGATCGATTGGTTTATGCATTGATGCAGAAAAAGGAATTTAAAATAAAACAATCAAAACCTGTCGTAATCTGTGTTTTCGATAAAAATTTAATGAAAGAATACATTAACGTTCAAATGATATTAAGAAAATCCGGTATAAGTGCAGAAATTTATCCTGGAGAAAATAAGTTAAAAAAACAAATGGAATATGCGAATAAAATAAAATCTCCTGCTGTCATTTTATATGGAGAAGATGAGATTAAATTAGGCAAACTAACACTAAGAAATTTAAGTAGTGGTAAAGAAAAATCAATCAAAATAAAAGAATTAGTTAATGAAATCAAAAAAATTATCTAAAACCATTATTCAAAATTTTAAAAACAATGGTTTTGTTTTATTAGAACCTGATGTTCTTCTAGACTCAGATTATATTATTGAGAGATCAGGAGAAAAATTTAGAAGTTCAATGCTCACATTTGATAGAGAAGATGGAAAAACGATGTGCTTAAGACCCGATTTAACCGTAGCTTCATGTATCAGTTTCTTGCAAAAAAAATCTTCCTCAAAAATTTATTATTCCGGTCAAGCATATAGAAGATCAGGTAATAAAGGTACGAATTTCATCAATGACCAGTTAGGGATTGAGATTCTAGGCTCAAAAAATCAAATTCAAGATGATTTTAAAATTATAAGTACAATTTTAAGCTCCGCAAAAAAGATAAAGAGAAAAAAAATTTTAATCAAAGTTGGAGATATTGGTTTATTTAAAAGTCTAATTAATGCTCTAGATATGCCCGAAAGATGGAAGCTTAGACTAACAAGACATTTTTGGAGACCAAGTTATTTCGAGGAGCTTTTAAAAAGATTGGAAAAAAGTACTGATATTGATGCAGTTACTTTTGATACAGACAAAAAAAGATTTCATGAAATGAAAAAAAAAGAACAAGACAAAGTGGTTGCCGGTAGGTCGATATCAGAAATATTAAAAAGATTTGACAAAAAGATTAAAGACCCAAGATCTTTTGTTGATGGAAAAAAAATCGTAAAGATTATTAAATCTTTTTTAAAAATAAAATGTAAACTTTCAGAACTTGATCAAAAATTGTTTGATTTTACTAAGAAAAATAATCTCAAAAAAAATATATTTAAAGACTTTAAATCCATTCTTAATTTAAAAAAACTAAATCAGGATATCAATTTCATCGCAAATTTTGGGAGAGATGTAGAATATTATACTGGCATAGTGTTTGAGGTATTCTCAGGTAAAAAGGAAATTGCTAGGGGAGGCCGTTATGATGACTTACTTAAAAGTTTAGGAGCTAAAAAGAAAATCCCAGCGGTTGGTGCTGCAATTAACTTAAAGAATATATGAAAGATCAAATTACTATAGGTTTACCAAGTAAAGGGCGATTAAAAGATAAAGCAATATCATTTTTCAATGATAGAGGACTAAAGATCCTGCAAAGTGAAAAAGAAAGAAATTATTTTGGGACAATTGAAAATGAAAGTAACATCAAGGTTATTTTTCTTCACGCTAAAGAAATTATTCAAAGATTAGGAGACGGAACTCTTGATATGGGCGTATCTGGGTTAGATCTCTTAAAAGAGTCTGATATAAACTTACAGAATAAAATAAATATTCAAAAAAAACTTGATTTTGGTAATGCTAACTTAGTTATCGCAGTGCCAGATGATTGGATAGATGTGCAGACGATCGCTGATCTTGAAGAGGTATCTTTTGATATTAGATCTAAAAGAAATGCAAGATTGAGAGTAGCGACTAAATATCCAAATTTAACTAATGATTTTTTGATTTCTAAAGGCGTTACCCAATATAAATTAATAACCAGTCTTGGTGCTACTGAAACTTATCCATTTATAGGTTCTTCTGAAATCATTACAGATATAACTTCTACAGGCAAAACTTTGGCTGATAATAATTTAAGAGTTCTTAAAGATGGTTTGATATTAAGCTCAAATGCATGTTTATTTATTGCAAAAAAAAAGGCTGCAAAACTACAGCCTTTTTTAAAATCTTTTGTTTAGGTGAAATTACATTCCCATTCCACCCATGCCGCCCATTCCACCCATGCCGCCACCCATTGGGGGCATTGCAGGACTAGCATCTTTTTCCTCAGGTTTGTCTGCGATCATAGCTTCTGTTGTAATTAATAGTCCAGCTATTGAAGCAGCATCTTGTAATGCTGATCTCACAACTTTAGTTGGATCAATAATTCCTTTAGCAAACATGTCTACATAATCTTCATTCTGAGCGTCGTAACCTTGAGAAGCTTTTTTACCTTCTAAAAGTTTACCTACAACTACTGAACCATCGACACCCGCGTTAGCAGTAATTTGTCTAATTGGAGCTTGAAGAGCTTTTTTAACTATTTCGACGCCAGCTTTTTGATCATCACCTTTAACTTTAACTCCGTCTAAATCTTGTGCAGCGTAAAGAAGAGCACAACCGCCACCTATAACTACCCCTTCTTCAACAGCGGCTCTTGTTGCGTTTAGAGCATCTTCCACTCTGTCTTTTCTCTCTTTTACTTCAACTTCAGTAGCACCACCAACTTTGATTACAGCTACTCCACCTGCAAGTTTAGCTAATCTTTCTTGAAGTTTCTCTTTGTCGTAGTCAGAAGTTGTTTCATTAATTTCTGATCGAATTTGGTTACATCTAGCCTCGATGTCAGCTTTTTTACCTTCCCCAGCTACAATTGTGCTATTTTCCTTATCAATTTTTACTTTCTTACAAGAACCAAGATCGCCAATTTTAACATTTTCTAATTTAATACCAAGATCTTCAGAGATAACCTGTCCGCCAGTTAAAATAGCAATATCTTCCAACATAGCTTTTCTTCTATCACCAAAACCTGGAGCTTTTACCGCTACAACTTTAAGACCACCTCTTAACTTGTTTACTACTAGGGTAGCTAAAGCCTCACCTTCAACATCTTCAGAGATAATCATTAATGGTCTATTAGCTTGCACAACGGACTCTAAAAGAGGAACCATCGGTTGCAAGTTGGTCAATTTTTTTTCAACTAAAAGTACAAGAGGGTTCTCAAGTTCAGTTGTCATTTTTTCAGCATTAGTTACAAAATACGGCGATAAATATCCTCTATCAAATTGCATTCCCTCAACAACGTCTAGCTCAGTCTCAACTCCTTTAGCTTCCTCAACAGTGATAACTCCTTCATTCCCAACTTTTTGCATTGCCTTTGATATCATGTCACCAATAGACTTTTCACCATTTGCTGAGATGGTGCCAACTTGGGCCACCTCTTCGTTAGCTTTTACCTTTTTTGATGAGGTTTTTAATTTGCTAATTACACTCTCAACTGCTTTGTCTATACCCCGTTTAATATCCATTGGATTCATACCAGCGGTAACATATTTTAATCCCTCATTGACTATTGCTTGTGTTAAGATTGTTGCAGTTGTGGTTCCGTCACCAGCATTGTCATTAGTTTTGCTAGCAACTTCTTTAACCATTTGAGCTCCCATATTTTCAAACTTGTCCTCTAACTCAATTTCTTTTGCTACAGATACACCATCTTTTGTTGTTCTTGGAGCACCATATGATTTATCCATCACAACATTTCTTCCCTTAGGCCCCAATGTAACTTTGACCGCGTTAGCTAATGTATTTACTCCTGTCAGCATTTTTGTTCTTGCTTCAGTATCAAATTTTATAACTTTTGCCATTTTTTGCTCCCTTATTATTTATTTTTTACTTTTTGAAATTCCCATTATGTCAGACTCTTTCATAATACTATATTCTTTACCGTCTATTTTTACTTCAGTTCCCGACCATTTACCGAATAAAACTATGTCTCCAATTTTGACATCCATTGGTGTGATTTTTCCATCTTCATTTCGAGAGCCAGAGCCTACAGCCACTACTTCACCTTCTTGGGGTTTTTCTTTGGCAGTATCTGGGATAATAATTCCTCCAGCTGTTTTCTCTTCACTATCTAATACTTTGATCAAAACTCGATCATGTAAAGGTCTAAATTTCATATTTTTCTCCTATAAAGTTCTTTGTAGGCTTGATATGGTATATTTTTGGAAAATTTCAAGAGATAATATAAAACTTATTATACCCAAATGCTGTATTTTTGAGGTTTTTTTCTTATATATATAGATCCAGAGGTAAATTATTTGAAAAAATTAGATCATTTAGAAAAAATAGCTTTGTTCTACGATACTTTTGTTATCGATCTATGGGGAGTGATGCACGATGGAATAAAATTATATCCTAATGCTACTAAGGCTGTAGATCATTTAATTAGTATGAAAAAAAAAATCGTGTTTCTTTCAAATGCACCTAGACCAAGTTTAAAGGTAGTTAACTTTTTAAAAAAAATAAAAATGAAAGATGATTTATTAAAAAATGTAATTACCTCTGGTGAGGCTGCAATGATAGCAGTTTCAAAAAATACATACGGTAAAAAATTTTATCACTTAGGTCCTAAAAGAGATGGATCAATTTATGAAAAAGTAAAAGAAAATAGGACAAATCTAGAAAGTTGTGACTATATTCTTTGCACGGGACTCTTCGATGAATATGAAAATAATTTAGAATTTTATCATAACTTATTAAAAAAATTCAGTTCAAAAAAAATGATTTGTACTAATCCAGATTTAATTGTTCATCGAGGAAAAAAAGAAGAGTATTGTGCAGGAAAAATCGCAGAAGTTTTTGAAAGTTTAGGAGGGGAAGTTATATATTTCGGTAAACCATACGAAGAAGTTTACAAAATGTGTTTTGATAAAAAAGAAAAAGTTTTAGCAATTGGAGACAATTTGAGAACTGATATTAAAGGAGCAAATAATTTAGGCATAGACTCATTATTTATATATCATGGCGTTCACAGGGATGAAATTAATAATGAAAACGACATTCTGAAAGTTATCAAAAATTATGATGTTCTCATTAATTATTTTCAATTTGAATTAAACTGGTAATGAAAATTTTAAACAAATCCAAAATAAAAAAAAAGTTTAAGAATTCTGTAATAGCTATTGGCAATTTTGATGGATTACATTTAGGTCATCAAAGAGTAATAGATCAAGCAAGAAAAAAAGCTAAAAAAAATAAAACATCTTTTGGTTTGATAAGTTTTGAACCAATACCTTCAATGTTTTTTAATAAGAACCTAAAAAACCATCGTATTAACATTCTTAAGCAAAAAAAAGAACAATTAAAAAAACTTAATTTAGATTTTTTAAAAATAATAAAGTTTTCTAAGAAATTTTCAAATACTTCAGCAGAAAAATTTATAGAAAAAATTATATTTAATTCTTTTAATGCAAAGTATGTTTTTGTTAGTAAAAACTTTAGATTTGGAAAAAAAAGATTGGGTAATTTAAAAACTCTCAAAAATAATGAAAAGAAATTTAATTATAAAACAATTATTACCGCTCCTTTAAAAAGGAATGGAAGAGTTATTTCCTCCACACTTATAAGACATAAAATCTCCTCAGGAAAAATAACAGAAGCTAATTTGTTATTAAAAAGAAATTGGTCTGTAGAAGGAAAAGTAATTAAGGGAAAACAACGGGGAAGAAAAATAGGTTTCCCAACTTGCAATATAAGCATGAAAAATTATGTAACACCCAAATTAGGAGTTTATGCTGTAATTGCTAAATTTGGTGATCTAAAAAGAAAAGGAATAGCCAATATAGGATATCGGCCGACATTTAATGGTCAAAATTTATTATTAGAAGTAAATATATTTGGAATAAAAAAAAACTTATATAATAAGGTAATTGAAATAAGCTTTTTAAAATTTTTAAGAGCTGAAAAAAAATTTAAGGGTATCGAAGAATTAAAAAAACAAATAAAAATTGATATAATAAAAGCTATAAATGTCTAAAGAAAAAATACAATTACCTCAAACTAAGTTCTCAATGAAGGCAAATCTACCGATGAGAGAGCCTCAGATTTTAGAAAAATGGGAGAAAAGTAAAATTTTCAATAAATTAAGAAAAAAATCTAAAGGTAAGGAAAAATTTATTTTACATGATGGGCCGCCCTATGCAAATGGACATATTCATATGGGAACAGCGTATAATAAAATTTTAAAAGACATGATTACACGCTTTCATCAAATGGATGGGAAAGACTCAGTTTATGTTCCTGGATGGGATTGTCACGGACTGCCAATCGAATGGAAAATTGAGGAAGAATATAAAAAGAGAAAAAAAAATAAAGATCAAGTTCCAATTAAAGATTTTAGAAAAGAGTGCAGAGATTTTGCTGAGAAATGGATACAAGTACATATCAAAGAATTCAAAAGACTCGGTGTCACTGGAGATTTTGATAACTATTATTCCACAATGA
The DNA here is from genome assembly GCA_902584365.1 of uncultured Pelagibacteraceae bacterium. Lineage (GTDB taxonomy): Bacteria > Pseudomonadota > Alphaproteobacteria > Pelagibacterales > Pelagibacteraceae > Pelagilacustribacter. The sequence continues at coordinate 53,133 of CACHZG010000003.1, read as the reverse complement.
GTTTTGAAGCCGAGGCCCAGATTGTCAGAGAGCTTGGAAAATTCTTAATGGACGGAAGCTTGTATCAAGGATTTAAACCGGTCTTGTGGTCAACTGTTGAAAAAACCGCGTTAGCTGATGCTGAGGTTGAATATTTGGATCATACTTCAAATACTATCTATGTTGCTTTCAAAGTAAAAAAAACTAAAGAGGATTTTTTAAAGGATGCTAATATTGTTATCTGGACAACTACTCCCTGGACCATCCCGGCAAATAGAGCATTGGCATTCAATGAAAATATTGAGTACGCTCTTTTAGAGATAAATGAATTAGAGAATTTTAATGAAAAAAAAATAGTTGTAGCAAGTAACCTTATAAGTCAGATAACTGAATCTTGTGGAATTGAAAACTATAAAATAATAAAAAAATTTAAAGGTTTATCGTTTTCTGACACAATATGTTCCCATCCTTTTCTAAAAATGAATTTTAATTATGACGTACCCATGCTTAATGCTGAATTTGTAAATTTAGAACAAGGCACAGGCATTGTTCATTGCGCTCCGAGCCATGGACCCGATGATTTTAATTTGTGTCTAAAAAATAATATTCCCTCACTTTATACCGTTAATAATGCTGGGTTATATACAGAGGAAATACCATATTTTACCAATACACATATTTTCAAAGCAGATCCTGTTGTTATAAAAAAATTAAAAGAAGAAAAAAAATTGCTTAAAGATGATAAATTAAAACATAGTTACCCCCATTCTTGGAGGTCAAAAGCTCCACTTATATATAGAGCTACCCCTCAATGGTTTATATCGATGCAAAAAAAAGATTTGAGAGATAAAGCAATAAAGGCAATTAATGAAACAACATTTTATCCAAAAAAAGGAAAAGACCGATTATTATCAATGGTAGAAGGGAGACCAGATTGGTGTGTCTCCAGGCAAAGAGTTTGGGGAGTGCCACTTCCAATATTTATAAACAAAAAAACTAAAGAACCTTTAAGAGATCAAAAAGTTATAGATAGAATAGCTTCAATTTATGAAAAACAAGGTTCAGATTGTTGGTTTACTGATGACTCAAAAATATTTTTAGGAGACGAATATAACACTAAAGATTATGAAAAATTAAATGACATCGTTGAAGTTTGGTTTGATAGTGGTTCAACTCATAGTTTTGTTTTAGAAAAAAGAAAAGATTTAAAATGGCCTGCAGATATGTATTTAGAAGGCTCAGATCAGCATAGAGGTTGGTTTCACTCATCGTTATTAGAGTCCTGTGGAACAAGAGGGAAAGCTCCCTTTGACAGCATACTTTCACATGGTTTTGTTGTAGACGGAAAAGGAATGAAAATGTCTAAATCAATGGGCAACGTAATTTCTCCTGAAGATATCTTAAAAAATTACGGGGCAGATATTTTAAGAGTTTGGGTAGTGTCGTCAGATTACGCGGAAGATCTTAGAATAGATAAAGATATTTTAGCACAACATGCTGAGTCATATAGAAAAATAAGAAATACTTTTAGATACATGTTGGGTAATTTAAAAGATAATTTCGTTAAGCAGGATTTTGAAAAAATCAAGATAAGTGAACTAGAGGAACTAGAGCAATATATTTTATATAGACTCTTTATAATAAGTGAAGATTTTGAAAAAAATCTTCAAAATTATAATTTTCATAAATTATACAAGGAATTACTTAATTTTTGTACAGTTGATCTATCTTCTTTTTATTTCGATATAAGAAAAGATGTTCTTTACTGCGATGATTTAAACTCCAAGAAAAGAAAAAATTGTATAGTTGTTTTAAATATTATTTTAGAAAGTTTGTTAAAATGGTTTACACCAATTTTAGTTTTCACTTCCGAAGAAATTTTTAGTTTAATAAGTAAAGACGATAAAAAAAGTGTTCATGAAAGTCTTTTTGCAAAGATACCAAAAAGTTGGAATAATCAAACTTTAAGTAAAAAGTGGGCTGAACTTTTCAGAATAAAACAAGAAGTTAATGTCGCTATCGAAGAAAAAAGAGCGAGAAAAGTTATAGGTTCAAGTCTAGAAGCGGAAATTAAATTAACATTAAGTAGAGAAAAGTATGAACTACTAGATAATCTTGACTTAGCAGAATATTTCATAACGTCTAAAGCTGAAAGAGCACTATCAAATGGTGTAGAGTTTAAGATTGAGGTAAATAAAGCTAAAGGCAATAAGTGCCAAAGATGTTGGAAAATATTGGAAAAAGGATGCAGTAGAGAAGATTGTCCAATTATTTAAAATGAATATAATTGAAATACTAAAAAAAAATTACGGTCCATTTTTAATTATTTTAATTTCTTTCTCAATTGACAGAATTACAAAAAATTTGATCTTAAGAAATTCAGAAATACATAATGCTATTTATATAAATGATTTTTTAAATTTTGATTTGGTCTGGAACACCGGGATCGGTTTTGGGCTTTTAAGTTTAAGTAATGCTTTTTTTTACAACCTAATAACAATTTTAATTTTTATTATTATTATTTTCATTGTATTTATGTTCAAAAAGCTATCGATGAGTGAAAAATATTATTTTTCATTAATCTTAGGGGGTGCAGTTGGTAATTTTTATGATAGGGTTGATCTGAATGCGGTACCTGATTTTATAGATTTACATTATAAGAATTTTCATTGGTTTACTTTTAATTTTGCAGATATATTTATAACTTTAGGGGTTTTATTATTAATTTTGTCTAACATTTTTAAAAAAAATGAAAATTAAAAAAATTTTGATTATAAGTTTGCCTTTTTATTTCTTTCTTATAAGTTGCGGAACTTTTGAGGAAGCAGGAAAAGTATTGAGGAATGAAAAAATAAAATCAACAGATGAATTTTTAGTTGAAAAAAAGGAACCTCTTACAACTCCTCCAGAAATTTTTGAATTACCAGAGCCAGATGAATTGAAAAAAAATAATAAAACCAAAACCAAAAACAAAATTCAAAGTATTCTTAATTCTGGCGAAAGTGAAGTAAAAGATAGTGGAACTAAAAGTTCTGCAGAGGAAACAATTTTAAAAAATATTAAAAAGTGAAAAACATAAAAGATATCAATAATTTTTGTAAATCTATAAAATCAGATAAGCTTTTAGAAAAAATTCTATCAAATAATTTAAAAAAAAATATTAATTTTTTTCAGTATTTTAATAAAGATTATAATTTAAACTTTGAAAAATTTAAAAAGTTTAGAAAATTTAAAACTCTCGTAGTAGTTGGTATGGGGGGATCTGTTCAAGGCACAAAAGCAATAAACAGTTTTTTACAATTCAAAATTAAGAAAGATGTAATTTTTTTGGATAATCTTGATGATTTCAAAATAAATAAGATAAAAAAAAAATTATCGCAAAGAAAAATTTTATTTATTTTAATATCAAAATCTGGAAATACATTAGAGACATTATCAATTTCTAATTTATTAAGTTCAAGATTTTTAAAAAAAAATAATACTATTATTATTTCAGGAAAGAATAATAACCCTTTAAATTTTTTTTCAAAAAAGAAAGGTATTGAATTCATTAAGCACAACGATTCAATTGGGGGCAGATACTCAGTTCTTTCAGAAGTTGGTATGTTTCCATCATACCTCCTGGGACTAAAACTAAATTCTTTTCATAAAGGCAAAATATCACTGACAAAAAAAAATAAATTGAATCTTATTTCAATGGCAAATGATATGGCAAATAAATTTAAAAATAGTAAATATAGGTCTTTAATATTATTGAATTATTGTCCAGTTTTAAATGAATTTCTTTATTGGTATCAACAACTTGTTGCTGAAAGTCTTGGCAAAAAAGGAAAAGGATTATTGCCTGTAGTTTCTCCCGCCCCAAGAGATCACCATAGTTTACTACAACTTTATTTAGACGGTCCAAAAGATAAGCTATTTTACATTTTTAGTTATAAAAAAGAGGGAAAGGAAAAACTAAAAAAAAATTTTTTTGGTAATAAATTTAAAAATTTAAACAAAAAAAGCATTAATGAAATTGCTTATATTCAAAAAGACTCTTTAATTGATGTATTTAAAAGAAAAAAAATTCCCTTTAGAGAGTTGAGGATTAGTGCAATCAATGAGGAAACTTTAAGTGAATTATTTTCATATTTTATGCTAGAAACATTTCTGATTGGAAGTAAAATGAAAATAAATCCATTCGATCAACCTGCAGTCGAAGAAGTTAAAAAAATAACTTTGAAAAAACTAAATAATCGTACCAAAAATTACTTTTGATCTCCCGTATATACTTGTTTTAAAAATTTTAATGCAATCAGGGAAAGTGTCTTTTATTTTTGTGTCTCTATGAATTATCACAAGATTATTTTCTTTATACATTAAAAATTTTTTTATCACTCTGATAATATCTAAAAAATCAAAACTTTTAAAAGGCGGATCAAAAAAAATAATATCAAATTTTTTTTTGTTTTTTTTTAAAAAAGTGTTTACATCAAGATTAAAACAGACAGACTTATTTTCCATCTGAGTTAATTTAATGTTCTTTTTTAAGATATTATAAGAAAAATTGTCCTTTTCAATAAAGTAAATTTTTTTTGATCCTCGAGATAAACATTCTAGTCCAAAAGATCCTGTTCCAGAGTATAAGTCTAAAACTTCAGACTCCCTGATTTTTACTTCGGTTAGTTTTGAGTGATCTATTATATTAAATATACTTTCCTTTACCTGATCCCTGAGAGGGCGAGTATTAATAGATTTTTTGTAAAAAATTTTTTTTCCTTTTAAATTACCACTTACTATTCTCATTTTTTAATTACTCTCCATCCAATATCTTTTCTAAAAAATCCATTTTTCCAATTTATCTTTTTTAATAATTTAAATAAATTTAATCTCACTTTTTTGAATGAAGCTCCAATACTCGCTACATTAAGAACTCTGCCACCATTCGATACTATATTTGAGTCAACTAGTTTAGTACCAGCATGAAAGACGAATAAATTTTTCTTTAAGTTTAATCCTCTTAAATTTTTAATTGGCTTAGATTGTTGGTACTTCCCTGGATAGCCTTTAGCGCATAATACAATCGTCATACATTTCAGCGTAGACCACTTTATTTTTAATTTTGATAGATTATTATTTAGAGCTGCTAAAACTATTGTAGTTAAATCAGTCTTTAACCTCGGTAGAATAACTTGACACTCAGGATCTCCCATCCTTACGTTATATTCAATTAAATATGGATTATCGTCTTTAATCATTAATCCAGCGTATAAAAAACCGGTATACGGATTTTTTTTAGTTTTAAGCGCCTTTATGGTCGGTCTAATAATTCTACTAATTATTTTTTTTTCAATATGTTTGTTCAAAAGAGGGGAAGGCGAGTAAGCACCCATACCACCAGTATTTGGCCCTGTATCTTTTTCACCAACTCTCTTATGGTCTTGCGCAGATCCAAAAAAGATAAATGTTTTTTTATCTACAATAACAAAATAACTTAATTCCTCTCCTTTTATAAATTCTTCTAAAACCAGCTTATTAGATGTTTTAAATTTACCTGAAAAAATTTTTTTACAAAATGAGTCTAATTCACTCTTATTATTACAAATTTTTACACCTTTACCTGCAGCTAAACCATCGGCCTTCACCACCACTGGAAAATTATTTTTTTTTAAAAATAATTTAACATCTTTAAAATTTTTACATACTTTATATTTTGCTGTTGGAATTTTGAACTTACTGCACAATCTTTTAACAAATGCTTTTGATCCTTCTAATCTTGATGCAAATTTTGTGGGACCAAATACTTTGATTTTTTCTTTTTTCAAATAATCTGCTATGCCGTTAACCAAAGGCATTTCTGGCCCAACAACTACCAGATCAATTTTATTTTTGATAATTATTTTTTTTATACTTTTAAAATTAAGAAGATTTGTCTCTAAATTTGTAGCAATAGTGCTTGTTCCTGCGTTTCCTGGTATACAAAAAATCTTATTTATTTTTTTTGACTCAGAAAATTTTTGACATAATGCATGTTCTCTTCCACCACTTCCTATAATTGCAATATTCATAAAGAATTTATAATATACAATTATTATATGTTTAAAACTAAAGCAAAACTAAAATTTAAAGCTAATTCATTTGATGTATTGGAACCTGGAGACCATGTCATATGCGCTGTAAGTAATAAGAAAATTCCTCTAAATAATCTTAATTATTGGAACATTGAATTACAAGAGGCTTACTATTCTCCAAAAGAAGTTAAAATTCGTTTTGATCAAATTAAGAAATCAGAATGATCATTTCCATCTGTTATGAGTCCAAATCCATTGAGATGGATCACGCAATATTAAATCTTCTATTAATACGTTAAGTCTATTGGTAATCTGCTCCTTGGTATTTAAAGACTCTTTAAAAGAAATTGGCTTCATTATTTCCATTTCAAAGTTATTATTATTTAATCTACAAATATAAATTGGAACTATTTCTAAGTTGAATCTATTGATTAGCTGGGCAGGTAATGTAGTTGTAAGAGCATCTTTACCAAAAAATTTTGACTTTATACCCTCACTCAATCTCTGATCAATCATAAGGGCAATATTGAAACCATTTTTAATATAATTTATTGTTTCCTTTAATCCCTTTATTCCTTTCTGAACCTGGTTTCTACAAATATATTTTTTTCTAAGATACTCCATTAAGGGATTTAAAAAAATATTATTTAATGGTCTATAGATAGTGGCTAATTTGACATTTCTTTTTGTTAATTCCATTGACATTAACTCAAAGTTAGCAAAATGACCTGAAACAAAAATTACTTGTTTTTTTTGACTAATGATATCATTAAGAATTTCTTTGCCTTTAATTTTAATATGGTCACTTGTTTTTGAAAATTTTTTTAAAAACATATATTCAATAAAAGTTTTTCCATAATTAGACCACATCAATTTAATAATATCATCTTTGATAAATTTTCTGTCATTTTTGAATATTTCTAAATTTTTTTCTATAATTTTTTTTGATTTTATCATTGGTCCAATTTTTTGAAAAACATGGGCAAAAACTATTCTGCTTATTTTTAAACCAAAAATTTTAATTAAAGAAAATATTAAATAAATTAAAATCGATTGTAGAAAATATTTTAATATCTTAATCATTTGCTATTAATTATGTAATTCAATAATTCTTTTTCTTTTTCTATAACAAGATTTACTCTAACAAATTTAATATTTTCATAGCCTATTTTTTTTAATCTAAAAAAATCTTTTTCAGTTGTAATCACCTCTAAATCATGCTTTTTTGCCAATTCATTTATAAAATCCAAATCCTTTTTTTTATAGTTATAGTGATCTGGAAAAGATATCTTTTTATTAACTTTAATGCCGTTCTTCTCTAAAATTTTAAAAAAATTTGAAGGACTTCCAATTCCCGCAAAGCAAAGAATTTTTTTATTTCTTAAATGATCAAAATTTTCCAGTCTGTATTTTGAATAAAATATTTTTATTGAATTTGACTCCCTTTTTAATTTTCTTTCGAATTTTTCATTTTTTTCTCCATTAAGAACTGCTATTTTACAACGCTTAAGACCATTTAATTTTTCTCTGAGAGGGCCAGCCGGTAATACAAAACCGTTTCCCTCTAGTTGTTCAGTATTAAAACACACAATATTTAAGTTTGTCTTTATACTAAAGTCTTGCATGCCATCATCCATAACAAGAAAGTCATGACCTTTGGTAATTGCTGTTTCTATGGCAAGCTTCCTTTTTTTGTGTTCAAATATTTTACTGAAGTGTTCTTTGATCATGTCAACCTCATCAAATTGAGAGTCATATTTTTTTCTTATTATTGCGGGATTAAAACTATTTTGTAATAGCATCTTTGAAATTGTAATAGCCAGGGGTGTCTTCCCAGATCCTCCTAAGTATATATTTCCTATACAAATTACTGGTTTTGAGAAACTTATCTTTTTTGATAAAATTCTCTTCAAGTTAAACAAAAGTGTATAGATTAGTGAAAAGGGGTAAAGAACGAAACTTAACAGACTAAATTGATTATTCCAAAATTTTGGTTTATTAAAATTCATTATATAAATCTATATAGTTCATTTAAGGTTTTGTTCAAAATATCATTACCATTTTGATTTAATATTTCTATATTCTTAAAGTTTTTTGGTTCGGAAGATTCTAAATTTTTTGTCAAATATTTTACAAGATCAGCCTCATTCTTGACTCCCTTCGATATTTGAAGACTATCTAGATAGTTATATATTTCAGTAAAATTAGATATGTTTGGACCATAGAAAATTTTACATCCATTCTTAGCTGCCTCAATGGGATTTTGACCTCCATCTTTTTTAAATTTATTTATCAATGATTTCCCAATAAAAACATTTTTACAATAATTAAAAAATTCAGGCAATAAACCAAATGAATTTACAATTATTATTTCTTTATTCTCAAAAACAACATCATCCTGACTCAAGATCTGAGAGCTTAAACCCTTACTAATTGATTTTTGGTATATTTTTTGCGTATTTATAATATGTCGTGGAATTATAAAAGTTATTAAATTTTTAAATTTTTCTTTCAATTTTAAATGAGCATTCAAAACAAATTCATCTTCACCGTCATGAATGCTTGCTGCACACCAAAATTTTGATTGACTCATAATTGTTTTGTTGATCCTATCGAATTTTTTAAAATCATAGTCTTGGGAAAATTTAATGTTTCCAATATACTTGATTTTATTTACGCCAATTTGTTTTAAATTTTTTTCAGACTCATTACTGCAAGGTAGGCAGAGATCAAAATAATTAAAAATTTTTTTGGCTGAAAACTTTACGTGTCTCCATCTGTTCAAAGTCTTATTTGTTATTCTTGCATTCAATAAAACTAGTTTAGTATTCTTCTCTTTTAAAATAGAGAGAAAATTTGGCCATATTTCTGAGTCTACAAATATTGCTAATTTAGGCTTCCAAATATTCAAGAATCTTCTAATAATTATTGGATTATCTAATGGAAAAAATTTGTGATCAATATCTTCATAATTTTTCATTTTTTCTCTAACTATTTTTGCAGAGCTCAAAGTATTTGTTGTTATAAGTATAAATGTATTCTCTCTCCTTTTCTTAATGTCATTAATAATAGGAAATATACTTAAAACTTCTCCAATACTTGCCGCATGAAACCAAATACAGCTGTCGCTTTTAAAATTGAAATTTTTTTGTGGAAAAGTTTTTTGATATAAACTTTCAAAAGTTTCTTTTTTTAAAATTATCCTTAGGCATAATATTAAAAAAAATATAGGAAATACCAAGTAAGTTGAAATCTTATATACTAGAAACATCAATTTATTTTAATTGATTTTTATATAAAGTTTTATACTCATTACATCCCCCAATTAAATGTTCATGAGAACCTGAGTCAATAATAGTTCCATCTTTTATAACAAATATTTTATTTGCATCATGTATGGTAGATAATCTATGCGCGATCACTAAAGTTGTTCGATTTTTTGTTAAATTATTTATTGCATTTTGAACTATTCTTTCAGACTCCGAGTCCAAGGACGATGTGGCCTCATCTAACAAAATAATAGGGGATTGTTTTAAAATAGCTCTTGCAATCGACAATCTTTGCTTTTGCCCCCCAGACAATCTTATACCATTTTCACCAATAATTGTCTCATAGCCATTAGGCAATTTTTCAATAAATTCATTAGCAGCAGCAAATTTACACGCGTTTTCTATTTCCTCTTTTGTTGCGTCTAATTTTGCATAAGCAATATTAGCTATAATGGTGTCATCGAATAAAATGACGTCTTGGCTGACTAATGAAATGTTTTTTCTAAGTGAATTTAAATTTACATTAACGATATTTTGATTATCTATCAAGATCTCACCATTTTGGGGATCATAGAATCTAGGTAATAAATTTATAATTGTACTTTTACCTGCACCGCTATGTCCTACAAAAGCTGTCATTTCTCCTCCTTTAATATTTAGGTTAATATTCTTTACAGCTTTTTCTTCAGTCTTTTGGTAGTTAAAAGAAACATTTTTAAAAATTATATTACAATTTTTAATTTTTAAATCTGGAAAATTGTTTTCATTTTTAATTTGAATGGGTTTATCAATTACAGAGTAAATTCTCTTTGCTGCTGCAGCTCCCTGATGAGCTGCCATATTTATAGTAGCCAAAGATCTAACTGGTTGATAAGCTAACATCATAGCTGCTAAAAATGAAAAAAATTGATTTATTTCCAATTCACCTGATGAAATTAAAATACCTGAATAATAAATAAATCCTGCAATCATAACACCAGTAAGAGCTTCCATGATCGGAGTAGTTCTAACTAGAATTTTTGCAATTTTGATATTCTTATCAACTAAAGAGTCAATTTTTTCATTGGCATTTTTTAATTCATCTTTTTCTCTTTGATAAATTTTAATCATTCTTGAGCCTTTGATAATTTCATTTAAAAAAGTAGCTACTATTCCCGCAACTGAACCTGCTTCGCCAGTTGCTTTACCCATTCTTTTTCCTAATGATTTTACTAAAGCAGCTGCTACAGGCATTATTAATAATGCAAATATAGCTAACTTCCAATTTTGATAGAACATTAAACATGTGAGTCCTAACAAAGTTAAACTGTCTTTCATTAAATTAAGTACTCCAGCACTTACAAAAGATTGAACTTGAGTACAATCGTACATAATATTTCCCACGTATTTACCAGAGTGTCTATTATCTAAAGTTTGCACATCTGAAACTAAAATATGTCCAGCTATTTTTTTCTGTAATTCTCCTGAAATCTTGTTTCCAACTGTAAAAATTAAAGTTCGAGCAAAATAAAGAGACAATCCTTTTGCAGTAAAAGCTAATACGATTGCTAAGGGAATTAATATTGCTAAATTATTATCTTTGTCTAAAAAAATTTTCTTTACTGCAGGATCTAACAACCATGCGGTACTTGAAGTACTTATAGCAACTATCACTGATAAAAATAATGCAAGAAAAATAACCTTCAAATATTTTTTTATATTTTCTTCGTATAATCTTCTTAATATTTTTATTAATTCACCTTTTTCCATAACTTATATCACAAATACCAAAAATAAGACTAAACCTGATAAGTTATTTAGTTTGAAAGCATTTAAACATTTTTGGGGGGTTTTCTTATCGAAATAAAAAATTTGAAAAATTTTTAAAGAAATAAATAAAATAAATAAAATAGATATAATATTAACACCTATTTTGTTATATAAAATTAAAAATAAGAAAAATATTGTAATGGCGTAACTGGTACCAACAAATAATTTAATATTATTTTTAAATTTAATAGCCGTTGACTTTAATCCTATTATTTCATCATCTGACATATCCTGAACCCCATAAATAGTGTCATAACCCAATGTCCAAAATATGGCTGCGAAATAAAGCAATATAATCTCTAGATTAAAGTTCATGTCCATCGCAGCCCAAGCCATGATGATACCCCAATTAAAAGTTAATCCTAAAAATAATTGTGGCCAATAAGTTATTCTTTTCATGAATGGGTATATGAAAGCTAATATCATTGAACTCATTCCAAGTATAATTGTAAAAAAATTAAATTGGATAAGTATCACAAAAGCTAGCGAACATAGAGTCAGAACATAAAAAAATGATCTCTTTAACGAAATTACACCAGAGGCAATAGGTCTATTTTTCGTTCTTTCAACTTGTCTATCAAAATTTTTGTCAACAATATCATTAACTATACAACCCGCGCTTCTCATTAAAACTGATCCTAGAAAAAAAAGAACAAGATAATAAATAAATAACTCCAAGTTTTGATTGTATTTAAATGCATAAGCTAATCCCCAAGAACAAGGCCAAAATAAAAGCATAAAACCAATAGGTTTATTTAATCTAGTCAAATTTATGAAAATATTTAAATGATGCATCAATTATTACTTGTAAATATCAAACACTAACTTCATAATCAATTTGATTCGATGGATATAGATTATACAGTCGCAGCTTTAATGTTCCCGGCAATTCCTCTTATGATGACAATGTATAGTAACCGTTTTCATACCCTAAGCGCTTTAATTAGACAATTACATGATAAATACACTTTTGAAAAAAAAGTTCCACCTGAGTTAGAAAATCAATTACATGTTTTAAATAAAAGAACTAATTACTTAAAATATGTAATGGGATTTTCTTCTTTTGGATTTCTTTTTAATATGCTGACAGTGCTACTATTATATTTGGATTTAACTTTTTACGCCAGATTAAGTTTTGCCTTATGTTGTGTATGTATGATAATTTCTATTTTTTTGTTTTTACAAGAAGTTAGAATGTCAAATGAGGCTTTAAAATATCACTTAAGCGACATGGACTCTATGAAAAAAGATCTTTAAATTTTTTTTTGCAAGTTATTTTTTTTGTATAATGATATTCCTTCTTTCTCTTTATTTTTGTAAGACTCATTGAAAGTGTCTAGTTGCCAGCCCTTCATTCTAGCTTTAATCAAATTAAGGTTTTCTTTTTTCCAGGCGTCACTAGTTTTTTCATCTTTCCAAATCTTTTTCTCTTCATTAGTCCTAGCACAACCATAACAATAACCTGTTATTGGCTCAGTTTTACATATACTTATACAAGGGGATATAATTTTACTACTCATTAAGGAATAAGAATAGATGGACCAGTTAATTTTCTAGCCTCAAGATCTGCATGAGCATACTTAGCATCAGAAAGTTTATATCTTTTAAAAATTCTAATTTTAATCTTACCAAATTTTACTTTTTCAAAAATTTGATCAGCACCAGCTTGCAATTCTTTTCTATTAGTAAAATATTGACCAATTGATGGTCGCGTTAAATAAAGACCTCGTGGCTGAATATCTTTAGGCACGTTTACAGGATCGAGAGGTCCAGAAGCATTGCCAAAACTTATTAACATACCTCTTACTTTTAAACAGGAAATTGATCCTTGAAATGTTTTTTTCCCAACGCCATCAAAAACAGCTGGCACACCCTTATTATTTGTTAAATTCAAAACTTCTTTTGCAAAGTCAACCTTTGAGTAATTTATTACATGAGCATAACCATTTTCTCTGGCAACTTTAATTTTTTCATCTGATCCGACTGTCCCAATTACTTTTGCGCCAATACTATTTGCCCACTGTGCAAAAATTTGACCAACACCACCAGCAGCTGCATGAAATAAAACAGTTTCTCCTGCCCTCAATTTATATGTTTTTGTTAACAAATAATTTGTTGTTAATCCTTTAGTCATTAATGTTGCTGCTATTTCATGAGAAATACCATTAGGAACTTTTACTGCAACATTTGCAGGAATGATTCTTTGTTGCGAGTACGCCCCAAGCGGAGGAGAAGCATAAGCTATGTTGTCTCCTTTATTAAATTCCGTGACATTAGAACCTACCTCATCAATTTTTCCAGCAGCTTCTAAGCCAATACCAATTGGTAGCTTGAGCGGATATAATCCAGATCTATGGTAAGTATCAATATAATTTAATCCTATCGCATGATTTGTAACTTTAATTTCATTGGGACCGGGAGATCCAATTTTAACATCATGAAGTTCTAAAACCTCAGGTCCACCATTTTTTTTTATAATAATTGATTTTGGCATTTAGCGAAACGTACTTTACCTTTTAATATTTAGCAAATGTTCCGTTATTATAATCTTGAATTGCTTCTAGAATTTCAGATTTCGTATTCATCACAAACGGACCACCTCTAGCGATTGGTTCACCAATTGGCTTTCCAGCTATAAATAAAAATTCAGATTTTTTTTCAGCTTTTACTTTAAGATTATTTCCCCGCTCAAGTAAAATTAAGTTTGAATCAGTTGTTTTATTATGGTTTTTTTTTCCAATTTTTAATTCACCTTTAAGCAAGTATATAAAAGAATTGTGTCCTGCAGGAACGTCACAATGAAACTCCTTTCCCTCATTTAAAATAATATGAAAATATATCGGATCTACATTGTGATTTTTTTCGGGTCCCTCAGCTTTTTCATATTTTCCTGCAATTACTTTTACAATTTTTTCATTATCCTTGTGCTCTCCAAGTTCATTTCCTTTTATATAAAGATATTTAGGTTTATTCTTTTTCATTTTTGCCGGCATGTTAATCCAAAGTTGAAAACCTAATAATTTTCCTTCTTTCATTACAGGCATTTCAGAATGTATTATCCCTCTACCAGTTTTCATCCATTGCACATCTCCTGATGTCATTATACCTTTAGCTCCAGTGCTATCTTGATGTTCAAACTCTCCATTCAACATATAAGTTACAGTTTCTATTCCTCTATGAGGATGAGGAGGAAAACCTGCAACGTAATCATCTTTATTTTCAGATCCGAATTCATCGAGCATTAAGAAAGGATCAATATAATCTGCCTCAGGGGTTCCAATACTTCTCTTTAGTTTTACGCCAGCTCCATCTGATGCGTTTAAAGCTTTTACAATTTTTTTAATTTCAATATTTTTCATCTTTACATTATATTATGCGAACCATCGCACATTGGCTTATCATTTGTCTGTTTACATGTGCAGAAAAAAACTTTTTTTGACTGGTCTGCTTTAAATACAAAAGGCTTAAAAGTTGTACCCTTGTGCGATCCATCACAAAAAGGTTGTTTTAAACTTTTTCCACAAGTGCACCAGTAATAAGATTTACCCTCTACTACGTCAACTCCGATCGGTGTCTCTCCAGCTCTTTGTCCTTTAGTCATTTAAATTCTCCATATTTTCAGCTTATACTATATCTAATAATTGTTTCAAATTATTTATTTCATTTCTAGGTTTATAATCAAGATTATCAAAAATATTATTATTTCTATTTACCCAAATAGAATTGTAACCGTAGTTTCCACCACCAGATACATCCCAGGTATTTGCACTTAAAAATGCCACTTCTTCTTTTTGTACATTATATTTTTTAATTGGCATGTCATAAACCTTTGAGCTAGGTTTATAAATTCCGACTTCTTCAATTGAAAATATGTCATCAAAAATATTTTTTAAGTTATTGCTATTAATTAATTCATTGAGAAGGGCAGGTGTACCGTTTGAAAGAATACCAAGTTTATAATTTTTTTCTTTTAGAGTTTTTAAAACTTTAGGAACTTCTTTAAAAGGTGAAAGTACTTTGTAAAGGTCTAACAATTCACTCCTCATCGAAGTATTTATATCGAAAGCCTTCATTGATTTATCTAAACTCTCTTCTGTCACTTGCCAAAAATCTTTATGTCTATTCATTAAACTTCTAAGCCAAGTATATTCTAGTTGTGTCGTTCTCCAGTAATTAGCAAAACCTTCCCACTTATTACCTATTTTATCTTTACATTTTTCAGCAGCTGAATTGACATCAAAAAGAGTACCGTAAGCATCAAAAATTATTGCTTTAATATTTTTCATAATTTAAATTAATATTAATGAGTAATATAAGATTATTCCACCCAGAAAATATAATTGAAAATACAACTTGTTTATTATCAAAAGAGCACACCCATTATGTTGTGAATGTAATGAGATTAAAAAGGGGTTCCAATTTAAATTTGTTTAACAAAGAAGGGGAGTGGTTGTGTGAGATAATCTTTTTAAACAAAGATAGGGTAGAAGTAAAATATTTAAAAAAGATCAAAGACTCCTTTAAACCATCAAATATTGAAATAGCAATCTGTTTGGTTAAAAAAGGGCCAATGGATAATATTTTACAAAAAGCAACAGAGCTTGGTGTACATAAAATAATACCAATTTTATCGGAGAGAACAGAGGTAAAAGAATTAAATTTAGAAAGAGCAAAAAAAATTGCTATCGGAGCCTCTGAACAATCTAATCAATTGTTTCCTCCAGAAATATCTAAAGTAACTAACCTAAAAGATTTTTTGAAAAATTTAGATGGCTCTACAAAGTTATTATTTGCAGACGTGAATTCAAAAAATAATTTAAAAAAAGAAATTCTTAAAGAAGCAAATTTTTTTTCTGTGCTAATTGGCCCAGAGGGAGATTTTTCACCTAACGAGAGAGAATTGATAAATTCGAAGAGCAATACTTATTCATTTTCCCTTTCCAAAAATATACTAAGAACAGATACCGCTGTTATAAGCGCTATTTCCCTGGTTAAATTTGTTCTTAATGAACATTAATTGTCGCATTTATTGAAATTGTGAAATTATAAAAATGGTATATAAAAATCTTATGCGTTTAATTGCTTATACAATTTTATCCTTACTAGCATATGGTCAGCTCGCTGCAGAGCAACCAAAAGATTGGCAACTTGGATTTCAAAAATCTGCATCAAAAAGCATGTCAGATATAGTTTTATTTCATGACTACATGCTATTGCCTATTATTACAGCAATCACAGTTTTCGTTTTATTTTTAGTAATTTATGCATGTATTAGATTTAGGGCAACGAAAAATAAAATTGCTTCACAAACAAGTCATAATACGACTATAGAAATTGTATGGACTTTAGTGCCATGTTTAATTTTAATAATCATGGCTGTTCCCTCATTTAAAGTTTTATATTCACAAGACAAGGTTCCACCAGCAGATGTAACAGTGAAAGCAATCGGTTATCAGTGGTATTGGGGATATGAGTACCCGGATGAAAATATAATTTTTGACTCATACATGATTGAAGATAAAGATTTAAAAGCTAATCAACCAAGATTACTTAGTGTTGATAATGAAGTTGTGGTTCCAGTCAACAAAAATATAAAAGTTTTAATTACAGCAAATGATGTTTTGCATGCATGGGCCTTACCTTCTTTCGGTGTCAAAAGAGATGCAGTGCCGGGTAGAATAAATGAGACATGGTTTAAAGCTGATAGAACAGGAACATTTTATGGTCAATGTTCTGAATTGTGTGGTATTAAACATGCATTTATGCCAATTACTGTAAGAGTTGTTACAGATGAGGAATATAAAAAATGGCTCTTAGAAGCTAAAGAAAAATTCGCGAAAGAAATTATTGAAAAAGATTATAAAGTTGTTAAAAAATTTAAAGAAAAGGATTTAAGATAATGTCATCAATTACTGCAGACACACATCATACACCAACTGGTTGGAAGAGGTGGGCTTATTCAACTAATCACAAGGATATTGGTACAATGTATCTTGTTTTTGCAATTATCGCTGGTTTAATAGGTTCAGCTTTTTCAGTCGTTATGCGAATGGAGTTAATGCATCCTGGCGATGGAATTCTTGGTGGAAACTATCATCTATACAACGTTTTAGTTACTGGTCACGGTCTGATTATGATTTTCTTTATGGTAATGCCTGCGATGATTGGAGGATTTGGAAATTGGTTTGTGCCAATAATGATTGGTGCACCCGACATGGCTTTTCCAAGAATGAATAATATTTCTTTTTGGCTGCTACCAGTTGCTTTTATCTTGCTTTTATCTTCTATTTTCGTGGATGGTCCTCCTGGTCAAACCGGAGTTGGCGGAGGATGGACAATCTATCCACCATTATCTTCAAAGACAGGTCAACCAGGTCCAGCTATGGATTTAGCAATATTAAGTTTACATATTGCGGGAGCCTCTTCAATTTTGGGAGCAATAAATTTTATAACTACTATTTTAAATATGAGAACTCCTGGGATGACGTTACATAAGATGCCTTTGTTTGCTTGGTCAATTTTAGTTACAGCTTTTTTATTACTTTTGTCTTTACCAGTGTTAGCCGGTGCAATTACAATGCTTTTAACTGACCGAAACTTTGGCACAGCTTTTTTTGAAGCTCAAACAGGTGGTGATCCAGTTTTATTTCAGCATTTATTTTGGTTTTTTGGTCATCCAGAAGTCTACATATTAATCTTACCAGGCTTTGGCATGATTAGTCATATTGTTTCAACTTTTTCTAAAAAACCTGTTTTTGGTTACCTAGGAATGGCTTACGCAATGGTAGCAATCGGAGTTGTGGGATTTGTAGTCTGGGCTCACCATATGTATACAGTCGGATTAGATACAGATACAAAAGCTTATTTTTTAGCTGCTACAATGATCATAGCTGTGCCAACAGGTATTAAAGTTTTTTCTTGGATTGCAACAATGTGGGGAGGCTCAATTAGTTTTAAAACACCAATGTTATGGGCAATTGGATTTATAGTATTATTCACTCTTGGAGGGGTAACTGGAGTAGTTTTAGCTAACGCCGGAGTCGACACAGCTCTTCACGACACATATTATGTAGTTGCTCATTTTCACTATGTACTTTCCCTAGGTGCTGTTTTTGCTATCTTCGCTGGATTTTATTATTGGTTTAGCAAAATGTCAGGATATGAGTACTCTGAATTTTTGGGAAAACTTCATTTCTGGTTGACTTTTATTGGTGTAAACTTAATATTTTTCCCTCAGCATTTTCTAGGTTTAGCTGGTATGCCTCGAAGGTACGCAGATTATCCCGATGCGTTTGCTGGATGGAACTATGTATCATCTATAGGCTCTTATATTTCAATAATTGGTTTAGGGGTTTTCCTAATAAATTTACTATATGCGTTTATAAAAAAACAGGCTGCAGAAAAAAATCCATGGGGAGAAGGAGCTACAACTTTAGAGTGGACTGTTGCGTCACCGCCACCGTTTCATACTTTTGAAGAGTTACCTAAAATAAAATAAATTGATACCAACAACTGTAAAAACAAAATTTTTTTCATCTTTCTATTCAGTAAGTTTAAAACCTTTTATAAAACTTATGAAACCAAGAGTAATGTCCTTAGTTTTATTTACTTGCATGGTAGGAATGCTAGTTGCTCCAAATAAAATTAGCTTTGCATCATCATTAATTTCACTATTTGCAGTAGCTTTAGGTGCAGGCGCAGCAGGTACATTAAATATGTGGTATGAGGCTGATTTAGATGCAGTGATGTCGAGAACATGTTTAAGACCTATACCTGTTGGAAAGGTTAAAAAAAAACAAGCTTTAATTTTTGGTATAATGTTGAGTATTATATCAATCTGTCTTTTGTATTTAAGCTCAAATTTATTGTCTGCTTTACTATTAGCAGTAACAATTAGTTTTTATTTTTTTGTGTATACAGTTTGGTTAAAAAGAAAAACATCTCAAAATATCGTTATTGGAGGTGCCGCAGGAGCTCTTCCACCGGTAATTGGCTGGACTATTTCAACTGGAAATATTTCTATCGCTCCATTAATACTTTTTCTTATTATTTTTTTTTGGACACCTTCACATTTTTGGGCCTTGAGTTTATACAAAGCGGACGATTATAAAAAAGCAAAAATACCTATGCTTCCTTTAATATCTGGAGCTGATGTAACAAAAAAAAATATTTTTATTTACTCACTTTTAATGATACCAGCAGTGGCTTCTACATATTACTTTAATTTAAGTGGTTTGTTTATTTCGTCATTAAATTTAATTCTTACTTTATATTATGTTTTTCTTTGTTTTTTATTACTTAAATCTCAATCATTAGTAAAAAGTAACATTTTAGCCAAAAAAGTATTTGTATATTCTATTTTCTATTTATTTTTAATATTTTTACTAATTTTAATTGATAGATTCATAGGTATTTATTATGGATAAAAAAAAGAAAAATTTAATTACCGCGTTAGCTTTAATAATATTTATGATTTTTTTATTTTTGATGACTTTTTATAACATTGGTATATACAACAGGGAAATTTAGCAATGTTAGATAAAAAAAAATTAACACCTATTGCATTAGTATCAATATTTTTCTTAATGCTCGGTTTATCTTTTGCTGCAGTTCCATTATATGACTTATTTTGTAGAGTTACAGGATTTGGAGGAACTACACAAAACGCGTCACAAAAAGAGTTACCAAAAATAGTTATAAATCAAGATTACAAAGTTCGATTTGACACTAATTCTAATGGGGATTTAGCTTGGAAATTTTATCCAGAAAAAAATACTTTGGATCTTAAACCCGGTCAGGTTCATAATGTTAAATTTTTTGTTGAAAATGAGAGCAATCAAATAACCTCAGGATCTGCCACATTTAATGTTTCACCAGCACCTTTCGGAGTCTACTTAAACAAGGTTGGATGTTTTTGTTTTGAGAAACAAACCCTAAAAGTTGGAGAAAAAAAAGAATTTATTTTAACTTTTTTTCTAGACCCGGAAGTAGTTGATGATAAAAAAACTAGTAAAATTTCTGATGTGACACTCTCTTTTACTTTCTTTTCATCAGATTACTTTAAAAAGGATAAAGTTTAAAAATGGCAACACAGAAAAAACATGATTTTCATTTAGTTGACCCAAGTCCTTGGCCAATATTTACATCATTCGCATCACTAATTTTAGCGTTTGGAGCAGTTTATTATTTTCATACAAAAACATTATGGTTGTTATTAGTTGGCTCCGCACTTCTGATCTATGGATCATTTATGTGGTTTAGAGATGTGATTGATGAAGCAGAAAAACAAGGCCATCATACCATGGTTGTTCAAATAGGTCATAGATATGGTATGACTTTATTTATTGCTTCAGAGGTGATGTTTTTTGTTGCCTGGTTCTGGGCTTTCTTTAATGCCAGTTTATTTCCAACAGAAGCAGTTGGAAAAATTTGGCCACCTGCAGATATACAAACTTTTGATCCCTGGGACATACCTCTAATTAATACATTAATCTTGCTTTTGTCAGGAACCACTGTCACATGGGCGCATCACGCTATGTTAGAAAATGACAGAAAAGGTTTAGTAAATGGATTAATAGCTACTGTGTTTTTAGGATTTATTTTTTCATGTTTTCAAGCATACGAATATCATCATGCAACTTTTACTATTTCTCAAAACATATACGGATCTACTTTTTATATGGCCACTGGGTTTCATGGATTTCATGTTATAATAGGCACAATTTTCCTAGCAGTATGTTTGTATCGATCAATGAAAGGTCATTTTAAACCTGACCACCACTTTGGTTTTGAAGCGGCTGCATGGTATTGGCATTTTGTTGATGTTGTATGGTTATTTTTATTTGCAGCAATTTACATTTGGGGAAGTTAAAAAAAGTTGAAAAAGACTTTATTTAATTTATTTGTAATTTTTTTTATCACTCTGCTTTGCTCTCTTGGTACTTGGCAATTATACAGATTACAGTGGAAACTTGATTTAATTAGTAAAATTGAAATTGGTTTGAAATCTACTCCAGTAAATTACTCAAAATCAATTGATGTAAATTACCAAAGAGTAAAACTTCAAGGTAAATTCCTCTACGACAAACAAATTTTTCTCTATAGTTTAAACGATAAAGGAAAACCAGGTTATGACGTAGTTACACCTATGTTAACTACAGCAAACGAATATGTTTTAATAAATAGAGGATGGATTGAAAAAAAGTTTAAGAATGATCTTAAGATAAATAATTTCAAAGAAAATCAAATAAAAGGAATTATAAAAAAGATATCTAAACCAAATATTTTTAAACCAAATAATGATATTAAAAACAATATTTGGTTTTCAGTAAATCTGAATGATCTGAAACAGTACACAGGTTTGATCTTTAGCAATCACACTGTGATTTTAGAGGGAAACATTGAAAATTCTCCACTTCCAAAAAAAATTAAAGCCAATTTGTCAAACAATCACCTCAAATACGCTTTAACATGGTATTCTCTAGCACTTACTATTTTATTATATTTTTTATACTTTAGAAAAAAACAATGAATTATATAAGCACAAGAAATAAACAATTGAATCTTGATTTTGGTAGTATTTTTTTAAGAGGATTAGCTCCAGATGGTGGTTTGTTTTTACCTGAGAAAATTAAAAAATTTAGCAAAGATGAATTAAATAAATTAGGCAAACTAAAATATAACGAACTTGCTACAGAAATTATTTCAATTTTTTGTTACCCAAACCTGGATAAAAATAAAGTCAAATCAATTGTAGAAAAAGCTTACTCAAATTTTGAAATATCAGATGTGGTTGAGATGAAAAAAATAGACGATATAAATTTACTTGAACTTTACCACGGGCCAACTTTAGCTTTTAAAGATATAGCCATGCAAGTTTTAGGTCTAATGTATAGTGAACTTGGCTTAAACCAAAAAACTATTAATATAGTTGTAGCAACTTCAGGAGATACTGGCTCAGCAGCAATAGCTGCTTTACGAGATAAAAAAAATATAAATTTATTTGTCCTACACCCTCATAAAAAAATTTCTAATATTCAACGAAAAATAATGACCACATGTGACTCAAATAATATTTTTAATATAGCTGTGAAAGGTAATTTTGATGATTGTCAAAATATTGTTAAACAAATGTTTAATGATGAACAATTTAGAGAAAAAATAAATATGTCAGGTGTCAATTCAATAAATTGGGCAAGAATTATTTGTCAGATTGTTTATTATTTTTACGCATATTTTAAAATTTCTTCAAAAGTAAATTTTTCTGTTCCAACTGGAAATTTCGGAGATGTATATGCGGGTTATATTGCAAAAAAAATGGGGTTACCCGTAGACAAGCTAATAGTAGCCACTAATGAAAATGATATTTTATGTAGAGTTATAAATTCAGGAGAATATCGACCTTCCAAAGTCAAACCGTCTCTTTCTCCGAGCATGGATATTCAAGTTGCAAGTAATTTTGAAAGACTATTGTTTGATGTGCTGAGCAATGATGATCAAAAAGTTGCAAAATCAATGCAAAATCTAAAAGAAAATGGTTTTTTTAAATTAGAAAAAGATGAATTGAAAAAAATTAGAGAAAATTTTTCTGCAGAAAAAATAAATGATGCAGATACTTTAAGAGTCATTAAAGATTTTTTTATAAATTATGGATTTATCTTAGACCCACACACAGCGACAGCTTTAGGCGCTGCATACAAAGTTAAAAATAATTCAAAAACGGTAGTATTGGGCACAGCCCATCCTTACAAATTTTTAGAAACAATTAAATTAGCAATAGGAAAAAATGTTGTTCCACCAAAACAGTTTTCAGATTTGTCTAAAAAAATTGAAAAATTCGAAATAATTGATAATAAACTTGAAGATTTAAAAAAATATATTAGGGAAAAAATATAATGAAAATAAAAGCTGGAGACAAATTACCTAGTTCTGAACTATTTTATCTTGATCAAAGTAACAATGTTAAAAAAATTGATATTTTAGATTTGTGTGAAAATAAGACTATAATTTTAGGTATGCCGGGAGCCTTTACCAAAACTTGTTCGGCTCTTCATTTGCCTGGGTACATAAAAAATTATGAACTAGCTATTAAAAAAGGAATTTCAAAAATCGTATGTATTGCTGTGAATGATCCTAATGTTATGAAGGCTTGGGGAGAAAATCAAAATTCTGGAACAAAAATTTTTATGGCTGGCGACCCTTTTCTAAAATTTACAAAAGCTATTGGAGCGGAGGTGGACAAATCTGAAAAAGGATTAGGAATAAGATCAAATAGATACACTATGCTTGTAGAGGATGGTGAAGTTAAAAAAGTAGAGGAAGAAAAAGAAACTGCTACTTGCGAGCTATCTGCTGCAGAGAACTTTTTAAAGTCTATTTAGTTTCTGATACTGCCAATTCATCAGCCAGATTATTATATTTATTTCCAGCATGAGCTTTAACCCATTTCCAAATAATTTTATGTTTTAAACAAGAATTGTCCAATTTAATCCAAAGATCTTTATTTTTTACTGGTTTCTTATTTGAGTTTTTCCAATTATTTTTTTTCCATTTTTTTATCCAATCAGTAATTCCATTTTTTACGTATTTTGAGTCTGTAAAGATTGTAATCTCAGATTTCTTTTTAATTTTTTTTAATGCCATAATTGGAGCCATTAATTCCATCCTATTGTTAGTTGTATTACTTTCACTTCCAGAGATGCTTGATTGATTTGAGTCGTCTAATATGATTGCAGCCCAACCTCCTTTTCCAGGATTTCCTGAGCAAGCACCATCAGTATAAATTTTTAATTTCATTAAAAAAAATAATCCTCATAATTTTTTGAATTCTTATGAAATTCTAGCCTTTTTAAATATTCTACTGGATCTTTAATTTTAACAATTGCCCCCTCAACTTTGTTAATCGCATCAAACACTCTTGTTAGCAAAAACCTTAATGCGGCTCCTTGAGATAATACCTTTATATTATTTTTTTCCTCATCACTAAGTTTTCTTATTGAAGTATATCCATCAATAAAATTTTTTGCTTTTGTAACGTTAAAACTTAAATTTTCTTTTAATCCATCAAAACAAAGAGCGTTAAAACAAATTGCTATTTCAAAAGCCAAAAAATCTTCACAAGAGAAATAAAAATCGATAATGCCACTAAATTTATCTTTTATGAAAAAGATATTATCATGAAAAAGATCAGCGTGGATAATTCCTCGAGGTAAATTTACCGGCCAATTTTTTTCTACATCACCAAGATTTTCCTCTATTAATTTTGGAAGATCTTTATGAATTTTTGAACATTTATCTTTTACACTGTTAAACAAAGTTCTCCATGACTTTACAGAAAGATCGTTATCCCTTTTAAACTTAAAATTACTTGTAATTTTATGCATATTTGCAACTTCAATACCGACAGATTTACAATTAAGGGGAGACAAACTTTGTTTTGCTTTGCCTTCAAGAAAAGAGACTATCATTAATTTTTTTCCTTCAAAATCCGTAATTGTTTCGTTTTGATTATTGATTATTGGAGCAGGACATTTAAAATTTGATTTATTAAGTGAAGACATTAAGTTTGAAAAAAAAGGAAGATCTTCTGATTTTACTCTTTTTTCATAGACAGTGAGGATAAATTTTTTCTTCCCAACCGATAAAAAATAGTTTGAATTTTCTATTCCTTCCTCAATACCTTTAAACTGATTTAATTTTCCCAAACTATAATTAGATAGAATTTCTTCTATTTTGTTATGGTTTAACTTTGTATAGACAGCCATTAGTTAAGCTCTTTTGGTAATTTAAAAACAACTTTCTCTTCTGCGACTACCACTTCTTCAATGGAAACTTTCCTATCTTTTTTTATATTATTAAGCAATGTTTGCACTAATTTTTCAGGAGCAGATGCACCAGACGATATTCCAATCGTATCAGATTTATCAATGTCTTTGAGGGGTATCTCCTTTTCTGAGTGCATTAATTGAGAATTCTTACATCCTGCTTTTTTTGCAACTTCAACCAACCTTACTGAGTTAGAAGAATTTCGGCTTCCAACGACAAAAAACATATCACACTTTGAGGCTATCTTTTTCACAGCCAATTGCCTATTGGTTGTCGCATAACAAATATCCTCTTTAACTGGACCTTTAATTTTTGGAAATTTCCTCTTAAGGCAATTAATAATTTCCGCTGTATCATCTACTGAGAGCGTAGTTTGAGTAATATAGGCTAAAGGTTTTTTAAAGTCATTAACATTCAAAGCTTCAGCGTCTTTTTTGGTTTCGATTAATTTGATAGAGTCCTTAGGGAGTTGACCCATAGTACCTACCACTTCAGGATGGTTCTTGTGGCCAATAAGTAATATTTCAAAACCATTTTTATTTAATTGCTCAGACTCTCTATGGACTTTAGATACAAGTGGACAAGTAGCGTCTACAAAGGATAAATTTTTTAGTTTGGCTTCCTCTGGCACAGATTTCGGAACTCCATGAGCTGAGAAAATTACTGGTCTTTTTCCATCCTTGATATCAGATAATTCATCTACAAAAATTGCTCCTTTTTGTTTTAACTCCTCTACAACTTGTTTATTATGAACTATTTCGTGCCTAACATATACTGGAGATCCAAATTTACTGATTGATTTTTCAACAATATCTATTGCTCTTTTAACTCCAGCACAGAACCCCCTTGGCGATGCTAAATAAATTTTAAGTTCTTTTTTCATTTTTTTCTAAAAGATATTCTAACAATATATGCGGAAAAGTAAGCGACGCCAAACCAATAAAAATGACCTTATAAATAGCCTCATCAAGCATATAAAAATTATTTAAAAAAAATACTGCTAATAAAAATATTACTACAGTAATAATAGTTAATGGAATGGCTTTTTTTATGAATTTTCTAAGCCCTGATTTGAAAGATTTATCAAGTTCAAAAATAAGAGAAATCGAATGCCTTATAGAGTGAAGAAAACAAAAATAAAGTGTGAAAGCTAAAATAGGTGACAAAAAAAGATTTAATATTATTAAAGAAAAAAAGTCCATAATCATGATACCTTTTAGGTCTAATGTTTCTTTTTTCGAAATATACAAAGAGGACAAAAAACTTAAACACAACATAGAAATTAAAAATTCGTTTTTAAAAAATTGTGCTTCAAAGACATTAAAATTAAGAATTTTAAATATTTCATTTGTTTCCTCTCTCTTTAACAATAATGGCGCTATAATTACGGCTGAACCTTTTAAGAAGAATAAAAACTCTGATATAAGAAATTTTCCTTTAAAAGAAAATACCGTGTCTTCTTTTCCAAAATGGTAGGCTGCGACAACTAAAAATAATAGTAAAACTGTATTTGGAAAAATTAACCAGAATATTATAATTGATGATGAAATTAATATGTAACTAAGATAAAAAGAAATTGTACTTCTATATCCAAACAATTTTAAAAGTTTTGCCCCTTTGATATTATCTAACGCTCCATGGGAAATCCCTAAAATTAAAATCAAAATCAAACAATAAATTACTGGTTCGAAATTTATTATAAGATAAATTGGACTTACCAAAATACAAAAATTAAAAAAAATAATTGAATGTTTAAAGTTTATTTTTTCCATTAATTAAATAATGCCTTAAAAAAAATAAATTTTGGCATTTTGCTTATAATGTTAATATCTTCAATTATATTACTTTTATTCGACAAAAATTTTATAATTGTATTTGAGGAAGTTTTGAACATATTGAAAAATATTTTAGGCATCTTATCAGGATGTTTCCTTAAGACTTTAAGGAACACTTTATCTAAAAATTTATATTTTTTTCCTAAGTTAAATTTTTTTATTTCATCAATTTTATCAATATTTTTTACAATATACTTACTATGCTCTTGAATATTTAAAAAAGTATATCCTGTACTTAGCCGGGTCATCCCTCCAGCTGATCCAATATTAATCACTTTACCATTTTTATTTTTTAAAGAAGGGTAAAAAAGTGGAATAGCGCCTTTTTCAGTAAAATTTATTTTATAGTTTTTAATACCTAGATTATTTTTAATGTAATTTTCTAATTGTCTGTCATAGTCCATAAGACTCTGATCTTCTAAATCCGATAACCAAGTTGTTTCAACTAAAGCTTTGTTTTTACTAAATGGCAATGTGTAGAAAAAATGTACTTCTTTTCTCTGATCACAATTAAAATCCATTAAATTTATTATTTCCTCATCAAAAATTTTCTCCGGTGTCTCTATCTCAATACCTTGAAAGTGTTGCCACAGTTTAGATTTATCAATTTCTTTTTCAAAAACACTATTAAAAATTATTGAATTTTCTGAGTTGATTTCTTTTAGATTTTTATAAAAACTTATATTTGAATTTGCAGAAAGCTTAGATTTTATTTTATTATAAAATTTACCACTATCGACACTTTGATAAGGAAATTTTTTATTTGTCAATTTGTGAGAATTTTCTGAAGTATTGATTGAAAAATTGTTCCAACTTTTAATTACACAATCATCAAAATTATGATCAAAAACTTTCCAGAAGGACCATGTTTTATCTCTTTTATATTCTTTACGACTTTCAATAATTGCAAGAGTTTTGTTTTTTAACCTGTAATTTATTTCGAGTTCATATGCTAGAGACAATCCAGCACATCCACCACCAACTATCACGAAGTCAAATTTTTTCATTTATATTTATTTCCTTTTCAAGAATAGTATGATTTGCATGATTTTCGTAACTTAATTCTTTAATAAATAATAATTTAATAAAGTCAAAAAAGGACAAAAAAGTCTGAATAATCTTTTCATAAACTGGTACATATATTTTTCCTGCTTTATTATAGTTCTCAATATTTTTTTGTTTGAGGATATTATCTCCAATTTTTCTGTAAACACGCCTAGCTACAATTACTGAAAATCTAGATTTTATAGGAATACTACCAATTGAGCGAAATGATTTGTCATAAAATATCTGAGACTCATAAATTATTTCTTTGATTGAAGAAAATTCATGTTTAACATATTGCCTATTGCGTGCTTTGTCTTCACAAACATCACGTGCGATATTCGTAAGTTGCATTGCTATTCCAAGATCAATAGCACCTTTCAAAGCTTCTCTATTATTTACTTTAAGAATTTTTGACATCATCAAACCAACTGTTCCTGCTACTCTATAGGAATATATTAACAATTCCTTTTTAGATTTAATATTTACCTTTTCTTCCAAGTCCATTTCAACTCCGTCGAATAAGTCCATAACTACCTGTTTAGAAATTCCCTCTCTATCTATTATAGACCACATTTCTTTGGTTATGGGGTTATCGTTAACTTTATTTATGAAATTTTTTTTGAACTTAAAAAAATTTTCTTTTTTAATTTCAAGTTTTTTATCGTCGTCAACTATATCATCTAAAGTTCTACAAAAATTATATAGAGATGAACATTTATCAAATACTGGTTTAGATAAAAAAAAACTCGCCCAGTAAAAAGATTTTGCATGTTTTTTTATTAAATTTTCCATCAGAATAGTCTATCCAATACCTTAGCAGATGAGAGGACTCCTGGCATTCCTGCTCCCGGATGTGTTCCAGCTCCCACAAAGTATAAATTATTAAAAACCTCTGATTGATTGTGAAACCTAAAATAAGCTGATTGGGAGAATTTTGGTTGTATTGAAAATCCTGATCCATGTAATGTTGCTAAGTCTTTTTCGAAGTAATCGGGGGTTAAATAAAAATCACTAACAACATTTTCTTTTATCCCTGGAAGCACTGACTTATCCATTTTATTTAATATAAGATTTTTAAATTTTTCACCTTCCTCAGACCAGTTTATATTAGATAAATTATTTGGAACTGGAACTAAAACATAAAACGCATCTTGATTTTTTGGCGACATATTAGGATCCGTAGCTGAAGGTCTGTGCAAATAATAACTAATATCCTCAGACAGAACTTTTTTCTCAAAAATCTTATCTAAATGTTTTTCATAAGACTCACCAAAATAAATAGTGTGATGCGCCACATTGTTGTATTGTTTTTTGGATCCAAAATAATAAACAAATAATCCCATTGAATAATCCATTCTTTTCATTTTTTGTTTAAACAAAAAATTGTAATTATTTTCTGATTTAATTAAATTTTTATAAACATTTGGAGGATCGGAGTTACAAATAATATAGTCACAATTTATTACTTTAGAATTATTTATTTTTACACCTCTAACTTTTTTATTGCTTGAAATTATTTCAGTTACTTCAGCATCTTTAATAATTTCTATATTTTCTTCTTGCATTAGTTTTTCTAAGGCCGAAACTACATTTCCTGTGCCACCCATTGAATAATGAATACCCCATTTTTTTTCTAAAAATAAAATCAAGGTATAAATTGAGGTTGTCGTAAAAGGATTGCCACCAACTAACAGAGGATGCATGCTAAATACTCTTCTTAGTTTTTCATTTGAAATATAATTTGAAACTAATTGATAAACAGATTTATAACTTTTTAAACTTAATAAAGATGGAATCTGTTTTAGCATAAAAGTAATATTATTAAACGGTTTGTCCGATAAATCTGTAAAACCCTTATTAAAAATTTTTTCAGTAAAATTTACTAAATTATTGTATCCCTCGAAATCCTTGTCTGAAAACTTTTTGACTTCTTTTTCCATAGACTTTTCATTACCAGAGTAATCAAAAGTTTGTCCATTGCTGAACACAAAACGGTACCATAAATCTAATGGTACTATTTTAACATAGTCATTCATTCTTTTATTAAATAGAGAAAATAATTCTTCAAAAAGATAAGGAGCGGTTATTACAGTCGGACCTCCATCATAGATAAAATTTCCTTTTTTAAATACTCTTGCTCTGCCACCTAAATCTGAATGTTTTTCTAATAGAGTAACGTCGTAATCTTTGGCTTTCAACCTAAGTGATGCAGCCAATCCCCCAAACCCAGAACCTATAACAATAATTTTTTTTGCCATTTCTATGGCCTATCTTAACTAGATTTTTGTTTTAGGGCTAACTTTGTTTCTTCAATACTATCTTGATAAATTTTATCCAATTTGTTTTTGTCAACAGAATTTTTAAGCAAATTCTCTACCGAAGTAATAGATATTTTTACTGAAGCTGCTTTGATATCTTTAATAGCTTGTTGTTTCATTTGAGCGATCCTTTGTTCTGCACCTTTTTTTCTATTTTCCATAATCTTATGAAATTCAGCATTAGTTTTTAAAATTAATTTTTCCATGTCATCGTTCGCTTTATTAGTCATGGTTTTTATTTCGGTTTTTGCATTACTTAACTTTTTCTCGCTATCGCTAAGTAGATTGTTCGCTTCGTCTTTTAATTTTTCCGCATCTTCAATTTGAATTTTTATTCTTTTAATACTATCATTTAAAACATTTTTAATTTTGACCGGTACGTTAAAATACAACAATAGACCAATAAAAATTACAAATGAAACTGCTACCCAAAATGTTGCATCTATCATGATATAATTTTGTTAAAATTTTTTTTTGTTACTTCAGAAACCATAGCTTTAACACTACTTTGATTAAGCTGCTCACCAGTAATTTCGTGAACTATTTTTGATGTTAATTCCTCTGAAATTTTTTCAATAGATGAAAGAGAATTTTGTTTAAGAATTTTTATTTCATTTTCTGTTTTTTTAATTTCGTCGTTAATTTGTTTTTCAATTACTTGTTTCTTATTTTGAATATCTTTCTCTAATTTTTTTCTCGTATCATAAATCATTTTTGAAATTTCCTTTTTAGATTTCTCTATAACCTGTTCATATTCTTTATTTTTAATTTCAGAATTTTCTTTGTATGATTTTGCTTTTTCCAAATCGTCTTTAATTTTTCGCTCTCGATCATCAATATTATTTTTTATTTTGGGTATAAATAATTTTGCAACTAAAATGTAAAGCATTACAAAGGTAATAATTAACCAAAAACCTTGTGAGAACCAATATTTTGGGTCGAGCTGAGGCATACCAGCCTCAGCTGCTAACAAATAAGTCTCGTCAACTAAATAAGCTGACAACGTAAATATTATAAACTTCATTTATTATCTAAAAAGCAAATAATATAATTAAAGCCACAACCAATCCAAACAAACCAGTTGCTTCTGCTAATGCAAATCCTAATAGTAAATTAGGGAATTGTTTTTGTGCTGCAGAAGGATTTCTCATTGCTCCCGATAGGTAATTACCGAAAATAATTCCGATACCAACTCCGGCACCAGCTAATGCTATTGCCGCAAGTCCTGCTCCTATCATCTTTGCTGCTTCTAACTCCATTTTTCCTCCTTTTTATTAATGGTGTAAATTTAATGCATCATTTAAGTAGATACAGGTTAATATTGCAAAAACATAAGCTTGAAGAAATGCCACTAATATTTCTAAGCCTGTTAATGCAACCGAAAAACTAAGCGGTAACCAACCACCTAATAAACCTAAACTAATCACAAATCCTCCAAATACTTTTAACATAGTGTGACCAGCCATCATATTTGCAAATAATCTTACAGACAAACTTACAGGTCTGCTTAAGTAAGATATAATTTCTATAACAGTAATTAAAGGTAAAAGCACTACTGGTACTCCGCTAGGTACAAATATTGATAAATATTTAAAACCATGTTTTAAAAAACCGATCACTGTAACAGCAAAAAAAATAAATAAAGCCATTATTAAGGTTACGATTATATGACTTGTGACGGTAAAAGAGTAAGGCAACATTCCAACCATGTTACATATTAAAACAAATACGAAAAGACTAAATATAAAAGGAAAATAAGGCTTAGCTTTGGATCCAGCGGTATCACTAATCATTTTAGCAATAAAATTAAATAGCATTTCTGAAATCAATTGAAGTTTTCCTGGTATAATTTTCCTCTCTTTGGTTGAAAAATATAAAAATAAACAAATTATCGCTGCGCTAATTATCATAAAAAGGCTAGAGTTTGTAAAAGATAAATCAATATTACCAAACTTTATTTCCGGGCCTATTTTATAGACCTTAAATTGTGTCATTGGATTTCCAGCCATATTAAACCTGATAGTAGTTTTACTTTTGCATTTCTTTAGCAGTTCTTACAACATTTAAAATCCCGGCTGCAAAACCTACAAAAAAGAAAATTAAAATAAATAATGGTTTAGTATCAAACCAATTATCTAAAATAAACCCAATAATTGTTCCTACTGCGACAGCTGCGACAAGTTCCGTGCCCAATCTGAATGCATTACCAAAAAATAAACCTCTATTTGCCTTATTTTTATCTTCCTTATGATTTAATTTTTCCTTTTCAATTTCTAGGCGAGTTTGAAAATCTTTTTTTTCTCCCATTGATAATTTATGCGACCAAATCTTCTGCTTTTTGCAAATCTACAGCAACAAGTTGGCTAATACCTTTTTCTGGCATTGTTATACCGTACAATCGATGCATTTTTGACATTGTTAAAGCGTGATGAGTTATTATAATGAATTTTGTCTGAGTAATTTTGGTAAGCTCGTCAAGTAGAGAACAAAATCTAGTTACGTTAGCATCATCTAGGGGTGCATCTACTTCGTCTAATACGCAAATAGGTGAAGGATTAACTAAAAATACTGCAAATATTAGTGACAAAGCAGTTAAGGCTTGTTCTCCACCTGACAGCAAAGATATTGATTGAAGTCTTTTTCCTGGAGGGGAGACTAGCATTTCCAACCCAGCCTCTAACGGATCGTCAGAGTCTACTAATTCAAGTTTAGCACTTCCGCCACTAAATAACTTTGTATAAACATCATTAAATTTTCTATTTATTTTCTCAAAAGCTTCAAGCATTCTTTCTCTTCCCCTTTGATTTAGCTCATCTATGCTTGTTTTAAGTTTTACTATGGCTGAGTATAAATCGTCCCTATCAGATTCCATTTTTTTAATTTCCTCTTCATATTTTTTGGTTTCTTCATCTGCTCTCAAATTTACAGATCCTAGAGCTTCCCTATCTTTTTTTATTTTAATAATTTTTTCTTGTTGTGCCTCTGCGCTAGGAAAATCAATTTCACTAACTTCATTCAAATCAGAAATAGAAAGAAGAATATTTTCGTTGTCAATTCCGAGTTCATTCTTCATTGAATATATTAAGTCTTTTTTTCTATTATCAATTCCTTCAATAGTGGCTTCGTTCCTTGCTTTATTCTCCCTGAGGAATGAAAGTTTTTCGCTTATTTCTTTAATATTTTGATTTATTAAATTGTATTTTTTCTCTGCCTCTACTAACTCTTCTGCAAGTTCCTCATTTCTTTTTTTTGTATTCTCTAAATTTTGAATATTTTGACCTTTTTGAGTAGCTATTTTCTGTGGGTTTCTCTGATTTTCATTTATCTCAATTTGGATTTTTTCTTTTCTGTCGTTAAGTTCGGCTATCATTTTATCTGAATTAATCTTTAAATTTTTCCAATTCTCGAGTTCAAGGTCTATATTTTTTATTCTTTCTTTTCTTTTAATAGCATCACCTTTTATAGTCTCATTTTTTCCAAATGATGTTGCGTAATCTTCTTGTGATAACGTGATTTCTTCAATTATTGATTTTAAATCACCCAATAAACTTTTTGAGATTGGCTCTTTTTTTTCAACAAAATCTTCTATTAAATCTATTAACTCATATAATTTTGATTTGTTTTTGTTAAGTTTCTCTTTGTTAAACTTAAGATCTTGGAGTGACTTGTTTTCTATTTCGTAAAGCTCTTTCTCAGTTTTAAGAAGTTCCTCTTTCTCTTGGAGAATTCTCTTTTCGTTCAAAGATGAGTCCATTGAAATAGTACGTTCTCTATCTAAATCTGTGTTAACCGTATCCAATAATTTTTTTAATTTATTTTGTGTCTCTCCCAGTCTTTTCTCCTCATTTTCAAGGTTTGTCATTTCCAAATTAATTTTTTGTAGTTTAGCTAAACTTTCCATTTTTTTGTCTCTTAATGGTGACAACTTTAAATTTTCATTTTCTAAAATGGTATTGTTGTGGTTTAAGTCTAAATTAATAGCACTTAGCTCATCCTCTTGCTCACCAAGTTTTTCTTTTAACATTTTTTCTTCTTTATTAATTTCATTAAATTTTAAGTAATACAATCCAGCTTCAATTTTTCTAATTTCTTTTGAAATTAATTTATATTTTGTTGCTTCTTCTGCTTGTTTTTTTAGATTATCGAGCTGCTTCTCTTGTTGTCTTTTTAATTCATCTGCTCTTTTAAGATTATTTTCCGCTGCATTCAATCTAACTTCTGCTTCATGCCTTCTAGCATGAATTCCAGATATACCGGCAGCCTCCTCAAGCACAGATCGTCTATCTACAGGTTTGGCAGTAACAAGTTGCCCAATTTTTCCTTGACTTATAAGTGATGGGGAGTGAGCTCCAGTTGATAGATCCGCAAAAAAAGTTTGTGCATCTCTGGCTCTTATCTCTTTGTCATTTATAAAATATTTTGAGCCCTTGTCTCTTTCAATTTTCCTTCTGACAATTATTTCATCGAAACCTTTGAACTGACCATGACTATCTTCATTTTCTACAGCTATAGAAACTTCAGCAATATTTTTTTCAGGTCTATTAGAAGTTCCAGAAAATATTACATCTTCCATTCCTGAACCTCTCATACTTTTGGCAGATGTTTCACCCATACACCATCTTAAAGCTTCAACGATATTTGATTTCCCACAACCATTAGGACCAACAATTCCAGTTAATCCCTCTTTAATGTGAAAGGTTGTTTTTTCAAAAAAGGATTTAAATCCGATTATATCTAATCTTTTAAATTTCATAAATTTTATATTTTTTCAATATATTTTTTAATTGAAACAAAATCAAATTTACCTTTATATTTTTTTTCATTTATATAAATTGTTGGGGTAGAATCTATATTATATTTTTTTTGCGCATTAATTCTCTCATTTAATATTTCATCCTGTAGACCTTCGTCTGCTAAACACGATTTTAATTTGTTTTCCTCTAAATTTAAACTTTTACCAATTGCCAATAAAGAGTCATTTATTTTATTAATATCTGTACCCACAGCCCACTGTTTCTGTTTTTCATAAATTATATCCAGCAACTTAAACTTAGTATTCATATTATTTCCACATCTCACAATTTTTTCAGCATTCAAAGCAGCTAAATCCAAAGGAAAAGCATGATGTTCGATTTTTAAAGTTTTATTTTTAAGAAAGTCCTTTTCTAAATTTTTTAAAATATTTAAGTGAAAGTCAGCACAATAAGGGCAAGTTAATGAAGAAAAAATTTTTATTGTAACCTTAGCTGTTTCTTCACCTTTTGATAAAATATTTAGCTCCTTAGCATATATATTTTTAAAACAGAGCAAGATTAATATAACAAATGAGAATATAAATTTAACTTTTCTTTTCATTGTAAGCTTTTATCAATGTTTGTAAGTTTTTTTTAAGTTCATGATCTTTTATTTCGTTAATTTCAAATTTTTTCTCTAAATTTTTCTTATTGATAAACTTTTCTGTATTATTGTTTAATTGATTTATAATATTTAACTTGATTGCTTTTATGTACCTATATCCAAAAAAAGAATTTATTTTATCAATGATATTCATTCTCTCATACTCAATTTCTGTCTCCTTACCATGCTTTACCATTAAAGTTAAAACTCCATTTTCTACATGTTTTGAAGCATTTATTTTTATTGGGTAACAATTATCTGAAATTTTTTTTCCCACAATTGTGTTCCAATTATCAACAACGTTGGAAAAATTATGGCCACCTTTTTTAAGAATTCCTCGAAGACCTCTTGGAATAGTATTAGAAATAGGTCTTAATCCTTGTAAGTAATTATTAGTTTTAATATTTTTTTTTTTATGCATATAAATTTTAATTTAACAAAAAACATTTTAGCTTGGTATGATAATAACAAGCGCATGCTACCTTGGCGTGTTGATAAAAACCACAAGCATAAGCTTTATTATAGACTATTGAGTGAGTTTATGTTGCAACAAACCCAAGTAAAAACTGTGCTACCTTATTTTTCAAAGTTTTTAAAACATTACCCAACTTTAAAATCTTTGTCACAAGCTCAAGAAAGAGCAATCTTAAAACTTTGGGAGGGCCTTGGATATTATCGTAGAGCAAAAAATTTACTCAAATCTTCAAAACATCTGGCTAAAATAAAATATGAGTTACCCGACTCACTAGATGAAGTTAAAAAGTTGCCTGGTGTTGGAACGTATACTGCCAATGCTCTTTTAGCATTCATCCATGACAAGCCAACATTAGCAGTAGATGGAAACGTAAGAAGAGTATTTTCAAGAATACTTAACACGGAAGAAACAGAAATTAATTTTGAAAAATTAATAAAGTTGAATAAAAAAAAAATTTTTATAAAAAAAAGAAATTCTGATGTTGTTGAGGCATTTATGGAGTTTGGTGCTATTATTTGTAAACCAAAAAACCCTGAGTGTAATAGTTGTAAAATAAAAAAAAAATGTAATTACTTTAAAAGTAAAAAACTTAAAAAGGTAAATTTAAGGAAAAATATTAAAAACAAAAAAATTAATGTATTCTGTTATTTAAATAAAAAAAAACAAATTGGATTAACAAAAAAAAGCAATGTTGGTTTTTTAAAAAATTTTGTTTTACCTGAAATAAAAATAAGACAAAAAAATCTAAGTAAAGAATGGAATTTACTTTTAAACTATAATCAAAACATTTCTAATAAAAAATTTAATATTAATCTATATTACAAATTCACAAAAAAAATTCCTGGAGATTTTAAATGGTATAATATAAATAATAAAAATGAAATGATTCCATCATTTACAAAAAAAATTTTAAATAAAATTGAGAAAATTTTATAATGAAAAAAAAAATTGCAATTATAGGTTCTGGTATAGCAGGGTTAACTTTAGGTAACTTACTAAAGAAAAACTCACAGATTAGTTTTAAGATTTATGAACGAGAAGATGGTCTTGTAATAAAAGAGGGATACGGAATTCAATTATCAGTAAATTGTATCTCAATTTTGAGAGATCTGGATTTCGATTTAATTGATAAAAAAAAAATGTATCACCCACAAAAATTAAATTTTTTTTCTATCGCTAATAATAAAATTTGTGACTTAGACCTGACCAAGTTCAATACAAAAAATAATAAATATACAACCCTTAGAAGATCTGTTTTAGTAGAATTCCTGCGAGAAAAACTTTTTAAGGAAAATTTAAAATTTAATAAAGAGATAAAAAAAATTTCAGAGATGAAAGATAAAATATTAATTAATTTTACAGACAATACAAACGATTTAGTTGATTATTTATTTGTTTGTGATGGAATTTTTTCTAATACGAAAAAAATTATTGAAAAAAAACCACCTTTGCCAGAATTTAGTAAAGCTTTTGCAATAAGGTCAATTGTTAAGTCTTCAGACGTAAATGAAGTCGATAGTCATAATATATCATTATTTATGGGGTCAAAATCACATGTAGTAACTTATCCTATTAACCAAAAAGGTGAATTAAATGTAGTTTGTATAATTAGATCAAATCAAAAAAATATTGATGACCCAAAAGATTTTTTAGAAAAACATATTTTTAATCAAAGCAAAAAATTAAAAAATTTATTTATAAATCAACTTGAGGTTTGGCCAATTTATGTGAATGATAAGTTTTTCAAGTCACCTAATAAAAAAATCTTTTATTTAGGAGACTCACTCCATGCCATGCTCCCATCGATGGCGCAAGGGGCTGCACAGTCAATTGAGGGTGCTTATGAATTGTATAGCCTTCTGAATAAAAATATAAAAAACTTTGAGGACATTTATTATGAAACAAGGTTTAAAAAGATAAAACCAATAAAAAAAAGGTCAAAAATAAATTATTTTGCGTTTCATTTATCAAGTAATTTTTTTAAAAAAATTAGAAATTTTATGCTAAGAAAATTAGTCAAAAATGAAAAGTTTCTAAAATCCTATCTTGGAAAAGTCTATAATTGATCTAAAAGCTTAATTTGATTTTGAAATCAATCTTTGTCTTAGATCATCAATTAAAACTACTGAGTTTCCGATTTTACAATGCCAGTAAGTCCAACCATTGCAACTTTCAGCACCGATAATTTTAGCAGCAATTTTGTGAATTGAACCCTCTATTTTTTTGTGCTTAATACTTCCATCAACCATTACTTTCGCGTTAACCCCCCTTTTAAGATCGAATAATAATGACCCTGGTTTTAAAATACCTAATTCTACCAAAGAACCAAATGGTATTCTAGGTTTGTTTTTATTATTTTCTATCGTATCAAGATAATCATCTTCAATTTTAAGAGTATTACGTATACGTTCACTAGCTGCTTTAAAGTATCTTTTATCTTTTTCAATTCCACAAAAATTTCTACCTAATTTTTTTGCTACTACTGCAGTAGTTCCAGTCCCTAAAAAAGGGTCAAATATGTTATCTCCTTTATTTGTTGTAGCTAAAATAATTCTGTGTAGCAGCGCCTCTGGTTTTTGCGTCGAATGAACTTTTTTACCTTTTTGTTTTAACCTCTCCTTTCCACTACAAATAGGAAAAAGCCAGTCAGATCTCATCTGTAAATCATCGTTAAAACATTTAAGAGATTGATAGTTAAAAGTGTATTTTGATTTTTTTGACTTTGAAGCCCATATTAGTGTTTCGTGAGCGTTAGTGAATCTAGTTCCTTTAAAATTTGGCATTGGGTTATTTTTTCGCCATATTATGTCGTTAAGTATCCAGAAATTTAAATTCTGAAGAAGGTAACCTAAACGAAAAATATTATGATAAGACCCTATTAGCCAAATGCTTCCATTATCTTTCAAAATTCTTTTACACTCTATCAACCACTCTTTGCAAAATTTATCATAGTGCTCGAAACTGTTAAATTGGTCCCATCTATCATTAACTCCATTCACTTTGCTTGCGTCAGGTCTAGTCAACTTTTCACCTATTTGAAGATTATACGGTGGATCTGCAAAAACTAAATCGAAGGATTTATCTGGTATTTTTTTTATTTTTTTAATGCAATTTCCATAGAATATTTTATTTAAAAGTTTTTGCATTTTAAGATTCAACTCTAAATTGAATCTTCAGTCAATTTGTTTTATGTGAAAAAAAGTGAAATTAGTGTCTGTAAAATTTATTTTAACAACATCTTGTATACTGGTCCAAAATTTTTTCTATGAAATGGAGTAATTCCACGTTTTTTTAATCCAATCAAATGTTGTTTAGTCCCGTAGCCAAAATTTTTATTCCAATGATAACCACTAAATTTTTTTGACAAACGGATCATAAGTAAGTCTCTGTATGATTTTGCAATAATTGAGGCCGCGCTAATAACTTTAATTTTTTCGTCACCTTTAACTATTGTTTTAAAGTTTTTAATACCTTCAGGAGCAAAAATACCATCAATAAGAACTATATTAGGTTTTACGGATAATTTAACTATGGCTCTTTTCATTGCTAGTAAAGATGCTTTAAGGATATTAAGTTGAAAAATCTCCCTTACAGAAGCTATCCCAATGCCATAAAAAGAGTTTTTCTTGATATATTCTGAAATTTCTAATCTTTTTTTAAATGAAATTTTTTTCGAGTCTTTTATTGGGTTTAATTTTATATTTTTTCTAAAGATTACTGCTGCAGCAACCACTGGACCTGCAATACATCCTCTTCCAACTTCATCAACTCCTGCTACTTTTCTATTTAAGGGCAATTTTTTTTAAACCTGAATCTTTCATTTTTTGCCTTATCATTTTTAAATCAATCCAAGCAAGTTTTTTCTGCTCAGGCTGTCTCATTAAAAAAGCTGGGTGAAAAGAAGCGATTATTGAAATAGTTATTTTGTCAATTTTTTTTTCATACCATTTTCCTCTTGCTTTAGAGATAACGACTTCATTTCCTAAAATTGCATTTAAAGCAGTGCTACCTAGTAGTAGTAATATTTTTGGTTTAATAATATTAATATGGCGTTTTAAAAATGGTAAATATTTATTAATTTCTTCGTCAGTTGGCTTTCTATTTTCGGGAGGTCTATAGTTTACAACATTTGTAATATAGACGTTATCTCTGTCTAGATCTATAGATTTCAGCATTCTGTCTAACAATTGACCAGCTCTACCTACAAAAGGCAATCCCTCTTTATCTTCATTTGCCCCAGGCCCTTCACCTATTATCATAATTTTGGAGTTCGGATTGCCATCTGAAAATACCATTTTTGTGGCATAATCTTTTAAAGAACAATTTTTAATTTCAGAAATTGATCTTTCAAGGTCGTTTAATTGCTGTGTAAGATTTTTTGTCTCATTTTTGAAATCTCTTTTTTTGCATCTGTTAATAGCATTTTCACTAAATATTAAATTATGATTGATTAAATTATAGTATTTTATTAATTTAGAGAGCTTGTTATTGACTTTCATATGAAAAATTTTTTTTATATTCTTAAATTTATATTATTTAGTACATTTTTCATAATAATTTTTTTCAATATACACGTAAAAAGTTTAGAAAAGTCATTTGATGGATATGATATTTCAAATTATCTCTCCGGGGTTTTATCTTTAAATAAAAATGATTACAGCAAAACTTACAATTATTTAAAAAATGTCGATGGTCTTGAGGATAAACATTATACTTACTCTCAAATTTACCTTTATTCATTAGTCAATCTAGGCAAATTTAGAGAAGCATATCTTTATTCAAAAAAATTACTTAAGAAAAATTTAAACAACTTTGAAAGTGATCTTTTGATTGGTGTTTATCATTTAAAAAATAAAAATTACCTCAATTCTAAAAAATCATTTCAGGAAAATTCATTAAGAAAAAGCCTAGATCCACTTCAAAAAATCATTTCAATTATATCTTACAATGTCTCTAATTTGGAGAACATTCCTTACAAAGAAGCCTTAGAGGATTTAAGTTTAATAGATAGTCGTTTTGAAAATATTAAAAAGATTCAAAAAACACTCTATGACTGCTTTTACGACTCTAAAACAACAAATCTCTCTTATGAGAAATTAATTAATGATAATAATGTTAACTTTTTGAGATATAATTTCTTTTATGCAAATTATTTAATAAATAAAAATAAAATAGACAAAGCCAATGAAATAATAAATTTATCATTAGAAAATTCACCAAGAAACCTCCTCATCAGCCAATTACAATTAGATTTAAAAAATAATTCAAATTTTAAAAATAATTTTCAATGTCAAAATAAATCTCATATTCTCTCAGAGTTTTTTTACATTGTTTCCAATGCCTTATCTACGCAAAATTTTTTCACAATTTCAAATTTTTATATTAATCTAGCAAAATATTTAAATTCAAACTTTGTATCTCACGAGGTACTTTATGCTGAAAATAATATTTTAACCGGCAACACAAAAGTCGCTAAAGAACTTTTTAAAAAACTAAAAAAATCAGGTGATACATATAATTGGTTTGCTTCAAAAGAAATAGCTAATCTTTTAATAGAGGAGGGTAAAAAAGATGAGGCTATTCAAATTTTAAAAAATAGTTTCTCTCAAATTAATCATCCTAATCTTTTTCAAAAAATTGAATTTGCCAATTATCTCAAGAATAATAAAATGTATGAAGAAGCTATAAAGTATTATTCAGAAATTTTAAAAATAATTGACAAAAATCATATTCTTTATCCTCAAGCGACAGATGGTAGGGGGATTTCTTTTGAAAGAACAGGCTTATGGGATAAGGCAGAAAAAGATTTTTTAAATTCTTTAGATGCTAAACCTGACCAAGCATACGTTCTGAATTACCTTGCATACTCTTGGATAGAAAAAAATCAAAAAATTGAAAAATCTCTAGACATGTTAAGAAAGGCCGATAACTTAAAGAAAGATGATCCATATATTATTGACTCGCTAGGGTGGGCACTATTTAAATTAAAAAATTACAAAGAAGCTGAAATACATTTACAAAAAGCAGTGAAGCTTCTTCCGTCAGACCCAATAGTAAATGATCATTTTGCAGATATATTGTGGATTAATAATAAAAAAATACAAGCAAGATACTACTGGAATTATGTTTTAAATTTAGAAGAAACAGAGAAAGATATGAAAAATAAAATTAATAAAAAAATTATTTCAGGACCTGATATATCAATTACTAATCAATGAAAATTAAATCTTTTGCGAAAATAAATCTTACACTAAATGTAGGAAAAATACTTAATTCTGGACTACATAATATTCAAACAAATTCTATTCTAATAGATTTACATGATCAAATTGAGATGAAAAAAAACAAAAAGAAAAAAGATAAAATTATTTTTAAAGGTCCCTTCTCCAAAGCAGTAAAAAAAAATAACAATACAATTCTAGATACTCTTAAAATACTTAGAAATTCAAAAAAAGTCGTCAATTATTATGACATTGAAGTAAAAAAAAATATTCCTGTTTTTTCAGGTCTTGGAGGTGGTACATCTAATTCATATTTTGTTTTAAAGAAAATTTTGAAAAATAAAAAAATTGATAAAAAAATTTTAAAAAATATCGAAAAAAAAATTGGAAGCGATATTAAACTTTTTCACTTTAAACAAGCATTTCAGAAAAATCTAAACACTATAATAAATTACAAAAAAAACTTTAATCTATACTTACTACTTATCTACCCTTATATAAATTGTTCTACTAAAAGAACATATTCAAAAGTAAAAAAAGTATCCAAATTTTCTAGATTAAATTATTCAAATTTTAAAAAAATTGATAAATTTCTTAAAGATGTTTCCAGTGATAAAAATGATCTTCAAGAAATAGTTGAAAACGAGCACCCTGAAGTAACCAAAATATTAAAAAATCTTCAACATCAAAAAGGATGCTGTTTCTCAAGAATGACCGGTTCTGGATCCGTATGCTATGGAATTTTTCAAAATAAGAGGTTAACTTACCTTGCGGCAAAAAACTTAAACAAAATATTTCCAAATTATTGGCATGCAATTACAAAAACTATTTAATTTAATAAAATTATGATATATCAAAATAAATATTGGGGCATAGCCAAGCGGTAAGGCAGCGGTTTTTGGTACCGCCATCCTAGGTTCGAATCCTAGTGCCCCAGCCAAATTGAGCATTATGCTTTTGAAATTAAATATTTTTAAATTTTTAAAATCAAAATTTATTCCTTTTTATAAGTCGAGCGAACTAAAAGAAATTTTTAAAATTCTTGAAAAAAATCATGAGAACTCCGAAGAGGTAGCTATGTTTGTAGGAGGTTGTGTAAGAAATTATTTAAAAAATAAAGACATTGATGATATTGATTTAGCTACAATATTAACTCCAAATGAAATAAAACGAAAATTTGAAAAAACAAATTTCAAAGTAATTGACACCGGTATTGATCATGGTTCCATAACAATCAAAGGAAAAAATTTAAATTATGAATTTACCACTTTAAGAAAAGATATAAAAACGGACGGAAGACATGCAGAAGTAGAATTTTCTACGGATTGGACAGAGGACTCGGAGAGAAGAGATTTTACT
This sequence comes from uncultured Pelagibacteraceae bacterium, assembly GCA_902584365.1. Taxonomy (GTDB): domain Bacteria; phylum Pseudomonadota; class Alphaproteobacteria; order Pelagibacterales; family Pelagibacteraceae; genus Pelagilacustribacter. Next base: position 9,547 of record CACHZG010000003.1, on the reverse strand, counting down.
ATAAATGCCATATACCTTAATAAAAAGGGAAAAATTTTTGACCCACAGCTTGGCGTTAAAGATTTAAATAATAATATAGTCAAATTTATTGGTGATCCAGAAAAAAGAATACAAGAAGATTATTTAAGAATTTTAAGATTTGTTAGATTTTCTCTTAATTATGATCATAAGCCTGAAAACACCACAATGAGATCTATACGTTTAAATATTAAAGGAATTTCAAAAGTTTCAAAAGAAAGAATATTAATCGAAGCTAATAAAATATTAAGTTTAAGTAATTTTTTTGAGATTTGCAAAAATAATAACCTAAAAGAAATTTTTGAAATAATATTTCAAGAATTCAAATACTTCAATAGACTTGAAAATTTATATAAATTCAAAAAACTACTGAAAAAGGATATATTTTTATTAACCGCAATATTGATTGTGGACGATAAGAAAAATCATGAATATTTTGTCCATAAATATAGACCTTCAAATAATTTTGTTAAAAAACTTAATCTAGTTGCTAAAAGTTACGAAACTTCAATAAAAAATAAAAATTTTTTTCAAAAAGATTTAAAAAAAAATATTTATATTTACGGAAAAGAAATAATGATTATATTATTTTTACTTAAGGAATCTGAAAAAGCAAAAAATAATATTGAATTTTTAAATATTATTCAAAAAACTAAAACTCCAAAATTTCCTTACAACGGGGAATACTTAATGAATAAAGGTTTAAAAGAAGGCAAAGAACTTGGAGTTATTCTTAAATTCATAGAGGAAAAGTGGATTAACGATAATTTTAAAATTAATGAAAATGAAATAAATTCTGTAATCTCAAAATTTAAAAAAATTTAAATATATTCAACTTTTAAAATTTCGTAATTTTTTTCTCCTGAAGGTGTATTAATAGTCACCATGTCACCAACATTTTTACCAATCAATCCCTTTCCAACAGGACTTTTAAAATAAATTAAATTATTTTTAATATCTGCTTCATCCTTTCCCACAATTTTGTAATTTAATTTTTGAGATGAATCTAAATTCTTTAAGAAGACAGACGATCCAAAGACAACCTTTCCATCATTTTCTATTTTTGTAACGTCTATCACGTTAGCTCTTGCTATTGTATCATTAATTTCAAGTACTCGGCTTTCCAAAAGTGATTGTTGCTCTTTTGCAGCGTGATATTCAGCATTTTCTTTTAGATCACCATGAGATCTCGCCTCAGCAATAGCTGTTACTATTTTTGGTCTTTGGACATTTTTTAATTCTTCTAGTTCTTTCTTTAATTTTTCTAGACCAGAAATTGTAATTGGTTCCTTATCCATTCTACTCCCATTTTGCTTCGGGGGGTAATGACATTAATATAGATTTTATATTTCCCCCAGAGTTTAAACCGAACTTAGTTCCTCTATCATACAATAAGTTAAATTCAACGTATCTTCCTCTTTTTAATAATTGTTTTTCCTTTTCATATTTTGTCCAGGATCTCTTATTTTTTCTTAAGATTAAATCTCTTGCTAGCTCTATAAATGTTAGGCCAACATCTCGAATAAAACAAAAGTTTTTTATCCAATTATTTTTTTCATAGTCAAAAAAAATTCCACCGATTCCTCTTGGTTCATTTCGGTGTTCTAAAAAAAAATATTTGTCACACCAATTCTTATATTTTCTGTAATTTTTTTTATTTTTGATACATAATTGTTTTAATTTTTTATGAAAAAACTCTGCTTCATTTTTATCTTGGATACATGGAGTTGCATCTATTCCACCACCAAACCATTCTGCACTCGTTACTATAAACCTCGTGTTAAAATGCAAAGCTGGAATATGAGGGTTTTTCATGTGAGCTACAACTGAAACTCCAGATGCCCAATATTTACCATTTTTGTCAGCACCTAAAATATTTTTACGAAATTTTTTTTTAAAAATTCCTGATACAGTAGATTTATTTATACCAACTTTATCAAAAATTTTTCCATCCTTCATAAGAATTGATTTTCCCCCACCTTGCTTTGGATTATCTTTTTTCCACTCATTTATAAAAATTTTTTTTGATGATTTTGATAAGTTAGTCTCCAAATCAAAAAATTGGCTGGTTATTTGATTTTGTAGATAGTCGAACCAACTATCTACAATTCTTTTTTTGTCCTCAATGTTGTTAATTTTCATAAAAAATTATTTTGCCTCAAAGCCTCTGCGGATGCAACTGCACCAGATATAGCAACATTCAATGATCTTGTATTTTTACTAATTGGTATTTTAAGTTTATATTTTAGAGAGCTATGTAATTCCTTAGGCACCCCCTTACTTTCTCTTCCAAGAAGTAAAATGTCATTTTTCTTAAATTTAAAATCTAAATAAGAAATTGGAGATTTTGTCGTTAACAAAATGATCCTTGATTTTTTATTGTTGTCTTTAAAATTTTTAAAATCGCTATACCTGTGTAAATGGTTGATATCCATGTAGTCCATAGCAACCCTGGTAAATCTTTTGTCGTCCAGACTAAAAGAACAAGGCTCAATAATATGAATCTTCATGCCAAAACAAGATGCAAATCTTATTATTGCAGCTGTATTTTGAGGGATATCGGGTTTATATAAAGCAATGCTAATCATTATCACCAAGTTTATGTGTCATTCTGACCCTAGAAAATCAAATTAATTAGTTTTATTTAATAAATACATTATAAAGTATCATATGGCAGATAACAAAAAAACCACCAGAAGAGACTTTCTTTATACAGCGACATATACAATAGGTGCTGTAGGTCTAGGTGCTACTATTTGGCCGTTTATTGATCAGATGAATCCGGATAAATCTGTTCAGGCATTAGCAACAACAGAAGTTGATGTTAGCACTGTTGAACCTGGTAACACTATAACAGTTTTATGGAGAGGTAAGCCAGTTTTTTTAAAAAGAAGAACTCAAGATGAAATTAACGAGGCAAGGGCAGTTAATTTAAAAGAGTTAAAAGACCCTCAAAAAGATGAGGACAGGGTTAAAGAGGGAAAAGATGAATGGTTAGTTATGTTAGGAGTATGCACTCACCTAGGTTGTGTGCCACTTTCTAATAAAGGAGATTATAAAGGTGGCTGGTTTTGTCCATGCCATGGATCTCACTATGATGTGTCTGGAAGAATTAGAAAAGGACCAGCACCAGTAAATATGGAGATACCAAAATATGAATTTGTTGACAACAATACTATTAAAATAGGTTAATGAAATAATGAGCGACCACGAATACCAACCAACATCAAAAGCAGGAAAATGGTTTAATGATAGACTGCCTTTATTATCTCTAGTTTCTCATCTGAAAGATTATCCGACGCCAAAAAATTTAAATTATTGGTGGACATTTGGTGGCATACTAACATTTTGTTTGCTGACACAGATAATTACAGGAATAGTTCTGGCAATGCATTATGTTGCTCATGCTGATTTAGCTTTTGGAAGTGTCGAACATATAATGCGAGATGTTAATTATGGTTGGTTGATAAGATATATTCATAGCAATGGAGCATCTATGTTTTTTTTAGCCGTATACATTCATATTTTTAGATCCTTGTTTTACGGTTCGTACAAATCTCCAAGAGAAATTATATGGATTATAGGGATATTAATTTATCTATTAATGATGGCTGCAGCTTTCATGGGTTATGTATTACCTTGGGGCCAAATGAGCTTTTGGGGTGCTACTGTGATAACAAATTTATTTAGCGCCATTCCCTTGGTGGGTGAAAGTATTACTACTTGGTTATGGGGTGCTTATTCAGTAGATAATCCAACACTTAACAGATTTTTTAGTTTACACTATCTAATTCCTTTTTTAATTTTAGGACTAGTTGTCTTACATATTTGGGCTTTACACGTGCCAGGAAATAACAATCCAGTTGGTATTGACATAAAAAAACCGTCCAAAGATACTGTGCCATTTCACCCTTATATAACAATAAAGGATATTTTTGCATTATTAGTTTTCATGATTATTTTTGCTGGATTTGTATTCTTTGCTCCAAATGTTCTAGGACACTCGGACAATTATATACCCGCGAATCCAATGGTTACTCCAGCCCATATAGTTCCTGAATGGTATCTCTTACCTTTTTACGCGATATTAAGGTCTGTGCCAGATAAGCTCGGAGGGGTAATACTTATGTTTTCTGCTATTTTTATTTTATTTATTTTACCTTGGCTAGATACCTCAAAAGTTAGATCTGCAGTTTTCAGACCGATTTATAGGCAATTTTTTTGGATATTAGTTTTAGATATTTTAGTTCTAGGATACGTAGGTGCTATGCCAGCAGAAGGAATATATTTAGTCTTAGCAAGAGTTGGTACTATTTATTATTTTCTCCACTTTTTGGTAATATTACCAGTAGTTGGATATTTAGAAAAAACTGACCCACTACCAATTAATATTTCTGATGCAGTAATGTCAGGTTCTTCCAATTTATCTATTGCAAAGAAAGATGAAAAAAAAGTTTAAGCTATTAATCTATTTTTCACTATCAATTTTATTCTATTCTACAAAATTATTATCCGCAGAAGCAGTTGATCCGATAAAAATTGATTGGAGTTTTAAAGGATACACTGGTAAATTTGATAGAGCCTCTCTTCAAAGAGGATTTCAAGTTTATAAGGAAGTATGTTCATCTTGTCACTCCATGCAGTATTTAAGTTATAGAAATCTTGGTGAGCCAGGTGGTCCAGAATTTACCGAAGCAGAAGTCAAAGCTATCGCTGCAAGCGTAGAAGTTACTGATGGACCTGATAGTCAAGGAGAAATGTTCAAAAGGCCTGGTCGCCCCTCAGATAAATTTGTTAATCCATATCCAAATGTTCAGGCTGCTGCTGCAGCAAATGGAGGAGCTTATCCACCAGACATGTCTGTACTAGTCAAGGCAAGAAAAGGTGGAGCAAATTATATCTATTCAGTTCTTATGGGTTATGAGGACAAACCTGCTGGTGTAATATTGGATGAGGGTGTTTATTATAATAAATACATGCCCGGCCAAAAAATCAAAATGCCAAAAGTTTTAAGTGATGGATTAGTTGATTACTCCGATGGAACGGTTTCCACAGAAGATCAAATGGCAAAAGATGTTACAACTTTCTTAAGTTGGGCTGCAGAACCAGAATTAGAAGCAAGACATAAACTTGGGGTTAAAGTTCTCATTTATTTAATACTACTCTCGATTTTAGTGTACCTAAGTATGAAAAAATTATGGTCAAGGATTGACTCTGAAATATAAAACATCACCGTCTTTTACAATATAATCCTTACCCTCAATTCTAAGTTTACCTCTTTCTTTACATTTTTCTGCACTTCCATATTTAATAAAATCTTCACAAGAAACTGCCTCAGCTCTTATAAAATTTTTCTCAAAATCTGAGTGAATTACACCTGCAGCTTTTGGTGCTGGAGTGTTTTTTTTTATAGTCCAAGCTCTGCTTTCTTTTGGCCCTGAAGTAAAAAAAGTATCCAATTTTAATAGTTCATATCCAGCTCTTATTAATTTATTCAGTCCAGTTTTTTCTAATCCTATTTCTTTCATAAATACTTCTTTTTCTGAGCTATCTAAACTTGTCAATTGATCTTCTATATCTGCACAAATAAAAGTAATTTTTTCATTTTTGTAAAAATCTTTTATTTTTTTGGTGTATTCATTTCCTGATACTAAACTTCCTTCATCAACGTTACATACAATAATTTTAGGTTTTACACTTAAGATCCCATTTCTTGATAAAAATTCACAAGACTCTTGATCGATATGATTAATTTTCCCGTCACTTAAAATTTTTGAAGTCTTATTTAAAAGATCAATTTCTTTGGTTGATAAATCTTTTTTTTTATTTTTTTCAAGTTTTTTTTCTATCAAATCAATATCAGCTAAGGAAATCTCAGTTTGAATAGTTTCCAAATCTGCTACAGGATCTATTACATTATTAACGTGTTGAATTTTGTCTGATTTAAAACATCTTACCAAATGTATTATTGCATCGACTTCTCTTATATGAGATAAAAACTTATTACCTAAACCCTCTCCCTTTGAGGCACCTTTTACAAGACCAGCAATATCTACAAAAGTAATGTTAGTAAATATTTTTTTTTCTGATTTAGATAATTTAGATAAAACATCTAATCTATCATCGGGTACATCCACAACACCTACATTAGGATCAATTGTACAAAAAGGAAAGTTTGCAGCTTCAGCGTTTTTGGATGCCGTTATCGCGTTGAACAAAGTCGATTTGCCAACATTTGGAAGACCAACTATTCCGCATTTAAAGCCCATTCAAATTTTGATTTACCTTACTTGAAAATAAGTCAATTTTTTTTTCAATTAATGTTGGAATAAGTTTTACAATATTGTCAGTTATCTCTTTTATCTTTTCTTCTTCATCTTCTTTGAAGTCCTCTAAGACATGTTTATTTACTTTTTGTTTTTCTTTTGGATGACCTATTCCAACGCGAACTCTAGAATAATCTTTACCAATAAACTTATCAATTGACTCAATCCCATTGTGTCCCGCGCTAGAGCCCCCAAATTTTGCTTTAATTTTTCCAAAATCAATGTCCATATCGTCATGAAAAACTATAACGTCTTTTGCATCTATCTTAAAATAATCTACTAATTCTTTTACAGCTGTGCCCGAATTGTTCATAAAGGTTAATGGTTTTATGGCGTATACTTTTTTTGAGTCGATATTGCCAGTTGTGAGCAAACCTTTAAATTTTGGTTTCTGTTTTGTAAGTTTGAATTCAGAATTAATCGCGTCTATAATTTTAAAACCAATGTTATGTCTATTGTTAGAACTGGCTGGTCCAGGATTTCCTAATCCGACTAATAAAAGCATACTAAATTATTTTTTCTCTTGTGGTTTTTTTTCAGAAGACTGAGCTTTTTTATCTGCTGCCCCATCTTTAGATTTTTCATCTTTTTTTGTATCAGCTTCTTTGCCATCTTTGGCTTGAGCCGTCTTAGTATCAGTACCTTCTGCCGCTGTTGTTTCACCACCATCTGTAGCACCCTCGGCTGTTTCTTCAGCAGGTTTTTCCGGCTCTTTTATTACTGTAGGAGGAGCAACAGTAGCAATAACAAAATCTCTTCCAACTATAGTAGGTTTTACATTTTCATCTAATTTTACAGAAGAAATTTTTAAACTTGTACCAATGTCACTTCCTTTCAAGTCAACAGTTAACTCATCTGGAATTTTCTCCGCTGGACAACTCAACTCAATTTTTCTTCTTACAATATTCAAAACTCCTCCTCTTTTCAAACCAGGAGAGTCATTTTGGTTAATAAATTTTACTGGAATCTCCAAAACTACTTTAGCTCCAGATACAACTCTCATTAAATCAATGTGTATCGGTTCATCAGAAATAACATTATAACTTATATCTCTAGGTAAAACTTTCTCTTTTTTTCCATCAATTTCTAATTCAAAAACTTTTGACAAAAAAGACTCAGAGTCAATTATATTTTTCAGCGCGTTTTTATCTATAGAAATTTTTTTGTTTGGATCTTTTCCTCCATATAGAATAGCCGGGATAAAGCCATTTTTTCTTAGCTTATTGTTAGCGCTAGAAGTTGTTTCATTTCTAAGAATTGCTTTAATGTTTGTCATAAAATCTGAGGGTATTTAACTTAACTGCATGAATAAAACAAGCGCTAATTGAACAAATCTGACACTGAAGTAGAGTTTGATATACGTTTTATTGCCTCAGCCATTAAAGGAGCAATAGACAAAAGCTCAATTTTCTTAATATTTTTAATTTTATTCAAATTATTAATAGTGTCAGTAATGATTAATTTTTTTATTTTTGATTTTTTAATTTTGTCAACTGCCGAGCCGCTTAAAACAGCATGAGTAATAAAAACATATACGTCTATAGCGCCTTCTTTTTTTAAAGCATCTACGGCATTTACAATTGTTCCACCACTATCAATTATATCATCAACAATAATACAGGTTTTTCCTTTCACGTCACCGATGATGTTCATTACTTTTGATTGACCGGGTCTCGGTCTTCTTTTGTCTATAATTGCTAAATCAGCTTTAATTCTTGTAGCAAGGCCTCTGGTTCTTTGAACACCACCAACATCTGGAGAAACGCAGATTAATTTTTTACTTTTTAATTTTCTTTTAATATATTTTGCAAAGAGCGGTGTAGTAAACAAGTTGTCTACAGGCATATCAAAAAAACCTTGAATTTGACCAGCATGTAAATCAACCGTAACAACCCTACTAGCACCAGCATTAGTTAATAGATTTGCCACAACTTTTGCAGATATAGATGTTCTAGGAGCAACTTTTCTATCTTGTCTAGCATAACCATAGTACGGAATGACAGCTGTAATATTTTTAGCAGATGATCTTTTCAAAGCATCAATTACCAATAACAGCTCCATTAAATTATCATTAGCTGGGTTTGAAGTTGATTGAATTACAAAAACACTATTCCCTCTTATATTTTCATTAATTTCAATGTAAATTTCTCCATCGGCAAACCTTTTTATATTTGTATTAACAAGTTTAAGTTTTAAGAGTTTAGAGATATCCTTGCTGAGCTTAAGATTACTTGTACCAGAAAGAATTTTCATTGGTGATACCTATTTATACAGTTTTTTTTTAATTTTTCAAACAATTAAATTAAAACAATAGCTGAAATATTCCTTCCGAAATCAAATTCCTTTAATTTTTTTGACCTTCGATAACTAAAAAAATTGTTTTTATCTTGAAAAGTATCATATTTCAAATTGTCTATCTCTACATTTAATTTTTTAAGTTTGTCGCAAACAAACTTTCTTAAATCAAATAATTTTTTGTTTATTCTTCCTGGAGAAAAGTAAATTTTATTATTTTTGGATTGAGAGGTAATTTTTTTATAAAATTTTAGATCAACCTCATAATTTTTTTTCCCAATGCATGGTCCTACGCAGGCTATAATCTTACTATTAGGATTTATTTTACTAAATTTTTTTATAGTATTTTCTATAATTCCCAAAAAAGCACCTCTCCATCCAGCATGAATACATCCAACAATTTTTTTTTTATTTTCGTATAACAAAATTGGTACGCAGTCTGCTGTCAAAACACCTATACCGATACCCTTTAGTGTTGTTATCATGGCATCAGAGTCAAATCTTTTTTTTCCCAGATTTTTTTTAGTAATAACAGATACCTTATTACTGTGTGTTTGATACATTAACTTTAAATTTTTTTCTTTGATTTTAAGTTTTTTAGATACAAAATTTAAATTCTTTTTTACTTTAAATTTTGAGTCTTTAGATCCGAGGCCACAATTTAGACTTTTATAAATACCTCTAGAAAAACCTTTTTTTCTTGAAAAAAAAAAGTGTTTTATATTTTTTTGTTTTTTTAACTTTTTTGAGACGAACATTAGTCAAATCCTAAAATATCATCATTAATCGATTTAAAAGCAAATATAACTTTAAATAATTCTCCCATCATGTTTCTATCCAGTAGCCTGTGTAGCCTTCTTTCTAGGTTGTTTACCTGCAGTTTATTCATCTTTTTTTTAAGTATATTG
>CACHZG010000002.1 GCA_902584365.1 uncultured Pelagibacteraceae bacterium | reverse complement strand
TAACTTCGTCAAAATCATTAAATGTTAAAATTGGCACAATAGGACCAAAAGGCTCTTCTTTCATGATTGTAAAATTATCTTTTACGTTATCAAAAATTGTAGGTTCATAAAAATATCCCTTATTAAAATTAGCTGCTCTTTTTCCACCTAAAAGTACTTTTCCACCCTCTTTTTTGGTTGTCTCTACCAATTTTTCAACACCTTCCAAACGTTGTTTTGTGCATAAAGGTCCAAGAAGAGTATCTTTATCCATACCATTTCCTATTTTTAGCTTCTTAGTTTTTTTAACCATGAGATCTGCAAACTCATCTTTTTTCTTTTCGTGAATGTAAAATCTATTAGGAGAGATACAAACTTGACCATTGTTTCTAAATTTTGCTGTAATTGCCATGTCCGTTACCTTATTTAAGTCCACGTCATCAAAGACTATAAATGGTGAATGACCACTAAGTTCCATTGTCACTCTTTGAACTTTATTTGCAGCTTGTTTAAGAATTAATTTTCCTACACGTGTGGAGCCAGTAATTGAAATTTTTTTTACTATATCAGAAGCTATAAGCTCTGATGATATTTCAGCAGGATCTCCTGACAATAAATTTACTACACCAGGCGGAACACCTGCTTCTTTACAAATATCAACTATTTCCATCACACATCCTGGCGTTATTACATCTGGCTTCACTATTACAGAGCAGCCAGCAGCTAAAGCTGTGGAAATTTTTCTAGAAGCTAAAATTATTGGAAAATTCCAAGGTATTAGAGCAGCCACTACTCCAACTGGTTGATAAACTACATGAATTTGAGTATTTGGAAAACGACTTTGATTTATTTCACCAAAAATTCTTTTTGTTTCTTCAGAATTCCATTCAAATATATCAGCTGCACCACCTACTTCACCTGGTCCTTCCGTTAAGGGTTTTCCAACTTCTAAGGTTAACCATTTAGATAACGTATCAACTTTTTTTCTTAATAATTCTGAAATTTTTCTTATAACTTTAGAACGTTCCCATGGCGATGTATTTCTCCAAATTTCTAATCCTTTTTCAGCTGATATTAGAGCTCTTTGTATGTCCTTACTATTTGCCTTTGATGCTTTGCCTATTATTTCTTCTGTGGCAGGGTTTATTACTTCATAAGTTTCACCACTTGATGATTGTTGCCATTTACCATCGATAAATTGACCAAATTTTGAGTACATAAATTTATATTAATATTGAATAAAATAAGTTAATTAATTATCTTATAAAGAATTTATGAAAAATATTCAACTCACTTGTGCTCATGCTTTGGTGAAATTCCTTACAAAACAAAAAATTTTAATTGAAGGAAAGAAAGAGCCCTTATTTCCCGGTGCTTTTGGAATATTTGGGCACGGTAACGTTGCGTGCTTAGGACAAGCACTAGAAGAAAATAAAAAAGAATTACCAACTTGGAGAGGCCACCATGAACAGAATATGGCACTAACCGGAATAGCTTACTCAAGAGCAAAAAGAAGAAAACAAATTTTTATTGCCACTAGCTCTGTTGGTCCAGGTTCTACAAATATGATAACTGCTGCTGCAGTAGCCATGAGTAATAGACTTCCAATTTTATTTTTACCTGGAGATACTTTTGCTAATAGATTGCCTGATCCTGTATTGCAACAAGTTGAACATTTTAATAATCCAGGATTAACACAAAATGATAGTTTCAAATCTGTCGTAAGATATTTTGATAGAATTACACGCCCAGAACAAATCATTTCATCTCTACCACAAGCCATCGAAATTATGTTAGATCCTGCTGATTGTGGTCCAGCTTGTATTTCACTTAGTCAGGATGTTCAAGGTGAGATATTTGATTATCCAGAAGATTTTTTTAAAGAAAGAGTTCATTCAATTAGAAGACCAAGGCCAGATGATTTTCAAATAAAAAAGGCAGCTGATATTATCAAAAAATCACAAAATCCTATTCTAATATCTGGTGGAGGAGTTTTTTATTCTGATGCTATGGATGAATTATCTAATTTCGCTAGAAAACATAATATACCAGTGACACAAACAGTAATGGGATATTCCACTATGAAAAGAGATCACTCTCATTTTTTAGGTCCGATCGGCGGTCTTGGTGGTAAAGCTGCTAACAATATGGCGAAAAAAACAGATCTTGCTATTGCGGTTGGAACTAAATTAGCAGATTTCACAACAGGGTCATGGGCAAACTTTGAAAATCCAAATTTTAAACTTGTCTCTATTAATACCGCAAGATTTGATGCTAATAAGCACATGGGCCAAGCTGTGGTTGGGGATGCAAAAGTTACTTTGTCAGAACTTTCTTTGGCTCTTGGTAATTGGAAAGTTGATGAGAGTTGGAATAAAAAAGCTCAAACAGAATTAAAAAATTGGAATGAGTATGTTGATAAAGAAAGCGGTCCAACCAACCAAAAACTTCCGAGTTATGCTCACGCTGTTGGAGCCATTTATAGAAATTCTGATCCTTCGGATATAGCCGTTACTGCAGCTGGAGGTTTAGTTGGTGAAGTAGTACAAGTATGGAGACCAAGAGAATTAAACACTCATGAAACTGAATGGGGATTTAGTTGTATGAGTTATGAAATTTCAGGAGCTTTGGGAATTAAAATGGCTAATCCTAGTAAAGAAGTAATTGCATTTGTTGGTGATGGTTCTTATCTACTTTATAATTCTGATATATATAGCTCTGTAATTACTAACAACAAACTAATCATAATTGTTTGTGATAATGGTGGCCATGCAGTTATTAATCGTCTTCAATTATACAAAGGAGGTAAAGAATTTAATTGTTTATTAAAAAGTTCTAAAACACCCAATCTTGTTCCAGTAGATTTTGCTTCGCATGCAAAAAGTATGGGTGCAAACGGAGAACAAGTTAATTCAATATCTGAGCTTGAGGAAGCATTTAAAAGAGCAAAGAAATCAAAAAAAACTTATGTAATAAGTATTCATACTGATGGTTATCAGTGGTTAGAAGGTTCTGCATACTGGGAAAGTCCTACTCTTTCAGTGCCTACAACTGAAGAAAATAAAAGAGCCCTAAAAGAACACCTTGATGGGAAGAAAAAACAAAGAAAAGGTATATAACCTTTTTAATGAATAAAATCTTTAAAGTTGGTCTAATAGGATGCGGTCATATAGCTGAAACATACTTTAGAGCACACAAATATTTTAATAATTTTAAAATAATAAAATGCGCAGATATAAATAAATTTGCATCTCAAAAATGCGCAAAAACTTATAAAATTAAATCTCTTTCAGTTAATGAATTGCTTCAAGATAAAGAAATACAGGTAATTCTAAATTTAACAATACCGAATGCTCACTATTTAATAGCAAAAAAGTCATTATTAAATGGAAAGCATGTTTATTCTGAGAAACCTTTAGCAGTATCTTTTAAAGATGGCAAAGAACTTATAAAAATAGCTAAAAGAAAAAAACTTTTTATAGGTAATGCTCCAGATACTTTTTTGGGTGGTGGAAATCAAAAAGCGAGAGAACTTTTAGACAAAAATATAATAGGTAAAGTAAAGTTTGGCACAGGCATATTTGCTTTTCCTGGTATACAGTCTTATCATCCAAATCCTGAACCTTGGTTTTCAAAAAAAGGAGGAGGACCTGTCATAGATATGGGTCCATATTATTTAACTGCTTTAGTAAATTTATTAGGACCCGCTCAAGAGGTAACAAGTATCAGCTCTAAAGGTGTGAACAAAAGAATAATTGGCATTGGTCCGAAAAAAGGAAAAAAATTTAAAGTAGAATGTCCAACAACTTATTTTTCGACTATAAAATTTCATAATGGAACAATAATTAGATTAACACTATCTTTCGATGTGATTTCTCATTTAAGAAATCACATAGAACTATATGGTGAAAACGGCTCTATGATCGTCCCGGATCCAAATATGTTTGGTGGATCAGTTTTAATTAGTAAAAAATTAGGTAGTTCTTGGCAAAACTTTAAAACCAATAAAATGTCATTAGGAAAAATAAACATAAGAACTCAGAGCTCAAGGGCAAATGAGTCTCCTACTAATGCAAACTATAGAGGCGTTGGCCTATCAGAAATGATATATTCAATTCAAAATAAGAAAAAACATAGATGTAATGGAATTTTATCTCTACACGTTCTTAATATAATAGAGGCAATTCATTTATCTGCAAAAAAAAATAAAAAACATAAAATTTCGGTACTATGTGAAAAACCAAAACCTTTTTCAAATAAAGAAATTAAGTCAATACTTAAATAGAGTTTTGTCTACTTAAAATAGCCGCGCCTCTAACTCCACTTGCGTCTCCATGTTTTGGTTTTAAAAAAACAGTTTTAAGATTTGGTTCATTAACAAAAATTGAAGTCTTTTTTTTAATTTCATCTAAAAAATCAATTTCATTAGAAATTCCCCCTCCAAAAACTATTGCATCAGGATCAAGGGTTGTTATAATTATTACCAAACACCTTGATAAAATTTCTTTATATTCATTGATAAATAAAGTTGTGTTTGCATCATTACCTCTGTACCTTTTAAAAATTTCCTTTGCAGAAATCTTTTCTTTAAATCTTTCATTAAATCTTTTCTCTATTGATTTACCTGACAAAAATCCCTCAACTCTATTCGAAAAGTTTAAAGTTTTATCTGATTTTAAATTTGGTGTATTTTTTAGTGGCATTTGGTTTAAACTCCATTCACCTCCCAAACCATTTGCTCCAGATATTATTTTTTTATCTATTACTAGTCCTCCACCACAACCGGATCCCAGTATAATACCAAATACAGTTTCATAATGACTCGCTGATCCATCGAAAGCTTCTGATAAGCAAAAACAATTAGCATCATTCTCTGTAAGGATATTATTATTCAATTTTATTTTTAAATCTTTTATCAAATTTTTTTTATTTAACCATTGAGAATTATGTGCGTTTTTAATTAGACCTGTAGTTTTATCTACAGCTCCAGGATGGCATATACCAATATTAAATTTACCAGAACTATTTTCCAATTTCTTTACAATTTGAATGATTGTTTTAATGGTATTTTCATAGTCTTTAGGAGTGTGGACTCTATCTCTTTTTATTTCAATGTTATTATTGTCTAATAGAACGTATTCTATCTTTGTTGCGCCTAAATCAATACCTATTTGCATTAATTGGCAGAGGACCTATTCATTTCTTGAAGCTCCACTTCTAATTTATTTAATTCTTCGCCACCAGCCATCATACTTAAAAGTTTTTCTCTACTGATATCTTTTTTTTCATAGGTACCTAAACTTTTTCCTCTATTTAAAACTGTAAAACTATTTCCAACAGGGTAAGCATGATGAACGTTGTGAGTAATTAATATCACTGCTAACCCTTGAGAGGCAGCTTTAACTATATATTTTAGAACAACTGATGCTTGATGAACACCTAAAGCTGAAGTCGGCTCGTCTAAAACTAAAACTTTAGCGCCAAAATATATAGCTCTACTGATTGCTAAACATTGTCTCTCACCACCAGACATCGTTCCAACCGCTTGAGATGGATCTCTAACATCGATTCCTATCTGCCCCATTCTCTCAGCAGCTATCTTATTTGCTTTTTCAATATCGAAAGTTTTGAAAAATGGTGGACCTTTCATAGGTTCTCTACCCATAAAAAAGTTTCTTGTTACACTCATAAGAGAGACTAAAGCTAGATCTTGGTACACTGTAGCTATTCCCATATCTAATGCATCTTTAGGACTGTCAAATATTGTTTTTTTTCCTTCAACAATAATTTCACCTTCATCAGGTCTATGAACACCGGCTAATGTCTTTATTAACGTTGATTTACCTGCACCATTGTCACCAAGTAGGCACATGATCTCGCCTTTTTTTAGTTTCATAGTTACATCTTTCAAAGCTATAACTTTTCCAAAAAATTTACTAATATTATTAAATTGAACCAAATAGTCAGACATTATTTGCTCTCTGTTACCTTTCTTCTTATGTAGTTATTAAAGATCACTGCAATCAACATCATTGCTCCTAAAAAAACTTTAAACCAGTCTGTATCCACATCAGTATAAAATATTCCCATTGATACTGTACCAAATATCAAAGCTCCAAATGCTGCACCAATAGCAGAACCATATCCACCAGTTAATAAACAGCCTCCAACAACTGCAGCCGCAATTGCCTCTAATTCCTTTAAAGTCCCACGCATTGTATCAGC
Source organism: uncultured Pelagibacteraceae bacterium (assembly GCA_902584365.1). Classification (GTDB taxonomy): domain Bacteria; phylum Pseudomonadota; class Alphaproteobacteria; order Pelagibacterales; family Pelagibacteraceae; genus Pelagilacustribacter. The sequence goes on along the minus strand of CACHZG010000002.1, from coordinate 115,627 downwards.
TGATCCAGCGTCTAAAACTTGAATAGTAGCAAAAATAGTTGCTGCTACTGCAGTGCCTATGAATAAACTTATTTTTACTCTACCAACTGGCACTCCAACATTGTTAGCACCATTTTTATCTCCTCCAGATGCAAATATCCAATTTCCATATCTTGTTTTCATTAGTATCCATGTTGTAATAATTGCTAAAGCTATGAACCATATTACTGATGGTGGTATTCCTGTAGCGAGTGGAGTTCCATCAGTTCTTAATGCAATTAAATTCATTGAACCTAACCAAGTAAAAACCCATTTAAAAGTATCAGTTGCAAATATCCATGCTAATGGATCATCTTCGATTAAAACTCTAAGACCTGGAACTTGAGTTCGACCAGTAATCAATCTTGTTATTGCTAAAGTAGCACCTCTTAAAATAAAAAGCATTGCAAGAGTAACAATAAATGATGGTAAGCCAGTTCTTACCACTAATATTCCATTAAAATATCCTACAAGTACCGCCATTGAGAATGCAAAAATAATACTCATCCATAGTGGCCACCCCCAATAAATTGCTGGAATTGCTATACATATGCCTGCAAATCCAATCATTGATCCAATAGATAGATCGAATTCTCCTCCTATCATTAACATAGCAGCGGCAATAGCTATTATTCCTAGATTAGCTGAAACATCCAAGAAATTTAATACTCCATACGCGCTAAACATTCCCGTATCCCCAGCAACTATACCAAAAAATATAAATACAAGTATAGCTCCACCAAGGGCGCCAAGTTCAGGTCTATTTAACAATAACCTTAATTTAGAAACTTTTTTGAGTCTTTCATCCTGATTGAAATCAGTTTTTGTTTCAATACTTTTAGATTTTGTAGACATATAAAAAAACTTAAAAAAAAGGCCTAGTGAACAATCACTAGGCCTTTATAATATTATTCTTATCTATAACCTTGAGCAGCCCATTTTATTACATCCTTTGCATTGTTAGGAGTAACAAAACCAGGTCCTGTCATAACAACACCAGCTGGCATTGTTCCATATCTCATATATTGAGAAAAGATAGCTATAGGCAAATAACCTTGTAGATACTGTTGTTGGTCAATTAAGAACTCAACTTTTCCAGCAGCAGCAGCTTTTAGCATTCCTGGCGACATATCGAATGTACCAAGTTTAACGCTTCCAACTTTACCAGCAGACTCTAATGCTTTCAGGGCAGCTTCTCCTGCAAGACCAGCGCCTAAAGTAAGAATAGTGTCATATCCACCACCTAATTTAGCAGCTACAGCTTTTTGAATTTCAGTTGGGTCATTTGATGTACCTAATATGTCTACAGATCCACCAAAACCTTTTTTGAAACCAGCACATCTTCTATCTAAAGCGACGTTGCCTACTTCGTGGTTAACACATAGTGCTTTTTTACCACCAGCAGCTTTCATTTTTTGTCCGCCACCTACGCCAGCTTCAAACTCTGTTTGACCTACGTGAGCACTAATACCTAGTTTCATATAGTCATCTGAACCTGAATTCATAGAGATTACTGGAATACCCGCAGATATTGCAGCTTTAACAGATTTGCCTAAAGCGGCAGCATCTGGAAGAGTTATTACAATACCTTTTGGCTTTTGAGAAACAGCGTTATCAATCAGTTTTGCCATCTCTACCATGTCAAATGTTGCTGGAGCAGTGTATTTGCAAGACACCTTCATATCTTTACAAGCCTTATCAACTCCATTTTTTGCAACAGACCAGAAAGGGTCATTTGCTTGTCCATGAGACACAACAATAATATCTACTGCTAAAGCAGCCACTGACATCACTGTCCAACTCATTAGAGCAGCTATTGTTAAGTATATTTTTTTCATTATTTATCCCTTAATTTGATTAATAAAGATAAGCATTAAAACAAAAATTTGTCTCAAATTCAAAATTAATTTCATTAAAAATTAGTTTTTCAACCATAGGTATATATAATTTTATATTAAAACAGTGGTTTTTTTCTTAACTGATAAAGTTGCAGCATTTGCCAATCTAAGTGCTTCATAACCATCAAAAAAACCAGATCTAGGTTTAAAATTTTTTTTATGTAATTTAACTAAATCGTCTAATTGTAACTTGTAAGCTTCTTTATAGCGATCGATAAAAAAGTACATAAAATTATTTTTTACAGAGGTATTTTTTGAAATATATAACTTCGAGTCATTTTCATATTTATTGTCTGAGATCAACATACCTTTTGAACCAAATAATTCTACCCTTTGATCATAACCAAAAGAACAATGTCTAGAATTATTAATTAAACATAAAACTCCATTTTTGCTTTTCATTGAAACTGTTGCAATTTCATAATCTTTAATTGTTTTATAAAATTTTTTGAAAGATGAGGCTTGTGAATTTAACTGAATAATCTTATCCTTATTAAGATAAAATCTACATAAATCAAAGTCATGTATCATCATATCTCTAAAGATTCCTCCTGATGATCTAAGATATTTTATGCTTGGTGGTGCTGGATCTCTACTTGTAATTATAATCTTTTCTAATTTTCCAATTTTATTTAAATCTAATTTTTTTTTCAGAGAATAATGACCAGGATCATAACGACGATTAAAACCTAATTGAATTTTAGATTTTTTATTTATCTTTTTTGATAATTTTTTAATTTTTTTGATGTCTAAATCAAGAGGTTTTTCACAAAAAATAGTTTTTTTAAATTTTAAACCTAAATCTATGAATTTTATGTGAGTAGACGTTGAACTAGCAATAAAAATTATATCAATCTTTGGATCTAAGTACAAATCCATAAAACTTTTTGAAACATTACATTTAAATTTTTTTTTTGCGTTATTTGATAAAATTTTATCTTTTTCATAGATAGAGTGTAAATTTAAATATTTATGATCTAAAATATTTTTTGCATGCATCATACCAATTCTTCCTAGACCAATTAAAGCAACATTAATCATTTAAATTAACCCATTTTTTTCTCTTAGATGATTTTACGCAGGCATCAATGTATTTTGCTGTAATTAATCCATCATCTTCATTTGGGAAAAATTTTTTTCTAGATGGATTTTTATTATTAATTTCTTGTGATATTTCTTTATACAAATTGGCAAATGCGCTTAGGTATCCTTCTGGATGTCCGTACTTAATTCTTGAAAATTTCTTTGAATAGCTACTCTCATTAAATCCTCTTTCTAATTTTTTTGTGGCACCCTTTGAATTTCCGTATATTAGGTGATTTGGATTATTTTGTATCCACTCAATACTTCCTTTATTACCAAAAACTCTTATTTTTAGACCATAAACTTCTCCTCTTGCAGTCGTAGAGATCCAAAATAGTCCCTTCCCTTTATTTTCATAGTCAACTAAAACTTGAGCGTTGGTATCAAATTTAATCTTTTTAGAATATTGTTTTATATCAGCAAACAACTTTCTTCCTTCCAAACCTGTTAGATAGTAGGCTAAATGAAATGCATGAGATCCTATTTCATTTAATACAGTAGAAATTCCTGCGAATTTTTTTTCTAATTTCCATTTAAAAATGCTCTTTGCATTTTTTAAAGTTATATCTCTTCCATTAGACCAATCTTGGATATACTCAACATTGATGTATTCTATATTTCCGATTTTACCGTCTTTTATTAATTTTTTTGCATATCTTACCATTGGATAAGCAGAGTAATTATGAGTTAGCCCATAAACTATTTTTTTATTTTTTTTTATGGTCTTATGTAATTTCTTAGCTTGAATAAAATTACCTGCAAAAGGTTTATCAGAAATAACATGAAAATTATTTTTGATAAATAATTCAGCTATTTCTTGATGGCTACCTGGTGGTGTCATTATAGATATTACATCTATTGAGTCTTTTCTCCTTTTTTCTTTTAAACAAAGTTCTTTAAAATCTTTGTAACATCTGTCTTTTTTAATTCCAATTTTTTGTGCAAATTTTTGATTTATTTTTAAATTACGAGAAAATACCCCAGCTATAATTTCATATTTATCGTCAAATCTTGCCGCTATTCTATGAACATGACCAATCCATGACCCAGGTCCTCCTCCTATAATACCAAGCTTTAATCTTCTTTTCATTTAACTTAAAATTTAATTGATTAGGAATTAATAGTATACTAAAAAATATTTCTTTATATGAAAATAAAATTAGGTGTAGCCCCAATAGCTTGGAGTAATGATGACATGCCTGAATTAGGAGGCGACACATCTTTAGAACAGTGCTTACATGAAGCAAGTAAAGCAGGTTTTAGTGGAGTCGAGTCTGGAGGAAAATTTTCAAAGGACTCGAATATTTTACTACCTAAATTAGCTAAAGAAAACTTAAAGCTTTGTTCTGGATGGTATGGTGCTAATTTATTAAAAAGATCTGCTAAAGAAGAGTTTAGTTATATGAAAGATCAATTTAAATTATTCTTGGATTGTAAGGCACCTTGTATGGTATTTGCCGAAGTGACAAACTCAATTCAAGGAGATCCTAATTCACCCTTATCAAAAAGACCAATTTTATCAAAAGAAGATTGGAATTTATTAATTTCAAGAATAAATGAATTAAGCAAGATGATGTCTGATCAGGGTATGCCATTAGCATATCATCATCATATGGGAACTGTCATACAATCTGAAAAGGACACATATCGATTGATTGAAAATACTATTGATACCGTCCATTTATTAATAGATACCGGGCATATGTTATTTGCTGGAGGAGATTATTTAAAAATTACTCAAGATTTAAATCAAAGAATTCTTCATGTACATTGTAAGGATATGAGAAAAAAAGTTTTAGATGAGTCGATAAAAAAAGATTACAGTTTTAGAGAGGCGTTTTTAAATGGTGCTTTTACTGTACCTGGAGATGGTTGTATAGATTATAAACCTTTCCTTAAAATTTTAAAAAAAACTGGTTATTCTGGATGGTTAGTTGTAGAAGCTGAACAAGATCCTGCTAAAGCAAATCCATTTGAATATTCGAAGAAAGGTTATGAGTATTTGAGTCAAGTTGCAAAAGAATGTGGGTTTGAAATTATCGACTAGCGATAAATTGAAACTAGCTCATTATTACCAGCAGCAACGCAGGGAGATTTTATACAACTTCCTATAATCCATTCTGACCCAGCTTCGGACAAAAAATCATTGCTTGACACAAAAATTATACCTTTTTCTGTAGATTGGCCAGCCTTACCTTCTGCTTGAATTCTAGGATCTGATGAAGTTTGAATTAGATCATCTTTAATCGAATAAGGATTATTTAAATCTAAACTATTTAGGATAAATTTTACTATTTTTTGAGAGGACCAGACATCTCCGCATTTTTCTCCCCAAGCGGTTAACGAATTCTCATCTGAAGAGCATTTGTTAACTTGTTCGTTCATAAACTCTACTACATTTTTATGATTTTGTTTGAGCAAATTAGATTTTTTCTCAATATCTGATCGAGTAGAACCTGTCCAAATTAACATTATTAAGACATAAATTAATGAGAATGAAACTAATAATTCCAATGGTCCAAAATTTTTGAGTTTCCTTCTTAGATCCATCATAATTTAACAATCATTTCTCTATCAATTTTTTTCTCAAAAAAATCAATAACATTTTTTACGGTTTCAACACTCATTCTAGAGGTACATTCATTTGTAAATGTTGCTGAGTGTGGACTTAAAACAACTTTATCATTTTTTAATAACGGACTATCATTAAGTATTGGTTCATTTTGAAATACGTCTAGACCTGCGCCAAAAATAATATTCTCTTTTAAAGCTTTATCGAGATCAAATTCGTTTACTATACCTCCTCGTGCTGTATTTATCAAAATTGAATTTTTTTTCATTAAACTTATAGTTTTATAATTCATTAGATCTTTAGTTTTTTCATTTAATGGCATATGTAAAGATAAAATATCACATGATTTTAACCCCTCATTGAAATTGTTTATTTTCACCCCTCCATGCTGTTCAATAATTTCTTTATTCTGATATGGGTCAAAAACTTTAACTTTCATATCAAAATTTAAACATCTTTTAATTAACGACTTGCCAATACGGCCAAAACCAGCGATTAAGATTTCTTTATTAAATAATTCTAAAGTGCTTATAGATTTTGCATTTTTTTTAAAGTTTCCTACTCTGACTTCTTTATCATAAATCTTTATAGCTTTCGAAATTGATAAAACCAATGCCATTACATGTTCTGCTACTGCTACTGCGTTAGCTTTTGCTGTTATTAACAAATTTATATTGTTTTGTTTTATATAATCCAAATCAACATTATCATAGCCAACACCATGTCTTGATATAACTTTTAATTTCTTACAGTGTTTTAAAATATTTGAGTTAAGCTTACTAACTCTTAAAGTACAGCCATCAAAAGTGGGTAATTTTTTTATCAGATTCTCAGGTGATGCATCGTTAATTAATTCATAAGAATAATCGGGGTTATCTTTTAATAATCTAAGCCCATCTTTATGAATTTCCTCAATTATTGCAATTTTATACATATGTTTAGAAAATTAATTATCACAAGAAATTATTTAATTAAAATTTCGTAGATAATAATCAGTTCCTCCCCTTTTGTCATCAGGTTTTATAGATCCAATAACTTTATAACCGTATTCATTTAATAAACTAATTGTTTTATCCTTTAAATTATCAACTATTTCTACTTGAATAAATATCTTATTATTAAAAGCTGATAGGATATTTTTAGCACCCTTAATTGTTTTAAGCTCATGACGCTCAACGTCAATTTTTAAAACTAAATTTTTATTTTTTATATTTACGATATTATCTAAACAATCTTTTTTGATTTCTTGATATTTAATTTTTTGTAATGAATAATTATTATTATTTACCTCTCTGTCCAAATCTTCTTTATCAAAAATTGAAAAGCCGCTTTTTTTATTTAAATCAGTAACCCATGATTTATCAACTCCTTTGGTGTCTGATAGTGCTAAATTATAAATAGTGATATTGTGACCGGAATTTTGGTTTAAGCTTGTTTTAATTTGATTGAAGCTTTCTAAAATTGGTTCAAAAGTTAAAATTTTAATATTTTTATATTTACTATTAAAATATAAACTGTAATAACCAATGTAGGCTCCAATATCTAAAAAATAATCGATTGAATTGAAATCAACATTATTTTCAATAAAATCTATTTTATCCTTATCATAAGACCCTTTTAAAAAGATTTCTCTATCAATTGATGATTTTGTATTTAAATTTATTTTAAAATTTTTCAATTTAATATTTATTCCCTCACTAAAGGAAAACTTCCTAAGCAGAGATGGAATTAATCTTTTAAAAACCTTAAATTTGTAAAGTTTTATCAATATTAATCTTAAATTCATAAGAAGAAATTAATTTAGCGGTCCCAAGGGGAATCGAACCCCTCTTTGTTAATTAAAATAAGGCTTATTATTAGATCATTTTATGAAATTAGGCAAGAACGGACTCGCTACGGACACACTTACTTATCTTCAAATTTTTTAAAATTGAAATATTTAAAACCAAGATAAACGAAAAACACACAAATTATTAAAATTAATATCGCAATTGATAGGGTTTTCAATGAAGAAATACAATCTGGATTAAAAATACTATCATCAACACAAGTTTTAAATTTTTTTATATAAATATTAATGTATACAAAACTTATTACAATCAAGTATGGAATTTTTTGAGCAACACCCAGTATTAATAGTTTTATAGATTTAAAATAAATCCCAATTTTTGAAATAATTATGCCTAACGTAACCATAATAATTTACTTTTTATATTTAATTTTACGTTTCAATTTTTTTGCTCTATCAAAACATTTTACCGCTAAAAGCCCTGGTATAACTACAAATAATATATGAGGTTCTAGGGAGCTTAAATAATTATTTGAAAATTCGATCGCCCACTCATTTCCAATTAATAGAGCTGCGAAATATAGCGCTGGGATTGAAAAACAAAATCCAAAAAATCTATTTGCATGTTTTTCAAAATTATAATCAAAATTATTAATTTTTTTACCCATAACTAAAAATTTTTTTAAATATATTTATTTTCATGACACACTGGTGACACACTAAAAGAATTTTTTATATTTTTCTAGTTAAGATTAACAATGGTTTTTGAAGCTTTTGGCGGTCCCAAGGGGAATCGAACTCTTTTTTGTTGGTTTAAATATGGCTAATTATTAAATGATTTTAAAAAATTAATTAACACTGGACTCGCTGCGGACACATTATATAAAGTTATATGCCTATAAAAAAATCTACTAAAAAAAATAATATTTTTACTCTTTTACTTTTGCCCTTCAAATTATTGCTCATTTTATTTACGCCTTTATTTATATTAATTTATATAGTGGCGACTTTTTATTTTGATCTTCCAATTTGGGTAACTATTGCCTATTTTGGAGCTGGATTTGTAGGTTTTATAGCTAATAAATTATCTAACTCTAAATAGATTTAATAAATTTAACTTAATATTTTTGAGACACAATCAGCAACTATTTCTTCCATTTTTTTATTTGCCAATAGAATTTTAACTTCCTCATCTTCTGAATTACTTTGGGTAATTTTGCTCTCTAATAAAACAAGTTCTTTGACATTGAATTTCTTTGTGATTTGGTTAGCTGTGCATTTGCAATAATTTTTAAACTCATTATTAGTAAAACCCGTGGAGGCATTATATTCACCTATACATGAAGAATATAAATTATCCCAAACTCTTTTATCTTTGATTTCAGAAAATGAAAAATTATGAATAAAACAAAACACAAAAAGATATAATATAAAAAAGTTTTTTTTCATAACTCTTTAAACATATTAAAAGAAACTTTTATAATTTTCTAGTAATTATTTTTTAAGGATTTAAGAAGCTTTTGGCGGTCCCAAGGGGAATCGAACCCCTCTTTATTAGTTTAAAATAGGCTTATTATTAAATGATTTTAAATAATTAGGCAAGAATGGGCTCGCTGTGGACACACAACACACGCACTAGTTTATAATTTGTTAATTTTTTTTAACAAAATAAATCTAAATAATAACAATATGAAAAGAAGTGATAGAATTTGTGAAATTATACCTATTAAGATGAAAATATTTATATAAATTTCTGAATTATTTACTTTATCAATATTTAACGAAATATTCTCATTCAGAGTGTTTATTTTATCAGTCAATTCATTTTCAAAATCAATTGTTTCATCAAGTTTTTTCTGAATATTTTCAATTGCTAATAATCTTAGGTTTCTTAAATCAAACCAAGTGTCAAAGTTAATTGAGTTAGGATTTAAATTTAAACTTTTAAAAAATGCTTCATAATTTTGATAATTAAATATATCTGGAGACGAATTGTAAAGATCATTCATTTCTAATTGATTTGTATATTCAAGTTTTTCACTAAATTTTAATGATTTTAAAGTATCTTCATTTATATCAAGCCAAATAGATTGATCTACTCTTATTTCTAATAAGTCACTTCTAAAATTCTCATATAAATTTATTTCATTTCTTTTTAGATATTCAAGCATAAGATCAAAATTACTTTCTGAAACTCTGAATATCGATTTAAATTTTTTATAATATTCGTCTTTTTTACTTAGTTCTAAAACAATTAGACTTTTTAAATTTATATCTATTTGAACGATGCTATAGCCAATAAGAGAAGCATATTTATCTGAGATATCATTCCACTCTTGCTCTAATCTTTCAAATTCTATTAATTCAAGATCGTATATTTGTTGCTCTGATTTAAGTTTTCTTAGATTATTCTCATTATTAATAACTATTTGGTCACATAAATAAGAAATTATAGTAAAAAAGGCAGAACAAACAAGAATTATTACTGCAGAATTATTTAGTTTTCCTCTTCGCATTATTTATATTTGTTGTTTCAGTTGTTTTGATTTCAAAAAATTGAATTATTATAAATAAAATAATTTGAAACATGAAAGCTATCAAGATGATGTAGCTCTCCATTTCTGAATATTTTTTGATTTTTTTATTAGTATTTAAAAGGTCTTCTTTATAGCCTGAGCTGAGAAATCCCAAATAAATTTGATAGTCTTCTAAAAAATTATAAAGATTTTTTGACATTTCTAAAATTTTTTTTCTATCATTCCAAATTGGACCCCTTAGTCCGCCATCTTCATCAAGGATTTCTTGAATAATATCCTTATTATTATAGTTAAATACTTTGTTAGATAATTTTTTATATTTATTAAGATCTAATTCTTCAAAATTTTTTATAATATTTCCTGAAGATTTTTCTAATTGATCAACTAAGAACTGACCACTGCTTTCTTCACTAAAATATGTACGCACTTCATCTATCATTATATTTAAATTTTCTTTATTAAAAATACGTTTTGACATTTCTAGAATTTGTAAATTAAGATAAATTTGAGGTAGGTAAGTGTCATCTGTTGTAATTACAATTTCACCAATTTTAGTCAAATTTAAATAATTATATATTTGTTCAGTACTTAAATCCTCTTGAAAACTTTCAAAAAGAATTTCAGTCATATCTGTAATTTCTTCTAATTCTTTATCTGTATTTCTTTTCTCATATACAATTTTATTTCTTTCTAATTGAAATTTGTTAATCTTAATTTCTACAAAAAAAGTTATTAATGCTGATGTAATAGCGAATATTGAAAAAAATATACCTATGTTTATAAATAAAGCAAACCTATCTAAATTTTTTGATGTTCTTATTTGTTCAAGTAAAAATGTAAATCTTAAAAATCTCATGACACACTAGTGACACAGTAAGAGATAATTTTATAATTTTCTAGTTAAGTTTATTAAAGGTTTTTGAAGCTTTTGGCGGTCCCAAGGGGAATCGAACCCCTCTTTCATGGATGAAAACCATGTGTCCTAACCGATAGACGATGGGACCATATTTTTGACGTTCTTATTAACAGAAATATCGTCGATAATAAACTCTACATTTGATTTCCCTCTCCATTCATTTAGGGACAATTTGCCCGCTATATTAAATAATTTATTGTTTTTTTTTAATAAATATGCGGCAATTTCTTTATCAACAGAATTAAATGCAATAGTGTTTATGCTTAACCCAGCTTTATCAATAAGAATAGATTTAATATGTTTTTCATTTATAATCTTGCTATTGACGACTTTTAAGCTTTCTATTGCAAATTTTGGTTCTGGATTACCCGATCCAAAAGGAGCTAATAAATAAATCTTTTGATAGAAATCCAGGTTAATTGCTGAAGAAGTAATAACGCTATCTAACAAGAGAGACTTTCTTTCATTTGTATTTTCATTTATCTTATTAAATTTACGTATTATAAATTCTCTAAATTTTTCAATGTTTTCTAATTTTATTGAAAACCCCCCTGCCATTTTATGTCCACCGCCTTTAATAAGTAATCCTTGTTGGACTCCAGATATAATTGCAGAACCAATATCGAAACCAACAATTGATCTTGCTGATGCTTTTCCTATATTATTTTCAATAGATATAATTATAACTGGTTTATTAAATTTATCTTTTATTCTTGAAGCAACTATTCCGATTACTCCCTCATGCCAATTTTTTCCACTTACAACAATAACTGAATCATTTTTATGTTTGTCAGCTTCAACTAATATATTTTTATAGACTTTTTCTTCTAGCAATTTTCTTTCATTATTAAATTGATCCAATTCTGATGCGATTTGAAAAACCTCTCTTGGATCAGACTTAAGTAACAAATTTACCCCGTGATAAGATTTCCCAACTCTACCACCTGCATTTATTCTAGGTCCGATAACATAACCTAAATGATAGATATTTGGATTATTTTCGATTTTGCATATATCAATTAAAGTTTTTAATCCTAAATTTTTTTTTGTGCCTAAAACTTTTAATCCTTGTGAGACTAAAGCTCTATTTAAACCCACTAATGGAACTACATCACAAACAGTCGCCAAGGAAACCAAATCAAGAAATTCTAACAAATTTGGTTCATTTAGATTTTTATTTTGAAACCAATTTTTCGATCTTAGTTCTTTATTTAATGAAACTAAAAAAATAAATGTAACTCCAGCTGCACATAAATAATTAAGATTGGACTTATCATCAAAGCGATTTGGATTTATTATAGAAAATGCATCAGGAAGATTTATTTCAGTTTGGTGATGATCAAGCACTATTACATCTATTTTTTTGCTTTTTGCAAATTGAATAGCGTCATATGACATTGAACCACAATCTACCGTTAAAATTATTTTTACTCCTTTTTTTATTAGATTTTCAAAAGACTCTTTGGAGGGACCATAGCCCTCTTTAATTCTATTAGGAATATATGTTTCATAAGATAAATTTAATTTGTGAAAATAATTTCCTAATAATGCAGCGGAAGATGCTCCATCTACATCATAATCACCAAATATTCCAATTTTTTCATTTTTTTCAATACTCTTCATTATTCTTTGTGTAGTTTTTTTCATATCTATAAGAACTTCTGGATTAGGTAAAAAATTTTTGATAGATGGATTTAAGAAATTTGTAATTTCATCCCTTTTGATTTTTCTTATTGAAAGAAGTTTACTTGTAATTTCATCGAGAAAATAATTATCTTTTAAGTAATTTATTTCCTCTTGGTTAAAATTCTTATATTTCCAATTTTTACCACTTACGGATATTGAGCTCATTTATTGTAAATATTTGTAACTGTTTTTATTATCTTTTTACTTTTGTGTAAGGCGTATGTATTTACTTCATATTCATTACCCAGATCTTGGACACCTTTAACTAAATCACCAGATGTAACTCCTGTTGCACAAAAAATGACATCTCCTTTTATAATTTCAGATATATTGTATTTCTTTTCAAAATCTGAAATTCCCAATTTTTTTGCCCTAATTTTCTCTTCTTCATTTAGTACTAGTCTTCCTTGCATTTGACCACCAAAACATGACAAGGCTGCTGCAGCTAGAACTCCTTCTGGAGCGCCGCCAGTACTATAATAAATATCATTTACTGGTTTGTTCCCAATAACACTTAGAACACCTGCTATATCACCATCAGTAATAAAATTAATTTTTACATTTAATCTTAAAAGCTCATCAATAATATGTTTATGTCTTGGTCGTTGCATAACACAAGCACTCAAATTTGAAATTTTTGTATTTTTTGCTTCTGCTAGGAGTTTTATATTTTTTTCTACTCCATTGTCTAAATCTAACAAATTTTTTGGCAAATTCGTTCCGATGGCTATTTTTTCCATATATACATCTGGAGCTTTTAAAAGTTCACCCTTCTTTGAGATAGCTAGAACTGAAAATGCATTCGGTTGATTATTTGCAGTAAATTTTGTTCCCTCTAATGGATCAACGGCAATATCAAATTTAGGACCGGTTAAAGTTCCAAGTTTTTCCCCTATATATAGCATGGGAGCTTCGTCCATTTCACCTTCACCTATAACAATAGAACCTTCCATGTTAATCTTGTTTAACTCTCTTCTCATCGGATCAACAGCTCCTTTATCAGCTCCAATTTTATCTTTTTTTCCGATAAATTTTGAAGCGCCGATTGCAGCTTTTTCTGTAGCTTTAATAAATAAATTTAAAAATTTGGAGTCAATTGACATTTAATCATCATCAATTCTAATTAGTTTTGATTTTTTTAAGATATAAGATTTTTTATCTATAGATTTTAAAATTTTATTAAGTGATTTGTCTTTTGCTTTATGTGTAACAATAATAATTGATGATGATCCTTTGTTTTTATTTGGATTTTGAATCAATCTCTTAACTGATACTTTGTTTGTAGAGAAAACTCTTGTAATATTGGACAGAACGCCTGGTTTATCTAAAACTTCAAATCTTAAATAAGCTGAAAAATTTCTTTCATTTATATCTTTAAATATTAAATTTTTTCTTTGATTATTAGATATCGAAAAAGGGAATTTAATATTACCTCTTAATATTGATGAAATATCAGAAACTAAAGCAGAAGTAGTGGCGGCTGGTCCCGCACCTTCACCCTGAATAACACTTTGTCCTACTGGTTTACCTTCAACAATTACCGCATTAAGAACACCATCTATGCTAGCGATATAGGAGCTTTTTTTAATCAATGTTGGATGGACTCTTTGATAAATTGAATTTTTTATTAATTCTGAAAAACCCAAAAGTTTAATTTTGTATCCTAGTTTATTTGCATTCACTATATCATCTCTGTCTATATTTTTTATCCCTTCAACATGAATATTGTTATTTAAAAAAGAATTAAAACACAATGTTGATAGTATTTTTAATTTTGATGAAACGTCCTCACCATTTAAGTCTGCACGAGGATTACTTTCAGCGTAACCTAATTTTTTTGCTTCTTCCAATACTTCTTTGAAGTTTTTATTATGTTTATCCATAGATGTTAATATATAGTTTGAGGTACCATTAAATATTCCATAAATTTTGTTTATTTTATTTGCAATAAGCCCCTCTTTTAAAGATCTAATAACAGGAACTCCGCCACAAACTGATGCTTCGAATTCCAAATTTACTTTATTTTTTTCAGCAATTTTTGCAAGTTGGTCACCGTATTTTGCTATTAGAGCTTTGTTAGCTGTAACAACATGTTTTTTATGTTTTAAAGCTTTAAAAACCAAATTTTTTGCTGCTCCTTCTGCCCCTCCAATTAATTCTATAATAAGATCAATTTTGTTATTCTTAATTATTTCATCAAAGTTTTTTGCCCATTTTTTTTTTGGAATTGTAAAATTTCTTTTCTTTTTTTTATTTTTTGCGTAAATTAAAAGTATATTTGGAATTGATCTATTCTTTTCAGTTAATTGTTTCTTATGCTTTATTAAATATCTATATAAATAAGAACCAATATTACCTAAACCACAAATAGCTATATTAATTTTTTTTTTCATTAATTCATTAAAGAGATATTAGGATAATCCTTATTTTTTCCTTTGTTAATTAGGTATTTGGATATTTCATCTATATCGCATTTTTCAATGATATTACAAATATTTTTATCTTTAATTATTTTTTTTTTAACTATTGTAACTTTTCTTTCTTTTGAAACTTTTTCGATATTTTCTAAATTTTTGATCTTTACATTTTTATTTGATACTAATCTTTTAGTTGAATTATTACTCTCTTTTTTTAATTTTTCTTTTATATCTTTAATTTCCTTTTTTCGTTCTACTATTTCGTTTTTAGTAAGTTTTTTAATTTTTTTATTTTTGTTGCGTTTGATGATTCTAATATTTTTTTTATCATCAGAATTTTGAGTATTCAGTCTAACTAAATTAAAATAATCTTCTTTTTCTTTTTGAATGATTTTAACTTCTATAGAAAGGTTCTGTTCAAAAAAAAGTCTAGCATCCTCTTTATTTATACATTCGTGATCTCCACAAATAAATACTCTTTTAGTTGATGTACAAGAAGTAATAAATAAAAGAAAAATCAATAGATATTTCATCTCAGTCCTTTGTTTTCTTTGAGATTAAAAAGCAGATTCATATTTTGAATAGCTTGACCTGCTGCACCTTTAATTAAATTATCTATTACCGAAAAAATAACTATTTTTTTAGAGTTTCTACTTTTGTTAACTGTAATCTGACATTTATTAGTATTTAAAACATCGTTTGTTCCTAAATTTTTATTTAAACCTTTTATTTGAACAAAATACTTCTTTTTATAAAAACTTTTTAGAATTTTAAAAAATCTACCGGCTATATTATTTTGTTTTACATCAATATAAATGCTTGAAATTATACCTCTATAAGTAGGTATTATGTGAGGATTAAAAGAATAATTTGAAATTTTTAGCTCTTGATCTATCTCGGCCATATGTCTGTGCTTATATACACTATAGGAAGCACAAGAAGAATAAAAGTTTTTTGAATTAAATTTTTTTAGAAAATTTTTTCCTGCACCAGAATATCCAGATTTCGAGTCAATTGTAATAGAATTTTTTTTAATTAATCTTTTGATTATTAAGGGTTTTAAAGCCAATTGAATTGAAGTAGCGTAGCAACCTGGATTAGATATAATCCTATATTTAGATATTTTTTTTTCTGTAAATTCTGGGATTGAATAAATTGCATCCTTAATTAAATTTTTAGCTTTATGTTCTTGTGAATACCATTTTTTGAAAATTTTTGGTTTTTTTATTCTAAAGTCTGCTGACAAATCAATAAATTTAAGATGGTTAAATTTTGAAAACAATTTTTTTGTAATATTCTGAGCTTTTCCATTAGGTAATGAAAGAAAAACAACATCTACATTATTCCATTTAACCTTTTTTTCATTAACTAAAGTTGGTAGTTTTTTTTTAATTCTCTTATCAAAGAAATTAATTTTTTTTCCTGAATTGCTTTGTGAACACAAATATTCAATTTTTACTTTAGGGTGCTTTGATAAAAGATATATAAGTTCTAATCCAACGAAACCAGTCGATCCTACAACAGCTACTTTGATTTTATGATTTGGCATAGTAACTTTCTTATACCACTTAGAATAAAAATATAAATGATTTATCTTTTTGAAAACTGAAAGCTTCTTCTTGCTTTTCTGTGGCCGTATTTCTTTCTTTCTACAGTTCTAGAGTCTCTTGTTGTTAATTTCTCTTTTTTTAGTATCTTTTTTAATGCATTATCATGGTTAACTAATGCTCTTGAAATTCCTAAAATTATTGCTCCTGCTTGACCTGACATTCCTCCACCCTTAACACTACATTTGATATCATAATTAGTGGAAACTTTAGAAACTTCAAGTGGACGTGATACTAATAATTGATGAGTTGGTCTTTTGAAGTACTCTTTAAGAACTAAGCCATTTACGTAGATATTACCAGATCCCTTTTTGACCCAAACTCTAGCAATAGACTTTTTTCTTCTTCCTGTAGCATACTTGCTATCTTTAAAATCTAACTTAATTTTTTTTTTATTTACTTCTGAATTGTTGCTAGAAATATTTTCCATCTTATTTTACTGAATTTTTTTTGTTATTTTTTTTAAAATCTATGACTGTAGGTTTTTGAATTTCATGAGGATGTTTATTTCCAGGATAAATTTTTAGTTTAGAAAGTTGTTTTTTTGCTAAAGGTCCACCAGGTAACATTCTTTTTACGGCTAGTTTTAGAATTTCGTTTGTTTTATTTTTTTTTTCAAGGTCTTGGGGTGAAAAATTTTTAATCCCACCAGGAAATCCAGTATGTTTATAATATCTTTTATTTGAAAATTTGTTTCCCGAAAATTTTATCTTATTTACATTTGTAACTATAACGTAATCACCATTATCAATATGTGGGTTGTATGTTGTTTTATTTTTTCCTCTAAGTACTTTTGATATAAATGCTGCTAATCTTCCAACAATAAGATTGTTAGCATCTACTAGATACCAATTATTTTTAATTTCTTTTTTTTTAATAAATGGGGTCATTTCGCTGCGCATAATTACAAGGTATAATTTATAAAGTCAATTTAAATCTAAGAAATATAGAGCTTAAAAATAAAGCTACACCGGTTAATTGATGAAGTAATGCAATATAATTATTTACGCCTGATAATAAGGTAATTATTCCTAGAGACATTTGAGCAAAAACTAATACAAAAACTATGATATAGCAATTAATTAAATATTTATGCTTATAATAAATTAGCGCTCCTAAGAACAATGTATAGATAAATAAAAAATATGCTAAATTTCTATGTAGAAATTGAACTGAACTTCGATTGTCTAATTCAAATAAATTTATAATTTTAATATCATCAGGATAATAACTTTCGTTCATAAGAGGCCAAGTTTGATAAATTTTTCCGGCATCTAATCCTGAAACTAATGCGCCAAAAAATATTTGTAAAAATATTAAAGATATTAATATATCAAAAAAAGTTTTATTTTTTTTTTCTTGGGTAGTTTCTATTTTTAAATATAAGGAATTTAATAAAGACCAAAAAATTAAACCAATAATTATAAATGCCATTAATAAGTGTAATGATAATCTATAATGACTTACAGTTACATTATCAACTAAACCACTTTGAACCATATACCACCCGATTAAACCCTGTAAGCATATTAAAAAAAATATAAAATAAAATATTAACAAATCATTCTTTTTGAAAACTTTTTTTATTGTAAAATAAATGAGTGGTATTAAGAAAAAAATACCAATCAATCTTCCTAATAATCTATGAAAATATTCCCAATAAAAAATAACTTTAAATTCATTTAAACTCATGTTTGGATTTGTGATTTTGAATTGTGGAATTTGTTTATATAGCAAGAAATACTCATCCCATCTATTTTGAGTTACAGGAGGAAAAATTCCTTTAAATACTTCCCACTCAGTTATTGATAATCCAGAACCTGTTAGACGTGTTAACCCACCAATAGAAATCATAAACAACACTAATATAAGTGAGGTTAATAACCAATAAGTGACAAAATTATATTCTTTTTTGTACATCTTTAATATCTATATAATGAAAATTAAAAATCGGATATATAATTAATGTCGCTATGGAAAATAAAAATATTAGAAAGATACGAAAAAAATTAGATAATTTAGATAATAAATTATTAAAGATTATAAAATTAAGATCAAACTTAGTTGATCAAATTATAAAAAATAAGAAATTTAAAAAAGATATTGTTGACAATAAAAGAATTAAAATAATTTTACAAAGAATTAAAAATAAGTCAAAAAAAATGAATATTGACTCTAATATCACAAAAAGAATATGGAAATCTATGATTAAGGGTTTTATAGAATACGAGTTTAAAAATTTTAAAAAGAGATAATTATTTACTATGAGGTGGTAATTTTTTTTCTACAAAAATTTCATGCTTTTTCGTATTTGGATTATATTTTCTTAACTTCAGCTTATTCTTTGCTTTTTCACCCTTTGTAGGTTTTTTAGCGTAATAAATAAAAGCACTATCGGGGTTAGCCTCTGGGACCATTCTTACTTTAATGTGTGTTTTTTTTGCCATATTTAATTCTTTTTATTTTATTCAAAATTTTTTTCGCTTTTCCTAATAATCTTTTTTTTAAGTATTCTTCCTTTACATTAAATGAATGATAATCGTCAAGAGAATAAATTCCCTTTTTAAGAATTAATTTAACACCTTTAATAGTCATACCTTTGTCTTTTAAAAGGTGTTTAATTAACTTTAACTTTTGTAATAATTCTTGGTTATAATATCTAATGTTACCATCCAATTTTAAAGGATTAATATCTTTGAAGTTTTTTTCCCAATAACGTATGACATGTGTCATTGCTTTATTATTACTATTAACCAATCCTAGTAATTTAGCTACTTCAGAAATTTTATGAAATTTCTTATTTTTATTAATCATTATAATCATTATTAATTTTACTTTTTAAACTTTCAGAAACTTTAAAAGAAATAGACTTTCTCGCAGATATTAAATGATATTCACCTGTTTTTGGATTTCTTCCTACTCTTTTTGATTTATTTAAAACTTTAAAGGTACCAATATTTTTTATATTTAATTTTTTTTCTTTTTTTAAAATTTCTTTAAATATATCAAAAATATTATCTATAAATAATGAGATAGTTTTTTCAGAAGTCCCGAATTTAGAATATATTGCTTTAGAGATATTTTTTTTAGTTATATTCCTTGAATTATTTTTCATTTAGATGTGAAAGGTTATTTTTAATCTCTTTCATAAGATTTCCTTTTACAATCTTGTAGCATAAATCTATCGCATAATAAAAACCTATCTTATCAGTAGCGCCATGACTTTTCACCACTGGACCACTCAAGCCTAAAAAAATTGCACCATTAAATTTTCTTGGATCAAGTTTATTTTTAAATTTTTTGAGACTAAAATATGAAAATGATATTAAAATTTTAGAAATTATATTTTCAGAAACTACATTTTTTAAAGTATCTGTTAAAAATTTAGCTGTGCCCTCGGCTGTTTTTAAAGCTACATTACCAGTAAAACCATCTGTTACAATAACATTTGAATCCCCTTCTGGAATTTTATTACCTTCAATATATCCATTAAATTGAAAGTCTCCTCTTTGACTAATTTCATTTAATATATTGTAAGCTTTTTTTATTGTGTCTGTTCCTTTAATTTCCTCAGATCCAATATTGAGGAGAGCTACTTTTGGAACTTCATTGATAAACAATGACTTGTAAAGAGCTGAACCCATTTCTGCAAACTCAACAAGATTATTTTCATCACATTCTATATTAGCACCTAAATCCAATACAACGTTACTACCTTTTTTATTAGGCCACAGTGCTGCTAAAGCTGGTCTACTTATCTTATCAATATTTTTTAAAATCATTTTAGAAATAACAAATAGCACTCCAGTATTACCTGCGGAAACTGTAATATCTGAACCATAATTTAATTGAGAATTTACTGCATTCCACATACTGCTGTTTTTAGAATTTTTTATTGCTTTTAATGGACTTTCTTCATCTGAAACAACTGAAGTTGTATGAAAAATTTTAATATTTTCTCTGCTCGTCTTGTTTTTATCTAATTCATTATTAATTTTATCTTGATCACCAAAAATATTAAAAAAAAAATCATTATTATCTTTATTTTGTTTTATAAATAAATCTAGACCAGCTATATTTTTTTTAGGGGCATTCTCCCCACCCATTGCATCAATAGCAATAGTAATTTTTTTTATCATAATATATTAAATATCTAAGATTTTTTTGCCTTTGTAAAAGCCAGTCTTAAGATCAATATGGTGAGATAATCTATATTCACCACTTTTCTTGTCCTCAATAATATTCACATCTTTTATTTTGTGATGTGATCTTCGCTTGTTTCTTTTTGATACGGTAGTTTTACGTTTAGGGACAGCCATGTTTATAATTATATTTAATTTTACCTCTTATAATATCTTTAGTATCTAAATTAAAGCAGAAATTATGGAAATCTTCAAAATATTCCTTTAAAACATCATTATTTATCCTCAATTTTGAATTAATAATTAAATATTTATTTACTATATTCATATTAATTTCAGATTTATCACCATCAACTAGATTTTGAATTTTTAAAAGAATATCATAAAATATTCTATTTAAGTCTTTCATTTTTTTATTAACGGATACATCACCCATTCCAAGTTCTCTAAAATGATACTCAATATTTTGGAATAAATTATCAAAAATATCCTGTGTTATCTTTTTAGCAATATTTTTTTTCTTCAGTATATTAAATATCAAGGAAAAATGGATAAAAATAAGATAAATACGAGTTTCTAGCTTGTCATCAAGTTTGATAGTGTTATAAAACATTTTTTCTCGAGAAAGCTTCGCTATTGTGGTATAGAGTTCAGTATAACTTGTTTTATAAAAACTAAACATATGAGAATTATTTATTTATCATTAATCTTATTATTATTACAAAATTGTCAAATAAAAAAGAGTACAAAAAATCACGGAATTAATTACCTAGAAAACAGATATAATTTATTAAAAATAGATTTTACGAATGTTAATGATACCAGAACTTTATTGGGGTATCCTCATTCAAAATCTATAGATAATGACAAAACGTGGTATTATTTTGAGAGAACTATCAGCAAAGGTAGCCTTCATAAATTTGGACAACAAGTTCTTAGAGACAATAATGTAGTGGTATTAACTTTTAATGAAAGAGGAATTCTAAAAAAAAAAGAATTTCTTAATAAAGCAGACATGAAAGATTTAAAGTTCACTAAAAAAATTACTCCGAATATCAAAAATCAGAAAAGTTTTGTTAATAGGTTTCTTGGAAGCATTAGACAAAAAATGTATGGAAAAAATAAATTTTAGTGAGCAATAACTGATAACAATAATAATGCTACGATATTTGTGATTTTAATCATTGGATTTACAGCCGGACCAGCTGTGTCTTTATAAGGGTCACCAACTGTATCACCTGTAACAGCCGCTTTATGAGCATCAGAACCTTTGCCACCAAAATTTCCATCCTCGATATATTTTTTTGCATTATCCCATGCACCACCACCAGCCGTCATAGAAATAGCAACGAATAATCCAGTTACAATTACTCCTAAGAGCATAGCTCCTAAAGCTGATAAAGCTGCTACTTTTCCACCAATAAATAGAATTATAAAATAAAGTAATATAGGTGATAAAACTGGTAAAAGAGATGGAATTACCATTTCTTTAATCGCAGCCTTTGTTAATAAATCAACTAATCTTCCGTAGTCAGGTTTTCTTTTTCCTTTCATTATCCCCGGAATTTTTTTGAATTGACGCCTTACTTCAATAACAACAGCCCCTCCAGCTCTACCAACAGCTTGCATACCCATAGAGCCAAAAAGGTAAGGTAACAAACCACCTAATAACAATCCAACTACAACAAATGGATTTGACAGATCGAAGTCAACTACTAAACCATACAATGATGACGTATTATCATTAGAATAGTATTTTATATCTTCCGTATATGCAGCAAATAATACTAACGCACCCAAACCAGCAGAACCAATGGCATAACCTTTGGTAACAGCTTTTGTTGTGTTCCCTACCGCATCAAGAGCATCTGTAGTTTTTCTTACACTTTTTGGTAGTTTTGACATTTCTGCAATTCCACCAGCGTTATCAGTTACTGGTCCATAAGCATCTAGTGCCACTACCATACCAGTTAAAGCGAGCATCGAAGTAACAGCAATAGCTATACCATATAAACCAGCTAAATGATTAGTATATAAAATACCTATTACAATAATAATTGCAGGGAGAGCTGTAGCTTCAAGAGATACTGCTAATCCTTGAATTACATTAGTTCCATGACCTGTTGTAGAGGATTTTGCTACACTTTTAACTGGACGATAATTTGTACCAGTATAATACTCAGTTACCCAAATTATTAAACCGGTAACAACTAAACCGGCTATTGCGCAAATGTATAAATCCAACCCATTGAAAGAAGAATTGTTCAAATTATAATTTTTTTCTAAACCTATTGAAGAGTCTGTTATTGGGTAAAGAATTATTAGAGATAAAACTGCTGTTGCAATAAAACCTTTATATAGTGCCCCCATAATATTTTGGCTTTTACCTAATCTTACAAACCAGGTTCCAATTATTGAGGTTATAATACATGATCCTCCTATCACTAAAGGATATATCATCATATTAGTATCATTTGGAAAGAAGATTGAAGCCAGAACCATAGTCGCAACTATTGTAACTGCATAAGTTTCAAATAGATCAGCTGCCATTCCTGCGCAATCACCCACATTATCACCTACGTTATCTGCAATAACAGCTGGGTTCCTAGGATCATCCTCTGGTATACCCGCTTCTACTTTACCGACTAAATCAGCACCCACGTCAGCTCCCTTTGTAAAAATACCGCCACCCAATCTAGCAAAAATTGATATTAAAGAAGCACCAAAACCTAGAGCAACTAAAGCATTTATAGTTTCACGATCTCCAGCATCAAGATTGATTAAAATCAAATAGTAAATTGAAATTGCTAATAATGCTAAGCCAGCAACTAAAAGACCGGTGATAGCTCCAGATTTAAAAGCTATAGACAAGCCTGACTGCAAATTTTTTCTAGAAGCTTCTGCTGTTCTCACATTCGCTTCAACAGAAATAAGCATTCCTACGTAACCAGCGACACCTGACAAAGCTGCTCCCAATAAATATCCAAATCCTACTAGAATGTTAAAAAAATAACTTACAATTATAAGCACTATTAAACCAACAGCAGAAATAGTTTTATATTGTCTGTTTAGGTAAGCTTTGGCTCCTATTTGGATAGCTGATGCAATCTCTTGCATTTTAGCATTTCCATTGTTAGATGATAAAATTTGACCAGAGAGTATATAACTGTAGGCGACGGCTAAAACGCCTGTAAATATTACTAAGTATAAAAGTTCTAATGGTGCATTCATATAAAAAAAGATAATTGCCAAATTAATATATGAAACGCAAGTAAAACTTACAAAATTATTGCGTAAATAACAAAAAAATTAACTTTTTCTTAGAATTTTGGAAATTTTATCTAGAATAGCATTTAAATAAGCAATTTTTCCTTTTTCTAGAAATGCCTCAGCAGTCTTCAAATATTCACTTATTATTACGCTTATATTGTTATTATGTTTAAATAAGAACTCATAAATTGCAGCATGTATTATTATAAGGAGTATTTTATCAGTTTTATTCGTATTTATATCATCTTTTAGATTCTTTTTTATAATATCATCAATTAATTCCTCTCGTTCTATTGTTCCCTCAGTGACATCTTTGATAAACTTTTTAAACTGATTTTTGCTATATTTAATCGAAATTTCAGGATTTGATTTTTTAGAATATAAATTCTGAATAATTTTTACCCTAGGTGTAACAATTTTTTTATTTACCATAATTTTAAAGAAAACTTCTAATAGCTTCAACAGCTTCTAGGGATTTTTTCTTTATTCTTTGATTTGCCTGACTTATAGAATTTGTAGTCAAAATTGCGTTAGCTATTGGCTTCTTACTATTAATCATTAAATTTATTAAACCATTAAATATAGCCTGAGCTATCAATTGATGGTGGTTAGTTTGACCCCTTATAATACAGCCTAATGCTATAAAAGCATCATATTTTTTTATATTTTTGGAAATTGCAAGAGGTATTTCAAATGATCCAGAAACTATTATAACTTTATAATCTATTTTACTTTTCTTTAACAAATCACAAACTATTTTCAGTTTTTTGTTTATTATATTTGAATAATAGTTAGCTGCCACAATGAGAATTTTCTTTTTTTTCATTTTATTATTTTTTGTTTAATAATTTTTATACCATAACCCTCTAAACCTATAATTTTTTTTAAAGAGCTAGAAACTAAAATAATTTTCTTTAAGCCAAGATCTTTTATAATTTGTGCTCCAAATCCATAATATCTCAAAATATTACTTTTGCTCGTCTCTTCAACGATTTTTTCTTTAATTGATTTTTTATCCTGTATAAGGATTAAAACAAATTTATTACTTTTATTAAGAAATTTTAAGCTGTTCATAATCTTTATATCATTTATGAAATTCTTTTTACTTAAATTGGTTGATAAAACTCTAACTGGAGCAACAGATGACTTATCTAAAATTCCTTTTTTTATAACAACACTATTAAGGTTATTAAAATTGTTTTTATAAGTTTTGATCTCACAATTTTTGAATTCTTTAGTTTGAAATTTAGAATTAAGAGTATTAGTAATTAATTTTTCATTTTTAAATCTATACGCTATTAAATCCGATATACTTGCGATTTTAATTTTGTGTTTTTTTGAGAATTTAACAAGGTCTTTTATTCTAGCCATTCTGCCGTCTTGATTCATTACCTCGCAAATTACTGCGCTGGGATTTAATTTTGCTAATTTTACTATATCGATAGATGCTTCTGTATGTCCTGCTCGTTCCAAAACACCCCCGTCTCTTGAAACTAATGGAAAAACGTGACCAGGAGATACAATGTCACTTTTTTTAGCCCTTTTATTAATTGCAGTTTTAATAGTTTTTGCTCTATCAAAAGCTGAGATGCCAGTTGTAATACCTTTTTTTGACTCTATAGAAACAGTGAATGCTGTTTGCATTCTAGATTTATTTATCGAAGACATTAGTGGAAGTCCTAGCTCATTTACTTTTTTTTTTGTTAAAGCTAAACAAACAAGACCTCTGCCATGAGTTATCATAAAATTTATTTTTTTATAATTACATTTTGATGCTGCTACTACTAAATCGCCCTCATTTTCTCTATCTTTGTCATCAACGAGAATAAATAGTTTACCAAGTTTTGCATCTTTTATTATTTCTTTAATAGGAGATAAAAAGTTATTTTTCATGTTTACTTCAAATATTTTGAGATATATCTACTTAGCATATCAATTTCCATATTCACTAAATCATTTTTTTTTAAATAAATTAAATTTGTCATTTTTAAAGTATGTGGAATAATTGTTAATATAATACTTCTGATTTTGACTTTTGAAATAGTTAAAGACACTCCATTAATAGTGATAGATCCTTTTTCAGCTAATTTTTTTAAAATATTTTTTTTTAACATGATTTCAACATTCCATGTTTGGCCAGATTTAATAATTTTTTTTATTTTGCCACAACAGTCAATGTGACCAAAGCTATAATGACCAGATATTAAATCACCATGTTTTACAGATTTTTCAAGATTTATAATATTATTTTTTTTTATCTGAAAAAAATTACTTCTTCTCAAAGTCTCAGATGATAAGTAAAAAAATAATGTTTTATTTCTAATTTCTGTTAACGTAAGACAAACGCCATTACATGAAATAGATGAGCCTAAATCTTGTTTATTTAATTTTAAATTTGAATTCACTCCAATAGTCATGCTATTTTTGGATTTAATTATTTTATTAATTTTACCAGTATTAAAAATTATTCCATTAAACATAATTAAGAGTAAGTTTAAAAAGTTCATCACCGTAAAGATTAACTTTTATTTTTTTTTTAGAATTATAATTTTTTATTATTTTATTAGTATAATTATTTTTACCATTAGAATTTAATTTTTTATTAGATTTGAATAAATATAATGAATTAATAAATTTGTTCTTTATAAAAAAATTTAACAAACCTAAACCAGATTCTAAAAGTATCCTGTGAAGTCTTATTTTCTTCAAATACATTAATATTTTTTTATAATCTTCAACAGTTTTCATAGATTTAAAAAATATCATATTAAAACCTTTTTTTTTAAAATACTGAATCTTATTTTTATTATTACTAGTAGTAACAATATATAATTTTCTACTAGGTATCTTATTAGTTATAATTCTTAAATTCTTTGATAAATTTAAATTTCTGTCAAAAATTACTATATCAGGCGATTTCTTTTCTAGACCTTCAATTCGACAATCAAACATAGAATTATCTTTATTGATAGTTTTGTAAGTAGTTATTATACAATTATATTGAGATCGTAATAAATGTCCTCTGTTCCTTGAGTGAATGTTTGTAATCCATTTATTTTTTTTATTAATAGTAAATAGATCTTTTGAAAATGCAATTTTAGCATCAATATAAGGTATCTTATTTAAAAACTGATTAAAATAACTTTTATATAATGTATCTTGATTATTTCTTTTAAGATATAGAACTTTAATTTTTTTTTTTTTAAATATATTAAATGATTTTTTTTCAGTTATAGGATTTTTATCAATAAAAGGAAAAATAACTTTCTTAATTTTTTTTTTAGAAATTATATTGGTGCATGGTGGCGTTTTTCCGTAATGTGAACAAGGTTCTAATGATATATATAAGTTTGCATTAGAAAAATTTTTTTTTCTTGAAAGTGCTAGGTATTCTGCATGTGGTCTTCCATTTTTTGAAGTAGTTGCAGAAGAAATAATTGAATTGTTCTTTACTACTAAACATCCGACTGAGGGGTTGTCTCCTGTATTACCAAGATTATGTTTTGCTTTTTCTATCGCTAATTTGATAAAATTACTTTGATTTTGACTCATCTAAATTGCCAATAAATTGTTCAAAATCTTTAGCCTCTTTAAAATTTTTATACACAGAAGCAAAACGAACATAAGCAACTTGATCTAAATTTGAAAGACCTTCCATAATAAATTTACCAATTGTTGATGTTGGTATCTCACTTTCACCCAAACCTTCCAAATTTCTTACAATTTTTGAAATAAATTTTTCAATAGTTTCACTATCTATTGGTCTTTTTCTTGTTGCAATTCTAATTGACTTAGAAATTTTATCTCTGTCAAAAGGCTCTCTTTTACTAGATCCTTTTATGACTGTTAACTCCTGGAATTGAACTCTTTCAAAAGTTGTAAATCTCTCTTTCCTTTCACAACCACATAATCTTCTTCTACGAATAGCTGTTCCATCTTCTGTTGGACGTGAGTCTACAACTGATGTATCTTTTTCTCTACAAAAGGGACAAAGCATAGTAATTTTATTTTAGTTTATACTATATATAGGAAAAGATGTACAAAGATCAATGACATCTTTTTGAACTTCTTTCTCAATTTTTGAGTTATCCGTAGGATTTTCAGATAAACCTTTTAAAGTTTTAGTGATTAAATCACCTACTAATTCAAATTCTTTTTTTCCAAAACCTCTTGTAGTTCCAGCGGGAGTTCCTAGCCTAATTCCAGAGGTAATCATAGGACTTTGTGTATCAAACGGGATACCATTTTTATTACAAGTAATATTTGCTCTACCCAAACTTGCCTCTGCATCTTTACCTGTAATTCCGTATGGTCTTAAGTCTACAAGCATCAGATGTGTATCAGTACCACCAGAAAATATTTGAAAGTTATTTTGTATTAGTCTTTCTGAAAGAGCCTTAGCATTCAAGATTACATTTTTAGAATAAGTTTTAAAATCTTCGCTTAAAGCTTCTTTAAAACAAACTGCTTTAGCAGCTACAACATGCATCAAAGGTCCACCCTGGAGGCCAGGAAAAACTGCACTATTAAATTTTTTAGAGAGATCTTCTCTATTTGTTAAAATAATTCCTCCCCTAGGACCTCTTAGGACTTTATGAGTTGTTGATGTTATTACATCTGCAAAATCTATTGGGTTAGGATATACTCCACCTGCAACCAAGCCAGAAAAATGGGCCATATCAACTAAAAAATAAGCTCCAACTTTATCTGCAATTTCTCTAAATTTTTTAAAATCAATTACTCTTGAGTAAGCGCTGCCACCAGCAATTATAAGTTTTGGTTTATTTTCTATAGCAAGTTTTTCGACGGTATTATAATCAATTAGTCCACTTTTTTTATCAACTTCATAGTGAATAGCATTAAACCATTTTCCAGATTGAGCAGGTTTGGCTCCATGCGTTAAATGTCCACCTGAGTTTAAACTCATGGCAAGTGTTGTGTCTCCAGGCTTAAGAAGTGCCAAATAAACAGCGCCATTAGCTTGAGCACCAGAGTGAGGTTGTACGTTGGCAAATTTACAATTAAAAAGTTTCTTTGCTCTTTCTATTGCTAAGTTTTCAGAAATATCGACATACTCACATCCACCATAATATCTTTTACCAGAATAACCTTCAGCATATTTATTAGTTAAAACAGATCCTTGAGCTTGTAAAACAGCTTTTGAAACAATATTCTCTGATGCAATAAGCTCAATATGTTTTGATTGTCTTTCATGCTCTAGCTTAATCGAGTCATATAGTTCTTTGTCACTAGATTTTAATTCTTTATCAAATAATTTGGCAAAATATGTTTTAATTTTTGTTACAGATGACATATTATAATTTTTTAATCCTTCGTAAGTGTCTTCCACCTTCGAACTTAGTTTTTAAAAATATCTTTATATTGTTTACTATCGTATTTTTTTTTGTCATTCTAGCACCTAAACAAATTATATTAGCATTATTATGGGCTCTACTCAAATATGTTGATTTGCTATTATAGCATACTGCTGCCCGGATATCCTTACTCTTATTGGCTGAAATAGCCATTCCAGTTCCTGATCCGCATACTAAAATGCCTATATCGCTTCTTTTCGCCTTGATTCTGTTTCTCACTTTTTTTGCATAATCTGGGTAGTCTACTGAATTTTCATTGTATGGACCAAGATCTATTACAGAAATATCATTGTTTATTAAGATATCTTTTATATGTTCTTTTGTCTTAAAACCAGCATGGTCTGAAGCAATACAAATCTTTTTAAATAATGATTTCAAGGTTTTTTATATTAATTGTATAATATTTAATAATAATATATTTATCTCAAAAAAATACTTTAATAAATAATAATTTATGAAATTTCAAGGAAAATACCCTAACACTCGACTTAGAAGAGGAAGAAGTGAGGATTGGATAAGAAGATTAATTAGTGAAAACAATTTATCAGTCGATGATTTAATAATGCCAATTTTTATATGTGAGGGAAGAAATAAAATTGAGAAAATTCACTCTATGCCTGGAATATATCGTTATTCCATAGATAAATTAGGATCAGCAATAAAACGTATAGAGAAACTAAAAATACCTCTCGTAGCTTTATTTCCATATGTATCATCAAATAAGAAAGATAATTTTGGATCTGAAGCTTTAAATGAAAACAACTTAATCTGCAAAGCTCTTAGAGCTATTAAAAATAATTTCAAAATAGGTGTAATGTGTGATGTTGCTTTAGATCCTTTCACAAATCATGGTCACGACGGAATACTTAAAAATAATTATGTATTAAATGATGAAACGATAAGGGTGTTAATTCAGCAAGCCTTATTATATGCAAAAAATGGTTGTGATATTATTGCTCCATCTGACATGATGGATGGTAGAATAGGTCTCATAAGAAAATCTTTGGAAAAAAATAAGTTTATAAATACTAAGATATTATCATATGCAGTTAAGTATGCTTCAAATTTTTACGGACCATTTAGAGATGCAGTTGGTACAAAACAATTACTAAAAAATGATAAAAAAACCTATCAGATGGATTTTAGAAATTCAGAAGAGGCACTACGGGAGGTATCTCTAGATATTAAAGAGGGAGCTGATTTTGTAATGGTTAAGCCAGGAATGATATATTTGGATGTTATTAAAAAGATTAAAGATAATTTCAAAATTCCTGTGTTTGCCTATCAAGTTTCAGGTGAATATAGTCTAATAAAATTAGGTATTAAAAATAAAATATTAAACAACGATTCAATCAAAGAAAGCTTAATATCCTTCAAACGAGCTGGCGCATCAGCAATAGTAACTTATTTTGCTGAGGAAATTGCAAATCAACTCAAAAAAAATTAAAAATAATTTTCTAAAATAATTCTTTGTCTTGGAAATTGAATATTATTAACGTTAAAAATTTTATTAAAAAAAAGATTTCTAGTAAATGTTAATCCTTTTTTTATTAATTGATTTGAAAAATTGGAATTTATTTCTCTGCTAACTAAAAATTTTGGTATTTCGTAAACAAACTCATCAATTTTATACAAATACAAATTATTGTGATTTTCTTTAAAGTTGATCTTGTTCTCTATATTTATACCAAAACCTAATTGTTTAATTAATTCAATTTCCCAATTTAAGTAATAAATTATGAAATTGTCATTATCTAAATTTTTATAAAAAATATTCAATGTTTCATATATATTTGTATTTCTTTGAAAATCTGGTAATAGACTATTAAGCATTGAAGTTGTGCATCCTAAAACACATGATCTGATCTTATCATCAAAATATTTTGGAGAAATAGGCTCGATTAATTCTGTTTGAAAATAACCAATTTTATTATCATTTTTTGACTTGTGATTTAAATGTATGCGGTTACCTATTTGAAGATAATTTTTTATTTTTCTAGAGTTTCCTCCGTATACTATACCTGTGGTTTTACCATGATTTTTAGTAAAAAAATTTACTATATTAGCATTTTCTCTAAATTTTTTTTTTAAAAGTAAAATCCCCTCATCTTCCCAATTCATAGATTTATTTTCAAAATAGCTAACAGCTTTGTAGCTGCATTTTGTTGAGCAATTTTAATAGATTTTCCTACACCCAAAACTTTTTTGGAATTAGGAATAGTGACACCTACTTTAAAAGAGGGATCATGATTTGGGCCAGTTTTACTGTAAGTAAGATATTTAGGTAGCTCTTTATACTTTTTTAAACAAAATTCTTGAAGTTTCGTCTTTGAGTCAATATAGGTTTCGATTGATTTTTCAATTTGTTCACGCCAATTTACCAAAACAAATTTTTCAGTAATTTTAAAACCATTGTCTATATAAATAGCACCTATCAAAGCTTCAAGACAGTCACTTGTAATTTTTTCATCTGATTTATTACGATTTTTATAACTTTCACCTAAAAACATGTATTTTTTAAGACTCAGTTGTTTTGCTATTTGATAACAAGTTTTTTTATTCACCAAGTTTGCAAATTTTTTATCAAGAACACCCTCTTTTTCATCTGGATACATTTCTATTAATTGTTTGGATATTATTAGTCCTAAAACTCTATCGCCTAAGAATTCTAACTTTTCATTGTTGTTAACATTGTCAAAGCTTTTATGTGTCAAAGATTTTCTCAGTAGATTTTCATCTTTAAACTTAATTTTATTTTTTGTTAAAAAGTCTAGTGAATTAATTTTTATCATAATTTTTTAAAAAATCTTTCTATTCTGACCGACTCATTAATATTCCAAAATTTTAGTAAAGGGCTAACAATAGTATCATTAGAAAAAAATATTAAACTAGCCTTCCCAACCAGATTTATTTGATTTACATACCCTACACTCGATAAAAATCTACTGTCTTTTGAGCAATCTCTATTATCCCCAATAAAAAAATAGTGATTATTTGGAACAACATATTTATCAGAATTTTCTATCTTTCTCTCTGAATTATATGCAACATAGTAACTTTTTCCATTTGGAAGCGTTTCTTTATAAATATCTGTGTTAAATTGAAAAGGTCCACACCTTATATCAACATCTAAATTCATTTTGGATTTTATAACTTTTTGATTATTGATAAAAAGATCACCATCAATAAATTGAATTGTTTCACCAGGTAATCCAATTAATCTTTTTATATAATCAGTTCTATTATCTACGGGTGTTTTAAAAACCACTAAATCTCCCCTTTGGGGACTTTTATAAAAAAATCTCTTGTCAGAAATATTTGGACTAAATGGAAATGAATGTTTGCTGTATCCATATTTATACTTATTAACGAAAATACGATCACCAATCAAAAGCGTTGGTTCCATTGAGGAAGACGGAATATAAAAAGGCTGAAAAAATAAAGATCTAATTAAAACAGCGATAATCAAAGCAAAAATTAAAGTTTTTATATTATCGATAATTATAGGAATTAATTTTTTTTTCATTTTGATATCAATACTATTGCAACAGCATATTCTTTTTCGTCAGATATTGTTAAATTTAATTTATATTTATTTTTTAATAAAAATTTGATTTTTTTAGAATTTGTATTTTTTAATCTTATAAAGGGTTTACCGTTTTTTTCATTATCAATCTCAATTTCATTAAAGTTAAGCCCTTTTGAAATACCTGTCCCTAAAGCTTTTGAAAACGCTTCTTTAGCTGCAAATCTTTTTGCAAAGCATGAGTAAAATGTAATTTCTTTTTTTGAACATTTTTGAATTTCTTTTTTTGAAAATATTCTTTTTAAATAGTCTTTTTTTTTTAATAATTTTTCTAATCTGGAGATTTTTACTATATCAATGCCAATCCCATAAATATTCATAATTATTTTATAATTTTTTTGAATTCATTGATTGAATGACGAAATCCATTAAAAATAGAATTTCCAATTAAAAAATGACCTATATTAAATTCTTTTATATGATTTAGTTTACTTATAATTTTTGCGGATTTGAAATTTAATCCATGGCCAACATGGACTTCTAGTCCAATCGTGTGAGCAATATTAATTGCGTTTTTGATCTTTAAGAGCTCTTTATTATATTTTTTATTTCTATCAATTAATCTGCAAATTTTCCCTGAGTGGATTTCTATACAGTCTGAATTATAAAAAAATTTAGCTTTGATAATGTCGTTCTGATTAGGCTCTATAAATAAACTTACTCTTATTTTTTTCTTTTTAAGTTTTAAAATTATATTTTTTAAAAATTCTTTATTATGATTTAAATTTAAACCACCTTCTGTAGTGATTTCTTTCCTATTTTCTGGAACTAAACATACATAGTCTGGATTTTCTTTTAGTGCTATTTTGAGCATTTCCCTTGTTGGGGCCATTTCGAGATTTAATGGTATTTTTAATTTTGAATTAATTTTTTTTAAATCATTGTCATTAATATGCCTTCTATCTTCCCGCAAATGTATGGTAATAGAGTCTGCACCATATTTTTGAGCTAATAAAGCTGCTTGCAAAGGATCGGGATAGTTATCACCTCTAGCATTTCTCACTGTTGCAACGTGATCGATATTCACTCCTAATTTAATTTTACTCATTAAATTTTTCTACTACCTGGTTTAATAGCTTTTATTTTAGAAAGTGAGCTGGGCAAATTGTCTTTTTGAAAGGTTGGAATATTTATTGAAATTTGTGAAACAATTTTTTCTTTTAGCAAAGATTGTTTGTTAGATCTATCAATTATACAACCATAACCAACGGTTTCACCCCCAAAGTTTTTTACTAAATCATCACATTCTTTACTAGACTTACCAGTCGTGATTACATCTTCAATTATTAATACTTTGTCACCTCTGTTAATAAAAAAATTTCTTCTCAAATCAAATTTATTATCTACCCTTTCAGCGAATATTGTTTTTTTGTTAAGCAATCTGCCAATTTCATATCCGATAATAATGCCTCCCATAGCAGGAGATAAAATTAAATCAAATTTTTTGAATTCATTAGTTAATTTCTGAGCCAAAGATTCACATATTTTTTTTGATTTTTCAGGTTCACTTAATAATTGTGCGCATTGAACATACTGAGGACTATGTAGTCCCGAAGAAAGTATAAAATGCCCATCTATAAGAGCATTAGTTTCTCTTAAAATTTTCAAAGATTCTTCGTAAGAAAGCATTTTTTTTCTGTTTATGCCGAATTATTTTAAAGTTTAAATTTTTTTGCTTTATTTGACTTATCAAGTTTGTAAAGTTTTTTAAATCATTTATTTGTATATCAAAAGAAAATTGTATGTAATTTTGCTTTCTTTTAATTAATTCCACATTTATTATATTACTGTTATTGATCCCTATTAATGTACTTATTTCTCCAAGCATGCCAGGCTTATGCGGCAAATCAATTAAAATAGTGCTATTGTATATTTTTGTTTTATTTTGAGAAACAGCATTGCTTCGGTTTTGCCAATATCTTCTGATAGCAGCTCTTGCTTTCCCGGTTTTAGAAGTTGATAACCAATGAAGAGATGGTGATTCTTTTTTTGATGTTATTATTTTAATCATATCTCCATTTTTCAATATTGTTTCTAATGGCATATTTTTTCCATTCACTTCACTGCCAATAGCAGTATCTCCAATATGCGTATGAACAGCATATGCAAAATCAATACAAGTTCCATTTTTTGGTAATTTGATTACAGCGCCTTTAGGAGTAAAGCAGAAAACATTTTCTTGAAACATTTGTAGTTTCGTAAACTCGTAATAATGTTCAGGGCTATTACCTTGCTCAATAATTTCAACTAAATCTCTAAGCCAATCATATTCCTTCCAAGATAAATCTGATATTTTTTCAGAAGATTTATATTTCCAATGAGATGCTATACCCCTTTCAGCAAACTCATGCATATCAAAGGTTCTTATTTGAATTTCTATCCTTTGATTGTTAGGTCCGATTAAAGCTGTATGTATTGACTTATATTGGTTAATTTTTGGAGTTGAAATATAATCTTTGAATCTCCCAGGTATAGCAGAATATCTAGAATGAAAAACCCCTAAAGTTTTGTAACAGTCACTAATATCTTTTAATATAATTCTAAAACCAACTATATCTGTAAGTTGCTCTAGAGAAATTTTTTTATTTTGGACTTTTCGCCAAATTGAAAAAGGAGTTTTTTCTCTTCCTGCTATTTTAGCTTTAATTCCATTGGATTCCAATAATGAAATAAGCTCTGCTGATATTGATTTAAAACTATCGTCTCTATTATTCTTAATAAATTTTAATCTATTTTGAATTAAGGTTCTTGCTTCATTGTTTAAAATTTCAAATGACAAATCTTCCAATTCATCACGAATTCTATTCATGCCCATTCTATCTGCTAATGGAGCATAAACTTCCATGGTTTCTCTGGCTATTCTTTTTTGTTTTTCAATAGAGTCAAATGCTTTGATAGTTCTCATATTATGTAATCTATCGGCCAATTTTACTAATAAAACACGAATATCCTTTGAAGTTGCAAGGATGAGTTTTCTAAAATTTTCTGCTCGATAATTTTCTACAGCTTTGTCTTCTAAAGCAGAAATTTTGGTTACCCCATCAACTAAGTCTGCTACTTCTTTTCCAAATTCCTTTAGGACAACATCATAAGTAGTTTTTGTATCTTCTATAGTGTCATGAAGTAAACCAGTAACTATAGTTGCACTATCTAATTTTAAATCTGAAAGTATATTTGCTACAGCCAATGGGTGCATAACAAAAGGATCTCCGGATTTTCTTTTTTGATTTTTGTGTGCAGTCACAGCAAAATTATAAGCTTTACTTAAAGTATTTCGGTTAAAGAACTTATTGTAAGATTTTATTTTATCGATTAATTCAATATTTTCAGACATATAATATTTATAACATTTTATCGAATTCTTGTAATCTCTATATGTGAGCTGAGGCTTAATTTTTTGGTTAAAAAATCAATATTTTTCTTTGTAACAGGATGATGCCAATTAGGAGAAACATCTCTCAGAGGAAATAAAACAAAATTTCTTTTATGCATACTGGGATGTGGTAAATTGAGAATTTTATTTTCAATTACTAGACCATTAAAGTCAATTATATCAATGTCACAAACTCTAGGAGAATTTTTGATTCTTTTTATCCTACCCATAAATTTTTCAATTAAATTTAAGTTTCTTAGAAGTTTATGTGGATTACCTTTATATTCTATCCTAATTATTACATTAACAAAATTTGGGAATAATCTGTTTGGATATGACGGAGTTTTATAAAAATTTGATATATCTTTAATTTTTGCAAATTTGGAAATCAAAAAAATGCATTTATTTATATTATCAATCTTATTACCCCAAACAGATTTTAAATTGGATCCAATACTTAAATATATCATTTATTTTTTTTTGCAAATATTTTGGCTTTCTCTCTGTTCCAGTCTCTTTTTTTTATAGTCTCTCTTTTGTCATAAAGTTTTTTTCCTTTAGCTACAGCTATTTCAACTTTAGCTTTACCTTTTAAGAAATAAATTTTGGTAGGAACAATTGTTAATCCATCGCGATTAATCCTACCGATTAATTTGTTGATTTCTTTTTTATTTAAAAGAAGTTTTCTGTCGTTTTTTGGATTATGGTTGTTATATGAGGACTGCTTATAAAGAGGTATATGAGAATTTATTAAAAAAATTTCTCCACCTTTATCGACAGCATAGGAGTCAGTTATATTCCCTCTGCCTTCTCTTAGTGATTTTACTTCAGACCCCTTTAAGCAAATTCCTGCTTCAAATATTTCTTTAAAAAAATAATCAAATGATGCTTTTCTATTCAAACATACAATTTTTTTTCCAGATGAAACTTTATGTTTCATTAAATTAATTTTGCGAATTTGAGTGCTTTAAGAACTTCATCTTTTGTTTTTTTTTTAACTTCTACCAATGGCAACCTAACAGTCGGTGATGATAATTTAAGTAAAGACGCTGCGTATTTTACCGGTGAAGGGTTGCTTTCAATAAATAAAGCATTATGTAAGGGTAGTAAAAGTTTATTTATTTCTTCAGCTCTTTTGCTGTTAATATTTTTTGATAATTCCGATTGAAATTCAGAACAAAGTTTAGGTGCAACATTTGCGGTAACACCAATGCACCCAACTCCTCCCCTTCTATAAAACTCTAGAGCGTTTCCATCTTCTCCTGTCAATTGAATAAAATCTTTACCCATAGCTTTTAATTGTTTATCAACTCTACTTAAATCACCTGTTGCATCTTTTACACCAACAATATTTTTTAGTTCATATAATTTTGCCATAGTATCTACGGACATATCAATTACAGATCTGGATGGAATATTATAAATTACTATTGGAATACCTACACTGTCATTAATCTTTTTGTAATGCTGATATAACCCTTCCTGTGTTGGTTTATTGTAATATGGAGTCACAATGAGCAAACCATCGGCCCCTGATTTTTCTGCATGTACGGAAAGTTCAATTGCTTCAGATGTTGAATTAGATCCTGTGCCTGCTATCACGGGTATTTTACCTTTGCACTCTTTAATCGCTAATTCGATCACCTTATTATGTTCACTG
Source organism: uncultured Pelagibacteraceae bacterium (assembly GCA_902584365.1). Taxonomy (GTDB): domain Bacteria; phylum Pseudomonadota; class Alphaproteobacteria; order Pelagibacterales; family Pelagibacteraceae; genus Pelagilacustribacter. The sequence continues at coordinate 77,698 of CACHZG010000002.1, read as the reverse complement.
TGGGATAAAGTTGGAGACTCACCCGTTGTACCTGCCGGTACAACACCATTTGTGCCATTTTCTAAGTGATGATGGATTAATTTAACGTAATTTTCCTCATTCAATTTATCATTATTGAATGGGGTAATTAAAGCAACGATTGAACCTTTAAACATAAATCAATATAAGAATATCTAAACAATAAATTATGCTTATTCGTTTAATTAGTCTAGTACTATTCTTATTATTTTCAATATTTACTCAATCTATTTTTTCTAATGAAATAATTTTACCAAAAGAGAAACCGTCTGTATTTAAGAAGATTGAGAGAAATATCAATAAAAATACACAGATTGTACCTAGTAAAAAACCTGTTATCAAAGAAAAAAAACAGGTAGAGGAAAAAAAGATCGATAAAAAAATTGAGGAAAAAGCAAATATAAAGCTTACCGAAAAAAAAATTATAAATACAAATTTAATTCTACCTCAAAAAAAGCCTGAGACTTACAGAAAAACAAAAACTGTAAAAAAATCAAATTATTTAAGTCAAAAAGACTTTGATAACGCAAAAATAGTATTTGAACATGTAAAAAATAAGAAATGGATTACAGCTTACAAATCTTCAATGAGAATTAGAGATAAAGATTTTAAGAATTTTATACAATGGCTCTATTTGCTTAAAACAGGGAACAATGCAAGTTTTAATGATTATATAACTTTTATTCAGAAAAACACTTATTATCCAAGAATAGGACGATTACAGTATTTGGCTGAACAAAAAATTAATTTAAAGAGTTCAACTCCTAATATTATAATAAATTGGTTTGAAAATTATCCTCCCGTAAGTGGTACTGGTAAATTAAAATTAGCAGAAGCTTTATTAAAAAAGAAATCAAATAGTGATGTTAACGAACTAATCAAAGAAGGATGGGTCACAGCAGATCTTAGTAGAAGTCAATTACGATACTATAAGAATAAATTTAAGAAAATTTTATCATCTGATGATCATATAAAGAGAGCTGAATATCTATCTTGGGAGAGAAAATATTGGGATTTGAAAAGACTTTTAGTCTATTTGCCAAAAGATTATAAGGCCCTATACAATGCAAGACAAATATTAATGAGTAATTCATATGGTGTTGATAATGCAATATCAAAAGTTCCTGAAAAATTTAAAAATGACATTGGATTACAATATGACAGATTAAGATGGAGAAACCGTAGAGGTCGATTAGAGTCTTCACTGCAAATTTTGTATGAAAATTCAAATAAATCTGAGGATGAATTAAAAAGGGCTGATTTATGGTGGAAGCAAAGAGAAAGTATTGTAAGATCACTTATATATAAGAAAAGATATAAAACTGCTTATAAAATCGCAAGTGAACACTCGTTAACATCTGGACCTGAATTTGCAGAGGCAGAATGGTTATCTGGTTGGGTAGCACATAGTTTTTTAAACTCTCAAGAATATGCAATAAACCATTTTTTAAATTTTTATGATAATGTTAGCTATCCTATAAGTCTTTCAAGAGGAGCATATTGGTTAGGCAAGTCATACAAAGCTTTAGGAAATGATAAATTAGCAGAAAACTATTTTTTAGAAGGCTCTCAATTTTTGACGACATATTACGGACAATTAAGTTTAAAAGAGTTAAATATATCACCAAATATAGAATTGGACGATGGAACAAAATTTTCAAAAGAATATGAAAAAGAATTTGAAAAAAATAAATTAATTAAGATTGTAAAAATTTTAAAAGAACTAGATCAAACTAAATATACTAAAGATATTTTAAAACATTTAGCTTCGCTAGACATAGAAAGAGGTAGCGAGGTATTAGCTGCAAGATTAGCAGTTGAGGTTGAAAGATATGATTTTGCGATACAAATTTCAAAAAAGGCTTCCTATGAAAAAAGATTTTATTTAAATTATAATTACCCCATTATTACCACACCGAGAACAATTAATTCTAAGGCAATGCCGCGTTCTGAACTTATCTTGGCAATAATTAGACAAGAAAGTGAATTTGATAGAAAAGCCTATAGTTATGCTGGAGCTAGAGGGATGATGCAGTTGATGAAATACACAGCAAAAATTGTAGCGAAGCAAGCCGGACTTCCCTATAGTATCTCTGGCTTAACACAAGATCCCGAATATAACATTAAGTTAGGTACTTATTATTTTAATTCTTTATTAGAGGATTATGGTGGTGTTTATCCTTTTGCTATTGCTGCGTACAATGCAGGTCCTAATAGGGTTAAAACATGGAGAAGAGTAAATGGTGACCCTTCCAAGGGTCAGATTAGTTACATTGATTGGATTGAGTTAATTAGATTTAAAGAGACTAGAAATTACGTTCAAAGAGTTCTTGAAAACGTAAATGTTTACAAATACATGATAAATAAACAACCAGTAAAAATGGAAGGCTTTTTAAGATAATTCTGGCGGTGAGAGAGGGATTCGAACCCTCGGTACGGCTTTTCAACCGTACGTCGGTTTAGCAAACCGATGGTTTAAACCAACTCACCCATCTCACCATAAGTATTAATATCTTTATAATGAAATTTTAACTATATTGCACCAAGTTTATCATGCAACAAAGACAGTTATCTGGAATTTTTTATGCTGCTTTTGCCTCACTTTGGTGGGGAGTAGTGGGCACAATTTTTTTTAAGTTTGTTTCATTTGCCTCTTTTATTGAACTTACTGTCCATAGAACTATTTGGACTGCTGTGCTTTTATTTTTAACAACCAGTATTTATAAAAAATGGCCAGAATTTCTTCAAATAATTAAAAAGAAGAAAAACCAATTTCTTCTTTTTATATCCGGATTATTAGTCAGTATTAATTGGGGCACATGGCTTTATGCTGTAAGTGTTAATAGGCTATTAGACTCTAGTTTGGGTTATTACATTTATCCAATAATAAGTGTTTTTTTAGGTAAAATATTTTTAAATGAAAAGTTAAATAGAAACCAATTTATTGCTGTAATTTTAGTGATTATCTCATTAATTTATTTTTTATTAAAATTGGGTGAACTACCATGGATTGGTCTAACTGTGGCAATTACTTTTAGTTTATATGGTCTTATTAGAAAAAAGATTAAAGTATCGTCTGATATTGGTCTTTTTATAGAAACTTTATTAATTTCACCAATAGCTATCATCATATTTATTTATTTAATGAAATTAAATTTGAATGTATTTTCATTTAATGAGCCTCTTTTGTCGTTTTATTTATTTTGGTCTGGATTTATGACTTTGGTACCTTTGTTTTTATATACTCTTGGTTTTAAAATTGTTGGTATAGGTCCTGCAAGTATGATTTTATTTTTGACTCCTACATCTCAATTTTTACTTGGAATTTCGTATTTTGGTGAAGTATTAACTTTAGAAAGATTTTTAGGTTTCATGATAATTTGGATTGCTGTTGTTATTTATCTAAATGAATTACGTAAACAATAAGTCATGATAATAATTAAGGGTACAAATAACGCCACCAAGAATGAAATAAAAAGTAAATTTGTTGAAATAAGTGGGCTTAAATTATCTTGAGAAATAATATTTCCTACTAATATGCTTGATTGAAATGTTTGATTAGGAAAAAAGAATAATCCTGATATCAATCCTGATATAATAGAAATTTTTGCTATTTTAAAATCGAATTTCTTATTTATAAAACCATAAAATATCGTAATAACTGCAGCACAACAAAGAAGATCAGCAAGTAAAAATAAATATAAGATACTATATCCCTTCGAAGCTAAAATAAAAACAAAAAAACTTAACAACAATATAAGTTTATTGACTTTATTTTTTATTTCTTTTCCAATGAAATATTTATTTATTTCTTTTCCATTTATAATTATTAAACTTGAGATAGCATTAATTAGTGTATCAATTGTGCTCAATGTTAACACTAAAGCTAAAATCAATATAATAATAATTACAAAGCTATTATTAGAAAAGATTAAGCTAAAGAATGCTAAATCTGGATTCACATTAGGCTCCAATGAAAAAGATATCAAACCTGTATAACCCATCCAAAAAACTATTAAGAATGAAATTATTGATGAATAAATTAAACTTTTTTTTAAAACTGAATTATCTTTTGCAGCGAATACCCTTTGCCAATTACCTTGGTGAAATAAATTAGTTGCGGCTACTGCTATGAAAAAGGTTAAACCAGCGGTATAATTTACAAAGTTTTTTTCACTTAAAAGATTGGGTACGTTTTTACTAATTAGTTTATAACTATTCATTTCTAAGTTATTCAAAATTAAAAATAGAGAAAAAAAAATTAATACAACAATAATTGAAAATTGATATTTATCAGTAATAATTGATAGTTTAAAACCCCCTTTTAATACATACAGTAGACAGGTTATTAAAGTTAGTCCGGACGTTATCCATAAAGGTGTGTTTGAGATTAAATTTAATAAAAAAGCAATAGCTGTTACTTCAGCAATCAAAAAAATCGTTAAATAAAATAAGATTAGAATTATGATTATTTTAAGAATTTCTAATCCAAATCTTTTTTTTACAAAATCAGTTATCGACATTCCTTGGGGAAATTCTTTTCTAATTTTTGGTCCAAAATTTAATAAAAATAACATTGGTGCCGCTGTTCCGCATGAATAACCTATTACTGCACCTATTCCTCCCCAAGTTGCTGCTGACGCCGGGCCAAATAATATCCATGCACCTAATGCTGATGCTGACAGGCTTGCTGTTAAAGAAAAGATGGTTTCATCTCTATTACCGACAATGTAACTTTTATTATTAGTGTTTTTTTTTGAGTTTGTATAACCCAATATTACAAAAAAAAATCCTACTAATAGGATTACCATTAAAGAAATCTGCGAAGTTAATTGTGTTTTTTCCATTAATCCCTCACTGAATTACCGGTCAGGTTCTTTGGGTATGATCTCAGTCGTTTAGACACCCCATGAATATCTATATACCAATTATTGGTAATGAGTCAAATGAGGCTGTATCAATTTTTGATGAATGCTCTCTTCTCATTTTCCATCCTTTGCTAAGTCCTGCTTGTGCTATGCTAATTGCATATCTTCCATATTTTGTGTTTGTATAGTCAATGGCTTTCATTAATGTTTTAGATTTATCTTCTAATAAAGGAGTTAATAAATTTTCTTGATTGTTCTTGGAGTCTTTTAAGTTTGACAGTATTACTCCAGCTTTTTGATACTTATAATCATATTTATAAATATCGTTAAGAGCTTTTACAGCTTGTTTAATCATTTCTATACTATTGCTAGTTGCTATTGGAAAATCCAAAGTTCTTGAATTTGAATAATACCTTTTGTTTTTGTCAAACGGGCTTGTTCTTATAAAAACCGTTATTGTTTTTGCAACTTGACTATCTGCTCTAATTTTTTCTGCAGCATTTAAACAGTGAGTTATAACTGCTTCCTCTAGTTCATTAATGTTATCCACTTTTCTACCAAATGAACGGGACACACAGCAATTTTTTCTTTTTTCCTGATCTATTTGTAAATTTATACAGGGTACTTCTCTCAGCTCCATTGCAGTTTTTGCTCCTAATACATTTGTACCCTTTTTAACCCATGTGCTTGATGCGTTTTTTAAATCGTATGCAGTTTTTATATCATTTTTCTTATAAAATTTTGATAATTGTTTTCCTACACCCCAGACATCTTCAATTGGAAAATTTTTTAAAATTAAGTCTATGTTTTTATTTAAATACATAACCCCATTTCTTTCTTTTTTCGCAATATGATTAGCAACCTTGCTTAGGGTTTTTGTGGATGCTATACCTACACTAGTAGGTATTCCAACCCATTTCAAAACTTTTTCTCTTATCTCTTTTCCATATTCCTCTACTCCTTTTTCATCCATAAAAGATAGATCAATAAAAGCTTCATCTATTGAGTATATTTCAACTTGTGGCGAAAATGTTTTTAATACTTTCATTACTCTTCTCGATAAATCGCCGTATAAAGCATAATTGGAAGAGAAAACTTCAATTTTATTTTTTTTTACTAAGTGTTTTACTTTAAAATATGGTTCTCCCATTTTTATTCCTATTGCCTTTGCCTCTTTCGACCTAGATATAACGCAACCGTCATTGTTTGACAAAACCACTACTGGTTTTTTTTCTATCTTAGGATTAAATAATCTTTCACAAGAAACGTAGAACGAGTTACAATCAACTAGTGCTATCTTATTCCCATTTCTTCTACTGTAATTGATGTATGACATAAGTTACAACCCCCCAGATAATTACCTCCGGATTTTCCTGAAGTTTTATTTTTGCAGAAATATTTTTTGATCCTGAAGTTAAATAATTACCAGTTTTCTCTTTCATTAATGTTTTTACTACTAGTTCTTCTCCAACATTGGCCACCACTGTTGAAAGATTTTTTGCTACTAAACTTCTGTCTACTATTAAAAGATCGCCATCGTGAATGCCCACTTCTTTCATGGATTTCCCTTGAACTCTTATTATAAAAGTTGCTGGTGCATTTTTTATTAAATGAGAATTCAAGTCTACATCATCCTCTATATAATCTGTTGCTGGCGATGGAAAACCAGCGCCTACTTTATGTATGTAATATGGGACTTTTATCTTCATAATGTTCTTGTTTTGTTCTTATATATATATTATAAAGTTGTTAAACGTCAAGACGTTAATTGGGTCAAAATGCACAAAGATAAAAAGTCAAAATTGTAATAAACAAGAGATATGAAAAAAGTAATAGCAACAATAATCATTTCATTAATATCAACCGTAAGCTATGCGGATGGCCACGCAAATTCTAAGCTTGCAGCAATACAAAAAAGTGGAGAGTTGAGAGTGGGAACAACTGGAGACTGGGATCCAATGTCAATGAAAGATCCAGCCACAAACAAATATAAAGGTTTTGATATTGATGTCATGAAAGAGCTCGCAAAAGACATGGGTGTGAAAGTAAAGTTTGTACCTGCCGAATGGAAAACAATAGTGGCGGGAATTACTGCTGATAGATACGATATTTCAACAAGTGTAACGAAAACTCCTAAAAGAGCTGAAGTTGCTGGTTTTACAGCTACTTATTTTAAATACGGCACAGTTCCTTTGGTGCTTAAAAAAAATCTTAAAAAATTTCAAACTTGGGAGTCATTAAATAACAAAAAAGTTACGATAGCGACTACACTTGGCACATCACAGGAAGAAAAAGCTAAAGAATTTTTTCCGAAATCAAAGTTAAGATCAATAGAAGCTCCAGCTAGAGATTTCCAAGAAGTTTTAGCAGGAAGAGCAGATGGAAATATAACTAGTTCACTGGAGGCTAATAAATTGATTATCAAATACCCTCAATTAGCTATTGTTCCAGATGGTGGAAAAAATCCTGCGTTTCTGGCTATGATGGTTCCAAAAGGCGATAAAATCTGGAACGATTATGTAAGTAATTGGATAAAAAGAAAACAATCCTCTGGTTTTTTTATGACTTTAGAGGCAAAATATAATTTAAATAGTTTATAATTTAAGTTTAAATACCTTCCATTTATAAATATAGTCAATTAGTGAAGATTTTAAAACTAGTCTCATTATTTATTTTGTTACAGGGATGTAGTTCAAACTATGAATGGGGATGGTATATTCTTAGTCCTGAAAATATAGAGGGATTAACAAATCTTAAATTTTTGATCAGTGGAATAACCACTACTATATATATATCGGTAGTATCAATAATTTTAGCAATGATTATTGGCTTGGTTGTTGCGCTACCATCTCTTTCAAATAATAAGTTTTTAAGTTATTTTAATATAGCTTATGTCGAAATCATTAGAGCAATTCCTTTATTAGTTTTAATTCTCTGGATTTATTATGGCCTTCCAATCATGATTGGATTAAGCTTCTCTCCATTTGTGTCTGGGATAATTGCTTTAACAATAAGCGAAAGTGCTTTTCAAGCAGAGATCTTTAGAGCAGGGATAAATTCAATTTCTAAAGGACAACATGAGGTATCTGACTCACTTGGAATGAATTTTTGGAAAAAAATGAGATTGGTAATTCTTCCACAAGCAATTAAAGTTGTGTTACCAGCTATGGGAAATCAATTTGTCTATGTTTTAAAAATGTCCTCGCTGGTATCAATTATCGGTATAGGAGATTTAACAAGAAAAGCTAATGAGTTAGTTACAACTACCTACAGGCCTCTTGAAATATATACTTTTTTAATTTTAGAATACTTAGTGTTGATCTTACTTGTGTCTTACTTTGTCAGAAAATTAGAAAATAAACTAAAATACAAATAATTTTTTTAAGGAAATCTTAAATACTCTCTTTAAAAAAAATGGTACAAAAGTTAATACCACTAATCCCATCATCCAATTTGTAACCAAAATCGTATAAAAAATATCTTGGTATTCACCATTTCTAATGTTTATGACATACCAAAGTGACAAAAATGGTATTAAAGTAAGTCTAAGTATCGTCATGTATAAACTATAAATTGGTCTTTTAAGTGCCTGAAATAAAGCAGAGGTTATAAAAAATACTGGATACACAGGTCCAATTAAAGCTGCAACTTGTAAATAAAGTGCTCCTCTTTGGATAACTTCTAAGTCATTTGTAAAAAAAGAAATTATGAATTCTGATGTTAAATAAACAAAAATACCCGCTAATACCATGAATCCTGAACCAAACATTAAGGCTTTTCCGTAAACCTCTTTAACTCTAAAATGCATTTTTGCACCAAAGTTTTGACCAGCTATTGACAGAACAGCAGTGTTTAATCCTATGACTGGAAGAAGTAAAACTTGCTCAATTCTTACAGCAGTGCCATAACCTGCTGTCGCTAATTCTCCAAATTGCCCAACAAAATAGAAAATATTAAATACTCCAAACATTATCATCAGCATTGTAAACATTATTGGCACTGATTGTTTGAATAGTGTGCTTAAATAATCTAATTTTGGTTTAAAACATTCTGGATAAAGAAATTTTTTTAGTTTACAGCAATAAACTTTATTAGCTAAATATATCAAACCAACACACTGAGAAACTAGTGTAGCAATAGCTAAACCAGCTATACCAAATGCAGGTATAAATCCATAACCAAAAATAAATAAAGGGTTAAGAAAAATGTTTAAGAAGAAAGTAAATATTAATACGTTTCTATAACTTTTTGTATCACCCTGTGCATTCAAAGTACCATTTAAAGATAACTGAACTAATACAATTATGGCTCCAAAAAATATTATATCCAAGTATTCACGAGTTAAAATTATACTTTCTTCAGTAGAACCCATAATTCTTAAAAGTTCATCGGAAAAATTTAAACCAAACATAGTTACAAAAATCGATATAACAATTGCTAGTACTATAGATTGAGCAACATACATGGAAGCTTTTTTGTCTTCTTTGGCTCCTATTGAATTACTTATTAAAGCTGTGGTTCCGGCTCCAATACCAACAGCTACTGCTATTGCTATAAAATAAATTGGCCAAGATTTTGCTATTGCTGCTAATGCCTCTGGAGAAATTCTTCCAGCAAAATAAGTGTCAACTAGATTATAAAAAGTTTGAAAAAGAGATCCAGTACTAGCAGGTATAGTTACTTTTCTTAAAAGTTGCCAAATTGAACCTTTTGTTAAATCCATATTTAATATTCCTTTTGAAACTTATGCTTCTTTCCCGTTTTTTTGGCAAGATTAATTTGATTTTGCCTCATCCGAAATCTTGATTTTTGCAAACTTGATAGTGTGTCATAACACCTTTCACAAGAAACGCCCTCTTCATATTTTTTTGATCTCTTATCTTTTGTTGATATAGGTTTCCGGCAGCCCCCGCAAATAGAAAAAGTTCCTTGTTTTAATTTATGCTTTAAAGAAACTCTATTATCAAAAACAAAACATTCGCCTTTCCACAAACTATCTTTTTTTTCAGTTTTGTTGAGATAATTAATTATTCCACCTTTTAATTGAAACACGTTTTTGAAGCCCTTTTTTTTTAAAAAAATAGATGCCTTTTCACATCTAATACCTCCTGTGCAAAACATAGCAACAGGTTTAGTCTTTTCGACTTTGCTTAAAAATTTAGGAAAATCTCGAAAATTTTGTACATTTGGATTCATTGCATTTTTAAAAGATCCAACATTATATTCAAAGGGTTTTCTTACATCAATCACGAGAGTTTCTTTTTTTTTAATCAGTTTATTCCAAGATTTTCCAGACAAATATCTATTATGTCTTTTACTTTCACTCGTAATTTTTAACCCAAGTGGTACAACTTCTTTTTTTACTTTTACTTTTGCTTTGTGAAATGGTTGAAAATGACTAGTAGAAATATTGCTACTATCAAATTCTTTGAATTTAAATTTTTTTTTTAGAAATTTTAAAATTTTAAAAATATCTTTACTATTACCTGCAAGAGATCCGTTAATACCTTCAGACGAGATTATAATTGATCCTTTTATACTGGTATTTGATATTTCATTTTCTAGATAAGTTTTGTATTTTTTTAAGAAATTAATCTTTTTAAATTTGTAAAATCCAGAAATAGTGAACATTATTTTTTTATACAAATAGTTAATCCATCACCAATAGGAATTATATTCTTTGTAATCCTTTTATCTTTTTTTATATGATTATTAAAATCCCTGATAATATTAGTGAATTTATCATTATTTGTATCCTCGGCAACTTCACCGTGCCATAATACATTATCAATAACTATAAGACCTTTTTTATCTATCAAATCAATACAAGACTCGTAATAGTTTAGGTAATTTTCTTTATCAGCATCGATAAAAATTAAATCGAATAACTTTTTTGTAATTTTTAATTCTTTCAAACTCTCTAAAGCTGGTTTGATAATTTGTTTAATCCTTTTTTCATTGGCTTTGTCATAAAAGTATTTAGCTTTTTTGCTAAATTCAGGATTTTTATCTAAACTAATTAAAATTCCATCAACAGGGAGCGCCATAGCCATAGACAAAGCACTAAATCCAGTAAAACTACCAATCTCTAAAATTTTTTTTACATTTGAAACTTTTATTAATGTTTGTAGAAATTGAGCTTGTGATATAGATATTTGTAATCTTTGCTGATCTCCTAAGCTTATATTATGCTGAATTATTTCATTCTGAACGTTAGATAATTTTTCTGAGTGATCAATAATATATTTTTCAAGGTTATCAGTTAAATCTAATTTTTTAGGCATAATTAGCCTTTTAAAAGTTTTTTTAAGATTTCGTTTGTTAATTGCGGATTGGCTTTTCCCCCTGATTGTTTCATAACTTGACCAACAAAAAAACCAAATAATTTTTCTTTACCGGACTTATACTGATCAACTTTATCTTTGTTCTTAGTTAATATTTCATTAATAATTCTTTCTAATTCTTTAGGATCACTTTGTTGTTTCATGCCTTTTGACTCGATAATTTTTTTAGGATTATCTCCGCTCTCTACCATTAACTCAAAAACTTCTTTTGCTATTCTGCCAGAAATTTCCCCTGATTTTATTGATTGTATCAATTCAGCAAAATTTTTAGCAGGGATAGGCGATTTGGATATATTCAATCCTTTGTCATTTAGCATTGCAAATAAATCTCCCATCATCCATGTTGCTGCAAGTTTTTTATCAGATAGTTTTGCAACTTCTTCATAATAATTTGAAATTTCTTTTTCAGAAACGAGTACATTCGCCTCATATGAATTAAGTCCGTAATCTTTCATAAATCTTTCTTTTTTATTATCAGGTAACTCTGGTAAAGATTCTTTTAAATCATTTATTAATTTTTGTTCAATTTTGAGAGGCAAAAGATCCGGATCTGGAAAATACCTATAATCATGGGCATCTTCTTTTGATCTCATTGATCTTGTCTCATTTTTCTTTGTATCAAAAAGTCTAGTTTCCTGCTCAATTTTTTTTCCTTCATCTAATAACCCAACTTGTCTTTTAGCTTCGTATTCTATTGCCATTTGCATAAATTTTATTGAATTTACATTTTTTATCTCACATCTTGTTCCAAATTTTTTATCTCCTACTTGTCTTACTGATACATTCACATCAGCTCTTAATGAGCCCTCTTGCATATTACCATCACAAGTTCCAAGATATCTCATTATAGTTCTAAGTTTTTTTATGTAAGCATTAACTTCTTCTGGAGATCGAAGATCTGGTTTACTTACAATTTCCATTAGCGCAATTCCAGAACGATTTAAATCGACATAGGTACTTGATGGATCCATATCGTGAATACTTTTACCTGCATCTTGCTCTAGATGAAGTCTTTCAATGCCGATTTCTTTTGAACCATACGGCATATCTAATAAAACTTTACCTTCACCAACAATAGGATTTTTATACTGTGAGATCTGATAACCTTGAGGAAGGTCTGCATAAAAATAGTTTTTTCTATCAAACATAGAATTATTATTAATTTTAGCATTTAGTCCTAAACCAGTCCTAATGGCTTGGTTTATGCACTCTTTATTTATAACAGGAAGCATACCAGGAAAAGCAGAGTCTATAAGACTAACTTGGCTGTTAGGTTCAGCTCCAAACTTAGTTGCAGAACCAGAGAAAAGTTTCGAGTTTGAAGATACTTGAGCATGAACTTCCAAGCCAATTATTACCTCATACTTTTTTTTCTCTCCTTTTATAAAATAATCAAATATATCTTTGCTCATAACCACCAACTTTTTATTTCATTTTTAAAATTACAATTTTTTTCAAAAGCATAGGCCACATTCAATATATTTTGCTCATCTAAAGTCTTTCCAATTAACTGCAAACCTAGCGGATAGCCCTTCTTGTCTAAACCTGCGGGTACCGATATTGCAGGTAAACCAGCTAAATTTACTGGTACTGTAAATATATCATTGAGATACATAGAAATAGGGTCATTAGTCTTTTCACCAATTTTAAATGCAGAGCTTGGTGTTGAAGGTGTCAAAATAGCATCTACCTTAGCAAAATTTTCATCAAAATCTTTTTTAATAAGCTGTCTAACTTTTTGAGCTTTAAGATAATAAGCATCGTAGTACCCTGATGACAAAACGTAAGTACCAATTAAGATTCTTCTCTTAACCTCATCCCCAAATCCTTCGGATCTCGTATTCTCATACATTTCGATTAAATCACTCCCCTTTGATGATCTGTAACCATACTTTACTCCATCATATCTAGCTAAATTTGAAGATGCTTCTGCTGGTGCAACTATATAATATGTCGGAAGTGCATACTTTGTATGTGGAAGAGAAATATCAACAATATCAGCGCCTAAGTCTTTTAGAATACTTTTTCCCTTGTTCCATAGTTCTTCAATTTCTTTTGGCATTTTTTCAACTCTATATTCCTTTGGAATTCCAATTTTTATTCCTTTAATATTATTTTTTAAATTTTTTGAGTAGTTTTCTTTTTTTTTATATATAGATGTAGAGTCTTTTTTATCAAATCCAGCCATAGCCTCTAACATAATTGAGCAATCTTTGACAGATTTAGTCATCGGACCAGCTTGATCAAGTGAAGAGGCAAACGCAACAATTCCCCACCGTGAACATAGTCCATAAGTCGGTTTTAAACCGACAGTACCAGTAAAGGAGGCGGGTTGTCTTATTGACCCCCCTGTATCTGTCCCGATTGTTGCAGGAGTTAAATTAGCTGCAAGTGCAGATGCAGATCCTCCAGATGATCCACCGGGGACAGTGTCTCTAGCTACTGGATTTATAACATTTCCAAAATAACTTGTTTCATTTGATGATCCCATAGCATATTCATCACAATTTAGTTTACCAAGTAAGATTGCCCCCTCTTTCCATAAATTTTCTGTTACGGTAGACTCATATTTAGGCACAAAATTCTCAAGCATTTTACTTCCTGCGGTAGTTTTAAATCCATTAGTACAAAAAAGATCTTTTACAGCTAATGGAACTCCTGGGAGTAAAGAGTTAAAATTCGGTTTTTTGTCAAACTCTTTTGCTTTTTGAGTGGTATATTCAAAACAGGTTGTTATATAAGAATTAAGTTTTTTGCTCTTATTTGCTCTATCTATATAAAGTTTAGTAAGCTCCTCGGATTTAATTTCTTTTTTTTTTATTAAATCTATTATTTCAGATAAATTTTTATTGATTACTTCTGACATTATTCAATTACCTTTGGAACAACAAAAAATTCCTCATTTTTTTTTGGCGAATTCTCAAGTATTTTATCTCTTATTTTACCATCATCTATTTTATCTTCTCTTGATCTGAGCGGTGAGTTTAGAATTGAGGATAATGGCTCTACCTTGTCTGTATTTAATTCATTTAATTGCTCTATAAATTTAAATATTGAAGTTAAATCTTTGGCTAAAGAGTCAGATTTTTTCGAGTCTAAAGATATTCTAGCTAACTTACTAATGTGTTTAATTTTATCTTTATCTATGGACATCTGTGATTTATGTTATTTATATAGGAAATTAATATCATAAAATATAAAAAATAGATGTTGGATATAGAGGAATTTAAGAAAAAACTAGACAAAAAATCAAGGCTAATAGGCATTGACCCTGGAAAAAAGCGTGTAGGAATAGCTATTTCGGACGAAAATAAAATAGTTGCCACACCATACAAAACGGTAATTAAAAAAGATTATTCTAATTTTTTGGCTGAAATAAAGAAAATAGTCCAGGAAAATAATATTAAGGGTATCATAGTTGGTAACCCGGTAAATATGGACGGATCCGCAAGTCCCTCATCTCAATCGGCAAAAGATTTAGCTTTAAAATTATCAAAAGATGTTACAAAAAATATCACTATGTGGGATGAAAGACTCTCAAGTGAGGGTGCTTTTAATTTATCTAGTAATTTAGATATAAATGTAAGTAAAAAGGTTCAAAAATTAGACGAAAATGCAGCACAATTCATTCTGCAAGGTGCTTTGGATTATCTATCTAAAAATAATACTTGATATGATCTTACAAAAGGCCTATAGAGTTGATTTTAATGGCAGTAATAAAAAAGACTTTAGCTATTAAAAACTCACCCAAACATCTTTTAGGTATCCAAAATTTATCAATTTTAGAAGCTCAAAAAATTCTTAATGAGGCAAAAGCTTTTATTAAATTAAATAGGAGCAATACCAAGAAATTAGATACTTTAAGAGGAAAAACTCAAATCAATTTATTTTTTGAACCATCAACCAGAACACAGAGTTCTTTTGACTTAGCTGGCAAAAGATTAGGTGCAGATGTTATGACAATGAATATGAGTAACTCTGCTTTAAAAAAGGGTGAAACGCTTATTGATACTGCAATGACACTTAATGCTATGCATCCAGATTTAATTGTTGTTAGACACCAAGACTCTGGTGCACCAAATCTTCTTTCACAAAAAGTTAATTGTGCTGTGATAAACGCAGGAGACGGAAGAAGAGAGCACCCTACTCAAGCATTACTTGACGCTCTAACAATTATAAATAGAAAAGGAAAAATTGAAGGACTTAAAATTGCAATCTGTGGTGACATAAAACATTCTAGAGTAGCAAGATCAAATATTTACTTGATGAATATGTTAGGGGCAGAAGTAAATGTTATTGCCCCGAAAACTTTAATGCCAGACTCGATTGAACAACTTGGAGTTAAAGCGTTTACGAGTATGAAGAAAGGATTGGAGTCATGTGATATTGTTATGATGCTAAGATTACAAAATGAAAGAATGAAGGGATCCTTTTTGCCGTCCAAAAGAGAGTACTACGAATATTTTGGACTTACTCCTGAAAAATTAAAATTTGCAAGCAATGATGCATTAGTAATGCACCCTGGTCCTATGAATAGAGGTGTGGAAATAGATACTAAATTAGCTGATGATATTAATGTTAGTTTAGTTAAAGAACAAGTTGAACTTGGAGTGGCAGTTAGAATGGCCTGCCTTAAATTATATTGTAAATGAAAGAGAAAATATTAAAAAATTGTAGAATAATTGATCCATCACAAAAGATTAATGAGATAGGCAGTATTCTTATCGATGATAATGGTAAAATAAAAGATCTAGGAAAAAATGTTAAGATTTCGAAATCATCAACCAGAACTGAGGAAATTGATTGTGATAAAAGAATTGCGATACCTGGAATAATTGACATGAATGTTTTTGTTGGGGAGCCTGGATTTGAATACAAAGAGAATTTTAGAACGTTAACTCAAGCGGCTTTGGCCGGAGGAGTAACTTCTGTTGTTACCATGCCTAATACAAAGCCATTAATTGACAACGTATCTATGGTAGACTTTATTATTAGAAGAGGAAGGGATAAATCAAACCTAAACATTTTTCCAGCAGCTTGTTTAACAAGAGAAATGGCTGGGAAAGAGATGGTTGAATTCGGATTACTAAATTCTAGAGGAATTATTGCTTTTACAGATCCATATCAAGCAATACAAAATACAGAAATTATGTCCCGAATTATGGATTACGCATCTGATATGGGCGTCCTTATAATGCAACATGTTGAAGATTATGAATTATCAAAGGATGGATGTATTAATGAAGGAGAAATAGCTACTAGATTAGGATTACAAAGTATTCCATCAATTGCAGAAAAAATAATTATTGAAAGAGATTTGACTTTACTTGAAGAATTTCCCTGCAGATATCACATAAATCAAATTTCATCTCAGAAATCTGTTGAAGTTATAAAAAAAAATAAAAAAAATGGAAAAAAATTTACTACTGGAGTATCCATTAATCATTTATCCTTGAATGATAATGATATTGGTGACTTTAAAACTTTCTTAAAATTTGCACCTCCTCTTAGATCTGAAAATGATAGAAAATCTTTAATATCCGCAATCAACTCTGATCTTATCGATGTTATTGTATCTGCTCATAAACCTGAGGATGAAGAAAGTAAACGACTTCCTTTTACTCAAGCAGCCACAGGCTCAATTGGAGTAGAAACACTATTACCTTTAGTTCTTGAACTTTATCATAACAAGTCAGTTGATCTTTTAAAATTGATAGAGCTGATAACAATTAATCCAGCTAAAATACTCAAAATAGATAAAGGAACATTAAAAGTTGGTTCCGATGCGGATATATGTATTTTTGATCCCGATAAACCATGGAAAGTAGATGCTAATAAACTTAAATCAAAATCAAAAAATGCAGCTATTGAAAATAAATCTCTTCAAGGGAAAGTATTGATGACATTTTTAAAAGGTCAGTTAGTATATAGTTAAATGCAAGAGATTTTTTTTATCAGCATTTACTCTTATTTATTAGGGTCTATTCCTTTTGGATTAATTCTTTCTAAAATATTTCTTAAAAAAGATATTAGACAGTCTGGCTCAGGGAATATTGGAGCGACAAATGTCTTAAGATCAGGTGGCAAAGTCTTAGGTTTTTTAACTTTAATAATGGATGGACTAAAAAGCTATTTAGCAGTAATGATTACGATCAGATTTTTTTCAGATTATTTCTTTTTATCAGCTATATTAGTATTTCTTGGTCATTTATTTCCAATATGGTTAAAATTTAAAGGCGGCAAGGGTGTTGCTACTTATTTAGGAATTTTATTTGGTTTGAACTTTTTTTATGCAGTGATATTCATTTTAAGTTGGTTGACTATAATATTTATAACCAAATTTGTCTCACTAGGATCTTTAGTTTCTTCATTGATAGTTCTATCGATAAATGTTTATTTTGAAGGACTCAATGATTCAATTATGTTATTTTTATTTTTAGTGCTTATTATCTACAGTCATAGAGCTAATATTGGACGATTGAAATCAGGCACTGAAAGTAAAATTAATCTTTAAATTCAAGGTTTTTTAATAAATCCAATTAAATCTATTTGACAAATCTTAGTTTATTCAAATAAAGATATAAATCATGAATCTTGTAGTCGTTGAAAGTCCTGCAAAAGCTAAAACGATAAATAAATACTTAGGTAAAGATTATATAGTTTTGGCAAGTTATGGTCATATACGAGACTTACCTTCTAAAAACGGATCTGTGGATCCTGAAAAAAATTTTGAAATGCAATGGGAATTAGATGCATTTTCAAAAAAATACTTAAAAGAAATTACAGATGCAGCTAAAGAAAGTGATAAAATAATATTAGCAACAGATCCTGATAGAGAGGGAGAGGCAATAGCTTGGCATGTAAAAAAAGTATTAGAAGATAAAAAGTTACTTAAGGGAAAAAAATTAGAAAGAGTTGTATTTAATGAAATTACTAAAAATGCAGTACTTAAAGGTATTAACAATCCAAGAGAAATTGAAAATACTTTAGTTAATGCCTATCTTGCTAGAAGAGCACTTGATTATTTGGTTGGCTTTAATATTTCACCAATTTTATGGACAAAGCTTCCTGGCTCTAAATCAGCTGGTCGTGTTCAGTCAGTTGCTTTAAAATTAATTACAGAAAGAGAGCATGAAATAGAGTCTTTTAAGCCAGAAGAATACTGGAGTTTAAATATTAACTTTCAAGACTCACAATTAAGTTTAATAAACTCTAAAATTAACATTTTTAAAAATAATAAGGTAGAAAGGTTTACTTTTAGGAATAAAGACTCAATAAATAAAGCCAGTGAAGAAATTAAAAATAAGAAATACACGATTAAAGATGTAACAAGTAAAGTTTTTAAACGTAATCCTCTGGCACCTTTTACTACCTCTACTCTGCAACAAACAGCCTCAGGTAAATATGGGTTTGGTGCTTCAAGAACTATGCAAATTGCTCAGAGACTTTACCAGGGTATCGATATGGAAGGAGACACAGTTGGTTTGATTACCTATATGCGGACTGATGGAACAAACATATCAAAAGAAGCTGTAACTGATTTTAGAAATTTTATCGAAAATAATCATGGTACAAAATATTTACCTACAGCACCAAATAATTACGCTGGAAAAAAAGCTAAAAACGCTCAAGAAGCTCACGAAGCTATCCGACCAACCGATATAAAAAAAAAACCAAGTGATTTAAAAAAATATTTAAGTACTGATCAATTAAAGTTATATGATTTGATTTGGTCTCGTGCCCTTTCATCGCAAATGAATCCAGCCGAATTTGACAGAAACTCAATACAGATTTCCTCTGAAGATGACTCGATTATATTTAATGCTAGTGGATCAGTATTGAAATTTGATGGTTTTCTAAAAATTTATTCAGCACCTGAAAATGACGATGATGCAAAAAATATTTTACCGGTTGTTAAAATTGGTGACAGTGTAAATATAAAAGAAATAATTGATGAACAACACTTTACAAATCCACCTCCGAGGTATTCTGAGGCAAGCTTAGTTAAGAAGTTAGAAGAGCTTGGTATAGGTAGGCCGTCAACATATGCCAGCATAATTTCTGTATTATCTACAAGAAATTATGTTGAACTAATGAATAAAAGGTTTCATCCAACAGATAGAGGGAAATTATTATCTGCATTTTTAGAAAAACTTTTTGCAAAATATGTTGATTATAATTTTACAGCTGATTTAGAAAATCAATTAGATGATATTACTAGTGGGAAAGCAGATTATATCAAAGTTTTAGAAAATTTTTGGAAAGATTTTTACTCTAATGTGGGTTCTGTCAAAGAAATAAGAACACGCGAAGTTTTAGACATGTTAAATGAAAGTTTAGGAGCTTTAATATTTGAAAGAAATAATGATGGTAACATTGATAGAAGTTGCAAATTATATAACAAAACATGTGTTTCTGGTGAAGGAAAATTAAGTTTAAAAAATAGTTTTAGAGGAGGTGCATTTATTGGTTGCTCTAATTATCCTGAATGTAAGTTTACACGGCCTTTGTCAAAAACTAAAGCTTCACAAATGATAAACCTGTCAGAACCAAAATTAATAGGTCAAAATTCGGACGGTAAAGATATTTATTTAAAAAATGGTAGATTTGGACCCTATTTGCAATTTGAAATTGAAATAAATGAAAAAAAAGAAAAACCTAAGAAAAAATCAAAAAAGAAAAAAGAAAATGAAAATTTAAAAAATGTTTCTATTCCAAAAGGATTAAATATCGAAGATGTAGATTTAGAAAAAGCAAAATATTTGTGTTCATTGCCCAAAATTTTAGGAGAGCATCCTGAACTAAAAGAAAATATTACCGTTAATATTGGCAGATTTGGTCCATATTTAAAATGTTCTAATAAATCAGCTAGACTAGAAACAGTAGAAGATCTATTCACCATAGGTCTTAATCGCGCTATTACTCTTATCTCCGAAGCTAAACCAGGTAGAATTTCTTCTTCTGAAATTAAAAACTTAGGTGAACATCCAGAAGATAAAAAACCTGTTAAAGTCATGAAAGGACAATATGGACCTTACATCAAATACAAATCACTTAATGCAACTATCCCAGAAGATAAAGATCCTAATGAATTAAACATGGATGAAGCATTAATATTAATAGAAAAAAGAAAAGAGTACGATAAAACAAAAAAGAAAGGCAAAAGGAAATGAGTTTGATTTATGAAAAAATTAAAAGATTGAATATTAAATTACCAGAAACTAAGGCACCGGTTGGTGCTTATGTGGCAACTAGAATTATAGGAAAATTATTGTTTATATCAGGTCAAATATCTATAGATGAAAATGCAAAATTGATAACTGGAAAAATTGGAAAAGATTTAAACTTAGATGATGGATATAAAGCCGCTGAACGATGTGGACTTTCATTGGTTGCACATGCCCAAAAGGCATGTCAAGGTGATTTAGATAAAATTAAATCTTGTGTAAAATTGACTGGATATGTTAATTCAACAGAAGATTTCAAAGATCAGCCAAAGATAATTAACGGAGCTTCTGATATAATCGCAAAAATATTTGAAAAAAAAGGTGAACACACTAGGGCAGCTGTAAGCGTAAATAGTTTACCTTTAGGTGTTGCTGTTGAAGTTGATGCTATTTTTGAACTTAATTAATTTTTTCACACTATTCTGTTAAATGATGTCAGGTCTACCAACAGAGTAATAGTTTACCTTATTTTTTTTCATTTCATCAGCAGAATAAAGATTTCTTAAGTCGTATACCTTAAAATTTCTTTTTTTAACAATTTTCTTAAAGTCTAATGATTTAAATTCATCCCATTCAGTGAGTAAAATTACTAAATCAGCGTTATTGCAATTGGATTTTATATTATTTCTGAAAAAGCAATTTTTGATTTTTCTAAATTCACTCTTTTCTCCAGATGGATCATAGTAATTAACTTTTGCTCCTTTTTTGCATAGATAAGGTATCATTTTGAGACTAGTAGAATCTCTCATATCATCAGTATTTGGTTTAAATGTAACACCCAGGAAAGAAATTTTTTTATTTTTTATATTTGAACCCAAAATTTTATGAATTCTTTGAGTTAGTAAATTTACTCTATCTTGATTAGATTTAATAACTGATTTAACAACTGAAAGATTTATTTTATATTTATCTGCAGCTGATACGAGACCTTTAGTATCCTTTGGAAAACATGATCCCCCATAAGCTGGACCAGCACGTAAAAATCTGCCGCCTATTCTACTATCAGAACCCATACCTAAAGAAATATCTTCTATGTTTACTCCAGACTTTTCACACAAGTTAGCAAGTTCATTAATAAAAGTAATTTTGGTTGCAAGAAAAGCATTTGATGCATACTTTATTAACTCAGCTCCTCTTCTTGATGTGATAAAAAATTTCGAACCCTTATTGGTTAATGGTGCATAAAGTTTTCTCATAATATTAAAGATTTTTTTTTCATTAGATCCTATTACAATCCTATCTGGATATCTAAAATCATGAATAGCTTCACCTTCTCTTAAGAATTCAGGATTAGAGATTACTGTAAAGAGTTTTTTCTTTTTTTTTAAAATCTTTTCAATCTCATCACCTGTTCCTACTGGGACTGTTGACTTAGTAACTACAATTTTTTTCTTTTTGGAATACTTTAATATTTCCTTAGTGCATTTATTAACAAAAGATAAATCAACTTTAATAGATCCTTTTTTTGTTGGAGTACCCACGCATATAAAAATTATATCTGATAAGCTAATGGCTTTGTCGATATTTGTAGTGAATGAGAGACGTTTTGCTGTGAAATTTTTTTTTATTAATTCATCTAATCCTGGTTCATAGATTGGAGAAATACCAGAGTTAAGTTTGTCTATTTTATTTTTATCCTTATCAACGCAAATAACCTGATTTCCTATATCAGCAAAGCATACCCCGCTAACCAATCCGACATAACCAGTTCCTATCATACAAAGTTTCATTTATTTTCCCTTAGATATTTGAATTCCTGAATATATGTATCCACTTAAAGTTCCACAATCTAAATATTGACCCTTAAAAATATTTCCGTAAAATTTATTTTCCTTTTTAATTAAACTTCTAATTGCGTCAGTAATATGTATCTCTCCTCCTTGACCAGGTTTTAATTTTTTAATTTCACCAAAAATTTTTGTAGGCAATATATACCTACCAATTATTGCAAAATTTGATGGCGCTTTTTTGATACTTGGTTTCTCTACAACATCTTTAATTTGAAAAAATCTTTTTTTTCTATTTTTAATCGATAAAATTCCCCATCTTGATACTGTTTTTCTTTCTACTCTTTTTGTAGCAATTATCGATCCATTAGTTTTTTTATGTAATTGTATCATTTCTTTTGAACAATTATTTCTTATTATTAAGTCATCAGGTAAAAGCATTAAAAAGTATTTATTTTTTATTAACTTTTGACATTTTAAAACTGCATCACCAGTTCCTTTTGGTTTATTTTGATAAACAAACTTTATCATTTTTTGATATCTTTTTATTTTTTTATATTCTTCAAGTAATCTTTTATCTTTTTTCTTTTTTATAATTTTTTTGTAAAAATTATCATTAAAAAAATATTTTTTTATTGATAGTTTTTTTTTGGAAATGATAAATATAAATTCCTTTACACCAGCATCAATACATTCATCTAAAATATATTGTAAATTTGGTTTACCATTGATAGGCATTAATTCCTTTGGCATTACACTTGTTAGTGGAAGCATTCTGGTCCCTAATCCTGCCAGTGGAATTATTGCTTGTTTTATCATATGATTCTTTTTATTAATAATTAATATCATCACATAAAATAAATGAAAGTAATTAAAAACAGAAAAAAAATTAAAAGAATTTTAAAAGGTTCTAAATCTCTTTCATTTATACCAACTATGGGGTCATTACATAATGGTCACATAAGTTTAATAAAAAAAGCAAAAAGGGATAAAAATAAAATAATTGTCAGTATTTTTGTTAATCCAAAACAATTTAAAAACAATAGAGATTATAAGTCTTACCCTAGAAATATCTATAAAGACCTCAATTTACTGAAAAAACATAAAATAGATTTTGTTTTTTTACCTAGTATCAAAGATATTTATTCGTATAAAACTAAAAATAAGATTTACCTTAATAAATTTAGTAAAACTCTATGCGGTAAATATAGACCTGGTCACTTCGAAGGTGTTATAGATGTAGTAAACAGA
This sequence comes from uncultured Pelagibacteraceae bacterium, assembly GCA_902584365.1. Lineage (GTDB taxonomy): Bacteria > Pseudomonadota > Alphaproteobacteria > Pelagibacterales > Pelagibacteraceae > Pelagilacustribacter. The sequence goes on along the minus strand of CACHZG010000002.1, from coordinate 54,263 downwards.
CTCGTTGAGATAATTAACCCAAAGAAAATTTATCTAGGAAAGAAAGATTTTCAGCAACTCATACTAATTAAAAAACATTTTTCTAAAAATAATATTAAGATTAAAATAATTGAGTGCAATACATATAGAGACTCTTTTGGTTTAGCAGAATCATCAAGAAATAAAAGTTTAAGTGACAATCAGTTGGATATAGCCAGAAAAGTGGCTAAAATTTTAAAAAAAAATAAAATAATTATTAAACGTAATTTTGGAAATTACAAATTAAATAATTTAAAGAGACAAATTAAATCTCTTGGATTAAATAAGATAGAATATCTAAAACTTTTAAATTTAAAAACATTGAAATATCCAAAAATTAATGAAAAGTTTAATATTTTTATTGCTTACTATTTAGGAAAGACAAGATTAATTGACAACGTTTAACTTAAAAAAAAGTATGACCCAATACCTAAAAACGACAAAAATCCTATTACATCAGTAATCGTTGTTACAAAAACACTTGATGCCAGAGCTGGATCTATATTAAATCTTTTCAAGGAAACAGGTACCATTATACCGAATAGTCCTGCTACTATCATATTTAAAATCATTGAAATACTGATGATTAAAGTTAAATTCAAATTCTCAAACCATAATTGAACGATCACAGCTGTAATAATTGCAAAAATTATACCATTAAGTATACCAATTAAAAATTCTTTCATGACGATATTATTGAAATTTCCAGATGACAATTCTTTTGTAGCGATAGCTCTAATTGTAACTGCTAGTGTTTGCATTCCAGCATTTCCACCCATGGAGGCTACTATCGGCATAAGGAAAGCTAAAGCAACCATTTGTTCTATAGTTGCACCGAATATACTTATTACCCATGTTGCTAATAAAGCTGTAAATAAATTTAGTAAAAGCCAACTAAATCTTCTCTTTGTTTTTATAAAAACACTATCGGTAATTTCTTCATCACCAACACCAGCTAATCTTAATACATCTTCTTCTGCTTCTTCTTGAACAACGGTTACAATGTCGTCTGCAGTAATCATACCAACTAACTTGTTGTTTTTATTGACAACGCCCGCAGAAACTAAATTGTAATTTTCAAAAGTGTGACCAACTTCTTCTTTATCCATATTAACAGGTACTAAAACTGGAACTTTTCTCATGATTGAATTCATCTTGTGATCTCTAGGTGTTCTTAAAACTCTTGATGATGGAACCGTACCAATTGGTTGGAAATCGTTATCAACTATAAAAATTTCTAAAAATTCTTTAGGCAAATCTTTATTTTCTCTTAAGTAATCTATTGTTTGTCCAACAGTCCAGTCGCTTGGTACAGCTGTGAACTCTCTTTGCATAATTCTTGCGGCAGAGTCCTCTGGAAAACTCAATCCTTCCTCTAATAAAAACCTATCTTTTGGGGGAAGCTTATCCAATATTGAATTTTTCTTGCTAGACTCTAAATTTTCTAAAATTTTGATTGAATTGTCACTTTCAAGTCTTTTAATTATATTTGCTATTGAGTCATCGGACAGCAATTGAAGAACTTCACTTTGTATTGACTCATTAATTTCAATAAATATTTCTGGACCTATATTGAAACCCTCAATTTCAATCAATTTTTCCCTTGTATCTTTTGCTAAATTTTCAATAAGATTAGCTGTGTCAGATGGGTGTAAGTCCTTAAGTGTTTGATTAATAAACGCTATATCAGTACTTTTAATTTTATCGCTAAAAAGATTTATAAAATCCTTATTAAATTCAAGATTGACTTTCTTATTTCCAACTGTTTTTACTAAATTCATAATAAAATCTTTGTGTTATTTTTTTGAGACTATTAGTTTATAAGGTGATAAAATTCAATTAAAATGAATGTTGAAATAAAAATTTCTAGTAGAAAAATACCTTATAAATTGTCATTAAAATATCTTGAAAAAAGAGTAAATGACGTAAAATTAGGAAAAAAGAAGGATTTAATTTGGTTGTTAGAGCATCCATTAATATTTACTGGGGGAATAAGATCAAATGATATTGATATCTTAGATAAAAATATAAAAGTGATAAAAACCAAAAGAGGCGGTAAAATTACACTTCATAATCCTGGGCAAAAAATTATTTATTTTGTTGTAAATCTAAATAAAAGAAAAAAAGACATTAGAAAATTTGTAAGTTATATAGAAAATTCAATAATAGAATTTCTTCGACTTTTTAATATTGAATCCAAAAGTGACAGAAAAAATATTGGAATTTGGGTCAAAGATAAAAAAATTGCTGCAATAGGTATTCGTGTTTCAAGGTGGATCGCTTATCATGGGTGCTCGATAAATATAAGTAATAATCTTAGGGATTATAAAAAAATTAATCCGTGTGGTTTAAAAAACGACAAGATCACATCTATAAAAAATGAAAACAAAGATATTAATATTGACATTAATAAAGCTTTAAAAAAAATATTTCTTAAAAATTTTAGTGAGATTTAATTTTTGCTTTTAAAAAATTTAAAAATTCATTTGGATAGTCTGCCTCAAAATTATATTTAATATCATTTATCATAAATTTAATTTTTTTTGCATGAAGCATTAAGTTTTCTTTTTTATCTGTTTTTTCTATTGAATATTTTCTGTCACCAACTATTGAAAAACCAATATTTAACAATTGTTTTCTTAATTGGTGTTTTCTACCAGATATAGGATTAAGTTCTAAGAAGGAAAAATCATTTTTGGTTTTTATTAGTTTTATGTGAGAAATTGCTTTTTGAGTAATTTTTTTATTATTTTCATAATAAATTAAATTATCGATTAAAGTTTTTCTGTTGAATGGAACTTTTCCATTTACTATAGCGTGATATGTTTTATGTATTTTCCTTATTCTAAATAAAGATGTTAACAACTGCGCATATTCCCGATTTTTTGCTATTATCAAAACCCCTGAAGTTTCCTTATCTAATCTATGAACAATAAATGGAGATCTATCAAAAAAATATTTTGTTCCCTTAAGCAAATCTAAAATATTTTTATGAGATTTAGTTCCAGGTTGTATTGGTATTCCTGCAGGTTTATTAATAACCAAGAAATTTTCATTATTATCTATTACAAAACTGTCATATTTTTTTTTATCGGTCGCTGATGCTTTATATATAGATCTTTTTTTTTTAATATTTTTTTTAAATCCGTCTAAACCATGAATTTCAACTATATCATTTAATTTTACTCGATAAGATGTTTTGGTTTTTTTGTGATTTACTTTAATATTTTTTTTTCTTATTAGTTTTTCTATTAATGAATGGGGAATGTCTAGAACTTCTGACTTAAACCACTTATCAAATCTACTATTATTAAAATCTTTATCTACCTTAAAGATTTTTTTCATTTAGAAAATTTATTTTTTTTTTGATTGTTGATCAGTTTTTACTTCCTGATCTTTATTTTTTTCTTCCACTTTTTTTGGTTTATCAATACTTCTAGCTTCTTTATTTCTGTCAACTAATTCTATTACGGCCATTGGAGCATCATCACCAGTTCTGAAGCCTGCCTTTAAAACTCTAGAGTAGCCACCGTTTCTTTTATTGTATCTTTTAGATAATTCCTCAAAAACTTTTTTAACTGATTTTTCATCTTGTAACTCAGAAAAAAGTTTTTTCTTACAACTAAGATTTTTTTTCTTACCTAACGTTATTACTTTATCTATTTGTGGTTTAAGTTCTTTTGCTTTTGGTAGTGTTGTTATAATTTGTTCGTATTTTATTAATGAATTTAGCATGTTTTTAAACAATGCTTTTCTATGCTCGCTCGTTTTATTTAGTTTTCTGTAACCTAAAGCGTGTCTCATTAATAATTATTTTCCTCTAGTTTTTTTGATAATTCTGAAATGTTGTCAGGGGGCCAATTTGGAATTTCCATACCTAAATATAACGACATGGTATTTAAAACTTCTTTAATTTCATTTAGTGACTTTCTACCAAAGTTTGGTGTTCTCAACATTTCTGGTTCAGTTTTTTGAACTAGGTCTCCTATATAGATAATGTTATCATTTTTTAAGCAGTTCATTGATCTTACTGATAATTCTAATTCCTCAACTCTTTTGAGAAGGTTTTTGTTAAATTCAGGTTCAACATTTTTTGGTTCTTTAATGGTTTCTTTGGGATCTTCAAAGTTAACGAACATCGATAATTGATCTTGGAATATTCTAGCTGAATAAGCTACAGCATCCTCTGCTGCTACTGTGCCATTAGTTTCAACAGTCATTACTAATTTGTCATAGTCAAGTGCACTTCCAGCTCTAGTGTTTTCAATTGAAAATGATACCTTTTTTACAGGGCTAAAAAGTGAGTCAATTGATATCAACCCAAGAGGACTATCTTCAGATTTATTTTTTGGAGCAGGTACGTAACCTTTACCTGTATTGATTATTAATTCCATGTGAAAATGAGTTTTTTCATCTAAATTGCAAATCGTTAAATCAGGATTTAAAATTTCAATGTCTGGAACTAAAGTAATATCACTTGCTTTTACTTCCTTTGGTCCTTTGATATCTAGTATAATTTTTTTTGATCCAGGTGAGGAAGATTTTATCGCCAAATTTTTTACGTTTAAAACTATATCTGTAACATCTTCTCTTACTCCTTGGATTGAAGAAAATTCATGAAGAACTCCATCTATTTGAATTGCTGTAACGGCAGCGCCTTGAATTGATGATAAAAGTATTCTTCTAAGTGCGTTACCAATTGTTTGTCCAAATCCTTTTTCTAGTGGCTCTGCGATTACTTTAGCTACTGATTTATCATCATTGCTGGTGATGTCTAATTTGTTTGGCTTAATTAATGCTTTCCAGTTTTTGTCAATAATATTCGCTGTATTCTCCATTATACTCTCCTTTTCTTTGGTGGTCTAACTCCGTTATGAGGCATTGGTGTAGTGTCTTTAATTGATAAAATTTTAAATCCTCTTGATTGCAAAGATCTTAATGCAGTTTCTCTACCAGATCCAGGGCCTTTAACTTGTACTGTTAACGTTCTTAATCCTAATTCATAAGCTTTGGCTCCTGCATCATCTGCTGCTACCTGTGCAGCATAAGGAGTAGATTTTCTCGATCCTTTAAAACCTTTTGCACCTGCAGATGACCATGATATGACATTTCCATTTTCATCTGCTATTGATATTATTGTGTTATTAAAGGTAGATGACACATAAGCTATCCCATTACTTATATTTTTTTTTAGTTTAGTTTTTTTTTTAAAAACGGATTTTTTTTTTACTTCTGACTCAGTTTTTACAACTTTTTTATTTTGTGGAGTATCTTTTTTATTCATTTTATTTTTTATTTCTTTAATGGAGTAAGCTTTTTGCCTGCAATTGCAATAGCTTTACCTTTTCTTGTTCTTGCGTTACAATGTGTCCTTTGACCTCTGACTGGAAGTTTTTTCTTATGTCTGCTTCCTCGGTAACTTGCTAAATCAATTAATCTTTTAATATTCATTGAATTTTCTCTTCTTAAATCTCCTTCTACTTTAAAATTTGCGTCTATAAATTCTCGAATTTTTAAGACTTGTTCATCTGTAAGTTTATTGACTCTAGTATTCGTAGGTATATTTAATTTATTACAGATTTTGTTTGATGAATGTAAGCCTATACCATGAATGTAGGTCAATGCTATATTCAGAACTTTATTTTGTGGAATATTTATTCCTGCTATACGAGCCATAATTTACTGAGTTTTTTTAAGCGTATTTATATGGCGTTATTGTTCAAAGTCAACCCTCTATAAGATCAATAATATCGCCTATTTCTTTATTAATTTCCTCTATTTTCTGTTCTCCATTTACCTCTTTGATTAATTTCTGTTTTTTATAATATTCCAACACTGGTTTAGTTGTTTGATCATAAGTTTGAAATCTTTTAATTGCAATATCCTCACTATCATCAGACCTATTTTCTTGAATTTGTCTTTCAGAAATTCTTTTTTTTATTGTTTCGAGACCTACAGTTAATTTTAAAACAACATCAATTTTTTGACCGTAATTTTTTAATAAGTTATTCAAATTCTTTGCTTGAATTAATGTTCTTGGATAACCATCAAAAATTATCTTGTTTTTATATTCGTAACTTGAAACAAATTTTTCTATAAGATTGCCAACTATTTCGTCTGAAACTAGTCCACCAGAATTTATTATGGATGATATTTTGGTTCCTAATTCTGAATTATTTTTAATTTCATTTCTTAAAAGGTCACCAGTAGATAATTGGTATAAATTATATTTTTTTACAATGAATTTAGATTGTGTTCCCTTACCAGCTCCGGGAGGACCAAAAATAACAATGTTCATTTACTTTCTACTTACCAAATTTCGTTTTTCTAATTAATGACTCATATTGAGAGCTCATTAATCTTGTTTGAATTTGCGTTACGGTATCCATAGCAACTACTACCACGATCAGAATTGATGTCCCCCCAAGATAAAATGGTATAGGATAATTTGCGATTAAGAATTCTGGCATCAAACAAACAATGGTTAGGTATATTGCTCCAATAGTTGTTAACCTAGTTAATATCATATCTATGTAATCAGCAGACCTTTCACCTGGTCTTATACCTGGAATATATCCTCCATACTTTCTTAAATTTTCTGCTGTCTCTTTTGGATTAAAAACTATTGAAGTATAAAAAAACGCAAAAAATATTATACCAGATGCATATAATATCATATAGAGCGGCTGACCTTGTGAAAACATAGATGAGATATCTAGAAATGTCTCAGAGTTGGAAAATCCAAAATTCGATAAAGTTATCGGTAAAAGAAGTAATGCAGATGCAAAGATAGCTGGTATTACACCAGCTGTATTAATTTTTAATGGCAAGTGTGAAGACTCACCGCCATAAATTTTATTTCCTACTTGTCTTTTAGGATAATTTATAAGAATTTTTCGCATCGCTCTTTCAAAAAATACAATAAATAAAACAGTAATTATGACTAAAATAAAAATACCAACTATCATTATTGCTGATAACGCACCAGTTCTTCCTAACTCAAAAGTAGATGCTATAGCTCTAGGAATTTCAGCTACAATTCCTGAAAATATGATAAGTGAAATACCATTACCAACTCCTCTCAAAGTAATTTGTTCACCTAACCACATCAAAAAAGTTGTGCCAGCAACTAATGAAACGACAGTGGTTAATCTAAAATTTAAACCTGGATCCATTACAATATTGCCGGCGTTCTCCAAACCAATTGCAACTCCATAACCCTGTAAAATTGAAATTAAAACAGTACCATACCTTGTAATCTGAGTTATTTTTTTCCTACCTATTTCACCTTGTTCTTTTAAACTTTTAAAATAATCTGAAACACCTGTTAATAGTTGAACAATGATAGATGCAGAAATATAAGGCATAATACCTAAAGCAAATATTGCCATTCTTGTAACAGCTCCACCAGAAAACATATTAAACATACCAAGTAGACCCTTTTGACTGTTAGACATTATTTCTTTTAGTGCATCAGGATCGATCCCCGATAATGGTACATAAGTTCCAACTCTATATATAATTAGAATTAAGATTGTAAAAAAAATTCTTTTTCTTAAATCGTGCGCTTGACTAAATGCTCCTGGATTTAAACTTTCACTAGACATGGTTATTTCTTGTTAATAATATTTATTTTTCCGCCAATTTTTTGAACTTTATCGCTTGCTTGTTTCGATGAAAAATCTGCATTAATTTCTATTTTAGACTTTATTTCACCACTACCCAGAATCTTTAATTTTTTAAATTTTTTGTTAATTATATTTTTTTCTTGTAATTGTTTAAGGTCCAAAGGACTTTTTAAATTTTTTTCTTTTTTATTTATAAAATTTTCTATTGAGGATAAATTTAGAATTGCAACCTCCTTTTTGTTTAAACTTTTAAAACCTCTTTTAGGAAGTCGTCTGTAAAGAGGCATCTGACCACCTTCAAAACTTTTAATAGCCACTCCTCTTCTAGATTTTTGACCTTTATGACCTCGACCAGAAGTTTTGCCCTTGCCAGAACCAATACCGCGACCAACTCTAATTTTTTTTTTATTTGTTTTAACTAATTCATTAAGATTCATTTAACACTCTCTCTTTTTGATATAATTTCTGATATTTTTTTTCCTCGAATAGAAGAAATAATTTTTGGCGAATATTGTGACTGTAATCCTTTTATACACGCTTTTAAGACATTATAAGGATTAGATGACCCTAAAGATTTAGCAACCACGTCTTGAATACCAAGTACCTCACAAGCAGATCTAATAGCTCCACCAGCAATAATACCCGTTCCAGCTGGCGCAGATCTTAAAAAGACTTTTCCTGATCCGTTTTTACCTTTAACATCATGATGTAAAGTTCTACCTTCTTTTAAAGGTATTTTAATTTGATTTTTCTTAGCTACATCTGTAGCCTTTTTAATAGCATCAGGAACTTGTTTGGATTTTCCTTGACCAATTCCAATCGAACCTTTTTGATTTCCTACTACGACTAATGCAGCAAACCCAAACCTTCTTCCACCTTTCACAACTTTGGTAATTCTGTTTATAGCCACTAACTTTTCTTTAAATTCATTTTCAATCATTTAAAATTTCAATCCATTCTTTCTTAAAGACTCAGCGAATATTTTTATACGCCCATGATATTTATATTCTCCACGATCAAAATAAACATTGCTGATGTTCTTTTCTTTTGCTCTTTTAGCTAAAACTTCACCCAATAAGTTTGATAATTCAGCTTTTTTTAGTTTATTTTTTTTTAGTTCTTTTTCGTTTGAAGAGGCTGAGACTAAAGTTTTAACATTTTTGTCATCGATGATTTGAGCTGATATATTTTTAATAGATCTAAAAACACTTAAACGTAATCGATTTGAATTAATTTTTTTAAGTTTTTTTCTATTTCTTAATCTTCTTTTTATATTAGATGATATTTTACTCATTATTTTTTCTTACCCTCTTTACGTAACACATATTGACCTCTTTCCTTTATACCTTTAGCCTTATACGGCTCTACTGGTTTAAGTGTTTTTATATCTGAAGCTACTTTAGATACTAATTCTTTATCCACACCAGATATCTTTATAATGTTCTGTTTTTCAACTGTTAATTTTATCTCCTTAGGTATCTTGTAATTAACATCATGGCTGAGTCCTAGTTGAAGATTTAGATTTTCTCCTTTCAAATTTGCTCTAAATCCTACTCCTGAGATTTCTAATATTTTCTCGTGGCCCACTGTTACACCCTTTACAGCATTGTTTACAATACTCCTTAAAGTCCCCCACATTATAGATGTTTTTTTATCAACTTTTTTTTCAAGAGGGTTAAGTTGAAATTCATTTTTTTCATTCATTTTTGATGAAAATATTTTATCATTGATTGTTAAAACTTTTGTGCCTTTAGGGCCTTTAACAGTAAGCTGACTTCCATTTATATCTATAGAGGAGTCTTTGGGTAGTAAAATAGTTTTTTTTCCAATTTTCGACATTAAAAAATCCTACAAATAATCTCGCCACCTAAATTATTTTTTCTAGCTTCAATATCTGACATGACACCTTTTGATGTTGAAAGAATTGATAGGCCTAAACCATTTTGAATTTTAGGTATACTTGAAGCCCTGGAGTAAACCCTTCTTCCAGGTTTAGATACTCTTTTAATTTCTTTAATTACTGGCGTTCCCTCGTAGTATTTAAGATCAACTTTGAGATTTCTTTTATTTTTCTCATCCTCAACCAAGATATTTTTTATATAACCTTCGGCTTTCAACACTTCTAATATTTTTAGTCTAAATTTAGATGCCGGTATTTTAACAAAACTTAATGATCTTAGTTGACCATTTCGTATTCGTGTAAACATATCTCCTATCGGATCTGATAAATTCATTTATTTCCTCCTACCAGCTTGATTTAATTATTCCTGGAATTTTCCCATCTGAAGCCATTTCTCTTAACGCTATCCTTGAGATTTTTAGCTTTCTATAAACTCCATGAGGTCTTCCAGTAATTTCACATCTATTTCTCACTCTTATTTTCGACGAGTTTTTTGGAAGTTTGTTTAGTTTTAATTGAGCAGCAAATCTTTCAGCCAGCTCTATTTTTTTATTATTAATAATTTTTTTTAATTTAGCTCTCTTATTTGCATATTTTTTTGCTAATTTTATTCTTTTTAAGTTTCTCTCTATTGCACTTTTTTTTGCCATTCTAATTACCTTTTTTTGTTATTATTGGAAAATTGAATTCTTTAAGTAATTCTAAAGTTTCCTCTTTTTTTGAGCTAGTAGTTACTATGGTGATGTCCAATCCTCTTATTTTCTCAACCTTTTCAAAGTTTACCTCTGGAAATATTATATGTTCTTTAACGCCAAAACTGTAATTACCAGACTTGTCTATGCTGCTTTGTTTTAAACCTCTAAAATCTTTAATTCTGGGTAAAGCAATATTAACTAATCTATCTAAAAACTCATACATTTTTTTTGATCTTAAAGTCACTTTTACACCTGCTTTGCTACCCTTTCTAGTTTTAAAATTTGAAATTGATTTCTTAAAATTTGTCACTACTGGCTTCTGACCTGTTATAAGCCCCATATCATCCAAACATGTTTTAAGTTTTTTTGCATCAGAGGCATCTTCGCCTAAACCCATATTCAAAATTACTTTTTGAATTTTTGCTACTTGATGCTTATTTTTATGTTCGAATTTCTGCATAAGTTTTGGAATAATATCTTTTTCATAAAGTGATTTCAGTCTAGGTATCATTATTTTTTGTCGCCTTTTTTAGATTTAGATTTATTGTCAATATTTTTAACATTTGAAATATGCAAGTAATTTTCTTTTTGTATAATTCCACCTTTGTTTTGTTTAGTTGGCTTAAGATGTTTTTTTATCATATTTATAGATTTAATTTTTAACTTATCTTTCTTTTTTATAATTTCTATAATTTCTCCAGTTTTACCTTTATCTTTTCCCACTAAAACTTTTACTTGATTGCCTTTTTTTAAATTCATTTATAATACCTCCGGAGCTAATGAAATAATTTTTGTATGTCCTTTTACTCTTAACTCTCTTGTAACAGGCCCAAATATTCTTGTTCCAATCGGTTCACCTTTATCATCTGTTAAAACAACTGCGTTTGTATCAAACTGAATTTTTGATCCATCATCTCTAAAGATTTCTTTTCTCGTTCTTACTACAACAGCTTTATGAACTGCACCTTTTTTTACTTTCCCTTTCGGAATAGCATCTTTAACACTTATAACTATTATATCGCCTACAGCAGCATACCTTCTCTTAGAGCCTCCTAAAACTTTAATACACTCCACTCTTCTTGCTCCTGTATTGTCTGCAACCATTAATTCCGTTTGAACTTGTATCATTTTTCAATTACCTGCCATTTTTTCTTTTTTGAGATAGGCTTTGACTCAATTATTGAAACATTTTCACCTTCTTTAAATTTGTTTTTTTCATCATGAGCATGATATTTTTTTGATCTTTTAATAATTTTTCCATAAAAAGGATGTTTAAATTTTCTTGTAACCTCAACAACAATTGTCTTATTGTTTTTGGCACTTGTAATTTTTCCTTTTAATATTTTCTTTGTCATTTTACTTGTTTGTTTATTATAGTGAATAATCTAGCTATTTCTTTTCTTGTAGTATTAAATTTAGCAGGGTTTTCAACTTGATTATTAATTTTTCTAAATCTTAAATTAAATAAATCTTTTTTAAGTGTTTCTATTTTTTTCACTGCTTGATCCTTTGTTAATTTTTTATTTTCTTTCTTTGCCATATTATCTTTTTATAAATTTAGTTTTAATTGGTAATTTTGCTCCAGCTTTATATAAAGCTTCTTTGGCTACTTCTTCAGAGACTCCATCAACCTCAAATATTATTCTACCTGGTTTAACTCTACATGCGTAATATTCTGGAGATCCCTTACCTTTACCCATACGGACTTCAGTTGGTTTTTTAGAAACCGGTATATTTGGGAAAATTCTTGTCCAAACTTTTCCAGTTCTTTTCATATACCGTGTAAGAGCTACTCTTGCCGCCTCAATTTGCTTACCTATAACTCGATCTGGCTGTAAAGCTTTAAGACCGTATTGGCCGTAATTTAAGGTAATAGCTCTAGAAGCTTTGCCATGTATTCTGCCTTTAAAGGCTTTTCTAAATTTAGTTCTTACCGGCTGCAACATTTTTTATTCTTTCCATTTTTTGTTTGTCTATATCTTTTTCAAAAACTTCCCCTTTGTAGATCCAAACTTTAATTCCAATAATCCCATATGTAGTTAAAGCTTCTGAAAATCCATAATCTATGTTCGCTCTAAGGGTGTGTGATGGGATACTTCCATCTCTTAGCCACTCAGTTCTGGCTATTTCATTTCCAGCAAGTCTTCCACTTACCATAACTTTTATACCTTTAGCCCCAAGGCGAATAGCCGATTGCATTGATCTTTTCATAGCTCTTCTGTATGCAACTCTTTTCACTAACTGTTGAGAAATATTTTCAGCAACAAGGTATGCGTCTAACTCTGGTTTTTTAATTTCTTTAATATTAACATTGACTTCATTTCCAGTAATTTTAGCAATATTATTTTTAATTTTTTCGATATCTGACCCTTTTTTTCCTATAACAAAACCTGGTCTAGACGTATGGATAGTTACCGTACATTTTTTTGATGATCTTTCTATAATTATTTCGGATACACCAGAATTAATTATATTCTTCTTTATGTATTTTCTAATTTTAAAATCCTCAATAAGATATTTTCCGAAATCGCTCTTTTTTGCAAACCAGGTAGAATCCCATCCTTTATTAATTCCAACTCTTAAACCTATTGGGTTAACTTTTTGACCCATGCTTCTTCTCCTTTTTTTCTGTTATTTTTTTTTCTTTTAATTTTTTTTCAGCAAGAATAATAGTAATTCTACTAAAAGGTTTCTTAATTGGACTTGCACGACCTTTAGCTCTAGGTCTAAATCTTTTCATAACTAGTGATTTGCCAACATATGCCTCTTTAATAAATAATTCGTCAATATCCATTTGAAAATTATTTTCAGCATTTGCTACTGCAGATTTAACAGTTTTGCTTACATCTTTAGCTATTCTTCTTCTTGCAAAATCTAAATCCCTTAATGCGATATCAACTTTTTTACCCCTTATATGATCTAATACCAATGAAATTTTTCTAGCACTTGATCTTACGTTTTTGTTTGTTGAGATAACTATGTTATTTTTTTCCATCAGTTTCTCCAGCTGGTTTTTCCGCAGCAGCTTTTTTATCTGCTGGTGTGTGACCTTTAAATGTTCTAGTCGGCGCAAATTCACCTAATTTATGACCAACCATTTCTTCAGATACTGTTATAGGTATAAAAGTCTTGCCATTATGTATCATAAAACTATGGCCAACAAAGTCCGGAATAATTGTTGAGTTCCTCGACCAAGTTTTTATTGGTTTTTTACTTGAACCACCTTTAAGTTTATCAATTTTTTTTAATAAACTTGGATGCACAAATGGACCTTTCCAAACTGATCTGCTCATTAAAATTATCTCCTTTTTTTCCTTCTAGTTATAATAAATTTATCACTTCTTTTTGGTTTTCTGGTTTTAAGTCCTTTTGCTGATTGCCCCCATGGAGAAACTGGACTTCTTCCACCTGAAGTTTTTCCCTCACCTCCACCATGTGGGTGATCGACAGGGTTCATTGCGACACCCCTTGATTGTGGTCTCTTACCTCTCCATCTGTTTCTCCCAGCCTTACCGATTTTAATATTTTTTTGATCAAGATTTGAAACAACTCCAATCGTAGCCAAACAATCACTTCTTATTTTTCTAGTTTCTCCGGATGAAAGTTTAATAATTGCATATTCATCATCAAAACCAGACAATACTACAGATGCTCCGGCTGATCTGGCTAATTTTCCACCATTACCAGGAATTAACTCGACATTATGAACAGATGTGCCTGGAGGAATATCTTTAAGCTTTAAGCAATTGCCAACTTTAATTTCTGATTTTTCACCTGATTGTATTTTGTCACCAACTTTAAGACCATTAGGACAAATTATGTAATTTTTCTGATTATCCTCGTAGTTGATCAGAGCGATATAGGCCGTTCTATTTGGATCGTATTCAATTCTTTCAACAGTAGCTATCATATCCTTTTTAGACCTAAAAAAGTCTATAATTCTGAATTTATGTTTTGATCCCCCGCCCATGTGCCTAGAAGTTATACGTCCATAATTATTTCTACCACCTGAAGATTTTTGACCTTTAGTGAGAGGTTTGTAAGAACCACCCTTCCATAATTGACTCTTATTTACAAGAACCGTAGCTCTTGTAGACTTTGTGTATGGTTTGTAAGTTTTTAATGCCATTCTATACTCCAGTAGTTAAATCTATACTTTGACCTTTTTTTAATGTAACTATCGCTTTTTTATAACCTTTTTTTACTGAGGTTCTTCCTTGTCGTAATTTATACTTAGACTTAATATTAATGATATTTATTTTAACAACATTTACCTTAAATAATTTTTCAATATTTTTTTTTATATTTTTTTTATTAGCAGATGGGTGGACTTTGAAAACAGTCTTATTTTGCTCAGACATAATTGTTGCCTTTTCAGTAATAACTGGTGATTTAATCGAGTCTATATAATTAATTTTCATTTAAAATCCTTTTTTGTAATTTGCTAATTGAGCTTGAAGTAAAAATTACATTTTTATATTTAAGTAAATCATAAACATTGGTTCCGGCCTCAAGTAAGATTTTTAGATTCTTAATATTTCTTGCTGATTTATAAATGTTTTTATATGAATTTTCATCTGAGATAATTACAACATTTTCAATTTTATTTGATCTTAAGAATGAACTAAAATCTTTAGTTTTTTTAATTTCACTCTTGATATCATCTAGAATATGAAGACTCTTTTGATTATTTTTCTTTGAAATAGTCTGGGCTATAGCAAGCTTTCTCATTTTTTTATTAATTTTTTTAACTTTATAATTATCTCCTTTTGGACCGTGAGCGATACCGCCACCAACAAAAATTGGAGCTTTTCTACTTGCGTGTCTTGCCCCCCCACTTCCTTTTTGGGGTACAATTTTTCTTGTTGATCCTTTTATCTCATTTCTTTGTTTTGTTTTTGCTGTTCTTGCCTTTAAGTGATTTAATTGCCAATCAATAACATTCTTTACTAGTTTGTGATTCATTTTTAATTTTAAAATTTTATCAGAAACTTCTACACTCTTATTTTCAGAACCTTTAAAATTTAATGTTTTAAGCTTCATTATTTACCTTTTTTTACCTTTGTATCTTTTTTAGCTTTTACTTCATATTTCTCTTCTAATGTTTTTCTCCTAATATCTTTAGTCGAGCTTCTTAAAAATATAGTAGAGTTTTTTGAGCCTGGTATAGATCCTCTCAAATAAATTAAACTGTTTTCTAAATCAGACTTAATAATTTCTAAATTTAGCATTGTTCTATATTTATCGCCCATATGTCCGGCCATTTTTTTCCCTTTAAAAACTTTACCTGGATCTTGTCTTTGACCAGTAGAACCGTGTGATCTATGAGACACTGAAACACCGTGAGTAGCTCTAAGACCTCCAAAATTCCATCTTTTCATAGGTCCTGCAAATCCTTTTCCTATTGTCTTTGATCTAACATCAACAAATTTTTTATCTTTTAATATTTCAAGACCAAGTTCATTACCCTCTTTGAAGTTATTTGGTTCACTTACTCTAAATTCTTTTAAAATTTTCTTTGGTTCTGTATTTTTTTTTGCAAAATAACCCTTCATTTGTTTTGTCAGTTTTGAATTTTTGAGCTTAAAATATCCTACCTTTATTGCATCATAACCCCTGTTATCTTTGGTAAAAACATCAAGAACTCTCCCTTTCTCAATTTTGATCACTGTGACAGGAACGGATTGACCTCCTTTTACAAACTCTCTTGTCATTCCTAATTTTTTTCCTAAAAGTCCTATTGTCATTTTATATCTTTATTTCTATGTCCACTCCAGAAGCTAAATCTAATTTCATTAAAGCTTCAACTGTTTGAGGAGTGGGCTCAATAATATCTATTAAACGTTTATGTGTTCTTTGTTCAAATTGTTCTCTACTCTTTTTATCAATATGTGGAGATCTCAAAACTGTATATCTTTCAATTCTAGTAGGTAGAGGAATTGGCCCTTTCACTTGTGCTCCTGTTCTTTTAGCAGTATTAACTATTTCCTCGGTCGATAAATCGAGTATTTTGTTATCATATGCTCTTAGATGAATTCTGATATTTTGATTTTCCATATTATGCCAGCTTTTTTGTTACCTCATCTTGTACATTTTGTGGGACTTTATCATAATGACTAAATTGCATTGTGTATTGAGCTCTTCCTTGAGTTGACGATCTAAGATTATTTATATAACCGAACATGTTAGCCAGTGGAACTGTGGCTTGAATTGCAGTTGCATTACCTCTAGGTTCCGTTGATCCAACTTGTCCTCTTCGGCTATTTAAATCTCCAATTACATCTCCCATAAAATCTTCTGGAGTAACCACCTCTACTTTCATAATTGGTTCAAGTAATTTTAACTGTGCTTTATTACAAGCATCTTTAAAACACATTCTGCTAGCTATTTCAAAAGCAAGAACGCTAGAGTCAACATCGTGATGTAAACCATCTAGAATTGTCACTTTATAATCAATAAGAGGAAATCCGGCTAGAATACCGCTATCGGCTACACTCTCAACTCCTTTTTCAACTCCAGGAATAAACTCTTTTGGAATAGCTCCGCCTTTAATTTTGTTTTCAATTTCTCTACCTTTTCCTGCCTCAAGTGGCTCTACTAATAATGTAACTTTTGCAAATTGTCCTGCACCACCACTCTGTTTTTTATGAATGTATGTTACCTCAGAAGATCCTAAAATTGTCTCTCTGTAAGCTACCTGAGGCGCTCCTATGTTAGCCTCAACTTTAAACTCTCTTTTCATTCTATCTACTATTATGTCTAAGTGGAGTTCACCCATTCCTTTAATAATTGTTTGCCCTGACTCTTCATCTGATGTAACACGGAATGAAGGATCCTCTTTAGCCAATCGACCTAGAGCCTCTCCCATTTTTTCTTGATCAGCTTTTGTTTTTGGTTCAACTGCTATTTCAATAACTGGATCTGGAAACTCCATAGGTTCTAATAAAACAGGGTTACTTTCCTCACATAATGTATGACCAGTAATTGTATGTTTCAATCCTGCTAAAGCCACTATGTCACCCGCTGTTGCTTCTTTTATATCTTCTCTGCTATTAGCGTGCATAAGCAACATTCTCCCTACCCTTTCTGTTTTTTCTTTGGAAGAGTTATATACAGCTGTGCCTGATTTTAAAGTTCCGGAATAAATTCTCACAAAGGTTAAAGATCCTACAAATGGATCATTAGCAACCTTGAATGCTAAACCCGAAAAAGGCTCACTATCAGCAAATTTCATTTGTATTTTTTCGTCAGAACCTAATTTGGTTCCCTCTATTGAAACTAAATCCTTTGGACTCGGTAAAAAGTCTATAACAGCATCTAATAATGGCTGTACACCTTTATTTTTGAAAGCAGAACCAGTTGTAATTGGCACAAAATTAAAGCCTAGAGTTCCTTTTCTAATACATTTAATTAAATCAAGTTCTGATGGTTCTTTACCATTTAAATAATCTTCCATTAGCTTTTCATCCTCTTCTACGGCTGTTTCAACCAACTCTTTTCTATATTTGTCTGCTTGCTCTTTTAGTTCAGAGGGAATATCTACTAAGTCAAACTTTGCACCAAGGTCTTCGTTTTGCCAAATAACAGCTTTCATTTTAACTAAATCAACTATACCTTTAAGATCTGCTTCCATTCCCACTGGAATTTGAAGTACTAAAGGTTTTGCGCCAAGTCTTTCTTTGATCATGTCTACACATCTAAAAAAGTCTGCCCCAGTTCTATCCAATTTATTTATAAAACATATTCTTGGAACTTTATATTTATCAGCTTGTCTCCATACAGTTTCAGATTGAGGTTCCACTCCAGCTACCCCATCAAAAACAGCGACTGCTCCGTCTAAAACTTTTAAAGATCTCTCTACTTCTATAGTGAAATCTACGTGTCCAGGTGTATCAATTATATTAATTCTATTATCTCTCCAAAAACAAGTTGTTGCTGCGGAGGTAATTGTTATACCCCTTTCTTGTTCTTGTTCCATCCAATCCATTGTGGCAGCACCATCATGTACTTCGCCAATTTTATGGCTTTTACCCGTATAATATAAAATTCTTTCAGTAGTAGTTGTTTTACCAGCATCTATGTGAGCCATGATACCAATATTTCTATATTTATCTAAAGAGTATTTTTTTGACATTATTTTACCATCTAAAGTGGGCAAAAGCTTTGTTTGACTCTGCCATTTTGTGTGTATCCTCTCTTTTTTTAATTGCTGAACCTTTATTTTGTGAAGCATCCATAATTTCGCTATAAAGCTTATCTGACATTGATTTATTTTTTCTTTTTCTTGTTGCTTCTAATAACCATCTTAGAGCTAATGCTTGACCTCTACTAGCTTTTACTTCAACAGGAACTTGATAGGTTGCGCCACCAACTCTCCTAGATCTAACCTCTAAATTTGGCCTTACGTTACTTATTGCGTTATTAAAAATTTTCAAAGGATCTTCATTATTTTTACTTTTTATTTTATCTAAGGCATCATAAAGTATCTTTTCTGCAGTCGTTTTCTTTCCATCATACATAATTGAGTTAATAAATTTTGATATAACCATGGAATGGTATTTTGGATCTGGGTAAATTTTTCTAATAGGTGCTCTTTTTTTTCTAGACATGATTATTTAGGTTTCTTTGTTCCATATAAAGATCTTCTTTTTTTTCTGTTAGCAACACCTTGTGTATCTAAGTTACCTCTTAATATGTGATATCGAACACCTGGTAAATCTTTTACTCTCCCACCTCTGATCATTACTACTGAATGTTCTTGCAAATTGTGACCCTCGCCTGGTATATAAGCTGTGACTTCAAATCCATTCGATAATCTTACCCTTGCTACTTTTCTTAATGCGGAATTTGGTTTTTTAGGCGTGGTAGTATAAACCTTTACGCAAACTCCACGTTTTAATGGCTGCTTTTCCAAAGCAGGAACTTTATTTCTTACCAAAGGTTTGACTCTGGACTTTCTAATAAGTTGGTTAATAGTCGGCATAATATTAAATTTTTGAATGAAAAAGCAAGGAACTGATAAAATATTGTTAGTGTTTAAGGTTAAATAAGACCTTACGTCTAACATTCAAAATTGCGCTAAACTAACATTGAAAGACTAAATGTCAATGGCAAATAGGCAAAAAACTTGACGGTTTTATTGAGATTCTTGAGGTGCTGTTGTCTCAAGCTGTTCTTTTTTCAATTCTTCTAATCTTTTTTCGTCTTGAATTTTGGCAGCTCCATCCCATCCCATCTTAGTCAGTCCAGTGCCTGCAGGAATTAACCTACCAACTATAACGTTCTCTTTTAATCCCTCAAGATTATCGATTTTACCTTTAATTGAAGCATCAGTTAAAACTCTTGTGGTTTCTTGGAAAGAAGCTGCAGAAATAAATGAATTAGTTTGTAAAGAAGCTTTAGTAATACCTAATAAAATTCTCTCAAATTTTGCTGGTTTTTTTCCTTCTTTTTTTAAATTTTCGTTGATTTCTTGAATATCGATTAAATCCAATGTTTCGCCTAATAATAAAGAAGAGTCACCAGGATCTTTAATTTCAACCTTCTTTAACATTTGACGAACTATAGTCTCTATGTGTTTGTCATTTATTACTACACCTTGTAGTCTATAAACTTCTTGGACTTCACTAACAAAATATTCAGTTAACTTTTCAACACCTAAGATTCTAAGAATATCATGCGGAGCGGGACTTCCATCTAACAAATATTCTCCTTTTTTAATTTTTTCACCCTGATTAAAATTTACATGTTTACCTTTTGGTATAAGATAATTTGATACTTCACTATTGTTTGACGAAACTATTGAAATTTTTTGTTTTCCTCTTACCTCTTTACCATACTGAATAACACCATCATTTTCTGCTATAATCGCGCTATCCTTAGGTCTTCTAGCTTCAAACAGCTCAGCAACTCTCGGTAGACCACCTGTAATATCTTTAGTTTTTGATGTTTCTTTTGGAAGTCTAGCCAAAACATCACCGGCAGAAACCTTTTGACCATCTTTTACTGATAATATTGTATCTGGCACTAAATAATACCTTGCTTCATTGCCATCAGCCTTTTTTATAATTTCACCAGAGTTGTCTCTTAAAGTAATTCTAGGTTTCAACTCAGAATTTTTTGAAAGTGATTTCCAATCAGTCACAGATTTTAAAGAAATACCAGTTGTGTCATCTAAAGTTTCAGTTATAGAAGTTCCCTCAACTAAATCCATAAAATTAGCGACTCCGCTTGTTTCTGCTATCACAGGCAGCGTATACGGGTCCCACTCCGCAATTTTTTTACCTTTATCTACGATCTCTCCATCTTTAAAAAATAATTTTGAACCATAGTTGACTTTATAGATAGCAAGTTGTCTCTTGTTTTCATCTTCTATACTTATTTGAGTATTTCTGCCCATTACAATTATGTTCTTTTTAGAGTCCTCAATTAAATTTTTATTAATTATATTTATTTTACCTTTTGTTTGTGAAACTATTTGTGACTCTTCTTTGATCTGAGCTGTTCCTCCTACATGGAAAGTTCTCATTGTTAATTGAGTTCCAGGTTCTCCAATTGATTGAGCTGCTATCATTCCAATCGCCTCACCGATTGCTACCAATTTACCTCTTGCCAGATCTCTTCCGTAACTCATAGCACAAACCCCCTTTTTAGAGCCACATGTTATTACAGAGTAAACATCCACTGATTTTACCCCTGCTGCATCTATTTTTTCACAATCAAATTCATCAAGTAATTTTCCTTTTTTCAATAAATGTTGTCCTGTAATTGGATGTTTTAGATCTTGAGCTATCACCCTGCCCAGAATTCTCTCCGAAAGACTTACAAGAACATTACCACCCTCTATGATCTCAGAAATCGTTACTGAAGATTTTGTTTTACAGTCACAATCTTTTTTTGTAATTTGAATATCTTGAGCAACATCACAAAGTCTCCTAGTTAAATAACCAGAATTGGCAGTTTTTAAAGCTGTGTCTGCTAGACCTTTTCTTGCGCCGTGAGTTGAATTAAAATATTCTAAAACTGATAAACCCTCTTTAAAGTTGGAAATTATTGGTGTTTCGATAATTTCACCAGACGGTTTTGCAATTAAACCCCTCATTCCTGCTAGTTGTTTCATTTGAGCTTGTGATCCTCTAGCTCCAGAGTCCGCCATCATATAAACTGAGTTAGTTTCAATTCTATCGTCAGGGTATATTTTTTCAGCTGACGAAATTTCTTTCATCATTTCATTGGCAACTGTATCTGTGCATTTAGACCAGACGTCAACGACTTTGTTATATTTTTCACCTCGAGTTATAAAACCATCAGAATATTGCTTTTCATATTCCTCGATTCTCTTTTTTGTATCGTTAATCAAATTAATTTTTGTTTGTGGTATAATCAAATCATCTTTACCAAAAGATATTCCGGCCTTAAAAGCATGTTTAAATCCAAGAGTTTTTATTTTATCACAAAAAATTACAGTTTCTTTTTGTCCACAATATCTGAAAATTGTGTCAATTACCTCAGAGACATTTCTTTTTGTTAAAAGCCGGTTAACTATTGAAAATTTTATATTCTTATTTTTTGGTAATAAATTAGCTAAGATAAATCTTCCTGCTGTGCTGATGTGTTTTTCTTTAACTTTTTTACCGTTTTCATCAATAGTTATAAAAGTAGATATTATTTTTGAATGAAGACTAATTGATTTGTTCTCTATAGCCTGCTCTATTTCATTAATATCAGAAAATATACCTCTTGGTTTTTTATCTTGATCGTCTTTTCCAACTTGAGATAGATAATATATTCCTAAAACAATATCTTGACTTGGTACAATGATAGGCTTTCCATTCGATGGACTTAATATATTATTTGTTGACATCATTAAAACTCTTGCCTCCAGTTGAGCCTCTAAACTAAGAGGAATATGTACTGCCATTTGATCTCCATCAAAATCAGCATTAAAAGCTGCACAAACCAAAGGATGAAGTTCTATAGCATTTCCCTCAATTAATTTTGCTTCAAATGCTTGAACTCCAAGTCTGTGCAATGTAGGTGCTCGATTTAATAAAATTGGATGTTCTCTAATTATATGCTCCAATGCATCCCAGACTTCACTTTTTTCTTTTTCAACTAATCTTTTTGCTTGTTTTATAGTTGTTGCTAACCCTAATTTATCAAGTCTTGCGTATAAAAAAGGTTTAAAAAGTTCAAGTGCCATTTTTTTTGGTAGTCCACATTGATGTAATTTCAATTCTGGACCAACAACTATTACCGATCTCCCTGAATAATCAACTCTCTTTCCTAGTAAATTTTGTCTAAATCTTCCCTGTTTGCCTTTTAGCATTTCCGCCAGTGATTTTAGTGGTCTTTTTCCAGTACCTGTTATTACTCTGCCTCGTCTTCCATTGTCAAATAATGCATCCACAGACTCCTGTAACATTCTTTTTTCGTTTCTAACGATAATGTCTGGTGCTTTTAAATCTAATAATCTTTTAAGTCTATTATTTCTATTTATAACTCTTCTATAAAGATCGTTTAGGTCCGATGTTGCAAATCTTCCACCATCTAAAGGCACAAGAGGTCTTAATTCTGGAGGAATCACTGGAACAGTTGTTAAAATCATCCACTCTGGCTTGTTTCCGGATTTTAAAAATGATTCAATCAGCTTAAGTCTTTTGATAGTTCTCTCCTCTGTAACTTTTGATTTTACCTCTTTAAGAGAATCTCTTAAAATTTTTTGCTCTTTTTCTAAATCGAGTGACAAAAGTATTTCCCTTATAGCCTCAGCTCCTATTCCAGCACTAAATGCATCCTCACCAAATTCTTCCTGAGCTTTTTGCAGGCCTTCTTCATTTAATAGCTGACCTTTCTTTAAATTTGTTAAGCCAGGTTCGATCACAATGAAGCTTTCAAAGTATAAAACTTTTTCCACATCTTTAAGTTTCATATCTATTGATAATGAAATACGACTTGGTAATGATTTTAAAAACCAAATGTGAGCTACTGGACACGCTAATTCGATATGGCCCATTCTTTCTCTTCTTACATTTGATTTTGTAACTTCTACACCACATTTTTCACATATTATTCCTCTAAATTTCATCCTCTTATATTTTCCACACAAACATTCATAATCTTTCACTGGACCAAAAATTCTTGAACAAAAAAGACCATCTTTTTCCGGTCTAAAAGTCCTGTAATTTATTGTCTCTGGTTTTTTTATTTCCCCATAGGACCATGATTTAATTTTATCGGGACTAGCAAGAGTGATTTTAATTTTACTAAAATTATTTTCTTGAGAAAGAGTATTATTTTGAAATTGTTTTGTTAAATTCTTTTCCATATTAGTTTAATTCAATATTTAATCCTAATGCACGGATCTCTTTTACTAAAACGTTAAATGACTCTGGTACACCAGACTCAAAATTATTATTTCCCTTGACGATCGTTTCGTAAACTTTAGTTCGACCAGCTACATCATCAGATTTTACAGTTAAAATTTCCTGCAAAGTATATGATGCTCCATAAGCTTCTAGGGCCCACACTTCCATTTCACCAAATCTTTGGCCTCCCAACTGAGCTTTCCCTCCTAGAGGTTGTTGAGTAACTAAACTGTATGGGCCAGTCGATCTAGCATGTATCTTATCTTCGACTAAATGATTTAACTTCAACATATATATTGTTCCGACTGTTACTGGTCTGTCAAACTTTTCTCCGGTTCTGCCATCCCATAAATTCGTTTGGCCGGAGTTCGGCAATTTAGCTAAGTTGAGCATTGTTGTTATATCTTTTGTTGAAGCACCGTCGAAAACTGGTGTTGAAATTGGGACTCCATTAGAAATATTGTTAACTAATTCAAATATTTCTTTTTTCGATAATTTTGATACTACCTTTTCATAATAGTCCTTTCCATAGATGTCTCTAAGCTTACTTTTAATTACATCAAAATCTTTTTCAAATTCTTTCATGCTCTCGTTAATCTGGTCTCCTAATTCAGAGCAAGACCATCCCAAATGAGTTTCTAAGATTTGACCAACATTCATCCTGCTTGGAACACCCAAGGGATTTAAAACAATATCAACTGGTTTACCATTTTCCATGTATGGCATATCTTCTACTGGTACAATTTTACTTACAACTCCCTTGTTTCCATGCCTTCCAGCCATTTTATCTCCTGGCATTAATCTTCTCTTAACAGCTACAAATACTTTCACAACCTTCATAACTGTTGGTAAAAGGTCATCTCCTTGTTGAATTTTTATTACTTTATCTTCAAATCTATTCTTAATATCTTCTATTGCATCATCATATTGTAGTTTCAACTTTTGAATATTTGAAACTATTTTTTGATCTTCAAATGATAATTTCCAAATATCTTTTAATTCAAGTTCAGCCAAATCATTTGCATTTAGAGTGGTACCAGGCTTAAGTTCTTTAATCTTTTTATTTATTGGTTTACTCTTTATCAATGCATCTGCTCTTAATTTAATATTTCTATATAAAATTTCTTCCTCAACTTTTCTATCTTCCTGAACAGACTCAATTTCTGATCTTTCGATTGCAATTGACCTTTCATCTTTTTCTACTCCATGACGATTAAACACTCTTACATCGATAACAACACCTGCACTACCAGATGGTAGCTTTAATGATGAATCACGAACATCCGTAGCTTTTTCTCCAAATATTGATCTTAAAAGTTTTTCCTCAGGACTTGATGATGTCTCACTTTTTGGAGTAACCTTTCCAACTAAAATATCACTAGGCTTTACTTCTGCTCCTACGTATACAATTCCGGACTCATCAAGATTTCTTAGGCTTTCTTCACTAACATTAGGGATATCTCTTGTAATTTCTTCCGCTCCTAGTTTTGTGTCTCTAGCCATAGTTTCATACTCTTCAATATGAATTGATGTAAAAACATCATCAGTGACACATCTTTCTGAAATTAGTATAGAATCTTCAAAATTATAGCCTTGCCAAGGCATGAACGCTACAGTAACATTTTTGCCTAATGCCAATTCACCAAGTTTAGTTGCTGGACCATCTGCAATAATATCGCCTTTTTTAATTTCATCTCCAACTTTAACTAATGGTTTTTGGTTAATACATGTATTTTGATTTGATCTTTTAAATTTTGATAAATTATAAATATCCACAGAGGTCTGAGATAGATCTTTCACATCTGTTACGTTTACAACTATTCTTTTTCCATCTATTTTATCTACTACGCCATCTCTTTTTGCAACTATAGTAACACCTGAGTCTAAAGCCACATCTGACTCAATTCCAGTACCAACTAATGGGGACTCAGGCTTAAGCAAAGGAACTGCTTGCCTCATCATATTTGAACCCATTAATGCTCTATTAGCATCATCGTTTTCTAAAAAAGGAATTAAAGCAGCAGCTACAGAAACAAGTTGTTTTGGAGAAACATCCATAAATTCAATATTTTCTTTTGACGAAAGCTGAAAGTTTAGGTCTTTTCTACAAGCAACTAGTTCTTCCTCGAAAGATCCATCTTTTTTTAATGGTGCGTTTGCTTGAGCAATTGTATACTTTTCCTCCTCTATAGCAGATAAATATTTTATTTCATTTGTAACTTTTCCATTCACAACTTTTTTATAAGGACTTTCTATGTATCCAAATTTATTTACTCTACAATAAGTAGCTAAACTATTTATAAGACCAATATTGGGACCTTCTGGAGTCTCTATAGGACATATTCGTCCATAATGAGTTGGGTGAACATCTCTTACTTCAAAACCAGCTCTTTCTCTAGTAAGCCCGCCTGGACCGAGAGCAGAAACTCTTCTTTTATGTGTTATTTCTGATAAAGGGTTTGTTTGATCCATAAATTGTGATAGCTGAGAAGTAGCAAAGAAATCTTTTAAAGAAGTGGTAATAGGTTTTGCATTAATCAAATCTTGAGGCATTGCAGACTCAATTTCAAGAAAAGTAGACATTTTTTCTTTAACTGTTCTCTCAGTTCTTAACAATCCTATTCTAAATTGATTTTCTACAAGCTCACCAACGGATCTAACTCTCCTGTTACCTAAGTGATCAATGTCATCAACCTCGCCTTTTCCGTCTCGTAGATCTAACATAAATCTTATAATTTCAATTATGTCTGAAGAATTTAAAATTGTTTGTGTATTGGAAGTTTTAAGATTTAGCTTAGAATTTAATTTTACTCTTCCTACTTCTGACAAATCATATCTCTCTTTGTTAAAATATAAATTTTTGAATACTTCTTCTGCTATTTCGATCGTCGGAGCTTCTCCAGGCCTTAAAACTTTATATATGTCGTTTAAAGCATCATTTTTTGATCTATTTTTATCAATTTTTAATGTCTCAAGAAGATAGGGACCTTTATTGATAGGATCGATATTTATTATCTCCAAATTATGAATTTCAGAAGAGATTATTTTTTGTAAATTTTCATCATTAAAGTTATGTCCAGACTCAATAATTATATTACCCTCTTTATCTTTAATATCATTTTTAACATATTTGCCTACTAGTTCATTGTTAGATATTAAAATTTCTCTTAAATTTTTTTCCTGAAGTTTTTTTGCAATAACAATATTTAATTTCTCACCTTTTTGTAAAATTTTTTTTTTATTTTTTGCATCGATAAGATCGTGAGATAATTTTATGGGTCTTTTGTACTCATCCGGATTAAAAGATAAGCTCCACATTTTACTTTCCTGATCATAACTTAGTTTATTTACGGTGAAAAATGTGTTTATTATTTTTTCTTGATTAAACCCTAAAGCGTATAATATGGTTGTGATTGGTAATTTCTTTTTTCTATCGATTCTGAAATAGAGTAAATCTTTTGGATCAAATTCGATATCAAGCCACGATCCTCTTCCTGGAATTATTCTACAATTGAATAAAAGCTTTCCGCTAGAGTGTGTTTTTCCTTTATCGTGATCAAAAAAAACACCAGGACTTCGATGCATTTGATTTACTACAACTCTTTCGACTCCATTAACAACAAAAGTTCCACTAGGAGTCATTAAAGGTAGCTCACCAATAAAAACCTCCTGTTCTTTAGCAGAGAGAATTTGTTTTGTATTATTTTCTTGATCTATTTCATAAACCACAAGTCTTAGATTTGCTTTTAAGGATCCAGAATAAGTTAAACTTCTTTGTTTACATTCAAGAACATCAAATTTAGGTTTTTCTAATTTGTATGATATATATTCTAAAGTAGACTTGTCTGTTCCATCCTCTATTGGAAATATACTTTTAAATACTTTTTCAATTCCTTTTTCGAGTTCAGACTCACTCTGTTCATGTGACTTGGAAGTTAAAAATTTATCATAAGAATTTTTTTGAACTTCAATAAGATTTGGAATTGATAAACTCTTAGATAGTTTTCCAAAGTTTTTTCTTATACTTTTTTTTTGAGTAAACGATAAATCCATTAAATAAATAGCATCGCTATTAGACGATGCTGCAAAAATACTTATTAATTTATTACTTTAATTCTACTTTAGCACCGGCTGCTTCAAGTTTTTTCTTAAACTCCTCAGCATCTTTTTTTGGAACACCTGATTTAATTTCTTTAGGTGCACCCTCAACTAAATCTTTTGCTTCTTTTAATCCCAAACCAGTGATTGCTCTTACTTCTTTGATAACATTGATTTTTTTATCACCTGAAGCTGCTAAGAACAAACTAAATTCTGATTTTTCCTCACCTGCTGGAGCTGCTGCATTCGGAGCTGCTGCTGCCACTGGAGCTGCTGCTGTTACACCCCACTTCTCTTCTAATTGTTTTGAAAGTTCAGCTGCTTCAACAACTGTAAGTTTTGATAATTCATCAATAATTTTATTTAAATCTGACATATGACCTCTATGATTAATTTTTTAAACTCTTCGCGCGCGCTAAATTAGCAATTTTTGAGCCAGGTGCAAGCAAAATACTTAACAATTTTTGGGCTGGAGAAGCCAAAATACCAACAATTTTAGCCCTTGCTTCCTCTAATGACGGTAGTGTGGCAATTATAGCTACCTCATTTTTGTCCAAAACCTTCCCATCCATGAATCCTGCCACGATTTTTAGTTTCTCGTGACTTTTTGCAAAATTTGTCAAAATCTTTGCGGTTGCAATTGGATCAGACGATAACGCTGCAGCTGTTGGCCCCTCAAAATATTTTTCTAGTTCTTTAATTGATGTTTCTTTTACCGCTAATTTTGTAATTCTATTTTTTGTTATTTTAAATAAAATTCCTTTTTCTCTTAACTGCTTTCTTAATTCATCAAGTTCTTTCACATTTAAACCTTGGTAATGTGCTATCATTACAGAATTATGAGAAGAAAAATTTTTTTTCATTTCTTCAATATATGATTTCTTTTTTTCTTTATTCATCATAAATTAACTCCTATAAGAAAGTCCCATTGTTGAACTAAGTGAGATGCTTTTAATAAATTCACCTTTAATATTTTCTGGTTTTTCTTTTTTAATAAAATCAATAATAAACTTGTAATTTTCTTCTATTTTTTCCGAACTATAGGATTTTCTTCCTATAGACGCACCTATATTTCCATCTTTGTCATTTTTTAATTCTATGAGACCAGATTTGATGTCATTAACAGTTTTGATTATATCATTCGTTACTGTTCCAAGTTTAGGATTAGGCATTAATCCTTTTGGACCTAAAACTTTTCCATGCTTTCCAATTTTAGACATCATTGAAGGTGTACATATCAATTTATTAAAGTTAAATTTTCCTGAGGAAATTATTTCTAATAGGTCATCATTACCTACTACATCAGCTCCACTTTTTTTTGCTTCAGAAATCTTATCAGCTTCACATAAAACAGCAACTTTGAATTTTTTACCAGAACCATGAGGAAGTTTTGCAACCGTTCTTAGGTTAAAATCACCTCCTTTAGATTGTTTTAAATTTATTCGCATTGATATATCAACTGACTCGTCGAACTTTATTTTTGGACTATCTTTAATTATTTTAATAATTTCTTTTAAATTTAGTTTTTTGTTTTTTTCTCTATTTGAAGTTAAATTTTTATATCTTTTAGATCTTTGTTTCATTATTCTTTAACCTCAATTCCCATTGACCTCGCGGAACCACAAATAATTTTTGTAGCCTCTTTTAAATCAAATGCATTCAAGTCCTTCATTTTTTGTTTAGCTATTTCTTCAGCTTGTTTTAATGTAATGGATCCAGCAACTACTCTACCAGGCTCTTTAGATCCACTTTTTAGTTTCGCTGCTTCTCTTATAAAATGTGACGCCGGTGGTGATTTGATAATGAAATCAAATTTTTTATCCTTGTATACCGTTATTACAACAGGAACTGGCTTGCCCATAAATGCTTTTGTTTTTTCATTAAAAGCTTTACAAAATTCCATTATATTAATTCCTCTTTGACCAAGAGCTGGTCCAACAGGTGGTGCTGGATTAGCTTGTCCTCCTTTAATTTGAAGTTTTACATATCCTGTTATTTCTTTTGCCATTTTAATTTTTCTCCACTTGGTTAAATTCTAAATCTACCGGTGTAGGTCTACCAAATATAGAAACTGAGACTTTTAGTCTAGACTTTTCTTCATCAATTTCCTCGATTAAACCACTAAAAGAAGCAAAAGGACCATCACAGACCTTAACTTTTTCACCTATTTCAAAATTTAGACCACTTTTTTGTTGGCTTGCAGTCTCTGTAACTTGACCAAGTATTCTTTTAATTTCATCATCAGAAATTGCTACTGGTTTGTCTTTTGATCCCAAAAAACTACTTACTTTTTGAAGATTTTTAATTAAGTGATAGATTTGTTTTGTAAGTTCTATCTTAATAAGAATATAGCCTGGAAAAAATTTTTTTTCTCTTTTAGTTCTCTTACCTTTTTTTACTTCGGTTACCTGATGAGTTGGCAAAAGTATTTGTTCTAAATTTTGTTCAAGTTTGTGTTTTTTTAGCTCTTCTTTTATAGCTTCTACAACCTTTTTTTCAAAACCTGAGTATGCTTGAACTATATACCATTTCATAATTTTAAAAATTTATTGATAAAATAAAATTAAGAAGAAACCTTAATATTTGATCCAGTAATAAAAAAAATATTGCAGCTATTGAAGAAAGAGCAAAAACCATCAAGGCACCCATAAATGTATCTTTTTTTGTTGGCCAGGTAATTCTGAAAGCCTCTTGCTTTACTTCCTGAATAAATTTTAAAGGATTTTTCATTTTATTTTATTATTTTCTTTGGCAGGAGCGGAGGGACTCGAACCCACAGCCTCCGGTTTTGGAGACCGGCGCTCTACCAATTGAGCTACGCTCCTAGTAGTTATTTTATAATTTTCGTAACAACACCAGCTCCTACAGTTTTACCGCCTTCTCTGATAGCAAAGTTTAATTTTTCATTCATTGCTATTGGAGTTATTAATTTAACTGTAAATTTTGCATCATCTCCAGGCATTACCATTTCTGTGCCTGAAGGCAACGTCACTTCACCAGTTACATCTGTTGTTCTAAAATAAAATTGAGGTCTATATTTTGTAAAGAACGGAGTGTGTCTTCCACCTTCTTCTTTTTTAAGGACATAAGCTTGACACTCAAATTCCGTGTGCGGTGTTACCGAGCCAGGTTTTGATAATACTTGACCTCTCTCCACATCAGTTCTCTCAACACCTCTAAGCAACGCACCAATGTTATCACCGGCTTCACCGCTGTCTAAGAGTTTTCTAAACATCTCAACACCTGTACAGACAGACTTTTTTGTGTCTCTTATACCTACGATTTCTATTTCTTCTCCAACTTTAATGACACCTTGCTCAACTCTTCCAGTTACAACTGTTCCTCTTCCAGAAATTGAAAAAACATCTTCGACTGGCATTAGGAACGGTTTATCTTTTGGTCTGTCCGGTTGCGGAATTGTTTCATCAACAGCTTTCATCAATTCCATTATCGCATTTTTTCCTGTTGCTTCATCTTTTCCTTCAACGGCATTTAAAGCTGATCCTTTAATAATAGGAATTTTATCTCCAGGGAATTTATAAGATGTAAGAA
Organism: uncultured Pelagibacteraceae bacterium; assembly: GCA_902584365.1. Lineage (GTDB taxonomy): Bacteria > Pseudomonadota > Alphaproteobacteria > Pelagibacterales > Pelagibacteraceae > Pelagilacustribacter. Next base: position 23,005 of record CACHZG010000002.1, on the reverse strand, counting down.
GTTCTCTTATTTCTTCTTCTACTAGATCAACAAGCTCTTTATCTTTAACGGTATCAATCTTATTTAAAAATACAACAATTGCAGGTACACCCACTTGACGAGCAAGAAGTATATGCTCTCTAGTTTGAGGCATAGGTCCGTCTGCAGCATTGACTACTAGTATCGCACCATCCATTTGAGCAGCACCAGTGATCATATTTTTTACATAGTCGGCGTGTCCTGGACAGTCAACGTGTGCATAATGCCTTTTTCCAGTTTCATATTCAACGTGTGCAGTTGAAATTGTTATTCCTCTCTCTTTTTCCTCAGGTGCTTTGTCAATTTGATCATAAGCAACAAATTTTGCACCTCCTGCTTCAGCCAAAACCTTTGTGATAGCTGCAGTTAAAGTTGTTTTACCATGGTCTACGTGTCCGATTGTACCAATATTACAATGCGGTTTACTTCTATTAAATTTTTCCTTCGACATTTTTTTTCCTTTTCTTTTTAGTTTTGGAGCGGGTAAAGGGAATCGAACCCTTACATCCAGCTTGGAAGGCTAGCGTTCTACCATTGAACTACACCCGCAAAATCCAAACTTATCTCGCTCGTGTTGTTTTTTTAAGTCTGGTGGAGGGGGAAAGATTCGAACTTTCGAAGACCGAAGTCAACGGGTTTACAGCCCGCCCCATTTGACCGCTTTGGTACCCCTCCTTTTTATTGTCTTATTAGGGATACCCCCTAACTTAAAAAGTATTTAACAACAAGGGTTTTATAAGACATTATTAAATAAATGCAATAATGATTTTGCTCTATTATATGCTAATTATTAGTCTATTTTAGTCAAAATTATGAAAAAAAACGCATTTCTTATCGCTGGAAAACACACAGTTGAAGAAGCTCTTAAAAATCCTAGAAGAAAGGTTATTAAGGTCTTTATCACTGAAGATGCAAAAAAGATAATAAATAAAGATAATCAACCCAAAAACTTATTTAAGGATGTAAGCCTTTTATATAGATCCAGGAAGGAATTAGATAATCTATCAGGTAATCAGGACATAGTTCATCAAGGGGTTTTGGCAGAGGTAGAGGACTTAGAAAGTTTAAGTTTAAAAGATTTTGTTAAAAACGAAAAAAAAAACAATATAAATTTAATAGCTTTAGATGGTGTTACGGATCCAAGAAATATAGGATCAATTATAAGGACAGCTGCATCTTTTGATTTTAATGGGTTGGTCGTAAAAGAAAGATCATTTCCATCTAGAAGTAAATTACTTTACAAGAGCGCTAGCGGAAGTATCGAACATATTAACATTTTTAAAGTTTCAAATTTAAATACTGCATTAAGTTTTTTAAAAAAAAATAATTTTTGGGTAAGTGCTTTTGATAGTAAGGTTGAAAAAAATTTTACTAAACATAATTGGTTAGGTAAAAACGTTTTAATATTTGGCTCAGAAAGTGAAGGTATAAGAGAAAAAACTCTATCTAAGGCTGATTTTAAGTTTAAAATTAAAATTAGTAACAAAATTGAGAGCTTAAATATATCTAATTCTGTATCAATAGTATGTCATTTTATTAAAAATCAAATTAATTAATTTAATTATATTGTTTTTTTGTAAAATTTATTTTAAATAAAGCTTACGCCCTCATAGCTCAATTGGTAGAGCAACTGATTTGTAATCAGTAGGTTCGCGGTTCGAGTCCGTGTGAGGGCACCAGTCTAATAAGTTTCTTTTCTTAATTGTTCTAATTTGATTTTTTTTTGTAGGCTTTGGTTTTTGTCGTAAAGCAAATTAAACTTAATTTTTTTATTAGTTTTTATGACTATACTTGTTACGTTTCTTACTTCACTATTATCTGCGACAGCACTTATTGGTCTTTTTTTGATGTTTAAATTTCTTATTAAAATTTTTGTTTTATCATTAAAAATTTTTCCTTTCCATCTTCTAGGTCTAAAAGGACTAATTGGTGATACAGATATTTTTTTTGAGTTTAAATTAAGTATTGGACCGTGCACTGATAAATTATAAGCAGTACTACCAGCTGGCGTTGAAACTAACACTCCGTCTGAAATCAATCTTTTAATTATATATCTCGATCCATTTTTAATTGATAAATACGCAGCTTGTCTGCTTTGACGTAGTATTGAAACCTCATTAATTGCTAAATTCTTTTTGATCTCATTATTTTTACTTTTAGTTGTCATTTCTAAAGGGGAAATTGTTATCATTTTAGATTTTAATAAATTTTTTAAAAAATTTTTAGGAGAGAATTTATTCATAAGAAACCCGTAGTTTCCAGAATTCAATCCGTAAAAAACATAATTTTTTCTGATATTTTTTTTGAGTGTATGAAGCATAAAACCATCACCACCAATAACTATAACAATATTTTTTTTTATTTTTAAATCATTGGAACTTATCTTTTTTTTTAAAATACTTTTTATTTTCAAGGATTTTAAATTTTTATCTGAAATTATTTTAATTTTTTTCATTTATTTGGTGCCCTCGGCCAGACTCGAACTGGCACTCCCAAAAGGGCAAGGATTTTAAGTCCTTTGTGTCTACCAATTTCACCACGAGGGCATGAGTTATTTTCATGATTATTTATGCTAATATTTATAATTGAACAAGTCTAATAAATAAATTTTTTTTATTTTATCTACTCAGATCCTTGTCAGATCCTAGTTATCCTTCAATATCCCTTAGGATATAATATTTATAAGAACCTACAAATCTTTAAATAACTCATAAAAATTTTCAAAGGTAGATGGTTTGTTAGATAAATTTTTAAATTTATCATATTTAACATACAGTGATGTATATATTGATTTGTCATTTTTTTTATTAATATCTTCAATCCTTTTTTCAAGTGCTGTTTTTTTTATTATATCATCAAGATCCTCTCTTCCTTTGGTCTCAACAATACAAACTTTATCATCTTTTAATTTTACAAAAAAATCAGGTATATATTGAGAATATATTCCCTGATTATTAATATATGGAATTTTTATATATCCATCATTTTTTATACATGATTTTACATCTGGCATATTTTCTAAATAAATATTTACGTCTAATTCAAATTCATTTGCAAAAAAATGTTTAGTATAAACACTTTTTTTTGGTTCAAAATATATTGCTTTCTCAAAATTTTTTACTTTTGGATCTTTATCGTCAGAAAATTTATTAATTTTTGAAATGATCGTTTCACTTTTTTGATTTTTCATCACTCTTTTTAATTCGTTGACCATCGTCTCTATTATTGTTCTTCTAGTTTCTATTAAACATAGATTTGCTTTAGTTAAATCAGTATCAAATTCTATTCTTTTTCCCCATAAATACTCTTCTATAAAAATTTTGAGTTTTTCACATATTATTGCAAAACCTAAACCTTTTTTAATCTTTAAAATAAACATTACTTCTTTAGCTAATGCTGCAAGCATATTATAAATATCTACTGCAAAGCTCTTTTCAAAATCTATTTCACTACTTATTTCTTTGCTTACAGAGTACTCAAATATTACTTTTTCTTTTTTAATTTCTATTATTTTATTATAGTTAATAACCTTAAAATTAAATTTACTTGGGTCTAGTTTTTTTATATTTTCCTCATCATTAAAAATTTTTTCAATTAAGTTTGGAAACTCTATATCAAACTCTTTTACCTCATTTAAATTCTTTCTTAACTCAGAGGTAATAAAGAAATTATTATCATTATCCTCCTCTGTGTTAATTTCTTTAATTTTAACACCCTCTTTTTGTAGCTCACTAGCAAATTCCATAAAATTTGGTGTTCCTATAACCGTTAATCTTTCTTGCAAATTTTTATCTCTGTACATTTTTCTTAAACCTCTTCCCAATGTTTGCTCAGGTAGAATTTTAGGTTTTAAAAAAGGTCTCAACCCAACAACTGTTGTCACATTATTTACATCCCAACCTTCTTTCAAAACCAATACTGACACTACAGCTAAATAGGGGTTTTCATTACTGTCTATTGAATTTGCATTAATTCTTAATTTTTGTAATTCATCTAATGATTTCGATGACTTTAAATCAGAAGTTTTTTCAAAAAATTCTCCATTATTTTTTGTGTGAATAACTAATACTCTTCCACGTAGATCTTCATAATTATTCTCAATAAATCTGGCAGTTTCATCACAATTTTTTGTATCATCTGTCATAATAAAAAAAATTGACTTTTTGTTTCCAAATTTTTTATGAAATTTAAAACTTTCTTTCCATTTTTGATATCCCAGATCAATAAAATTTCTCCATTTTTCTGTAAATTTAATTGAGTCAATTTCTTTTAATGATTTATCTCTTGAATTTTTATCAGGTACTTCAATATTTTTAACAATGTTTTGGTGTATAGCTTCGGTTAAAGGATAATCAGAAACAGTCTGAACAAAAATAGAAGAGTCCCTGTGCTTAGGGGTAGCGGTAAAATCTAATTGTAAAATTATTTTTTTTTCTCTTAATGAAAGATTGTTATGTATATCAATTATAGTTTTATTCCATGCCTGAAATTCATCATTGATATGATGAGCTTCATCATTAAGTATTACTATATTGTCTATTTGTTTTATAATTTTTAGAACATCTACTTGTCTATGAAGTTCACTATCAACTTTTTTACCATAAAAAAATTCAGTTTTATTCTCATTTTCTAATGATACATTGCTTTCTCTACTTGAATAAATTTGTTGAATATTAGTCAAAAAAATATTTGAATCTTTTTTATTTAAATTTAACTGTTTTTGTATGTGAACTTCAAAACTATTTAAAAAATCCATTCTCCAATTATAATTTTCATATCCGTCATCCGGTAAACAAGGATCGTTTCTAAAAATAGATAAATTCTCAAAATCGTCCTTAAGTCTATCTAAAACGATGATATTTGGAGCTATAATTAAAAAGTTTGATCCGTACTCATCATCTTTGTCGTAAATCTTTTTAAAAAAGGACCATACAATTAACAAAGACATGACTTTTGTTTTTCCACTTCCTGTTGCCATCTTTGTAACAAGTCTTAGCCACTCCTCTGAAAAATGCTTTAATTTTACCTCAGGATAAGAATTATATTTTTTTAATAAATCTTCTTTATTTCTTGTTTTATCAGCTTCATACAAAAATATAATAGTTTCTACTGCCTCTCGTTGAGCAAAATAATACCTAAAGTTTTCATGATTGGTATTAAACCACCAATTTATTAAAGCTTTTGTTACTTTAGACGTATTTGGATAACCTTTTTTTCTCCACTCTGAAACTTTATCTCTTATTTTCTTTACTAGTGGCGGTAATATTTGATATTTTTCTTTATCACTAATAATAGACTTAGCTACAAATCTTTCTGAAGGTTGCAAAATTTTATATGGAGATTTTGATAAATCAGTCATTTTTATGCTTTAAGATTTTCATAGTATCGTTACCAAAAATATCTACAACTTTGACAGCAATTTTTTTAGTTTTATCAATTTTTTCAGGTCTAGAGTCAAAATCAATGTCATGATTTAAAGTTCTAAAATCTTGCCATTCATTTTCAAATATATAATCTCCTGTCCATTCATCTTTTCCATCTTTAGTTATAATTTCTTGTTTACTCTCAAAATCAAAATCAACTGCCCAATAATCGATCCAGTTTTTCCATTTCATTTTAATTATTTCTTTATTTATTTTTCCTTTTTTGTCCTTTTGAATTTTGATAATTGAATTATTCATTAATATCTCTCTCTTTTGACCATTCTCCATACCTTCTAGTGTTTCCTCAAATAAGTTATCGCTATCAAAAATTGAATAACCATTCATTCTTATGAAAAATTCTTTATTATTTTTGTACTTAATTTCTGCATCTATAAATGCAGTATTATAAAAAATTATTTGATTTTTTTTAACTGCATTTCCATCAAAAACCTCAGCTGGAATTAATAAACAATTTAAATCTACATTTTTAGATTTTGCAAAATCTCTAATATTTGGGAATAAACCCATCTCAAATTCAAATCCTAAAATATCAACTTTAGTGATTTTGTTTGATATACATTCTGCAATTACTTTTTCTGCAAAAAGTCTGGTTACCTGAAGATTAAAAGGACCAATAGCTGTAAATCTATTATTTTTGATACCCCTTAATATGTTGTAATTTTCAATTTTTTTTGACTTATAAGCCTCTAAAATAATAGAATAATAATGTTCTTCACTGCCTTTTTGCTTAAGTTGTCTATTTTCAAAAAGATAATCTTTTACAAAAAACTCTCTTTGGTATTTTCCTAAGTTTAAAATTTCAAATGGTCTAAATTTTTCTTTTTGAAGTTTTTTATCCCTTTGCACTTGAATAAGCCTTTTTCTACTAGTATGAATCGCAAATTTTCCTAAGTCTGATCCAATCCATTTTCTATTTAACTTTTCAGCAACAGATAATGTTGTTCCTGACCCGCAAAAAAAATCGGCTATAAGATCATTTTCGTTAGATCCTAGTTCAATGATTCTTTTCAAAAGGGCTTCAGGTTTTTGGGTAGGATAATATGTTTTTTCCTTAGAATGAGACTGTATAGGATTAATATCTGTCCATAAATTTTGTAATGCAACACCAGGCATTTCATCTAAATATCTTTTTCTTCTTGGAACTGTACCAGGTTTTGTCTGAACAATTTTACCCTCTTTATACATCTTTTCCATATTTTCTTTTGAATGTGCCCAATATCTTTCGACACCAAGAAATTTGTATTTAGGATTACCTTTTGATGCACCACCAGGACCTGTTAAATCACCTAAACTATACAATCTTCCATCGTTATCACTATGTTTAAAATTTTTTTTTATATAATCTTCGTCGTAAGGGGTAAAAAGATTATTAAGTTTTAGACTTTGAAAATTTTTTGCGTAAATAAAAATATTATCTGTAATTCTTCCTAAATGCTTAGATCCTTGTTTATAATCACTATGAGCTGTTTGTCTTTTCCAAACAACTTCGTTAATGTAATTGTCATAACCAAACAATTCACTCATTATCATTCTGATTGAACTGTTTAATCTCCAGTCGCAATGAACAAAAATTACTCCATTATCAGCTAATAATGTTTTCATTAGCTTTAATCTTTCATAAAGCATTGATAAAAAACTATCTTCTTGTTTGCCCCAAGTGTCAGAAAAAGCTAATTGCTCCAAGGCATTTCTTTTTTTATTTAATTTTTGGTTTCCAATAGGAATTTCAAACTCAAAATCATCGCCGACATTAAATGGTGGATCAATATATATTAGCTTTATTCCTCCCTCATTTTCAATTTGCTTTCTTAATGAGCCATTAATTAAACTAGATAATATAAGACTATTATTTCCCCAAATTAACTTGTTAGTCCAATCTCTTTGTTTTTTTTCAAACAAATCAGCTTGTGCAATTTTTTTCTCCTCTCTTGGCTCTTCTATATGTTCTATCGTTTGAAAGGGCAGATTAACATTAGAAATGTTATAAGATTTACCATCCCACAACAATTCAATTTCATCTTTATCTTCAAAAATTTTAAAACGATACTCCTCAGGTATACTCTTACCATTTTCAATTAATCTTATTAATTCTCTTTTCTCAGTATCACTAAGTTTCATAAAACGTATAATCTAGTATTAATTATCAAATATATGAACAAAATTATCCATCTAAATCCTAGTCAGATCCTAGTTTGACAAAATTTTTTATTCATATTTCCCAATAAGAATAATCCAATGATTTTAAAAATTAAAGAATAATAAGGGATTTAGACTATTAGAGACTATTAAAGAACCTTTAATTCCTCAACTCAAACTATTTTAAGTCCTTTGTGTCTACCAATTTCACCACGAGGGCACGTCGTTATTTTTATTGTTATTGTTATTATATTAATACACAAGAGTTTTAAATAAGTAAAAAAAATTATTTTCCGTCTCTATCTCCTAGTTTGCACCTAGTCTTCCCACATTAATTCAAAAATTTTAACGCTCTGTTCAATTTTGCTTATATGCTTTTGTAGCTAACCATTTTCCAAAATCTTTTAAATTATAACTTAAATCAACCGAGGAAGTGTATCCTGTTTCTTTTGACCAAATATAACAAGAAGATATTGCTAGGGCTTTGACAGTTGGTGTGTGAAAGAAATATCTAGTTTGCGTCATTTTACTTTTTCCCGTTCTGTCAGCTGGGTGATTATTTGTGAATGTCTTTTTATTAGAAATAGCGTAAATTTTATTAGTTCTTTGTTCATGGTCTGATAATTTTTTTTTACAATCATTATTATTTTCTATGAAATTTCCTCCTGTTACTGCATGTACAATAAACTTATCATCGTTTGCTTTTAAAGCTATTCTATAATATTCAAATTTTGAATTTTCTTCAGACATCATTTGTACTTCATAGTAGGTTTTGTTTGGCCACGGACTAGTGGATAACTCTTTTATAGACTCACGAGTGTAAAGTTCTGTTAAACTGCTTCCTAAATTTATTCCATCAATTTGAAATGAATGATCAGGCTTTATTTTTCTTATTTGTTTTAAAACATTGTTTAATTGTTCTTTACTTAATTTTTCCTCAGAATAAACATTATTTGTGAATATAAGATTAAAAAGTAACAATATAAGAATTTTTTTCATAGTAAATATTTGATCATATTTGTAATTCAATTGGAAACTTTTTTTCAACTACCTTTTATTTTTTATCTTTAAAAAAATAAATCCTATAATAATAGATATTGCTCCATAAATAATTGGATTTCCTACAGAATATGTTATTCGACTCCAGGGCTCGCCTCCAGCATACATAGGAAAAAATCTAACTACAGCATAAATAATTAAAATTGATCCTAAATAAATTAGTGCTTTTCCAAATTTTTTCATTAAATCATTGTAACAAATTTTCCCTCTCTGTCTCCTAGTTATCTCCTAGTCTACACAAATTAATTTACCTTGATTTCTAATCTAAATTGAAGAGTTAAATAAAAAAGTTAAAATTGGTAATGTTTTGAGACTGTGTGAGACTGTCTGAGACGGTAAAGTTTGCGAATCCCTGGTGTTTTACGTCCTTTGTGTCTACCAATTTCACCACGAGGGCTCCTAAAGTTTGATATTTATTTATTACATTTACCCTCCTTAATAAATCTTTTCAATATCTAACCTTATTTAATAATTTTTTCAAATTCTTCAGCGATATATCTGTGTCCCAGAGAATTCAAATGATTATCAATTTTAAAATAATGAGTTTTCTGTAAATTAATATCTATAAAAGTAAGATTTTCAAAATCGTCAGAAGTTTTGGTAAAATTTGAAAATTCAATATTTGGTCCATTGGCATAAAATATATATATTTTCTTTTTTAAAATTTCTGGATATTGGGCAATTAAATTATTTAAAATTTCTTTATGACCAGTAAAATCAAGCACTGCATTTTTTTTTCTTACTAAATCTATAGGTATGGTTGCTGAATACCTTATTGATTTTCTTAGTATTGTCCAAAAACCAATTTTTTTACCTGATGTAATTAAATCAAATTTTTTATTGGCGTCCTCTTCTGAGTTTATTTTAAAATTTAAATTTTCTCCCACATCATTATAACAATATTGCAAAATAATCGTGTCGATTTTTTCCAAAATGTTAGATTTTTTTAATCTAATCAATTCTCTCTGGGTTCCATAACCTGAAACTGCTAAATTATAAACTGGTCTATTTATTTTTTGTTCTAAAATAGCAGAGAAAGTTTCATTATCATTTACACCCCATCCCATGGCAAAAGAGTCACCCAAAACTGCAATACCTTTTGTATTTAAATTAGGATGTTTTGAAAACCTGCCATAACTATCAAAAGAAACTTTTGTATTAAATTCTGGATTATTAAAAAAACACTTTGTTTTTTTTGGAATAAAAATCAAATCCTTATCATATTCAATGCAATCTGGATTCGATTGCCAAATATTTCGCATTCCACTATTTAAATAATAGTTTACTTGGAAGGTGTTAATCAGCTTGTTATTTGGTTTAATATTATTAATTAATAAAAAACCTGAAATAATATAAATTAAAAAGAATATTAAGATGTAGCAGAATAGTAGTATTGGTATATATTTTAAAAATCTTAAAAAAGTCATTTTAATAAGATATTTATATTAACCTAATAATTTAATAAAATAAAATTAATGATTAATAACATATTATTATATAATTCAGGTGGCGGGCTTGGAGACTCTCTTCAATTAATACCTATAATCAATAGTTTAAAAAGCCATTACAAAAATTCTGATATTTATATTTTAGGAGCACACCAAAATCATTTTAACAATAAGTTAAAAGACTTTGGTATTAAAACAATTGATTATGACTTGGGGTTAAAATATTTTGGATTTAGGTGGTGGCATTTTTTTAAAATAAAAAAAAATATAGAGAAAAACAACCTTCAAAAGTTTGATTTAATAATTGATTTACAATCAAAATTAAGAAACACGCTGATATTAAGAAAAATTCCACATAAAAATTTTTATTCTTCAACTTTAAATTTTCATTTTTGTTCAAAAAAAAATAATTATGTAAAAAATTCAGATATTGTTTTTAATACAATAAATAATTTAAATTTACTTTTAGGTGAAAATATTAAAATTGCTAGGTTTAATTTTGAAACGATTCCTTCTCAATTTATTAATGAAGCAGAAAGACTATTACCGAATAAAAACTATATAGGTTTTTCATTAACTCAGGGAAATGTTTATAGGAAAAAAAGTTGGTCATTAAATAATTTTATCTCTTTGGCGAATAAACTTGAGTCAATTAACAAAATTCCAGTTTTTTTTATAGATAACCATCATTCAGATTTAGTAAAAATAATTAAAGAATCTGTACCCAAAGCTATTTTTCCTGAAAAAGAGACCACTCATTCCTCCCCAGTTCTTGTTACTGCGCTGTCAAAAAGATTAGATAAAGCTATTTCAATTGATAATGGTGTAATGCATATGATTTCACTTGCAAATATTCCAATGATAGTCTTGTTTGGTCCTACTAACTCAGATAAATTTTCACCTAAGATTTCAAATATAAAAATTTTTGACTCAAAAAAAATCTACGGAACTTCTGACATAAATAAAATTACTGTGCAAGAAATATTTGACTCAATTAAATAATTTAATATTTTTATTTTTTAGAACTTTTTTAAGCTCATTAAAACTCTTTTCAAGATCACGCTTTATAATCGACCTTATCACAATGGAAACTCCTACTCTCCCTAATCTAAAAAAAGGATAACTTCCGATCTCAACAGTTTTTAAATATTTATTTTGAATTTTAGACATTTCTTTAGAAATATTACTTTCTACAGTTAGATAATTAATTGTTTTACTATGTGTTCGAGCTCCCCTCTTTAAATATCTCTTACAATTTTCAATCATTGAATTCAAAATTGACGGAACACCCGGTAAACAAAAAACATTTCTAATCATAAAACCTGGCGCTGCACTGGATGGATTTAAAATCAATTTTGAACTTTTGGGCATTTTAGCCATTTTTTTTCTACCGTCATTAAAATTTTTTTTTCCATAGTATTTTTCTAAAATGTTGTAAGCTTTTTTATTAAATTCATATTTTAATTTAAACGCACTTGCTATTGAACTAGCTGTTATATCATCGTGAGTTGGTCCTATACCACCAGTTGTAAAAACATAATCAAATTTTTTGCTCAATACTAAAACACTTTTACAGATTTCATGTTTAATATCAGGGATTATTCTTACTTCTTTAACTGTAATGCCAATTTTTTCATTTAACCAACTAGATATAAATTTTATATTTTTTTCTTCTGTTCTTCCTGATAATATTTCATTACCAATAATTATAATAGCGGCATTTATTTTTTTATAATTTTTACTCATATTTTAAAATGGATTTTAAAAAACAATTGATATCAGGAACCTTGATAAAAAGATACAAACGTTTTTTAGTAGATGTAAAAATTAAGGATAAAGTTATAACATGTCATTGTCCAAATACTGGATCAATGATGGGTTTGCTCAAGACTGGTAATAAAGTTTGGTTAAGTTTATCTGATGACCCCAAAAGAAAACTTCAATACACTTTGCAATTAATTCAAGCAAATAATGCATTAATTGGAATTAACACGCATTTAACTAATAAAATTTTTTTTGAGGCACTTAAAAAAAAGAAAATTCATAATTTTGGGAAACCTAATATCATCAAACCTGAATATAAATTTAAAAAAGGGACAAGATTTGATTTTTATTTGGAAAATAATAAAAAGAAAATATTAATAGAAATTAAAAATGTTACTTTATCTAGAAATAAACATTTAGCAGAGTTTCCTGATGCGATAACTGAGCGTGGTCACAAACATATAGAAGAACTTCTAAATGCAAAAAAAATGGGATTCGAAGTTTATCTAATATTTGTTGTTCAAAGAAACGATTGTAAATATTTCTCCATAGCTAAAGATATTGATGAGAAATATGATACTTTATTAACAAAAGCTTTATCTAAAGGCGTAAATGTTTTCTGCTATGATTGTAAAATGAGCACAAAAGGAATAATAATTAATAAAAAACTTATTTTTCAAAAAAAATGAATGATAAAATTAAAAAAAGTTTTGATTTAACGCGTCAGGCTGGAATTTTAGCTGCTAAAACTCTAGATAGCTTAAATAAAATAATTCAACCGGGTATAACAACAGATCAAATAGATAAATTCTGTTTGAATTATATAAATGATCATAAAGGATATTCGGCTCCATTATTTTACAGAGGTTATCCAAAATCATGTTGTACCTCTGTAAATCATGTTGTTTGCCATGGAATTCCCTCCAACAAAACATTAAATGAAGGGGATATTCTAAATGTTGATGTAACTGTGTTTAAAGATGGTTGGCATGGGGACACTAGCAGAATGTTTATGATAGGAGACTGCTCTATTAAAGCACAAAGATTAGTTAAAACAACATATGAGGCCATGATGAAGGGAATTAATATCCTTAAAGATGGAATTTTTTTAGGTGACATAGGATTTGAAATACAAACTCATGTGGAAAATAATGGCTTTTCTGTTGTAAGAGATTTTTGTGGGCATGGTATAGGAAAATCATTTCACCTATCACCTAATATTTTACATTACGGTGAAAAAGGCAAAGGTGAAAAAATTTCAACAGGAATGATTTTTACAATAGAACCAATGATAAATGCTGGAAAATTTCCTACTAAAACTTTATCCGATGGTTGGACCGCTGTTACTAAAGATAAAACATTATCGGCACAATTTGAACATACTGTAGGTATAAAAGAAGATGGCTTCGAAATTTTTACACTTTCACAAGAAAATTTAGATCAGCCTAAATATGATATATGATAGTTAGATATTCTAGAAAAGAATTAAAAAATATTTGGGAAGATAAAAACAAATATAATATCTGGTTAAAAATTGAAATTGCAGCAGCTGAAGCAATGGAAAAACTAAAAATTATTCCTAAAGGCGTGAGTAAATCTGTTAAACAAAAAGCTCGAATAAATGTAGAAAGAATCTTAAAGATTGAAGACAAGGTCAAGCATGATGTTATAGCTTTCTTGACTTCTATAACCGAAAAAGTCGGACCAAAAGCGAGATATCTTCATCAAGGGATGACATCTTCTGATGTATTAGACACTTGTTTTAATTTACAACTTAAACAATCTGGTGAAATTCTTATCAAAGATTTAGATTATTTGCTTTCTGTAATTAAAAAAAAAGCAATTAAATACAAATTTACTTTATGCATGGGTAGAAGCCATGGAATACATGCGGAGCCAATTACTTTTGGATTAAAGATGTTAACTTTTTATCAAGAGTTTTTGAGAAATAGAAGAAGACTTAAAGTTGCCATTGATGAAATTTCTACTTGTGCAATTTCTGGTGCCGTAGGAACTTTTGCTAATATTGATCCTCGAATAGAAAAATATGTTGCGAAAAAACTTAATTTGAAAATTGAGCCAATTTCTACTCAAATAATTCCAAGGGACAGACACGCAGCTTATTTCTCTACCCTAGCTATTATCGCAAGCTCATTAGAGAGGTTTGCTATTGAAATAAGGCACTTGCAAAGAACTGAAATTTTAGAAGTGGAGGAGTTTTTTGGAAAAAGTCAAAAAGGATCGTCGGCTATGCCACACAAAAAAAATCCCATCTTAAGCGAAAATTTGACTGGATTAGCTCGACTAGTAAGATCGTCAGTTATTCCAGCTTTAGAAAATGTAGCTTTGTGGCATGAGAGAGATATTTCACATTCTTCGGTAGAAAGAAATATAGGTCCTGATGCAAACATAGCTTTAGATTTTGCTTTAATGAGATTGGCAAAATTAATAGAAAATCTTAATGTATATCCTAAAAATATGGACAAGAATTTAAAGTTAACTAAAGGATTATTTTTTTCACAAAGAGTACTATTGGAACTTACATCTTCAGGATATACAAGAGAAAAATCATATAAAATAGTTCAAAAAATAGCCTTACAATCCTGGAAAAATAATACTGATTTCCTTAAAAATTTAGAAAACAATAAGCTTATTACTGATAAAATACCTGTTAATAAACTAAGAGATTTATTTAATTTTAGTTATCATACAAAAAAAATTAATATAATTTTTAAAAGAAGTTTGAAAAAATAATCATCCATGCAAAAAGGAAAAAAAATATACGAAGGTAAAGCTAAGATTATCTATGCGACTAATGATAAAGATTTAGTAATTCAGCATTTTAAAGATGACGCTACGGCTTTTAATAACCTTAAAAAAGCAAAAATTGAGGGTAAAGGTGTGCTTAATAATAGAATATCAGAGCATTTATTAACAAGTTTAAAAAATTGTGGGATTAAAAACCATTTAATTAAAAGACTCAACATGAGAGAGCAACTTATAAAAAAAGTTGAAATTATTCCTATAGAATTTATTGTAAGAAATATTGCTACCGGATCACTTTCAAAAAGACTTGGTATTCAGGAAGGTACTAAACTTGATAATCCTTTATTAGAATATTGCCTTAAAAATGATGATCTTAGTGATCCAATTATTTCAAAAGAACACATCTATGCTTTTAATTGGTCATCAGAAAGTGAAATCAAAGAGATTGATAAATTGTCTTTAAGAGTCAACGATATTCTATCAGGAATGTTTAAGGCAATAAATATAAAATTAGTTGATTTTAAATTGGAATACGGAAAATATTGGAATAAAGATAAAGATAGATTTGAATTAATTCTAGCTGATGAAATAAGTCCTGACACCTGTAGGCTTTGGGATGAAAAAACTGAAAAAAAATTGGACAAAGACCGTTTTAGAAAAGATTTAGGAAACATTATTCAAGGCTATCAAGAAGTTGCAAGAAGATTAGGTATAATGCATGAGGAAACAAATATTAAAGAAGTTTCATTCTCTCGTCCAACTTCAATTAAATTTAAAAAGAAGTAAAATTGAAATTTGCTATAACAGTTACACTTAAAAAAGATGTGCTTGACCCTCAGGGTAAGGTCGTACAACAAACTTTACAAAACATGGGTATGGATACTTTAGTAAATGTGCGTCAGGGTAAATATTTTGAAATAGAGTTAAACGAGACTAAGGAAGATGTGGCTAAAAACTTAATTGAAGAAATGTGTAAAAAATTATTAGTAAATTTAATAATAGAAAATTACACAATTAATAAGATTTCATGAAATCTTCTGTTATTGTTTTCCCTGGTTCAAATTGTGATAGGGATATAGCTGTCGCCTTAGAAAAATTACAGTTCAAGAATAAAATGGTTTGGCACAAGGACTCGGAGCTACCTAAATCGGATCTAATAGTTATACCTGGAGGATTTTCCTACGGTGATTATTTAAGATCAGGTGCGATTGCAGCTAAATCAAAAATCTTAAATGAAGTTATCAAAGCCGCTAATAAGGGTTGTCTTATACTGGGTGTTTGTAACGGGTTTCAAATTCTTATCGAAACAGGTTTAATTAAAGGTGCTTTACTAAGAAATAAAAATTTAAAGTTTATTAATAAAGATGTTTATTTAAAAGTAAATAATACAAATCAGTTTTGTAAGAATTATAAAAATGGACAAATTATCAAACTTAATATTGCACATAATGAGGGTAATTATTTCACTGATAAAAATCATTTAATGGAAATCAAAGAAAATAATTTAATTGCTTTTCAGTATTGTGATGAAAAGGGTCTGGTTAATGATGAAACTAATCCTAATGGGTCTCTAAATAATATTGCGGGGATTTTAAATTCAAAGAAAAATATACTAGGAATGATGCCTCATCCAGAAAGGATGATTGATAAAATTATATCAAACGAGGATGGGCTTAATATTTTTTCAAGTATTTTGAATTAAAATGAAAATTTCTAATAAAATAATTGAGCGTCATGGTTTAAAAATTGATGAGTATAAAAAGATTAAATTACTATTAGAGAGAGAACCTAATTTACTTGAGCTAGGTATTTTCTCTGCAATGTGGAATGAGCATTGCTCATATAAATCCTCTAAAGTTCATCTAAAAAAATTACCAACAAAAAATAAATATGTTATTCAAGGCCCGGGAGAAAATGCCGGTGTGATTGATATTGGAGATGATGATGCTATCATCTTCAAAATAGAGAGTCACAATCACCCATCTTTCATCGAACCTTATCAAGGCGCGGCAACAGGAGTTGGTGGAATTCTCAGAGATGTTTTTACAATGGGTGCTCGACCAATTGCCTTATTAAACTCAATTCATTTTGGTGAGGAAAAAAATAAAAAAACCAAAAATTTATTAAACGGAGTAGTTTCAGGTATTGGTGGGTATGGAAATTGTATTGGGATACCAACTGTTGCAGGAGAGACAAAATTTAATGAAACTTATAATGAAAATATTTTAGTTAATGCCATGGCGGTAGGTCATGCTAATAAAAACAAAATTTTTTACTCCAAAGCTAAAGGATTAAACAAACCTGTAGTATATGTCGGTTCAAAAACAGGGCGGGATGGTATTCATGGTGCGTCCATGGCTTCAGCTGAATTTGATGAAAATTCTGAAGATAAAAAACCTACAGTTCAAGTTGGAGATCCTTTTACAGAAAAACTTTTATTAGAAGCTTGTTTGCAACTAATGAAAGATAATTCAATCATTTCAATTCAAGATATGGGAGCAGCTGGTTTAACTTCCTCAAGTGTAGAAATGGCTCACAAAGGTAGTCTTGGTCTTGAGTTAGATTTAAGCAAAGTGCCATGTAGGGAGGAGAACATGACTCCTTATGAGATGATGTTATCCGAGAGTCAGGAAAGAATGCTAATCATTTTAGAGGAAGGGAAAGAGGAGAGTGCCAAAAAGATTTTTGATAAATGGGATTTAGATTTTAAAATTATAGGCAAAACGACAAGTTCAAATAAATTAATATTAAAGTATGACAACAAAACTGTTGCTGATATTCCAATCAACGCTTTGTCGACTGATGCACCTATTTATCAGAGAAAATGGGAGAAAACAAAATTAGTTAAAAATAAAAAATTAAATAATATTAAAAAAGGTAATTTCAAAGAATCCCTTTTGAAAATTTTAACTTCTCCTAATCATTCAAATAAAAAATGGATAACACAACAGTATGACCAAATGGTAATGGGTGATACAATTTTAAGATCTGGGTCTGATGCAGCGGTAATTAAAATTCATCAAAAAAATAAAGCTATTGCGGTCTCCGTAGACTCATCTGCTAATTATTGTAATGCTTCACCCCAAGTTGGAGGTAAACAAATTGTATGTGAAAATTGGAGAAATCTAATTTCTGTGGGGTCAAGACCTATAGCAATTACTAATTGTCTTAATTTTGGCAATCCAGAAAATAAAAAAATAATGGGACAATTCGTTGAAACAATCGACGGAATTAAAGAAGCTTGTGAATATTTAGATTTTCCAGTCGTCTCTGGTAATGTTTCATTTTACAATGGCACAAATAAAAAAAATATTTTCCCCACTCCAGTAATTGGAGGAGTTGGATTGGTTCAAAATTTAAATAAGGTAATTGATCATAGATTTAAAGATATTGGAAACGAGATATTAGTGATTGGTAAGACTTTTGGTCATTTACATCAAAGTGTATATATGAATGAAATTCTAGGTATTAACGATGGTCTTCCTCCAGAGGTAAATTTAAAAAATGAAAAAAATAATGGACAAATTATCATGCAATTAATTGATAATAATTTTGTTCGTTCTGTTCACGATGTATCAGCTGGTGGTATTATTTTAAGTCTAGCTGAGATGTCTATGAGCTCTGGAATAGGTGTAAAAATTGCTAGACCGAATAAATTATCCAATATTTTTGAATATTTTTTTGGAGAGGATCAAAGTAGATACATTGTAGAAATTAAAAAGGAAAAAATAAGTGCGACAATAAAATTATTAGATGAAAATAATATATTTCACGAAACTATTGGTCAAACGCAAGCTAATAATTTTTCTGTTGAAAAAGAATTTGATGAAAGTGTTGATAAAATCTATAAATTGAATAATACTTGGTTTAAAAATATTAATGCCACTATTAAAAAATGAAATTGAAAAACTCATCATGGAGTCAATACCTGATGCAACAATTGAAATTAAAGACTTGATGGGTGACAACAATCATTACGCAGCTACAATCAAATCAAAAATTTTCAAAGGTATATCAAAAATTGAGCAACACAAAATTGTATATAAATCTCTTAAAGGAAAAATGGGAAATCAGCTGCATGCTTTGTCGCTGACAACTTTAGAAAAATAAATATGGACATTGATCAAAAAATAAAAGATTTAATAAAAAAAAATAATGTCTGTCTTTTCATGAAAGGTACCCCTGACTCTCCACAGTGTGGTTTTTCTATGACTGTTTCTAACATATTAAAACATTTGAATGTTAATTTTCATGGTGTAAATGTTTTGGAAGATGAAAATTTAAGACAAGGAATTAAGACATTTAGCGATTGGCCTACTATACCTCAACTATATGTAAAAGAAGAATTTATTGGTGGGTGCGATATTATCAAAGAAATGTTCGAAAAAGGCGAACTTAAAAAAGTTCTTCAAGAAAAAAAAATTTTATAACATTACCTAGAATAATACTCTATCACTAAGTTTGGTTCCATAATTACTGGATAAGGAACTTCTGAAAATTTCGGAACTCTTACTAATTGAATAGATTTATTTTTATTATCTGATTTTATGTACTCGGGGATATCTCTTTCTTTGCTTTGTTGAGCTCCCTCAACCATTGTAAGTTTTTTTGATTTTTCGGCCAATTCAATTATATCATTATCGTTAATCATGTAGCTAGAAATATTAACTCTCTTTTTGTTTACTTTTATGTGCCCATGATTAATTAATTGTCTGGCAGAAAAAACTGTAGGAGCAAATTTAGCTCTATAAACTACGGTATCCAATCTTCTCTCTAACAAGCCAATTAAGTTCTCAGAGGTATCTCCCCTTTTTGAAAGTGCTTTTCTATAAATATTCCTGAATTGTCTTTCATTTATATTTCCATAGTAAGCTTTTAACTTCTGTTTTGCCTGCAATTGTAAGCCATAGTCAGATGGTTTTCCTTTTTTATTTTGACCGTGTTGGCCGGGAGGATATGCTCTTGCATTAAATGGACTTTTGGGTCTTCCCCAAAGATTGGCCTTTAATCTTCTATCAACTTTATGTTTCGAGTTATGTCTTTTAGTCATATTTAATTCCAGCTTTTATAAGCTTTGTATAATAAATGTCAATTGTACTTTTTTAGGATTTTTTACTCAGCTCACTTATAATACTTGCTAAAATCCTTAATTCTTTATCGTCTGGCTCAAGTCTGTAAAACAAGTTATTCAAATTGATTATCATAGAATTTTTTTTATCTTTATCTTTAAAAAAATTTTTTTTATCTAATTTGAGCTTTAATAATCTAAGAAACTTGGAAATATCGCCTTTTTTACCTAAATTTTTTTCAAATTTTTTATTAAATAATTTTTGATTATCTAATTTAAAAATTTCGTAACAAACTATGCAAACTGAATGCGAGAGATTAAGAGACTTAAAATTTTTATGTGACGGTATTTGTACAACGAAATTAGAATAAGATAAATCATTGTTAGATAATCCTGAAGACTCTGGTCCAAACATAAGGCCAATTTTTTTATTTCTTAATTTTTTTAATCTGTTTAAAAAATTTTTAAAATTTAAATGTCTTTTATTAATATCCCTTTTTCTCGCACTAAATGAAAAAATGATTTCAAATTTTTTAATTGCCTCCTCAGTGTTGTCAAACACTTTTGTTTTTTCAATAATATTCGAAGCTCCAACTGATGTGGCTTTAGCTTTTTGGTTAGGCCAACCATCTCTAGGACTTGTTATACAAAGTTTATTAAACCCAAAATTTTTTAACACTCTAGCTGTGGCCCCAATATTTTCTCCAAGCTGAGGGTTTACTAAAATACAGCCATAACTATTTTTCATGTATGTTTGCAGGTGCTTTTTCCTTAAAGAGTTTATATTCTAAACTATCTATAAGTGCACTAAATGAAGCTTCTATGATATTTTGAGACACACCAATTGTAAACCAACTCTTTCCTGATTTGTCAGTACTTTCAATCGATACTCTTGTTGTCGCTCCTGTACCAGTATTAAGTATTCTCACTTTATAGTCTAACAATTTTAAATCAGAGAAATATTTATAATATTTTTCAACTTTTTTGAAATTTGATCTTATCGCATTATCTAAAGCATTAACTGGTCCGTTTCCTTCCCCAGAGCAATGGATATCTTTTCCATCAATAACAAAAGTAACTTCCGCTGTCGTTTTTAATTCTTTGTTTTTGTTAACATTCACATTGTAATTTTTAACTTTTAAATATTCTGGTAGCTTTCCTAATATCCTGTTAGCTAAAAGTTCAAATGAAGCATCAGCTCCATCGTATGAATATCCTGAAAATTCTCTCTCTTTTACTTCATTCAAAATTTTTTGAATCTTTTCATCTTTAGAGTTTATTTTTATTCCATAGTTCTCCAATCTTGATATGATGTTAGATCTTCCTGCCTGATTTGAGATTATAATATTTCTATGATTACCAACTTCTTTTGGATCTATATGCTCATAAGTTTTTGGATCTTTTTTAACTGCAGATACATGCAACCCACCTTTATGAGAAAAAGCAGATCCTCCAACATAAGCCATATTTTTATTTGGTTTTTTATTTAAAATTTCATCTAAAAACCTAGAACAATTTGTTAGTGAAGCTAATTTCTCCTTTTTAATATTTAAATCAAATTTTTCACTAAAAGTCTTTTTTAAAAATAATGTTGGTATGATCGATATTAAATTTGCATTACCACATCTTTCTCCTAAACCATTTATAGTACCTTGAATTTGTCTTGCTCCAGCTAGTACAGCAGTAAGTGAATTACTCACAGCATTTTCTGTGTCATTGTGAGCATGTATACCTAGATTATCTCCTGGAATTACTTTGGAAACTTTGTTCACTATTTCTCCAACTTCATTTGGAAGAGTTCCTCCATTAGTATCGCATAAAACAATCCATCTAGCTCCTTCATCATAGGCTTGCTTCAGGCAATCAAGAGCATAATTAGGATTATTCTTGTATCCATCAAAAAAGTGTTCAGCATCAAAAAGAAATTCTTTTTTGTTTTTTACGAAATGTTTAGCTGTTTCTTTAATATTTTTTAAATTTTCCTCAGTTTTTATATTTAATGCAGTTTTGACATGGAAATCCCATGTTTTTCCAACAACACAAACTGTTTTACAATTAGCGTTCATTAAAGGAGATAGGTTAGGATCATTATCTGCACTTATGCCACTCTTCTTTGTCATACCAAAAGCTGTAAATTTTGAATTTCCAAGATTTGGAGATTTATCAAAAAATTCGTTGTCAACTGGATTTGCTCCTGGCCAACCACCTTCTATATAATCTAACCCTATATTGGATAAAATTTTTGCAATCTTATTTTTATCTTCAACTGAAAAATCAACTCCCTCTGTCTGTGCGCCATCTCTTAAAGTGGTATCAAAAATATATATTTTTTCTTTACTCATTTATAATTCCAGGTCGTTTTACCTTTTTCGTCTTTTAATTCAATACCTTCTTTACTTAAATCGTCTCTAATTTTATCAGCAAGTTTATAATCCCCCTTTTTTTTGGCAGAGTCGCGATCTTTGATTTTATTCAATATAATGTCTTCGGAGATTTTAACTTTATTTTTTTTATACTCAGTTCTTTTTTCATTGGTTTCACAAAATAAACCAATTAAACGACAAGCTTTGTTAAATTCCTTTTTTTTTTCACTATCTCCTTTATGTGCTTGATTAAATAGCTCATGTAATTTGGAAATATAAAGGGGTGTATTCATATCATCTAATAAATCGTTGAAGCAGTCTGGAATTTTTTTACTTACTTCAGAAGAATACATGGAGTACCATTTGTTTAAAGTTTTAGATTGCTCTATAAGTAAATTGTTATTCCAATCCAATGGTTGTTTGTATTGAGCACTTAATAGAGATAAGCGAACGACTTGGCCTGAATATTTTTTTGTAGCTTCTTCTATTGTTGTTATGTTTCCTAATGATTTTGACATTTTTTCCTTGTTCATGGTGACGAAACCATTATGTACCCAATAGTTAGCAAATTTGTCGGTTTCATTGTAAACACAAGATTGAGCAATCTCATTTTCATGATGTGGAAAGATTAAATCTAATCCACCGCCATGTATATCAAAATTTTTACCTAAGTATTTTTCACTCATTACTGAGCACTCTAAATGCCATCCAGGCCTTCCTCTTCCCCAAGGTGAGTCCCAACCTGGATCACTTTTATCTGAAGGTTTCCAAAGAACAAAGTCTAAAGGATCTTTTTTTAATTTTGAAACTTCTATTCTAGCACCAGCATTAAGATCATCTGGATTTTTATTTGAAAGCATTCCATAATTTTTAAATGACGCTACAGAGAAATATACATGACCTTTGCTTTCATAAGCAGCTTTTTTACTAATTAATTTT
>CACHZG010000001.1 GCA_902584365.1 uncultured Pelagibacteraceae bacterium | reverse complement strand
ATTTATGCAAACTCCAAGCATATATATAATTTTTCTTTCAGGTTTAATTATCTTTTTTAACTTAATTCTGAAAAAAAATTTTAAAAATATCATTTTTCTAGTGGGTGGGGTATTTACTTCTATTCTTTTATTTTTTTTATTTCTTTACATATTTCAGATTCCTTTACTGGAATTTATAAATCAATATATTCTGTTTCCTTCGTCTATTGGAATAAGTAGAATATTAGGTGAAGACTCTGCCTTTGTGGCACTTAATTCAAATTTTAACCTCAAAAGTGTGGTAGGACATTTTAAATTCTTTCATTTAATATTAATAATTCTTATCTATTGTTTAATAAGTTGTTTACGACAGAATAATTATAAAAATAATGATATTATTATTTTTCTATTAATAATTTCTTCTAGTTATCTTTTTATTTTTAGTCAGTTAATAACTGCAAATCAGACTTTTATTTTTTCATTAATCCCAATTATAGGTTTATTTGCACATTACGGGATAAAAAATTACGGAAAAAAAAATATTTTTCTGAATTTAATAGTTGTATTAATAGTAAGTATAAGCTCTTTTAAATATTTTTTTGAATATGTCCTAGAAAGAAAGTTTATAGATTTACAGTCGGTTAAGTTAAGTAAAGCTATAGAGGCTAATTCTATAGATTCTAAATTTAAAGGTTTGAGATGGATTTCACATATATATCCCGATAACCCAAGCATAGAAATCCAAATTATTAAACAAAGTTTGGACATTATAAAATCTGACAAAAAGATTAAAATGGTAATAACAGACTATCAATTTTTCTCAATTTTATTAGATGAAGAACTCAATAATCTTAATAGATGGTATACACATGATAATAATAGCTATCCATTAAAAGATAATAAATATTTTAAAATTTATGAAAATTTTATTAATAATAAAATAAAAAATAATAATATAGAGGTTATTTATATCATTGATAGTAATGCAAAAGATAATATAAATATTGAAAATTTTAAAATTTTTTTACCAGAGTATTGCTTTAAAAGTAAACAAATTATCGAAGGAGTTTTTTCAAAGCATGAAATTACTAAGTGTAATTAAATTATGAACATTCATGAACACCAAGCTAAAGATTTACTTAAAAACTATGGTGCCCCTGTATCTAATGGAATTGTAATTTTATCTAAAGATGAAATTTCAAAAAAAATCAGAGAACTCAAATCTAAAAAATTTGTAGTGAAAGCCCAAATTCATGCTGGTGGAAGAGGAAAAGCAGGAGGTGTAAAACTAGTAAATGATCCAAGTAAGTTAGAGCAAGAAATTATTAACATGTTTGGAAAAAAGTTAGTTACACATCAAACGGGACCAGAGGGGAAGGTAGTCAAAAGAGTTTATGTGGAGGAAGCGTCGGATATTTCCAAAGAATACTATCTTTCTTGCTTAGTAGATAGAGCTTCCTCTAAAATTGCCTTTATTAGCAGTATAGAGGGAGGCGTGGACATTGAAAAAGTTGCTGAGGAAAATCCAAAAAAAATTGTCACAAATAAATTTACGCTCAAAGAAAATTTAGATCACAAAGATATCAAAAATATCTTGAAACCTTTTAATCTTACAGATGAACAATTTGCTGATGGAAAAAAAATCATAAATTCAATTTATCAAATTATTTTACAAAAAGATGCTCTCCTTGTTGAGATAAACCCACTAATTATAACAAAAACTGGAAGAATGTTATGCTTAGATGCAAAAATAAATTTTGACGCTAATGCTTTATTTAGACGACCTGAAATTTTAAAGCTAAGGGACTTGAACGAAGAGGACCCAGCAGAAATAGAAGCAAGTAAAAATGACTTAGCTTATATTAAGTTAAATGGTGTGATTGGATGCATGGTAAATGGAGCAGGTTTAGCTATGGCCACCATGGACATTATCAAACTATACGGTCAAGAACCTGCAAACTTTCTTGATGTTGGAGGCGGGGCTTCTAAAGAAAAAGTAGAAGCAGCCTTCAAATTAATTCTTTCGGATAAAAATGTAAAAGGAATTTTAATCAATATCTTTGGTGGCATTATGCGATGCGATGTTCTTGCGCAAGGAGTTGTAGATGCTGCAAAAAAGACGAAGTTATCCGTCCCATTAGTTGTGAGATTGGCTGGAACAAATTTTAAGGAAGGAAAAGAAATTTTAGATAAATCTGGTTTACAAATATTGTCAGCTTCTGATTTAAATGATGCTGCAAAAAAAATTGTTGAGGCTATTAATTAAATGTCAGTTTTAGTGAATAAAGATACAAAAGTTATTTGCCAAGGTTTTACTGGAACGCATGGAACTTTCCATTCAGAACAAGCAATTAAATACGGTACCAATTTAGTTGGAGGTGTTACGCCAAAAAAAGGAGGACAGAAGCATTTAGGTTTACCAGTATTCAACTCCGTTCGAGAAGCTAAAGATAAAGTTAAGCCTGATGCAACGATGATATACGTGCCTCCAAAATTTGCGGCTGGAGCAATATTAGAAGCAATAGAATCTAAAATAGATTTAATAGTTTGTATCACAGAGGGAATACCTGTCTTAGATATGTTAAAAGTTAAATCAGCCTTATCAAAAGGCAATAGTAGACTGATCGGGCCTAATTGCCCAGGCATCATAACACCAGCGGAATGTAAAATAGGAATAATGCCAGGCAAAATACATAAAAAGGGTTCGGTTGGAATAGTTTCAAGATCAGGAACTTTGACTTACGAAGCAGTTGCACAAACTTCCGTGACTGGTCTAGGTCAATCAACATGTATTGGGATAGGCGGAGACCCTATTAACGGAACCAACTTTATTGACTGCTTGGAGCTTTTTCTTAAAGATGATGACACAAAATCAATAATTATGATTGGAGAAATTGGTGGTACGGCTGAAGAGGAAGCCGCTGAGTTTTTAAAAAAATCAAAAATCAAAAAACCAACAGTTGGATTTATTGCTGGTTTAACAGCCCCACCCGGTAGAAGAATGGGTCACGCAGGTGCGATAATCTCGGGTGGTAAAGGTGGAGCAGAGGATAAAATTGAAAAAATGAAGTTAGCAGATATTACAATCTCAAAATCTCCTGCAGATATCGGCCAAACTCTATATGAAAAACTTAATAGTTGATTTTTTAAATATTATGTTAAAATATCGAAATGTCTTCTTTTAAAGATAATCAAATTTACAAAAAAACCTCCTTCTTAGCTGGTGCAAATTCAAAACTAATTGATGAGCTATATTCACAATATTTGACTGATCCTAATAAACTTTCTCAAGACTGGAAAAGTTTTTTTGATGGTCTTGGCGATGATACAGAATTGATACTGAAAAACTTTAACGGACCAAGTTGGTCTCCAAAAAAAAAAATTACAAAATTAAACAAGATTATAGAAAAAAAAGAAAGCTTTCTTAAAGATGATGCTCAGGAACCAGAGTCTATAAAACAAGCTGCTAAGGACTCAGTTCGTGCGATTATGCTCATTAGAGCATATAGAATTAGAGGCCATCTTATAGCTAATCTTGATCCACTAGAAATTCAAAAAAAAGAAGAGCATCCTGAATTAAAACCTGAAACGTATGGATTCACAAAAAATGACTATGATAGAAATATTTTTTTAGATGGAGTTCTGGGTCTTCAACATGCGAGCTTAAAGAAAATAATTGAAATATTAAAAAAAACTTACTCTTCAAAAATAGGTTATGAATTTATGCATATGGGAGATCCAGAGGAGAAAGCTTGGATTAGAAATAGGATTGAGGGACCTGAAAAAAAAATTGCTTTTACAGAAAAAGGAAAAAAAGCAATTTTTAATAAGTTAGTTGAGGCGGAAGGGTTTGAAAAATATCTTCATATAAAATTTGTTGGGACGAAGAGATTTGGTTTGGATGGAGCGGAAGCTTTAATTCCAGCATTAGAGCAGATAATCAAAAGAGGAGGAAATTTAGGTGTTAAAGAGATTAAGATAGGAATGCCTCACAGAGGAAGATTAAATGTTTTAGCTAACGTTATGGGCAAACCTTTTAAAGCAATATTTAGTGAATTTTTTGGAAAAAGTGTTGCAGCAAAAAAAGATTTTGAGGGTGATGTAAAGTATCATCTGGGTGCTTCCTCTAATAGGGAGTTTGATGGAAATGTTGTACATATTAGTCTTACAGATAACCCTTCACATCTTGAAGCTGTAAACCCAGTGGTTCTTGGACAAGTAAGAGCAAAACAGTTTTTTCATAATGACCCAGAAAGAAAGAAAGTTGTACCTGTTTTAATACATGGCGATGCTGCTTTTGCCGGTCAAGGAGTTGTAGCTGAGTGTTTTGCAATGTCTGGTTTGCCAGGGCATAACATTGGCGGAACAATACACGTTATAGTTAACAATCAAATTGGATTTACAACAGCCCCAAGATTTGCACGATCATCTCCTTATCCTTCAGATGTTGCCAAAACTGCTCAAGCTCCTATTTTTCATGTAAACGGAGATGATCCCGAAGCAGTAGTTCATTGTGCAAAAATTGCAACCGAGTATAGACAAAAGTTTAATAGAGATGTTGTTATAGACATGGTTTGTTATCGACGTTTTGGGCACAACGAGGGTGATGAGCCTTCTTTTACACAACCATTAATGTACAAAAAAATAAAAAATCATCCAACTACTTTATCAATATATGGAAGCCAATTAACAAAAGAAAAACTGACTAATGATGATGAGATTAATAACAATAAAAAAGAATTTAAAAATTTTTTAGAAAAAGAATATAGAGCCTCCGAGAATTATAAATCTGAACTCAAATGGTTTGATGGAGTTTGGTCCCGATTTAAACCTGGCTTAGGTAAAGATAAAAGAGGAGTGAGTGGAGTTGAGAAATCCAAACTAATTAATATCGGAACTAAAATCTCAAAGATCCCAAATGATTTTGCCATTCATAAAACATTATCTAAAATTTTTGACCAAAGGTTAAAAAAATTTATGGAAAATGGCCCCATTGATTGGTCGACAGCTGAGGCACTAGCGTTTGGGACTCTGTTGGACGAAGGCTTTTCTGTAAGACTTTCTGGACAAGACTCAGGTAGGGGAACTTTCAGCCAAAGACACGCTGTTGTTAGAAATCAAGAAAACCATCAACGTTATATTCCTTTAAATAATATCTCAAAAAAACAAAAAAAATTTGAAATTATTGATAGTTTGCTATCTGAACTTGCTGTTTTAGGATTTGAGTTTGGTTATTCTTTATCTGAGCCCGATACATTAGTTTTATGGGAAGCTCAATTTGGAGATTTTGCTAATGGAGCACAAATAATTATTGATCAATTCATAACTTCAGGAGAGGCAAAATGGGGTCGAGCTAGTGGACTAGTAATGTTATTACCTCATGGTTATGAAGGTCAAGGCCCAGAGCATTCATCGGCCAGACTTGAAAGATTTTTACAAATGTGTGCTGGGGAAAACATTCAAGTAATGAATTGCACAACACCAGCAAATTATTTTCATGCTTTAAGGAGACAAATTCACAGAGATTTTAGAAAGCCTCTTATTATAATGACTCCTAAATCTTTGTTAAGAAACAAAAGATGTGTCTCTATTTTAAAAGATTTTACAAAACAGAATTCTTTTCATAGAATTTTAGAAGATCATGCGTATGAAGACCAAAATAATCTTATAAAACTTCAAAAAGATAAAAAAATTTCAAAAGTAGTGATGTGCTCTGGTAAAATTTATTTTGATCTTGTGGAGGCTAGAGAAAAAGCGAAAAATGAAAATGTAGCTTTCATTAGGATAGAACAACTTTATCCATTCCCAGTAAAAACACTTGCGACACTCTTAAAGAGATATAAAAATGCAAAATTTATATGGTGTCAAGAGGAGCCAAAAAATATGGGTGCATGGAATACAGTAAGAAACTACATAGATAGAACTTTAGAAATATGCGGCAATAAGAATAAAAATGTTAAGTATGTTGGTAGAAAACCATCATCTTCAACTGCGACTGGAAACCTTAATAAACATGTTGCACAACAACGAGAAATATTAGAAAAGATAGTTGGAAAGTATAATTAATGTCAAATAAAATTTTAGTACCTGCACTGGGTGAGTCAATTACAGAAGCCACAGTATCAAAGTGGTTAAAAACCAAAGGAGACAAAGTTAGTTCAGACGAACCATTAGTTGAACTAGAGACAGATAAAGTTAACGTTGAAGTTCCAGCTCCATCAAATGGGGTTTTAGAGACAATATCCGCAAAAGAAGGAGAAACAGTAAATGTTGGAGCTATATTAG
Source organism: uncultured Pelagibacteraceae bacterium (assembly GCA_902584365.1). GTDB lineage: Bacteria > Pseudomonadota > Alphaproteobacteria > Pelagibacterales > Pelagibacteraceae > Pelagilacustribacter. The sequence goes on along the minus strand of CACHZG010000001.1, from coordinate 158,996 downwards.
GAACGCTTAGTCAAAGTAAAGCTTCTAATGAAGATACTCAAACTAAAAAAGATGAAGAGATTATTAAAGATTATAAACCGCCAAAAAAAAAGGATAAAATTGTCAAAAAAAAGGTTGAAAAAATTCAAAAATTAAGTGACGAACCCATGAAACTTTTAGATGACGAAATTTCCAATGGGGAGACCACAGCAGAACCGCTAGTTCTTACTGACGAGTTAACAAAGCTTACACCCGAGAGTACAAAAAATATATCACCATCTGCAAGAAAATTAGCAACTGAGTCTAATTTAAATATTAATAATATTGAAGGATCTGGAAAAAATGGTTTGATTTTAAAAGAAGATGTAATGGCTTTAATGGGAGTTAAACCAAAACCTTCCGAAAGAAAAATTACTTATGGGCCAGAGGAAAGAATTAGAATGACACGGTTAAGAATGACGATCGCAAAGAGATTAAAAGAGGCTCAAGAAAATGCAGCAATGCTAACTACTTTTAATGAGGTTGATATGAGCGAGGTTATTTCTATGCGAAATGAATATAAAAATGAATTCAAAAATCAATATTCCGTTAAGCTTGGATTTATGTCATTTTTTGTTAAAGCGTCTATTATTGGCTTAAAAAATTTTCCTGCTGTTAACTCTGAAATACAAGGAGATGAGATAGTTTACAAAAATTATTATAATGTGAGTATAGCTGTAGGTACTGATAAAGGTTTGGTAGTTCCTGTTATAAAAAATTCAGACGAGATGTCTTTTGCTGACATAGAAAAGAAAATTGGTGAATTAGGCCAAAAAGCTAGAGATGGTAAAATAACTATAGAAGATTTACAAGGAGGAACATTCACTATTACTAATGGTGGTATATACGGTTCAATGCTATCTACACCAATATTGAACCCACCTCAATCTGCAGTTTTAGGAATGCATAATATTATTGAGCGGCCAACAAATGTTGACGGTGAGGTAAAAATAAGACCAATAATGTATTTGGCTCTTTCGTACGATCATAGAATAATAGATGGAAAAGAAGCTGTGTCTTTTCTTAAAATAGTAAAAGAGTCACTTGAGCAACCTAAAAGACTTTTTTTAAATTTATAAATATGGAAGAATTTGACTTAATTGTAATTGGAGGTGGTCCCGGAGGCTATGTTTGTGCCATTAGAGCAGCCCAATTAGGACTGAAAGCAGCTTGTGTTGAAAGTCGTGGGGCGCTAGGCGGCACATGTTTGAATGTTGGATGCATACCATCCAAAAGTCTTTTAAATCTATCTGAAAATTATAAAAAAGCAAAAAAGGATTTTAACAATCAAGGTATAGAGATAAGTAATGTTAAACTTAACATTGATAAGATGATGTCTAATAAAAACAAATCTGTTCAAGTATTAACCAAAGGAATTGAATTTTTATTCAAAAAAAATAAAGTCACTTACATCAAAGGAAAAGGAGTGCTTTTTTCAAAACAAGATGTGGTAGTTTATAATAACAATGAAAAAAAAAATTACAAAACTAAGAATATTGTTATTGCAACAGGATCTTATCCGACCTCAATCCCTGGAATAGATATTGATGAAAAAGATATTGTTTCATCCACAGGTGCCTTGTCATTAGGCAGTGTTCCTAAATCTCTGACAGTGATTGGTGGTGGTTACATAGGATTGGAAATGGGATCTGTTTGGTCTAGACTAGGATCAGAAGTAACGGTGGTTGAGTATCTAGATCATATTACCCCAGGCATGGATAGAGAAGTGTCTAATGAATTTCAGAAGATTTTAAAAAAACAAGGTATTAAGTTTAAACTAAATACAAAAGTAACTTCCGTAAAAAAGAAATCTTCCCAAATTGAAGTGGAGTGCCAAGATAAAATTTCAAATGAAAAACATTTAATTAACACAGAAAAGGTTTTAGTAGCTGTAGGAAGAAGACCATATACAGAAGGTCTCAATCTGAGTAAAATTGGTGTTAAAAAAGATAATCAAGGTAGAATCGAAGTTAATAATAAACTGCAGACAAGTATAAAAAATATTTATGCGATAGGTGACGTAATTCGTGGTCCTATGTTAGCTCATAAAGCAGAGGAAGAAGGTATTGCTGTAGCCGAAATTTTGGCTGGTCAAGCAGGGCATGTAAATTATGATATTATTCCTGGAGTTATTTACACGTCACCAGAGGTCGCTACGGTAGGCAAAACTGAAGAGCAATTAAAGACACAAAATGTTAGCTATAAAGTTGGAAAATTTCCTTTTTTGGCTAACTCTAGAGCAAAAGTAAACAATGAAACAGAAGGCTTTGTAAAAATATTAGCTGATAAGAATACAGATAAAGTTTTAGGAGTTCATATTATTGGCCCCCATTGCGGCGATATGATTGCCGAAATGGCTTTGGCCATGGAATTTGGTGCAAGTTCAGAAGATATCGCTAGAACTTGTCACGCCCACCCTACTCACACTGAGGCTATAAAAGAAGCAGCATTAGCTGTTGATAAAAGACCAATTCATTTCTAAATCAAAAATTTTCTAATAAAATTACAAAATGCAATATCCGGTGTTAATACCCAAAAAGCTGCATTTTCCTTTCACTTATAACGCTGGAAAAATCAGTAACCTTAAAACTGGCGATGTAGTCGTTGTACCTTTTGGACGTTCTGAAGAAATAGGGGTAATTTGGGACAAAAAACAAGTTACTCCAAAAAATATTAAAATTAAAAATATAAAAAAAAAGCTGAATTATAGTTTAAGTGAAAATTTAATTGATTTTATAAATCAATTTTCAACTTACAATATTAGTCCTAGAGGATTAACTTTAAAACTTTGTTTAAGTAACAAAAATATTTTTTTAAAAGACGAAACTTTAGACAGTAAAAATAAAATTCAAGATTTAAAATTAATACTAAGTAATGAACAAAAAGATGCTGTAAAATATTTAAATAAATTTAAGGATAGATTTTGCGTAAGTGTCCTACAGGGAGTTACAGGATCAGGGAAAACAATAGTATACTTTGAAAGAATAAAAAAGATTCTCAAAGAAAAAAACCAAGTTTTAATATTATTACCTGAAATTTATTTAACTCGTCAAATTGAGGAAAGGTTTTTCAATTTTTTTGGGTTTAGACCAGATGTATGGCACTCAAAAATAAATCCAAAAAGAAGAAGAAAAATTTGGCAAGGTGTCTCGAAAAATAAAATAAAAGTTGTCCTTGGCGCAAGGTCATCTCTCTTTTTACCTTTTCAAAAATTAAAATTAATAATTGTAGATGAGGAGCACGATACTTCATACAAACAAGAAGAAGGTCTTATTTATAATGCTAGAGACATGGCAATATTAAGATCATCAATTGAAAATATCCCTATAAATTTAGTAACCTCAGTTCCATCAATTGAAACTTTCAATAATATTCAAAATAAAAAATATCAATTGATACAATTAAAAAAACGATTCAATAATTTACCTTTTGCATCAACAAAAATTATTGATTTAAATCTTAAAAGACAAAAAGATAATTATATTTCAGATGAAACGTACGAGTCTATTCAAAAATATATATTAAAGGGTGATCAGGTTCTGTTTTTTCTCAACAAAAGAGGGCACTCATTAATGCTTATTTGTAAAAATTGCGGATATAAATTTTTATGTGATAATTGTTCAATATATCTGACTTATCATAAAAATATCAATAAGCTGATTTGTCATTACTGTGGAGTTAAAAAAAAAGTAAAAAATTATTGTAAGAAATTAAATAGTCCGTGTGATTTTTATAAATTTGGTCCCGGTGTTGAAAAAATTTATGAGGAGCTTAAAGAAAAATACCCAAATAAAAATATAAAAATTTTTTCAAGTGATTATTTAAAAAAAGTAAAAGAAGGTCAAAAAATCCTAAAGGAAATCGAAGATAATAAAATCGATATTATTGTTGGAACCCAAATGATTTCTAAAGGTTATAATTTTAGTAAACTGAATTGTATAGTAGTAATAGATGCTGATTTTTCTGGTAGAGGTTACGATCTTAGATCTACTGAAAAAAATATTCAATTACTCAATCAGTTGAGCGGAAGAGCTGGTCGTTTTTCTAAAGATTCTTTAATTGTTTATCAAACTTTATTACCATCTAATTTCTCTATTCAAAAAACACTAATAAATAAACCTGATGAATTTCTTTTAAACGAATTAAAAATTAGAAAAGAAAACAATTTACCTCCATTTAAACGATTAATTGCTATAATAATTTCATCAAAGTCCAAAGAAAACAGTTTCAGGGGAGCTCAGGAACTTAAATTAGAATTATTAAAAAATATTGATACCGAGGTTTTAGGACCAGTTGAGTCACCGATGTCAAAGATAAAAAAATATTATAGATCACGCATCTTGATAAAAACAAATAGCGACAAATTAATTCAAAAAAATATAGCTAATACCTTACAAAAATTAACTATTTCTACAAAAATTAAACTCACGGTTGATGTTGATCCAATAAACTTTTCTTAACACCTTCTTATCATCTTGATGGACTTTGTTTCATATGATACGACCTGACATCCAAAATATTCAAATAAGGTATTAAATTGAGTAAGAATAAATCATTTTCAACTGAAACATCTGAAAGATATGCACTTGCTCTTTTAGAAATAGGTAAAGAAAATTCTAGCTTAACAAGTATTAGTAAGGACGTAGAGAATTTAATTCTAATCTACTCTAAAAACAAAGATTTTGAAAATATAATTAAAAACCCAACTTATTCAAAAATTGATCAAATAAAAATAATTAAAAAATTATCAGAGCTAGTAAAATTTTCAGAAACTATGGTAAATTTTTTACTTCTTTTAATTGAAAAAAGAAGAATATTTTTTTTATCAAAAATATTGAGTAGTTTTCACAACCTTTTAAATAAGGAAAAAGGAGAATTACAGGCAACCTTTATATCAGCTCAAAACTTAAAAGATGAAGAAATAAAAAAAGTAAGCGATGAATTGTCTAAATCTATAAATAAAAAAATCAAATTTAAATTTAAAGTTGATAAAGATCTTATAGGTGGCATTAAAATTCAACTTGGAAGTCTGATGATAGACACCTCAATAAGAAACAAACTCAGAAAGTTTGAACAAATGATGTTGGAGAGATAATGGATATAAACCCTTCTGAAGTAACAAAAATATTAAAAGAACAAATAAAAAATTTTGGAAAATCTGCTGAAATTTCTGAAGTTGGAAAAGTTTTATCAGTTGGAGATGGTATCGCCCGTGTCTATGGTTTAGATAATGTTCAAGCTGGGGAGATGGTTGAATTTAAAGATGGATCAAAAGGCATGGCTCTAAATTTAGAAAATGACAATGTAGGTGTTGTAATTTTTGGAGATGATAAAGAAATTAAAGAAGGAGACACAGTAAAGAGAACTAACTCAATAGTAGATGTGCCTGTAGGAAAAGAATTACTTGGAAGAGTTGTCGATGGATTAGGTAATCCTATTGATGGAAAAGGAAATTTGTCTGCAAGCACAAGGAAGAGAGTTGAAGTAAAAGCTCCTGGAATAATTCCAAGACAGTCAGTAAATGAACCAATGCAAACTGGATTAAAAGCTATTGATAGTCTAATACCAATTGGAAGAGGACAACGTGAGTTAATAATTGGCGACAGACAAACAGGCAAGACAGCAGTTGCAGTTGACACAATTATCAATCAAAGATCTATTAATGAGTCTGAAGACGAAAAAAAGAAATTGTATTGTGTTTATGTTGCAATTGGTCAAAAAAGATCCACTGTCGCTCAAATAGTAAAAACATTAGAGGATGCTGGTGCCATGAAATATACAACCGTTGTTTCAGCAACTGCCTCTGACTCTGCTCCATTACAATTTTTGGCACCCTATACTGGTTGCACAATTGGAGAGTACTATCGAGATAACGGTATGCATGCTTTGATAATTTATGACGATTTGTCAAAACAAGCAGTTGCTTATAGGCAAATGTCTCTATTATTGAGAAGACCTCCGGGTAGAGAAGCTTATCCTGGAGATGTTTTTTATCTTCATAGCAGACTATTAGAAAGAGCTGCAAAATTAAATGAAACTAAAGGAGGTGGATCACTAACAGCTTTACCAATAATAGAAACTCAAGCAGGTGACGTGTCAGCTTATATCCCTACGAACGTAATATCCATTACAGATGGACAAATATTTTTAGAAACAGAGCTTTTTAATCAAGGAATTAGACCTGCTGTTAATGTGGGTTTATCAGTGTCAAGAGTAGGATCTGCGGCTCAAACTAAAGCTATGAAGAAAGTTGCAGGTTCAATTAAATTAGAACTAGCCCAATACAGAGAAATGGCAGCTTTTGCTCAATTTGGTTCAGATTTGGATCAAGCTACCCAAAAACTTTTGAACAGGGGGTCTAAACTGACAGAATTATTGAAACAAAATCAGTATTCGCCTTTAACTGTTTCAGAGCAGGTCGTACTTATTTACTCAGGAGTAAAAGGATTTTTAGATGATATTGAACTTGGAAAAATAAAAGAATTCGAAAAAAATTTATTAAGTAAGATTAAAGATGAAAAAAAAGATATTTTAGACAATATTCAATCAACTGGTAAACTTGATGAAGAAACAGAGAAAAGTTTAAAAGAGATAATTGAGAATTTAAATAAAGGATAATATGCCTAGTTTAGACGATTTAAAAAAAAGAATTAAAAGTGTTAAATCTACTCAAAAAATTACAAAAGCCATGAAAATGGTTGCGGCAGCAAAACTCAAAAAAGCACAAGAAAGTGCTGAGAATGGAAGACCATATAGTGAGAGAATGCAAAACATAATTTTGAACTTGACCAAATCGATAAATGATAAAAGCAACGCACCTAAGCTATTATTTGGCAATGGTAAAGACAAAGTTTATTTGGGAGTTGTGATGACCGCTGATAGGGGATTATGTGGCGGCTTTAATTCAAATATTTGCAAATTAGCAAAAAAAAAATTTAAAGAATATTTAAGTAATGGAAAAACACTTAAAATAATAACTGTTGGTTCTAAAGGTTATGATCAATTAAAAAGAGATTTTAAAAAAAATATAATAGAAAAGAAATCCTTTAAAGACAGAAAAAGAATATCATTTTTTGAAGCTGAGGAAATAGGAAAATTAATTTTAAATTTATTTAACAATGAACAATTTGATAAATGTTTTTTATTTTTTAATAACTTTAAAAATGTTATCACTCAAATTCCTCAAGAAAAGCAGATCATTCCTGCAAACTCTCAAAACGAGGAAGAGCAACCAAATAATTTAAGTTCGTATGAATTTGAACCCGAAGAGGATGAAATATTGGAAGATTTATTACCAAAAAATATATCAACTCAAATATATACAGCTTTTCTTGAAAACTCGGCAAGTGAGCAGGGCTCAAGAATGACTGCAATGGATAACGCAACTAGAAACGCCGGTGACTTAGTTGATAAATTGACTATAAATTATAATCGAAGTAGACAAGCTGCGATCACAAAAGAATTAATCGAAATAATTTCAGGGGCTGAGAGTTTATAAAATGAAAGATCAAGGAGTAATTACACAATTAATTGGTGCGGTAGTGGATGTAAAATTTGATGGCGAGCTTCCAGAAATATACACTGCTCTAGAAGCGCACAATGGTGGGAATAAATTAATTCTTGAAGTCGCTCAACACCTAGGAGAAAGTAGTGTTAGAACTATAGCTATGGATGCTACAGAAGGACTTAAAAGAGGTGACAAAGTTATTAATACTGGTGCACCTATAAGCGTTCCAGTTGGTCCTGAAACACTTGGAAGAATTATTAACGTTATTGGGGAGCCTATTGATGAAAAAGGAAAAGTTGTAACAAAAGAGAAGTGGCCAATACATAGACAAGCACCAAAGTTTACTGATCAATCAACAGAAACTGAGATATTAGTTACAGGTATCAAAGTTATAGACTTGTTAGCTCCTTACGCTAAGGGAGGAAAAATAGGTTTATTTGGTGGAGCTGGTGTAGGAAAAACAGTCACTATAATGGAACTAATAAACAATATTGCTAAAGCACACGGTGGCTTCTCAGTATTTGCCGGAGTTGGAGAAAGAACAAGAGAAGGAAATGATCTTTATCATGAAATGATAGAGTCTGGTGTAATTAAAACTAATGAAAAAGGATCTAAAGCTGCTCTTGTATATGGACAAATGAACGAACCCCCTGGTGCAAGAGCCAGAGTTGCTTTAACAGGGTTAACAGTAGCTGAATATTTCAGAGATAAAGAAGGTCAAGATGTTTTGTTTTTCGTTGATAATATTTTTAGATTTACTCAAGCAGGTTCGGAAGTTTCTGCTTTACTAGGAAGAATTCCTTCAGCAGTTGGATATCAACCAACATTAGCAACTGATATGGGTAATTTACAGGAGAGGATCACATCTACAGGAAAAGGATCAATCACATCAGTTCAAGCCATTTATGTACCTGCCGATGACTTAACAGACCCAGCTCCCGCAACGTCATTTTCCCATTTAGATGCTACGACTGTTTTATCTAGACAAATAGCAGAGCTAGGTATTTACCCTGCAGTTGACCCACTAGATTCTACCTCGAGAATTTTAGATCCAAGAATAGTTGGTGATGAACATTATAGAGTTGCTAGAGATGTTCAGAAAATTTTACAATCTTATAAGTCATTGCAAGACATTATAGCCATATTAGGAATGGATGAGCTTTCGGAAGAAGACAAACTTACTGTGGCTAGGGCAAGGAAAATACAAAGATTTTTGTCCCAACCATTTTTCGTTGCAGAGGTCTTTACAGGATCGCCTGGTAAACTTGTGGATTTAGAGTCAACAATAAAAGGATTTGATGCTATTTGCAAAGGTGAATATGACCACCTTCCTGAAGCAGCTTTTTATATGGTGGGGTCTATAGAAGAAGTTATTGAAAAAGCAGATAGTTTAGCTGATAAAAAAAAATAATAATGTCAAAACAATTTAAATTTGAAATAATCTCTCCAGAGAAAATTATTTATTCCTCTGAACCTAACGAAGTTGTCATTCCATCATATGAGGGATATATGACAATATTATATGATCATTCCGCATTAATAACGTTCTTGAGGCCTGGGGTTATTGAAGTAAAGGGTAGTGAAACAAAAAAATATTTTATCGAGGAAGGGACAGTAGAGTTTTCTAATAATAAGATGCTAATACTAACTAATACGGCAATTAATATTAAAGAATTAAATAAAGGAAAAATCGATAAAATGATTGAATTAAATGAAAAAATGTTAAAAGAAGAAGATATAAATGATAAAAAAAAATTTATTTTATCTCACAAGGTAGAAGTTTTAAGAATGATCAATCAATAGTTTTATTTATTTCTTCAACCAAATCTTCATAAACCTTTTTTTTAAAATCAACTATACTTTGTGGTAGTTCTTCAATTTTTATCCACTTCCAATCTATGAATTCTGGATTCTTGGTTTTAACATTAATTTCTTTATCGTCCCCTGTGAATCTCAAAATATACCATTTTTGTTTTTGACCCCTAAATTTACCTTTCCATATTTTACCTTTTAAATTTTCTGGAAGTTCGTAAGTTAGCCATTTCTCTATCTCTCTGATGCATTTAAAACTTTTTATGCTTGTTTCCTCGTACAGTTCTCTTCTCATAGCAGAATAAAGATCTTCGTCCTTATCAACCCCACCTTGAGGCATTTGCCACTTATCAATAGGATTGTCTTTTCTTTTTCCCACCAAAACTTTATCATGTTGGTTTAATACAATTGCACCAACTCCTATTCTTAAAGGTAGTGAAGAATTTGTCATTTAAGATTGGAAGAGGTTTATTGCATAATTAAGTTGGTTATCTGACTCTGTATCAATTTGAAATTCATCATCTTTTTCTTCAACTAAAATATCAGGTGAAACTCCAACTTCAGAAATTGATTTACCTGATGGAAGGTAATATTTTGAGATAGTTAATCTCATTCCCCCACCATTTTTAAGTGGAATTATAGATTGAACTGAACCTTTTCCATAAGAGGTCTCGCCTAGGATAATAGCTCTTTTATGATCTTTCAACGCACCAGCTAATATCTCAGATGCTGAAGCTGACCCACTATTAATTAGAACTATAAGAGGTTTTCCATATATACCGTCTCCAGATCTAGCAAAAAATTTTCTAGTTTCAGATTTTTTTCTTCCTTTTGTTGATACAATCTCCCCATCATCAAGAAAGAAATCTGTAATTCTTATTGCTTGTGTTAACAGACCTCCAGGATTATTTCTAACATCTATCACATACCCTTTTGGATTATTTTTTTTCTCGAAGTTTTTTACATTTTTGATTAGTTGACTGTCACTATTTTCATTGAAAGACTTTAGTCTTATATATGCGATATTTTTCTTTTTACCTATCATTTTGGCGTTTACAGATTTAATTTCAATAATTTCTCTTTTGATTGAGAATTCCAATGCTTTTTTTTGATTTTTCCTTCGAACAGTTAATTTAATTGAGGAACCAACTGGTCCTCTCATCAATTTTACTGATTCCATTAAAGTTTTACCTTGAACCTGATCATCATTAATCTTAACTATGTAATCGCCAGCTTTAATACCAGCTTTAGCTGCAGGAGTTCCATCAATTGGAGATATTACTTTAACTACACCCGCTTCCATGCCAATTTCAATTCCAAGACCTCCAAATTCACCTCTCGTATCTGTTTGCATGTCCTTAAATAATTCTGGGCTCATATAGGATGAATAAGGATCTAAAGATTGTAAGATACCATTAATTGCAGAGTCCATCACCTCAGCTTGATCAATCTTATCAATATATTCTTTGCTAATTTTTTCTAAGACTTCACCAAATAAATCTATTTTTCCATAAAGATCATCATACTTATTTGCATAAGCGTTATTAAACCCAAACATCAATAATAAAATTATGATTAAATTTTTTTTCATATTATTGCGTTTTCTTTAGGAATTTGTTCTTTCCACATTTTTTCAAGATCGTAAAAATTTCTTTTTTCAGGGTGAAAAATATGAACTATAACATCCAATGCATCAACTAATTTCCATTCCTGACTATCTTTTCCTTCAATCTTACAATTATCAATCCCAAATTTTTTTAGTTCAGTGAGCAAAATTTCACTTAAAGATTGTATATGTCTTGATGAAGTTCCTGATGCTATAATCATATAATCAGCAATATAAGTTTTCTTCTTAAGATCTATCGTGACAATATCTTGAGCTTTATTAAGGTCTAATGTCTTTTCTATAAGGGTTTTTATTTTTAATATTTCCATTAATTAAATTAATTTTCTTTTTATCATAGTAGATGAAATATTAAACTTTTTATTATTAACAAAAATAATATTATTAAAGTCTTTTTTTTTCAATAAAATAGACTTTTTTGCACGATTATCATATCCTTTTCTGGAGAAAACCACTAGAACACAAGATTTTAAAATACTTTTATAATTTTTCCATTTATGGAAATAAATCAAGTTATCTGAACCTATTAAAAAAAAAATTCTTTCTTTCGATTTTTTCTTAAAGTAATTAATTGCCTTAAATGTTCTAGGGGATTTAACTATCTGATCTAAATACATTACTCGAATTTTTTTATTTTTCTTAGTCATTTTTTTACATTTTAATAATCTCTGTCTTAAAGAAAAATATGTTTTTTTTTTAAATGGATTCTTTTTATTAACAATCCATACAACTTTTTTTATAGGAAGTTTTTTCAGTGCTATTTTTGAAATTTTTAAGTGCCCGTAATGCGGTGGATCAAATGAGCCTCCTAATAAACCAAAGGAATTAAATTGTAATTTTTTCATTTAGTCTAAGGCCTTGTGACACCATCTCCTGTTACAATATACTTGTAAGAAGTTAGTTGATTAATTCCTACTGGCCCTCTAGGAGGTAATTTATTTGTTGATATTCCTATTTCTCCTCCAAAACCAAATTCACCACCATCAGCAAATTGTGTTGATACGTTATGCATTGCGATGGAGCTATTAACATTTTTTAAAAAATAATCTGCAGTTTTTTTATTTTTTGTAATTATAGTGTCAGTATGCATTGTTCCGTATTTAAGTATGTGAGACACAGCCTCCTTAACATTATTTACTGATTTAACAGATAAAATAGAATTTAAATATTCAGTTTTCCAATCTTTTTCTTTTGCCACTTTAAGCTTGTTTTTAAAAAATTTGTTAATTTTTTTATCCACCCTTATTTCACAGCCTTCTTCTATTAATGAATTTATTATTGGAACTCCGTGAGATTTAATTGCGGATTTTTCAATCATTAAAGTCTCAAGTGCGCCGCATATACTCGTTCTTCTCATTTTAGCATTCAATATTATTTTTTTAGCGGTATTAATGTCAGAAGATTTTTCTACAAAAGCATGGCAAAGACCCTCTAGATGACCAATAACATGAATGTTAGAGAGTTTTTGAACTTTTTCCACTAAACCTTTCCCACCTCTAGGCACTATGACATCAATATATTCACTCATCCTAGAAAGCATATGATCAACTATTTTTCTATTTTTTTTCTCAATCATTTGAACACAATTTTTATCAAAATTATTGAAAAAAAGGCTATCTCTAAATAAGTTAGCTAAAATTTTGTTAGAATTATAAGCCTCAGATCCACCTCTTAAAATAACACAATTACTGGACTTAAGGCAGAGCGAAGCAACATCTGCAGTTACATTAGGTCTGCTTTCGTATATGACACCGATAACCCCAATTGGAGTTGTAACTCTCTTTATTTTTAGTCTATTTGGTCGACTCCATACTTCTAAAATTTTTCCAATTGGATTAGAAAACTTAATTATTTCATTTATTGAACTTCGAATTGATTCAATCCTTTTTTCATTAAGTATCAATCTATCAACCAAATGTTTTCTTTTTATATTTTTAATATCTTTATTGTTTTCCCTGATAATAAAATTTTTATTTTTAAGAATTTTTTTATTGTATGTGTTTAAAACTTTTTTAATATCTTTATGATCACATTTTTGTAATTTATAAAAAGCTTTTTTGGCATTGCTACCTATTTCAGATAAATAATTCATTTAAATTCTCACCATATCGTCTATATGTACAACCTCAGACTTACTTGGGTATCCTAATATTTTTTCTATTTCTTTACTACGTTTTCCTATTATTTTTATAAGCTCTTTTGACGAAAAAGACGACAAACCTCTAGCCAGTTCATCGTTATTCTCATTTAAAATGAGAATATTATCACCCTTTGAAAAAGATCCATCAATTTTAATAATTCCAATAGCCAGTAAGCTCTTTCCGTTTTTTAAAGCTTTTTCTGCACCTTTATCGACTTGAATTTTTCCTGAAGAAATTAAAGAACTAACAATCCATTTTTTTCGGGCATCTAAGGTTGATATTTTAGGCTTAAAGCAGGTGTACACTTTATTTTTTTTCATATTTGTAATTGGATATTTTATATTTCCGTTTGCTATGTACATCAAACATCCTGCATTCATACATATTTTAGCAGCCTCTATTTTTGTAATCATACCTCCAGAACCATAATTACTTATATCTTTATTTGCTAAATTTAATATTTCGTCACTTATTGTATCGACTGATTTAATTAATTTTTTTTTGTTGTCATAAAGCCCATTAACATTTGATAGCAAGATAAGTGCATCAGCATTAACGATTTGTGCAACGCGAGCTGCTAATCTATCATTATCTCCATATTTAATTTCAGATGTGGCTGTTGTGTCATTTTCATTTACTATAGGAACAGCTTTAATTTTGAATAAATTTTCAAAAGTTCTTCTTATATTTAAAGCTCTTCTTCTTTGTTCTGTATCATCAAGTGATACTAAAATTTGTGCGGTTTTTAATTTTTGTTTATTAAAATTTTTTCTAAATTCTTCAGATAAGTGAATTTGACCTACAGCCGCTATTGCTTGGCTCATTTCTATTTTAATTTTCTTCTTTTTAATCTTCAAAAAATTTTGTCCTAAAGCTATTGCTCCTGATGAGACAACAATTACCTCAATATTTTTTTTTAAACTCTTAATATCTTTAATAAGGCTTTGAACCCATGCTGATTTAAATTTACCCTTCTTGTCAATTACAGTTGAGGAACCTAATTTTATAACAATTTTTTTAAATTTATTAACTTGCATATTTTATTAAAGATTTTTTAAGACCATCTAAGTCAGTCTTATTATATGTAGAAATTAAATTATATCTATTTTTTATTCTATTTTTGAACTTCTTCAGTTTATTTTTTAATTGATCTTTTTGAATAATATCTGACTTATTAAAAACAATAATCTCCTTTTTTTTATATAAGTTTTTGTCATACGCTAAAAGTTCTGATCTAATTTTATTATAGTTTCCAACTAAATCTTCCTCAGAAACATCTATCATATGAAGTAATATTTTACACCTTTCTACATGTCTTAAAAATTTATCACCAAGGCCCACTCCTTTATGAGCACCTTCTACTAACCCAGGAATATCTGCAAGAATTATTTCTTTATTTTTTATGTAACAAACTCCTAAGTTTGGGTTAATTGTAGTAAATGGATAATTAGCTATTTTTGGCCTAGCTCTTGTTAGGGCGCTAAGTAAACTTGATTTTCCAGCATTAGGTAATCCAATGATCCCAATATCAGCTATAACTTTTAATTGTAGCCAAATCCAAAATTCTTCACCAATTTTTCCATTAGTTTTTTTCTTTGGAGCTCGGTTAGTAGAGGATTTAAATCTAACATTACCTAATCCTCCCTTACCTCCTGCTGCCAAAAGAAATTTTTCCTTATTTTTTAGGAAATCATAAATCAAAGTATTATTATCCTCTTCGTAAATCTGAGTGCCCACTGGTACTTTTAATACTAAATCTTTTCCTCTACCGCCTGTTTTATTTTTTTTGCTTCCAGATTGACCATGTTGAGCCTTAAAATGTTGAGAATAACGAAAATCAATAAGTGTATTCAGATTTCTATCTGACTCAATTATAATTGAACCACCATCACCACCATCACCCCCATCAGGCCCACCAAACTCAACAAATTTTTCTCTTCTAAAACTTGCTGATCCAGAGCCACCATTGCCGGCTTTTATAAATATTTTAGCTTGATCTAAAAACTTCATTTTGATTTTAAATAACCTTAGTTATTTATATATTTAATTGGGAATAACAGATACAAATGTTCTGTTTAATTTTGATTTTTTAAATTTAACTTTTCCTTTTATCAAAGAAAAAATTGAGTGATCTTTTCCAATGCCAACATTCTCGCCAGGATGTATTTTTGTCCCTCTCTGTCTAATAATAATATTACCTGGTATTACTAATTGATTGCCATATTTTTTTACACCAAGTCTTCTACCTTTACTATCTCTTCCGTTTCTTGACGATCCACCAGCTTTTTTTGTTGCCATTTAGTATCCTATTTTTTTTGTACTTTTTTAATATCTTTTTTTTCAGTCTTTACGGTTTTCTTTTTTTCAACGATTTTTGCTTCATCAATTACTTTTCCACCTTTAGCTAAAATTTTCATTATTTGAATTTTAGAGTGCCTTTGTCTATGACCATTTTTTTTTCTAGAATGTTTTCTTCGTCTCTTGTGAAAAACTAAAATTGTCCTGTCTTTTACAGTATCTAAAAGTTTAGCTTCTACGGAAGCTCCTTCAATACTTGGACTCCCTATTTCGGTATTTTGATCATTGTTTAATAGCAAAACATTATTAAACTTAATTGTTTCACCTTTTTTTGCATTAATTTTCTCAATCTCTAGTATCTTGCTAGTAGAGACCTTATATTGCTTTCCACCTGTTTCAATAATTGCAAATGACATAAAATTTAATTATTAAGTTTTGACGCAATATAGCTTGCAATTATATCAAGTCAAGATTATTGAGATCAAAATGTATCCTTTAAATCCCTTAATTTTGTAAATATTTCTTGATCGGAAGAGTCTTTTTGATTTAGAGCTTGTTTTACCTTGATATTATCACATCTCAAGAAGATATTTGTCTTTAATTCTTCCTCTAAAGATGTCGGAATCGTAGGTTGATTTTTTTTTATTTTAGCATTTATATCTTGTTCTCTCTCTCTTAAAAAAGAGTTTTCTGTGTCAAATGTTAAACAAAATTCTAAATTTTTTTTTGTATACTCATGACCGCAATAAACTTTAGTCTTGGGATCAAGAATTTTTAGCTTATTAAGAGACTCAAACATTTGTTTATGACTTCCCTCAAAAACTCTCCCACACCCTAAAGAGAACAAAGTATCTCCAGTAAAAATAACATTTTCTTTTTTAATATAATAAGCGATGTGACCACTAGTATGACCTGGAATAAAAATTACCTTTACTTCCAAATTTCCAACATTAAAAATTTGGTCTTCATATAACAAAATGTCAATTCCAGGAATACGGCTCTTATCTTTTTGGTATCCAAAGATTTTTGAATTATATTTTTCTTTTAGTTTTAAATTTCCACCTACATGATCTGCATGGTGATGAGTAATTAAAATATTATCTAATTTTTTGTAATTTTTTATTATTTTTTCACATGGGGAAAATTCCGAGGGATCAACTATTGAAACAGTATTAGTTTCTTCCTCATAAATTAAATAGCTGTAATTATCATTTAAACACGGAATAACTTCTATTTTCATATTATCCTATTAAAAAAATTCCAACCTTTGAAAAAAGATTTTTTATTTCTAAATTACTCTTTTTAATATAAGATGTTTTATCTTCGTTTATACCAATTACTTTTTTTATTTTGATGCTCTTTTCATCACAAAAAATAAACAAATCTTTTATGGTGCACATGTGTAAGTTTGGAGTATTGTACCACGTATTAGGTAAAGTTTTAGTAACCGGCATTTTTCCAAAGAGTAATAATTTTAATCTTACTTTCCAAAAACCAAAATTAGGAATCGAAACTATTACCGATTTTCCAATTCTTAAAAGTTCATTCATAACTTTACTTGGGTCATAAAAAGCTTGCAGAGTCTGACTTAGAATAACGTAATCAAAAGATCGATCTGGAAATTGATGTAACTCTGTTTCAGCGTTACCTTGTATTACGCTAAGACCTTTATGAATACATTTTTGTACGTTAGTTTGATCTATTTCTAATCCACGAACCTCGATACCTTTTTCTTTCTCAAGTAAACTCATTAAAGATCCATCACCACACCCCACATCAAGAACTCTAGTGTTTTCGGATAATAAGTTTGCTATTACTTTAAATTCATTTTTCATTTTTAAATTTCTCGTACATTGAGTCTATAAAACCTTTAAGAGTCTTTAAAAAATTTAATTCATCTAGTAAAAAAGAATCGTGCCCCTTGTCTGTTACAATTTCGGAATAAGAAACATTCGCACCAGCAGCATTTAAAGCGATAACTATATCTTTGTTATTCTTGGTCGTGTAAAGCCAATCAGAAGAAAAAGATATTACTAAAAATTTCGTTCTTTGACCTTTAAATGCTTCAGTAAGACCTCCTTTAAATTGTTTTGATAAATCAAAATAATCCATGGCTCTTGTTATATATAGAATTGAGTTTGCATCGAATCTTTCCACAAAAGCATATCCTTGATGTCTGAGATAACTTTCGACCTGGAAATCCGCATTAAAACTAAATTCGTAATCTGCTTTTTCTTGTAACTTTCTTCCAAATTTTTCCTGCATTCCTTTTTCAGATAGATAACTAATGTGTCCTACCATCCTCGCAACAGCTAAGCCATTTTTTGGCTGAACATTCTTTAAAAAATATTTTCCATTATCCCAAACAGGGTCAGCCATAATTGACTGACGAGCTAATTCATTTAAAGCAATATTTTGTGCACTGTGACTAGTACTACATGCAATTGGAATAGCAGAAAAAGTTTTATCTGGAAAAGTTGAACAAAACTGAAGTAATTGCATTCCGCCCATTGAACCACCTGTAGCACAAAGAAGTTTTTTTATACCGAGGTGCTCTAATAATGACTCTTGGGCTCTAACCATGTCCTTAATAGTTATCACAGGGAAATCCAATCCATAAGGTTGATTGGTTTCTGGATTAATATTTCTTGGCCCTAATGAACCCATGCATCCACCAATTACATTTGCACAAATTACAAAATATTTATTTGTGTCTATAGCTTTCCCCGGTCCTACTGCTGTCACCCACCATCCGTTTTTATTTGTTATTGGATTTGTGCCAGCAACGAATTGATCTCCTGTTAAAGCATGAAAAACAAGAATTGCATTGTCTTTATTTGAATTTAACTTTCCATACGTTTCATAAGCTAAAGGAAAATTTTTTATAGTCTTTCCACAATCCAACTTAAGTGAATTTGAGACTTTAAGTTTCTTTATATTTTCAAGTTTTTCATTCATCCAAAAAAAAAGCCCAGCTAAACTGGGCATATACCCTTTTTAGCAAAATTTATTTAGCGCTTGCAATTTGGTTAAATCAGCGCTTCAAATTAGTACTAAATCGTCTTAAACTTGTCAATTTTATATACGATAAAGACCTATAGAAAAACTTATACAATTTAGATAATACATTGAGTAAATGAAATTTCCGAAACCAAATAACATTGTTGCAGAGAAATATGTTGCTGGAATGAGTTTATTTAAGAGTAAACTCGCTAAAATAAAATTATCAGCTAACGAGTCCGCCTTAGGTCCCAGCCCTTTGGCAAAGAAACAATATCTCAAAGTTTCACAAAATTTCGCTAGATACCCTGATTCCGACGGTACATTTTTAAGAAAAACACTTTCTGATAAATTTAGAATCGACAGGAACAGAATTATATTAGGTTCTGGATCAGATCAAATTTTTGAATTAATTTGTAAATCTTTTTTAAAAAAAGGTGATCAAGTTATTGTACCGAAATATAGTTTTATTATTTACAGGATTTATAGCAAAATGAGTGGAGCCAAAGTAATTTATGCTAATGAAAATAATTTTACTGTATCTGTAAAAGATATACTTAAAAAAGTTACTAGAAAAACAAAAATAGTTTTTTTAGCTAATCCAAATAATCCCACAGGCACATACATTAAAAGAAAAGAATTACTTTTTTTAAGAAAAAAATTAAGAAGTAATATTTTGCTAGTAGTGGATGATGCCTATTTCGAGTATGTAAAACAGAAAGACTTCATGTCAGGCCTCCAAACTTTTACAAACTTTAAAAATGTGGTAATGACTAGGACCTTTTCAAAGATTTACGGTCTTGCTGGATTGAGAGTAGGCTGGGGTTACGGGTCCAAAGAAATAATTTCTGCATTAAATAGAATTAAACCTCCGTTTAATGTAAGTAGGCCAGCTTTATTTGCAGCTTCTGCTGCAGTGAAAGACAGTTCATGGTTAAACAAAGAAATTAATCACGTAAATAAATGGAATAAAAAACTGTTTGCTGAATTTAAAAAAATGAAAATAGACACAAATAAAAGTTTTACTAATTTTTTATTAGTAAACTTTGATAGAGTAAAAGTTAATTCAGCTAAAGCTTTTAAACAGCTAGCAAAGTATGGAATATTAGTACGTAAAATGGATGTATATGGTATAAAAAATTCTTTACGTATTACAATTGGGACAAGCTCGGAGAATACAGAATTAATAAAAAAAATGAGAAAGATTTTAAATGTTTAATAAAATCAGTATTATCGGTTGCGGTTTAATTGGTTCTTCTATTTTGCGTGCAGTTGAAGAAAAAAAACTAGCTTCTAAATTAAGTGTTTTTGATAAGTCTAGTCATGTAAACAGTTATTTAAAAAAAAATTTCTCATCAGAAGTTTGCAGCAACATTTCTGAAGCTGTAATTGACTCTGATTTGACAATTATCGCATCTCCCCTGAGTAGCTATAAGGAAATTTTACTTTCGATAAAGGCTAATTTAAAAAAAGACTCCATTTTGACTGATACAGGTTCTGCCAAAAAAGAAGTAAACAAAATTATTAAAAATATTAGTTTAGACAATATTCATTGGATTGCTTCACATCCTATAGCAGGCACTGAGTATAGTGGACCTGAAGCAGGGTTTTCAGAACTCTTTAAAAATAGATGGTGTATTTTGTCAACAGACAAAGAGGTAAGTAAGAGTAAAACGAGCAAGCTGGAAGAATTTTGGATTAAACTTGGTAGTAAAACAAAATTTATGTCATTTGAAGATCACGATTATGTTTTGTCATTAACAAGTCATTTACCTCATGCAGTAGCCTACAGTATTGTTAAAACTGCAATTAATAATGAAGATAAATTTAAAGATGATGTTATTCAGTATAGTGCCGGCGGATTAAGGGATTTTACAAGAATAGCTGCATCTGATCCATTAATGTGGAAGGATATTTTTATTGATAATAGCGACAATATATTAAAGGTTTTAGATAACTACTCAAAAAATCTTGATGAAATTAAAAATGCTATTAAAAATAAAGATAGCAAAAAGCTCCTAGAAATCTTTGCTTCAACCAAAAAAGTCAGAAAAGAAATTATTGAAGCAGGGCAGGATACTGAAAAACCAGACTTTGGTAGAAAATAACTAATAATATTTTTTTATTTCATTATAAATCTTATTTTCAATTTCTTTGGTAAATTCATCTTTTTCTTTTCCAGGCATTATTGGTTCTAAAAATGAAATATGCATATCTCCTGAATACTTCATAAAACTATTTTTTGGCCAAACTTTTCCTGTATTTAATGCAACTGGTATACATGGCAAATTTAGTGCATTGTATATTCTACCAACACCTTTTTTGAAAGGCGGGTGCTCATCTAGTTTGACCCGGGTGCCTTGAGGAAATATTAGAAGTGGTCTTTTATTTTCCTCTAACTTTTCTTTTATTTTATCAAAAAAACTTAAATTTTCTTTAGTCGTTGTCTCTCTTATAATCGCTATCGCGCCGATTTTTCTAAGATACCAACCAAATAAAGGAATATTCATAAGCTCTTTTTTTAAAATAAAAATTGGACCATCTAGAGGAATTTGCAAAGCAAAAGTTTCAAACATTGACTGGTGTGCAGAGGCAACAAAAAAACGATCAACCTTTTTCAAGTTTTCCTCTCCATGAAAAATTACCTTGGTATTTAATACAAGTTTTAAAATGAAGACAATGTATTTTGCAGACATCCTTCCAAAAAAAATTGTAAATTTATCAGGAAGAATTAAGGTAGGTATTGCTAAAATAAAAATTAAAACAAGCCCACAATAAAGAAAAATATTAAAAATTAAAGATTTGATAAACTGCATTAAGAATTAATCAATTTAAGTATATTTTGTTTTTTTCTAATATATCTATATTTATTTTTATTGATTAAAATTTCAGCGATTAAAGGTCTTGTATTATAATTAGAAGACAAAGAAGAACCGTAAGCACCTACATTTGTAATTGCAATATAGTCGTTCTCGTTTAATTTTTGATATTTTTTATAAACTCCAAATTTACATGTACTTTCACAAATAGGACCAACAAATTCTATTGCACCTGTCATTCTCGATGAAGTTTTAGATATAGGAATGATTTTATGAAATGCATCATATAAAGCTGGTCGCATAAAATCGTTCATTCCAGCATCTAAAATTATAAAGCTTTTTTTACTTCCTCTTTTGATAAATTGAACTTTACTTATAAGTATACCAGCATTCCCAATAATAGACCGTCCCGGTTCAAAAATAATTTTACAATTTATTTTTTTTGCAAATTTTTCTACCAATTTAGAATAATTAGTAAGATTTAAGGTTTTGTCTTTTCCGCTATAGTCAATACCAAAACCTCCACCAAAATCTACAAAATTAAGATTTAATTTCAATTCCATTATTAATTTTTGCATAACACCTAGCGTCCTTTTAAAAGGTGTTTCACTTAAAATCTGACTACCAATGTGTACGCTTAAGGCATTCAACCTTACATTTTTTAAAGAATTAATTTTTTTCAAAAAAGATTTGAAAGATTTGATTGATAATCCAAATTTATTTTCTGCTTTTCCAGTTGATATCTTTTTATGCGTTTTTGCATCAATATTTGGATTTAACCTAAATCCAATAGACACATGTTTTTTTAATCTTTTTCCGATATTATTGACTAATAGTGCTTCACTTTCAGACTCACAATTAATTAATAAAATATTTTTATTTATTGCAACTTGTAATTCTTCCTCTGTTTTTCCCACACCAGAGAAAACAATTTTTTTTGGTTTTATGCCTGCCTTAAGAGCTTTTAATAATTCACCGCCTGATACAACATCCACGCCTGCTCCTAATTTACTTAAAACTTTAAGTATTTGAACATTACTATTAGATTTAGCAGCAAAGCAGATTAAAGGATCAGTTTTTTTGAAAATATTTTTAAATTTTATAAAATTATAAATAATCTGGTTTTCAGAATAGATATAAAAGGGAGATTTATTTTTCTTCAAAAAATTTTTTAAAGAAATTTTTTCTAAAAATAGATTTTTACCTACATATCTTAAACTTTGCATATAATTATATAGTTATTTGTATTTGTGTGGGTTTTCCACTATATTTAGGTTCTGACTTTTTTCCACAGCCGGAGATAATCAAAACTAAAATAGATATAGAAGCTAATATTTTCATTTTGTCTCCTTTTTATATTTTTTAATCATCATTTTTACATTAGCTTCTGCAGTTCCACCATATGATTTTTTGGAATTCATGGAGTTTTTTAAATCAAAAATTTTTAAGACATCTCTGTCCAAATTTTTGTTAATTTTTTTTAATTCCTGTAATGACAGTTCATTCAAAGTAACACCTTTTTTTTCTGCCAAACCCACTAGTTTTGCTGACAATGAGTGAGATTCTCTGAATGATAAATTTTTTTCTTTAACCAGATAATCTGCAAAATCTGTTGCTGTTGTGAACCCTTGATTCGCCATTACTAACATTTGAGATTTATTTGGTTTTACAGAATTAATTAGCTCAATACCTAAAGTCAGAGAGTCGTTTAAAGTATCAAATCCATTGAAGACTAATTCCTTGTCATCTTGTAAATCTTTGAAGTAAGACATTGGAAGGCCTTTCATGATAGTTAGCATTGAATTCAAATATCCATAATTTAGTCCAACTCTACCTCTAATAATTTCTGCAGGATCAGGATTTTTTTTTTGTGGCATAATAGAAGAACCAGTCAGCATATTATCTTCAAAGGATATGAAATTAAAAGCATCAGAATTATAGATAACAAAATCTTCAGCTAATCTTGATAAATGCATTGCACTTAAAGCAGATGCATATAAAAAATCTATAGCAAAATCTCTATCCGAAACTGAGTCAATTGAATTGTCAGTTGGTTTTTTGAAACCAAGTTTTGTTGCAGTATATTTTCTATCTATTTTATATGAGGTGCCTGAAAGCGCAGCAGATCCAAGAGGACATTCATTTAAAAGATCAATATTATTTTCAAATCTTTGTTTATCTCTTTTGAACATTTCATAGTACGATAGAAGATAATGAGCAAACGAAACAGGTTGAGCATTCTTTAAATGCGTCAAGCCTGGCATTATAGTTCCTGTATTTTTTTCAGCTTTTTTTATTAAACTTTTCATTAATAATATAATTTTTTTATTTAAGCTTTTTGAAGCTTGTTTAACCCAAAGCTTAAAATCTGTTACAACTTGATCATTTCTAGATCTAGCTGTATGCAAATACCCTGCTGCAGGTCCTATAATTTCAAATAATTTTTTTTCTATATTTAAGTGAATGTCTTCATATTTTTCTTGAAAATTAAAATTATCTTTATCAATTTGAATTTTAATTTTTTTAAGACCATTAATAATTTTATTTCCAATAGAACTATTGATTATTTTTTGTTTCATGAGCATTTTAGCGTGAATAATAGACGCAGCTATGTCTTGCTCATAAAGTCTTTTATCGACATTAATGGATGAGCCAATTTTTTGAAGAGATATCGAAGTCTCTCCTTTAAATCTATTTGACCAAACAGTTTTATTTTTCATTTCACTATGTTATTTTTAATTTAAATTAATATGAAAATTAGTAAATCTTTTAAAACTTATATTCACACCCTAATTGTGATTTTCTTTATAGGCAATGTTAAAGCGGTAACAAATCTTAATAAAAATATAATTTTTTACGATAATCCCAAACCCATTGAAAATCTAAAATTTAAAGATTTTAATCTTCAAGATGTCGACTTAAGCGAAAATAAAGGCAAGATCATGATTTTAAATTTTTGGGCTACATGGTGTGCTCCATGTAAAAAGGAAATGCCCTCCCTTAGCCGACTGGCAAAAGATATGCCTGAACTCAAGATTTTTGCAATCAATATGGAGAAACCCAATCAAATCAAAGCAAAAAAATTTTTTGATGATCTAAATATTGATAATCTAGACATCTATTTTGACCCTAAATTCAATTTAGCAAAAAAATTTAAAATGAGAGGTCTGCCAACTACAATATTAATTGACAAGAATGGTAATGAATTTGCCAGAATAATTGGAGAAATTGATTTTGATACTAAAGATTTCAAAAAAATAATAAGAAAAAATTCTTAATCTTTAAAAAAGTACGCGATAACAACAAGAACAATTATTGCTATAAACTGCAAAAGAACTCTTAATTGCATTAATTTATTGGAATATTTTTTACTGGTGTTCCCACCTTTAAATAAAGTATAAATACCCATAATTAGAACTATGGCTACAGCTCCCAATAAAGTAAATCCTATTAAATTGAAAAAAAATTCTGACATAACAAAACAAACTTTATTAACATGACGTACACACTAAACACAACAATTATAAATCCAAAATCAAGTCAAAAACCTAAAAACGCTGTAATACTTTGCCACGGCTATGGAGGAGATGGAAAGGATATTTCAATTTTAGCCAATTACTGGAAAAATTATTTACCTGAAACTATTTTTATTTGTCCGGATGCACCGGAGAAATGTGCGGTAAGTGCAACAGGATTTCAGTGGTTTGATCTAATGGACCAAACTAAAGATGAAATTTTAACGAAATCTTTGGTAGCTGAAATTAAACTAAATAAGTTAATTGATGAAGTAAAAGACAATCTAAATTTGAAGTCAAATAATATTATACTAGGAGGATTTAGCCAAGGGTGCATGATATCCATTCAAACTGGGTTAAAAAGAACTGATAAAATAAAAGCAATAATTGGATATTCTGGGAGAATTATAAGCACAGATCATCTCTCAAGAAATATTAACTCAAGACCCGAGGTTATTTTGATGCATGGCGATAAAGATGAGGTGGTACCAATCGAATCTTTTCTTGAGGCTAAAGAATTTTTTTTTAAAAATAATTATTCAATAAAGGCAAAAATATTCAAGAATTGTGAACATAGAATTCCTCAAGAGGGATCAAGTTTAGGTTTGGAATTTATAAAAAAAAACTTATATTAATTAAACTTATTTTAAGACAAATTAATAACTTGATTAAATTTTTACTTTCAGATAGCTTTTAACAATGATTATATCTGCGAACAAACAAGTTCCATTAGAGAAGTGTCCTGCATTAGTTTTAAATGCTGATTTTAGACCGTTAAGCTATTATCCTTTATCACTTTGGTGCTGGCAAGATGCAGTCAAGTCAGTTTTTTTAAACAGAGTAAGTATTGTATCAAACTATAAGAGAAAAATAAGAAGTCCTTCATTTGAAATGAATTTGCCTAGCGTTATCGCACTAAAAAATTTTATCAAGCCGTCCGAAAACCCAAACTTTACAAGATTTAATGTTTTTCTAAGAGATAAATTTACTTGTCAGTACTGTGGTGACAAAAAAGATTTAACCTTTGATCATTTGCTACCAAAATCGAAAGGTGGAGTTACAGACTGGGAAAATGTTGTTACAGCTTGTTCTACATGTAATGTTAAAAAGGGTGGAAAACTATTCGAAAATAGTGGAATGAAACTGTTTAATAAACCTTTTATTCCGACAGTTGATGATTTACATAAAAATGGGAGAAACTTTCCTCCCAACTTTCTTCATGAAAGTTGGATGGATTATCTATACTGGGATATAGAGTTAGAACCTTAATTAAATTTTTTCAGAAATAGTAATTGCAATTCTTGACGAAGTTTTAATTATTTTGTCTAATAAACCATAGGGCCCTTTTTTGGTTGCTCCAGAGTCATATGCAATATTTTTATGCTCTATTTCATCTGCCCTAAATTTTTCTATTTTCTTTTTTAGTTCTTTTTCATCGTCTTTTAACTTAAAGGTTTGGTTTTTGTAATGCTCGTCAATTACTTCCTCAACCGAAGCAGTACAAAGCATTGCAGCTTTTTCTCCAAGCATAGCAGTCCCAAAACCAAGTGTCACACCCATCAAGTCCCATAACGGAAGAAATTTTGTTGGTTTAATATTTCTTTTTTTTATTTCATCCCTAAAAAATTCATAATGTTCAGCCTCATGTTCTCTCATCTCTTCAATTTTTCTTTTAAGGGGCTCATTTTGTTTAAATGTTTTTAGAGCCAATAGCTGCCCCTCGTAGATCTTAATCGCCCCACGTTCTCCTGCATGATCAACTCTTATGATTTCTTCTAGCGCTTTTTTATTTGTTTTTTTCATATTTATTAAAATTTTTGATTAAAATAGCAAATATTGTAAAAGATAAAAGAGCATTAAATGTAGCAAGTGAAAAACCCATAAAAGTGATTGGAACTTCCTTACAACTTACATTAATAGTTTTAAGTTGTGACAAAAGTTCAGCGGCACTGTTCACATCAGAGTTACCTTGTAATTTACATAGAAAGCTTTCATTAAAAACACCTTGCTCTATACCCACATGATATAAGGACACAATTGTTCCTAGAAAAAACATAACTATCAATATTATCAAGATATATTTATTTGGAGAATTTAATAGAAAGAATAAAGAAATTAAAACTAAAGCAGCAATGTAAGGAATTCTTTGAATTTTACATAACGCACAAGGTAAATGACCTAACGCAAATTCAATAAAATAAGCAGCACTTAATGCAAAAAAACTTAATAGTAAAATGAATTTTAAAATTGTATTTAGTGATAAATTAAACATAATTTTTTATTAAAATATAAGCGATGATTAAAATTATACATAGTCCCAACACCAAAAAAAATGAGAACTTAGCGCCTTTTTTTTCAAGAAATGGACCGAATGCTCTACCAAATCTATTTGTGAGGTAAGCGATTATAAAAAATCTTAAACCTCTGGTAACAACACAGGTTATGAAAAAGATTATTAAATTAAATTGGACAAAACCACTAGTGATGGTCAACAATTTAAAAGGGACAGGAGTAAAACCTGCTATAAATAATGTTATGATAAATGGTAACATACTTTTACTCTCAGAAAATTTCTCCTTCAAAAAATTAACATCTTCATATCCATAAATTTGAAAAATTTTAACACCAATTTCATTAAAAAATAAAACTCCAATTAAATATCCAAATAGAGCTCCTAAAGCAGAACATACTGTGGCGACTGTAGCTATAATCAAATAATCATTTTTTTTTGCGACAACCATTGGAATTATCATTACGTCTGGAGGAACTGGAAAAAAGGAACTCTCAATAAAAGATATAAAACCTAAAATAGGCTTAGAAAATTTATGTCTAGCCAATTCAACACATCTATCGTATAACTTTTTAATCATTTTAAATTTATGAACATAAAATGCACAATACTTAAGTTCTTAGCAAGTCTAATTTTATCTCCTATAGCTGTATATGCAGTTCTATTATTAGCTAAAATATTTGGAGCTAATTACGAATTTACACATGGAGAGTCATTCGTTATATGGTTGTTAATGGCACTTTTAATATCTAGCAGTGTAACTTGGAAAAATAATGTCTGAAACTAAAAAAGATAATGTCACTAGAATACGTCCATCAAATACAAGTTCATCTTTTCCTTTACAATTTACGCAAAACTCCGATATTGAAAATATTTTAGTAAATAACATGTCCTTTGTTGCAAATCACTGGTTTAGATTTCAATCCGAATGGACTTATAATGCGTATAAAACTCTTAAAGACTTAGACAAATATTTAATTCTTATTTATTTGATTCAAAAAACATTCAAACATTATTCAGATATGTTTTTGATAATATCTGAGGAGTCAATTTATAATCAAGAAAAATTTGAAATAGAGAAAATTAACTTAATCGAAATATCCGAAGAACTTAATATAGCAAAAGAAACTGTAAGACGAAAAATCAATGAGCTCAATAATAGTGGTATAATTGAAAGATCAGGAAAAAAGATTATTCTCCACACAGAAGCTTTTGCAAAACAAAGACCTTATAAAACAATCAGGCTCTTAGCAAATTTTTTGTCTGTCATTTCACGTATTCTTTCTGAAGAAAATAGAAACATTATTAATTCTCCTGTCCAGTCTAAAGAACTTGAAAATTTCATAAAAAGTAATTTTACATTAGTTTGGAAGTTTTATTTTAGGGCTCAAATTCCAAATTTAGTAGACTGGAGAAATTTTTATGGAGATCTTGAGTCCTGGGCAGTAGCAGGAACTGTTTTAACTAATCAAATGCATAAAATTAGAGACAAATATAAAGGCAAAGGAGTGATATTTGACTCGGACAAATTGAGCAATGATGAAAAATTTAAAAAAGTTTATGAGACAGCGTTATCTAAAGGAAATGAAATTACAGGAGTAAATGCATCCTCTATTTCTGAAATATCAGGTATACCACGTGCGACAGTGATTAGAAAACTTAAACTAGGAATGAAGATGGGAGTTTTAGATAAAGATAAAAACCAACTTTATATAATGAAAAAGTTAAAAGTTGTTAAGCTTAAACAATTTTTTGATGCTGGTAAATCTGTTCAATTTAGAATTTACAATTTTATCGGTACTTTTTTTGATCTATACAATAACCGAGACAAAATACCAAAATCTAAATAATATTTTACTTTATAAATAAATATGGAAATAGCAAAACAGATAGCTCCTATTGCGCTTGCAATAATCATGTTTGGTTTAGGTCTTGGTTTAACATCTCATGATTTCAAAAGAGTTATAAGTTTTCCGAAAGATTTTTTCGTAGGTTTTATAGGTCAGGTTGTTTTACTCCCAATTATTGCTTTTGGATTAGTACAATTTATCAATGTCCCTCCTGAAATTGCTCTAGGTATAATGATAATAGCTTCAGCACCGGGCGGAGTAACTTCTAATGTATTAACCAAGTTTGCAGGTGGAGATGTAGCCTTATCTATAAGCTTAACAGCAATTATTAGTTTGCTGAGTATTATTACAGTTCCATTTATAGTTTTTAAATCTGCAAGTTTAATTGGTATTGAGGTTACAAAGGAAATATCGATGATTACAGTTGCTTTAAAGATGTTTTTTGTTGTAACCGTCCCAGTTTTTTTTGGTATGGTTACAAGAAGTTTAATGACTAATTTTGTCATTTCTAAAAATTTATTTATTCAAAGAACTTCAATAATTTTGTTTTTAATCGTATTTATATCTATTTGGGTTGAGGAGTGGGATAGACTTCTTTCTTTTATAACTTCTTCTGGTCTTATAGCTTTAACGCTCAACATAATAATGCTTTTTATTGGATATTTTTTAGCAAAATTCTTTGCGTCAGGTATTCCACAAAGAAAATGTATATCGTTAGAATGCGGCTTACAAAATGGAACATTGGCAGTTGTTGTAGCTACCCAATTGTTTGATGATATAGTATTTTTGTATCCAACAGCTGCATATGCTTTAATAATGTTTGTAACCTCGATATTTTTTGTTCTCATAGTAAGAAAAATCGATTAGATTATTTAAAAAAGGGCGAATGGTGGAACTGGTAGACGCGCCGGACTCAAAATCCGGTGGTAGCAATACTGTGAGAGTTCGAGTCTCTCTTCGCCCACCATATTATGGAAATAAAAAAATTAAATAGCTTAGTTGAACTTTATTTCAAAAAAAAAGAAGAAGTTGACGGCAAAAGACCATTCTTAAAATGGTTAAAACCAGATAAGCAAACTTATAATTGGGAAGATATAACTGAAAGAATTTATAAACTTACCACAAAGATTAAATCGCTAATAAAACAAGGTGATAGATGTTTAATACTTTCTGAGAATAGACCATATTGGTTAATGACAGATATTGCTATTATGAATGCTGGGGGAATTTCAGTTCCTATTTTTACAACTTATTCTGCAAACGATTATGAATATATTCTAAATGATTGCAAGCCCTCATTAATATTTGTTTCAAATCAAGATCAATTCAATAAAATTAAAAAGTTTATAAACAGTGATGTTAAAAAAATAATATCCTTTGAAAAAATAGATACAGAAAGTTTATTAATTAAAGAAATATTAGATGAAGCAATTAACGAAAAAATAGAAAATAAAGATTTAAAGAGAAATATGCCTGCTTGCATAATTTATACCTCAGGAACATCAGGAAATCCTAAAGGTGTTGTTTTAAGCCATGGAGGTATTTTATCAAACTGTGAGGGTGCAGTTGAATTATTAGAAACATTAATCTCAAAAAAAAATCCAGTATTCTTGACTTGGTTACCTTTATCACATTCTTATGAGCACACAGTTCAATTTATACAAATTATAGTTGGAGCAAAAGTTTTCTATGCTGAAAGTTTAGAAAAACTGATTTCTAATATGGGAGTTGCAAAACCCACAATCATGACTGCTGTACCAAGATTCTATCAAAACCTTTTTACAAAAATAAATATGAATTTTGAGAAACAATCAGGACTTAAAAGGAAACTTATAAATCAAACTTTAAATTTAGGAAAAAAAATCCTCAAAAAGGAAAAATTAAGTTTGGGTGAAAAAATCATAAATCTTTTATGTGAAAAATTAGTGAGAAAAAAAATCAGAAATCAATTTGGTGGCAATCTCCAGGCTTTTGTATCTGGGGGAGGGGCTCTAGATCAAAATATTGGAGAGTTTTTAAATGCTGTAGGTCTACCCACCCTTCAAGGTTATGGATTAACTGAGGCCTCCCCGGTAGTAAGCTGTAATTTACCAGATTTAGTCAAAGTCGAATCGGTGGGACCACCATTTAGAACAAATAAAGTGAAAATAGCAGAAGATGGAGAAATTCTTATTAAAGGTGAAAACGTTATGTTGGGATATTGGAATTTAAAAGAAGAGACAGAAAAAGCAATTAAAGACGGATGGCTTCATACTGGAGACATAGGAGAGCTTGATAAAAATAATTATTTAAAAATTACTGATAGAAAAAAAGATATTATTGTAAATCTTGGTGGAGATAACATATCTCCAAGTAAAGTTGAAAATATTTTATGCTTAAATGAAAATATTAAACAATCTTTTGTGTACGGAGATAAAAAAAATTATTTAGTTGCATTAATTGTAAGTGAAAAGGAAATTACTGAAGAAAAAATTAAACTTACAATTGAAAATACAAATAAAAGTTTAACTTTAATTGAAAAAATTAAAAAATTTGTACTAATTAATGAAGAATTTACAGTTGAAAACGGAATGTTAACACCAACTTTAAAGTTAAAAAGAAAAGAAATAATTAAAAATTATAAACAACAACTTGAAAATCTTTACTAAAAATTAAATTAAAACTTAATTTATTTGCTTAAAAAAACATTGATATTACTAACTTTTTTTAATTTCTTTAAAAATTAAAAATAAATTAAAAAAATTTAATTTTGAATCAAATTTGCAAATTAATTTATGTTTGACATGAATCTTTTAATAATTAATGTTTAATTAACAAACGAATCATTAAGATTTGTTTAATAACAAGGGAGAGAAGATGGCTAAAAGAAGAAAAAAAGCTAAAAAAAAGAAAAAAGCTAAAAAAAGAAGAAGAAGAAGATAGTTTTTCTTTTTAGAAACGCCCTTTTAATAATTATTAAAAGGGCGTTTTTTTATTGTTCATCTGCAAGATTTAATCTGCCTAAAGCTTTATCCATTTTCTTTTTAACTTCATCTGAACTTATAGTAAGAACAGCTTCAAATTCAGATTTGAGCCTTTCATAAGCTTTTTCAAAAAGTTGTCTTTCCGAATAAGACTGATCAGCAATTATGTCACTATTTTTATTTAAATCTTTTACAACTTCAGCTAATTCATAAATTTTTCCAGAGTTGATTTTTTGGTCATACTCTTGAGCTCTTCTGCTCCACATAGTCCTTTTAATTTTCGGTTTTGTTTTCAATATAGATATGCACTTGTTAATTTGATTTATTGATGAAATGGGTCTTAAATTACTTTGTTGATTTATTGGAATAGTTAAAGTCAATTTTTCTTTTTCTATTAGTATTTTATAGAACTGAATATCTATTTGTCCAATTTTTGCTTTTTCTATTGCTATAATCTTACCTACCCCATGTTTAGGATAAACTACGAAGTCTTTTAAATTATATACTCTCTTTTCTGTGGCTTGTTTCTTAATTTTGGTGATTACGGGTTTTTGATCTGCATCTGCCGCTGTCTTTTTTTCGATATTAGTTTGCAATATTTGTGAAGCAATTTTTTTCTTTACATTCGTTTTAATTTTTTTTTTTAATTTTTTCTTAGTTTTTTTTCGCTTCTTCATCATGTTCCTGGTTTTTCTGAAAAGTGGTTTTTAAATTTGTCTTTAATTTTTCTAAATTTTTCATGATCTTTCATAGGATCTTTTTTTTTTGTAATATTCGGCCATATTGCAGAATACTTTTTATTTATCAATACCCATTTTTCCTTATCTTCAATATCATCAACATCTGGTTTTATAGCATCAATAGGGCACTCAGGTTCACATACGCCACAATCTATACATTCGTCAGGATTTATAACCAACATATTTTCACCTTCATAAAAACAATCAACCGGACATACTTCAACACAGTCTGTTAATTTGCATTTTATACATTCATCCTTAACGTAATAAGTCATTTTAATTTTTATTTTTTACCCTTAATTTAATCTCTCCACAACTTTTATCACTAAAATAAATCAAACCACAAAGTCTTCTCATAAAATTAGATTCATATTCATCTTCTTTTTCATCTGAAATTATAATTTTCCATAACTCCTCTATTATTTCACTTTTAAATTCATTTGATTTTTCTTTTATAATTCTCGTGTAATTTAAAAGTTGATTTGTATTATTCTCAAGTTTCTCGGCTTCCTGAAAAATATTCAATTCATCACTATTTTCAGAACAATTATTTTTGACAAAGTTAATTACAAGTTTTTTTTCTTTTTCGGTAAAATGTTCATCTAATTTGGATGCATGAATCATTAAAGCAGCTATTTTTACTATTTCTTCTTTATTCAATTTTGACATATTAGTGACCTAACTTTAATTCAAGAAGCTTGTTAAAGGGATTATCTTTATTATCTAATTTATCTTTTTTCAACTTATTTTTTCTTAATCCGATATATTTATAAGTATCTAAGTCTTTATCTTTTTTATAATTCATAAAAATCATTAATTTATAAAAATTTTCTTTTGAACATCCAAGTAAATTCATCATGGAGGAATCAACTTGAAATTTATTTTCTTTTGTTTTTTCAATAATTTTTAGGAATAATTTTTCTAATATATCTATTCTTACAAAAAATTCTCTAAATTTTTCAAAACCGCATAGAAGTAATAATTCTTGATTAATTCTTGATTTTTCTAAAAAATTTAATCCAAACTTTGGTATATCAAAGTTTGTTTGAAAATTATTAAACAAATTCCAAAGAGATACTCTAAACGTAACTGCTTTAGGCTTTAACATTTTTGGTAAGTAAACGTGATATCTTCCAATCTTTATACCCATTCCCCATAACATTTTTCTTTCAGCTTCTGGTATTTTTTTTATAATATTATTTATTTCATCTCTTTTTATCACACCATTTTTTTCAAAAAGTTGAAATGCTAGAGCTCTTAAATATTGATTTTTGATTTTTACATCTGTTAAATTAATTAAATCTCCCAAGATTTCTCTCATATAATGATGTAGCCATTCTTTTAAAAAACTGTCTAATTTTAGTCTTAAATCATTACTAATCGCTTCGTCAGCAATAGACTCAACTATTGGGTTAAGATAATCATGCCCTTTTTTTAATCTAGCAATAGGATTATCTTTCCAAACAATATAATTTTTTTCATTAATATGGATTTCTTTTTTTTCGATTATTTCCTCGACTCTTTTTGATAATTCCTCTCCTATACTTTTTCTTGCCGCTTTCTTTATTGACTTAATATCAGTGTCTAATGTTTTTGCCGTTAGAGCTATATTAAATTTTAAAGCTTTAAGTTCCCCAATCGTATGGTTATCAATAATGATTTTGTTTTCTGCATCAATAGTAGTTTTTAGTTGTAAATCTTGTTTTAAACTTCTGGATAAAACACTAATTTTTTTGTCAATAAAACTTCTAGTCAGTTCATCATGGAGTTTATCTGACAATTGATCTTCAATACTTTTTGTAAGCTGTACCCAGTAATCTGAGTTTTCTACCCAATTTTTTTTATTCGCAACATATGACCAAGTTCTAACGTTGGATATTCTGTGAGACAAAACATCGATATTACCATGCTGCTTTTCTAAACCTTTTAATTGTTCTCTCATATACTCATTAGGTATTTTACCTTTTCTTGTAGAGAGAAATTTGAAAACTTTATCAATTATATTAATATGTTGTCCATAAGCTTTTTTTTCAAAGTCTGGTATTTGACAACACTCCCACAATAATTCTAAATTTTTTGTATATAAATTATTATTGTCACTTTTTTTTACAAAATATCTAAGGACTGTTTCATCCAAAGAGTCTTGGGTCCTGATAAGTGATCGTCTATTAGGCTTTTGCTCTAGTGAATTTATTAATTTGCTGGTGCTCTCAAATACGAGATTATTATTTCTCCAATAAATTGTTTTGCAGTCCGGCAGCGTGTGCTTCTCTATATTTTCAATTTCATCAGAATTTAAGTTGCTACACTCTCCAGTAGTTCCAAAAACACCATCATTTTTAAATCTTCCTGCTCTGCCGGCAATTTGCGAGATTTCGATTGTATTTAATCTTCTAGTTTTTTTCCCGTCAAATTTTTTGAGATTAGAAAAATATATCTCATTTATATCCATGTTTAATCCCATTCCAATAGCATCAGTAGCAACTAAATAATCGACATCACCAGATTGGTATAAATTTACTTGGGAGTTTCTTGTTTTAGGACTTAAAGATCCCATAATTACAGCTGCTCCACCTTTCTGTCTTCTTATTAACTCCGCTAAAGCGTAAACATCTTCAATTGAAAAAGCTATAATTGCAACTTTTCTATCTAGTCTTGAGATTTTTTTATAACCCCCATAGCTCAATTTTGAAAATCTTTCCTTTTTTTCAAATTCTACATTATCAATAAGGTCACTTATAATATTTTTCATTATTTGTGAGCCGAGAAACATTGTTAATTTTTTCCCTCTTAAATTTAAAAGCCTGTCTGTAAATACATGTCCTCTTTCCTTATCAGCACACATTTGAATTTCATCTATAGCTATAAATTCAACTTCTTTATCTATCGGCATAGACTCTACCGTGCAGATAAAGTACTGAGCGTTGCTTGGGATAATTTTTTCTTCACCTGTAATTAGAGCAACTTTGTCAGAACCAACCCTTTTCAGACACTTATCATAAATTTCTCTTGCAAGTAATCTAAGAGGCAATCCAAATATACCACTCTCGTAGGTAAGCATTTTGTCTATGGCTACATGAGTTTTACCTGTATTTGTGGGACCTAAAAGAGCTACAATTCTATTTTTCATGTTTTCCATAATTATGTCTGAATTTTAATTTAACACTATATATAGATTAGTTTAGAGAACAAAATATGATTAAAACATGACCGAATCAATATGTCAAATGTTCTAATTTTATCATTTTAAATAACAGAAAAAGCGTTTAATTAGTGCATGGGCAAAATCCCAATTAAAAATAAAATAAAAAACTTAAAGCCTTCATCTACTCTAGCTATTAACGAGAAATCAAAAGATTTAATTAAAAAAGGTAAAAAGATTTATAGATTTGGTTTTGGACAATCACCATTTCCAGTTCCAGAGAAAATTGTAGAATGTTTAAAATTGAATGCTGCAAAAAAAGATTACCTACCAGTTAAAGGACTATTAGATTTAAGAGAGGCTATATCAAGATATCTTTTAAAAAGAACAGGGAACGAATATCCTGCTGAAAATATTTTAATTACTCCTGGATCGAAAGAAGCAATGTACTTAATGCATTTAGCCTTTAAGGGAAATATATTATTACCTGAGTCAAGCTGGGTTTCTTACAATCCTCAAGCAAAAATAGCAGAAAATAAAGTATACTGGATTAAGACTTCTAGAGATGGGAATTGGTTTCCAACAACATTACAAATCAAAAAAATAATCAAAAAGTTAAAAAGTAAAAATAATATTTTGATTATTAACTCTCCAAATAATCCCTCCGGTACAAAGTGTAATAATTTAAGAGAATTAGCAGATGTGGCAAAAAAAAATAATCTTATAATATTATCAGACGAAATTTATACTGAGTTGTCATTCGATAAAAAGTACGAGTCTATTTCAAAGTATTATCCAGAAAATACATTTATAAGTAGTGGACTAAGTAAATGGTGTGGTGCTGGTGGATGGAGAATTGGTTTTATAGCCGCCCCTAAAAAGCATAAAAATTTCCTAGAAAGTATGAAAGTTTTGGCAAGTGAAACATTTTCAACAGTAAATACCCCAACTCAATTTGCTGCTGTCGAAGCTTATAGTGGAAACTACGATGATTATTTGATTAGTACGATAAATATTCTAAACTCAGTTGGACAATACGTGTACAAAAATTTGAAATCTAATAATGTAATCTTAAATAAACCTCAAGGTGGCTTTTACTTAATGCCCGAATTTCTAAACACTAAATTTACTAATTCTGCAAAATTATGTGAGTCAATTTTGAAAGATACAGGTGTGGCTTTGTTGCCAGGAAGTGATTTCGGTTTTAATTCAAAAAAAATGATAGTTAGATTAAGCTATACAGATTTTGACGGCTCTTTGTTCTTAAGAAATATTCAAAACAACACGATTATAGATGATGCCTTAATCTTAAAATATGCACCAAATGTAGTTGAAGGTGTACAAAAACTATCAAATTGGGCAAAAAAATTTTAAAGAATCTCTTTGACCTTGCAGTGGCAAAGTAGTTTAATCATTCAACTAACAAAGGGAGATACAATGAAAAAAATAATAACAACAATCTCTGCTGCATTAGTATTATTTGCGGTTTCAAGCCCATTTAACTCAATAGCTAAATCTGCTGAGTTCTTCTCAATAGGAACTGGCGGACCTACAGGAGTTTATTTCCAAGTAGGAAATGCGGTTTGCAAAATGGTAGCAAAAATACAGTCTGCAGAACATGGTAGAAAAAAAGGAACAGATAAAGCATACAGATGCTCTGCTCCATCAACAGGTGGTTCAACTTATAACATAGGTCAGATCATGCAAGGCGAGTTACAATTTGGAGTAGCTCAATCAGATTGGCAATATCATGCTTATAATGGAACAAGACCTGACAAAGTAAAACCATATGACAAATTAAGAGCTGTTTTTTCAGCTCATCCAGAGCCATTTCAAATAATAGCTAGAAAAGGTTCAAAGATTAAAGA
The DNA here is from genome assembly GCA_902584365.1 of uncultured Pelagibacteraceae bacterium. Lineage (GTDB taxonomy): Bacteria > Pseudomonadota > Alphaproteobacteria > Pelagibacterales > Pelagibacteraceae > Pelagilacustribacter. Next base: position 121,409 of record CACHZG010000001.1, on the reverse strand, counting down.
CTGGAAATCCTTAAAAGGTAAAAAGGTTAACATAGGTAATCCTGGTTCTGGTCAAAGAGGGACTTTTGAAGTTCTTATGGAAGCTCACGGTGTAGACACTGGTTATTTTGGTGCTACTTCTGAACTTACTTCTTCTGAACAGTCAGGAGCTCTTTGTGATAAAAAAATCGATGCATTTGGTTACACAGTAGGTGTTCCAAACGCAGGTGTTGCACAGTCAACAGATGGATGTGGCGCAAGCATAATTAATTTAAATACGGACGCAGTTAAAAAACTAGTAGCTGATAATCCTTTTTATGCATTTGCAACTATTCCAAAAGGAACTTACAAAACTTCTAAAAAAGATGTAACAACTTTTGGTGTTATGGCATCATTTGTGACGAGTGCAGATGTTTCTGAGGACCTAGTATATTCAGTTACAAAAGCTGTTTTTGAAAATCTTGATGATTTTAGAAAACAACATCCAGCTTTTGCAAATTTAGATCCAAAGAAAATGATCGTTGATGGTCTTTCTGCCCCATTACATCCTGGTGCAGTAAAATACTATAAAGAAAAAGGCTTAATGTAAGTCTAAAAAACTTAAGGCCCAGTTGAAAAACTGGGCCTTTTTTTTTATTCTATGTAAATGTCAGAAGTAAAAGAAAATTTCTTTAAGCAACACGATGAGGAAGGTGGCTCTAGAAGAATCCTTAAAAATTTGAATTTAAAACTTGTTGGATTTATAGCTATAAGCTGGTCATTGTTTCAATTGTGGTATGCATCACCGCTTCCATTCTTATTAAATTTTGGCAAATTCATTGACGTACCTGCAAGAGCAATTCATCTGGCTTTCGGTATGGGCCTTTGTTTTTTAGCGTACCCAGCCTTTAAAACAAAAAGGAATTCGCCGATAAATTTTTTTGACTTTTTTTTGGCTTTAATTTCAATTTTAGCTACACTCTATTTAGTAACGGAGTACGAAGCTTTAGTTTACAGGCAGGGTATCCTAGCTTCATTTGATTTATTTGGCCTAAAGATTTCCTATGAGTTAATTCTTGGAAGCTTAGGTATTTTACTTCTTTTAGAAGCAACTAGAAGAGCTATAGGAATCCCATTGGTAGTTATAGCTTTAATATTTTTACTGTTTTCAATTTTTGGTCAAAAAATGCCCGATTTAATATCTCACCAAGGTTTGTCGATAACAAGACTGGTTGGTTATCATTGGTTTGGTGGAGAAGCAATTTTTGGAATACCTATTAGTGTTTCAGTTAGTTTTATTTTTCTATTTGTTTTGTTCGGAGCCACATTAGATGCAGCAGGTGGTGGTAAATATTTTCTCAATCTGGCTTTTGCGTTAGTAGGTAAAATGAGAGGTGGCCCAGCAAAGGCTGCTATTTTAGCGTCTGGATTGACTGGATTGATATCTGGATCATCAGTTGCAAATACTGTTACAACTGGAACTTTTACGATTCCAATAATGAAAAGAACTGGTCTCACATCTACAAAAGCAGGTGCCATTGAAGTTGCGGCTTCAGTTAATGGACAGATTATGCCACCAATTATGGGCGCTGCTGCGTTTGTAATGGCTGAACTGCTTGGTATCTCATATTTTACAGTTATTACTCACGCGTTTTTACCTGCTGTTATTTCTTACATAGCTTTGTTTTACATTTCACATCTAGAGTCAGTAAAATTAAATATAAAGGGATTGCCAGACGATCAAATACCATCTCTAGGAAAAACATTTTTAAGTGGTATTCATTTTTTAATTCCAATTTTTATTTTGGTCTATTTATTATTAGTTGAGCGTTGGACAGCAGCATCAGCAGTTTTTTATTCTATCTTATCTTTATTTGCTATCATAATTGTCAAAGAAGTTCTCACAGCCATTCAATTAAATGAGGGATTTTTAAACGGATTACGAGAAGGTTATAACAAAGTCATTACTGGTTTAGAAAAAGGTGCCTTGAATATGATTAGCGTTGCAATCGCTATAGCTACCGCTGGAATAATTGTTGGTGCAGTAGCATCAACTGGTTTGAGTAATAATTTAATTGTTATCGTTGAAGCTATCTCTGGAGGAAATGTAATTACACTACTATTATTAACGGCGGTGCTCTGTATCATTCTTGGAATGGGCTTACCAACAACAGCTAACTATTTAGTAGTTGCAGCTTTAATGGCTCAAGTAGTTGTAGAGGTAGGAAGTGCGTCTGGATATGTTTTTCCCTTAATTGCCATACATTTATATGTTTTCTACTATGGTTTGATGGCAGATGTTACACCACCAGTGGGCCTTGCCTCATATGCTGCAGCCGCGATATCAAAAGCAGATCCAATTAAAACTGGTGTTCAAGCTTTCTGGTATAGTTTAAGAACAGGGATATTACCTATCGTTTTTATTTTTAATCCAGAATTACTGCTAATCGGTATAGAAAATTTCTGGCATGGTTTAACTGTAGTGATCACATCTTTAATCGCAATTTTAGTGTTTACTGCATCAACGCAGGGTTGGTTATTTAATAAATTGAAATGGTATGAGATAATTATATTTTTAGCTATCTCAATGTCATTGTTTAGACCAGGATATATTTTAGATAAGTTTTACCCGGAATTTGAAAATATAAACTTAGCTAAAAATGAGCTTTTAATCTCAAAATTTAATCCAGATAAAGAAACTCATATAAAAATCACAAGACAAACAGAATATGGTGACAGGTATAAATTAATTGTTATCGAAAAATCATCATTTCAGAATGAGTTTAATTTAGAAGATTACGGAATCAATCTGAGTCAAGAGGATAAAATCTTAAGAGTAGATACGCTTAAGTGGAATGGTTTAGCAAAAAAAAGTGGTTTTGAAACTGGGGATATTATAACTGAGGTTAAAACAGAAAATTTGATGCGGCCAAATAAATCTATAATTTACCCTTTTTCTGTAATACTTTTAATATTATTTGGTTTTATGAATTATAAAAGAAAATCTAACTAGTCAAAATGAAAAAAAAAGGGTCAATAGTTGTTTTAATAGTTTTTGTTTTAATTTTATTTATATCATGGCCTTTACTAACAAATCAGTATGATAAACAAAATAAGTTCTATCTTTTTGTAAAAGAGCTAATTCCACAAAATATTAAAGAAGGTATTAAAAATAATTTTTTGAGTGAATTACGTTCAAAATATTATGAAATTAAAAATAATAGACTAATTGAAAAAAAAGAGTCTCAAGGGTATCAAGGTCTTTTAATTTCAGAAAAAAAAATAAAGTCTGAAGATTTAGGGCACACATACTTAACTAAAGAATTTTTTTTACCATTTAAAAGATTGGATGTAAATTTAGGTTGGAAAGCTAATGAAAACTCAAAAAGGGCACATTATGTTGAAATTATTGAAGAAAATATCATTGCTCTATCAGGATTGGGAGAAATTATAATTTTTAAAAAAAATAACTTGCAAAATAAAAAACTAGATCAAAAAATTATCCCAAATAACTTAGTGACAAAAATTGAAAGTTTAAATAATAAATTTTTAGGAGTTAGAGATTTATATTATGATAAACTTGACCGACATATTTATATAACGACAGTAATCAAAAATACAAAAGGAACTACTCTTAATATTTTCAAAGCAAAATTTAACAAAGATAACCTTGCTTTTGAAAGATTATTTGACTTGGATGAATACCACCAAAATTACTCTGTTCAAACCGGAGGTAGAATAGAAAAATTTGAAAATGATAAAATTTTATTCTCTGTAGGGACATTTACTAATCAGGAAAAAGCTCAAGATTTAAAATCATCATTTGGAAAAATTCTATCTATAAATAAAAAAAATGGTGATGCTAAAATTATATCTTTTGGTCACAGAAACCCACAAGGTTTAGCTTACATTCCTGAAAAAAATATTATTCTTAACTCTGAACATGGCCCAAAAGGTGGTGACGAAATAAATTTAAATAAATCATTTAAAAAATTACAAAATTTTGGATGGAACGTTTCTTCGTATGGTATCGAGTATGATGGAACAGATCCTTATAAAAAATCCCATAAAGAATTTGGATTTGTTGAACCTTTTAAAAACTTTACACCATCTATTGGAATAAGTGAGATTATCCATGCAACTGAGGATACTAAGGGAAAAAGTTTTTTATATGCATCCTCTTTAAGAGCGGGGTCAATTTATGTTTTTGAGGTAGATTTTCAAAATGAAAAAATTCTAGCTGAGGACAGAATCTATTTTAAAAATCAAAGAATTAGAGATTTAAAATACGATAAAGAAAGTAAGTCTCTAATCGCAATTTTTGAACTCACACCATCAATTGCGATGATAAAACTATAATATTAATTTTGACCTTTTATTGGTTTAAAAATGCGAATACAATAAAAGTTACAACAATAACTTCGACACCTGTCATATTAATTACCTCCGATTTAAGGATAATTAATTTATTGTCAAAATTATGATTGAGCGGTTGTATAAATTATTGTGCAAAATAGGCTGGCATAGATACGAAATCATCGATACCCAATATGGTTTTGGACCTGCAAGCTCAACTGAAACGATAAAATGTAAAGATTGTGGAGTTGTAAAAATTAGACAGAAAAATTGATATCAGATAAGAAAGAAAACCGCAGTGAAAGCAACTTGAAATTGATTTAGCTTTATTAATGAAATTTTTTTTAAAAGTATTATTTTTAATACTAATTCATTTCTCATTAACTACCGCAGAAGTAAATTTTCAGCAAAAAAAATTTTATTATGAAAACCTTGTTAAAAACTGGTCTAAAATATTTCCAGATAGTAATCGAAATGCTGCAGGTCCAAGATTTTTTAAATACTTAATAGACCAAAACCTAACTTATGAGGAATTTAAAGAATATAATAAACTCTACTGTCCTGTTTCAGGTTCATTAATAAATCCAGGTGAAAAACCCGACTATATTTTTGTTAAAGAATTAAAAACACGAAAGAATATTTGTGGTGAACTTTATAGATGTTGTTGGCCTTGTTCTTGTGATCTCATGAATTATACAAAAGTAAAAAAAATTAAACATAAATTTAAAGATGGTTTTAAAAAAATCGATGTTTTGTTAATTGATAATCCTTGCTCAAAAAAAGATTTTCCTAAGGAAGTAAATAGAAATTATTTTTGTAAACAGCAAAGATTAAATGATGATGAAGTATTTATAGTTGACGGTAAACTTGTAATAGGTCTTTTTTATGAGGCTAAAAAATGTCAAAAAGCTGATATAGAAAAAATAGAAGCTAATGAAATTACAGGAAGATTTTGTGCTTTTAAAAATGATATCCCATTAGAAGATATGAATATTGGTATGGGTGATATTTTTATTAAGATGGCGAGATAGCCATTTTGTTTTGTTTGAAAATATAAGTCTTTCCCGTTTCTGTTATTTTATAATTATTTATACTTCCGTTTGTCCATTTAATTTGGATTTCAAAGTCTTTTTCACCATTTCTAATTCCATAGTGAGCAACAGGTTCCATTTGGCACAGATATCCTGAACCAGAGTCTATTGTTTTGGAATGTTTTCTCAAATTAGATCTTAGTGTTACCGTTGCTCCTCTTGCTGGAGCTCCATTTTTATTTAAAGCTTTTATTCTTAGGTAATTCTTCTCTTTTTTTACCTTTGCTTTATAAAGTGTTAGTATTTGATTTCCTGTTTCTCCATGTGCGATTAACAATTCTAAGATACCATCTTTATCAATGTCCGCTACAGCAGCACCAGTTCCAAGACCATTTGCTTCAGAGTTAGAGGTGATATCGATTTCCTCTAGTTTTCCATTTTCTTTAATTTTAAATAATTTATTTGGTTCACCAATATTGTTAAGAAATATTTCATCATATCCATCATTATCAAAATCAGCTGTGATGACTGTTCGAATTTTAGATGGCCTTTTAAAATCGCTATTAGCAATATCTTCAAAAGAGTCTTCTTTTTTTACAAAAATACGGTGTTCTCCATCCCAATTTCCACTTACAATATCTAATTGACCTCTGTACAAAATATCACTTAATGCAGTTCCTCTTCCGTTTTCATAAGGGTCTAAAACATTATACCCTGACGCTACATCATAAAAAGTACCATCAACATTTTTATACAAAAAGTTTACACCTCTCTCATTAGCCGCGAAAATATCAATATTGTTTGATAATATATGTCCAGCAACGACTGCTCTTCCTCCGGTTATTTTATCCAAGCCTAATTCTGCCGCTTTATCCTTAATTTTTCCTTTGAACTTTTCATAAAACCTTGTTGGACCGCCATAATTAGCAACATAAATTCCGTATTTTCCATTTCCTTTCCTATCAACACACACCACCGAACGGCCTGCTGTGAAGTTAAGATCTAATTGATTTTTCTTTTGTTCAAAAATATCAAAAAATTTATTATTTTTTAGATCTATTAAACGATCTGAATATTTCTTTTCACCACTGTAAGTATCAGTATTTAAAAAATAAATTTCTTCGTATCCATCAGAGTCGATATCGCAAGCGGCTACACCAATAGTAAAACTACTTCTATCTGTGAATTTTGTATCATCCACGATATTTGTTATTTTATTGTTTTTGTATGCTAATGCTAAATTTTCACTTCCGAAACCAGCTACTATAAACTCGTAAGCCCCATCATTATTAACATCAGCTACAGAAATACCATATCTAAGACTTTCATAGTTATTTTCTATTAAATCAGTAATGTTATTAAAAAAATTAGCCGATACACTTTTTATTGAAATAAAAATAAATAATATCGTAACGAAGACAGTTTTTAATTTCATTAAATACTACTGTAGTATTTTCCAAGTTCCACTTGCAGAGGCAACTATGTCGCTTGAATTAAAAATAGCCTTTATGATTAACATAAAGGCTATAATTTTATCTGCTGTTTCCACTTATGAAGAGGTACCCTAGTCCACCAATAAGTATTGGCGAGTATCTAGAAAAAGCTCCTAAAAATGGCGTAAGGTTTACGCCAGCATAAGACAATACGAAATCAAGCATTGCGAATGCAACTAAGATGTAACCAAACATAAGACCAAATTTATTTGGTGCACTTGTTAAAGTTTTACTTCTTTTCATTTTACTCCTAACTGTAAGACTTTATGCCTTACAATTAGTATTTAATTACTTTTAATTTTTTTTAATGTGAAAACTATCTAAATCTTTTGGACAATTTGATATTTAAAAAGTTAGCCAATTTAAAAAAGATCCAGTATTTATAGGACTAATATTGATATTAATCATAATAATTAATAAAACTAAAACTATATAAGATAATGCTCCATATTTTTTACTATAGTTTTCAACCTTCAAACATAATTTAGGATTTGAAGTATTTAACCTAAATGTAGCGATACTTAAAAAATTAGGTATTGTTGCATAAATATATGAAATTAAAATGATCCAATCTAAAACTGTTAGGTAATTTAGTTTGGGTAATTCACTGTCAATTACAAAATTATAAGCTATTAAAGAAAGCAAACATACAATTGTTATGGTAAGTCTCGACTCTAATTCTTTTGGATTAATCCATGAAACCGACCAACAAACCATTAAGATTAAAATAATTGGAAAGATTACTTTGAATATGTAATACCCGATTTCTCTCTCCACAAATATTGAAGTAGTCATAATAGAACCAGCTTCAAAATAAGTAGGTCTTATCAAAGGAGAGCTTTTTGTTTCAACTCCTGTTATTTTCCAACCGGGGATCTTGGCATTATTTTTAAAAAATTCTGTATTTCTTTTTTGATATAATCCTCTTGCTATATAATTAGTTTCTAATGGATGTTGAGAGTTAAAGACCGAAATTTTTAAAATTTGTTTATCAAATGGGAAAGATCTTAAATTAAAATCATTCGAAAATTTGTAAAGACCGGTCTCTTGAGCTGTGAGTATTAGTTTTGACTTATCATTCAACACATTTTCATTGAATTCAAGAATGTATTTTTTATCAATTTTCGTTTTGTCAAAATCCACTATGTTATAGTAATCGACTACAAAATCTGGATCAAAATTTCTAACTTTCTTCCAATCTGCCTCAGTTTCTTGACACTCTGTTAATACTACATTTTCTTTAGTCAAATGTTTTTTTGCAGCTTTATATAGCCCATCAACTTTCGTATAATTATATTTTAAATTTCTTCTTAAAAATACCTCGAACTCATTTTTTTTTACATCAATATTAGAAATTGATTTTATTTCTGTATCTAAAATAGTCGCTGATGCCACATAATCAAGAACTGGTAGCTTATATTTTTTTATTTCTTTGTTATTGTCCTTAATTACAATTTCAACTTCTTGTTCTTGGTCATAGCTGTCTAGGAGAATTTGATAAAACTCAGCACCGTCTTTCATTTCCGATGTCTTAATATTATTTAATTCTAAAACTACATTACCACTTTCAAACTTATCTAAATTTTCATTATGAAGAACATCGCCGATAATAAGGAAATTATTCTCATCTCTTGTTACTACCCAGTTATTTTTATTTTCATCCCAAAATAATTTTAAATCAAAACCTAAATCATTATAATTCATTCCAGTTGGCAAATATGATAAAAGATATTTTGAGCCATTTGCTAAAAGATCAGACTTTAAATTTTTACACAAATCATCAGTTTCATTTGCATATAAATTTTTTGAAATAAGAAAAATAAAACAAATCTTAACTAAAGTATTTAATAAACTTTTAAAGTTTTTTTTCATATTCTTCTCTTTTGAGTTTTTGATCAGCCTTAAGATTTTTAAATAATATTAGCGCAATTGCCCATCCTATAATTAACTCTAAATACATAAGTTTATAATTTATTACTGCGAAGTAATTATAGTATGCATGTAAAAAATAGGGTACTAAAAATGTTAACATTAAATTATTTCTTTTTTGGACATAAACATACTTCATGAAAAAGTATCCCATAAATACACCATCAAGCGCATGCCCTGGTATAGCTGAGAAAGCTCTTAAGTATGCTATAGCTAGTGGATCTTCATAACCAACTAAAAACACATAATAAATATTCTCAAGCGTTGCAAAGCCCAACGAAACAGTAACACCGTAAACTATTCCATCTATAGGTTCGTTAAAGTCTTTCATCTTGTAAACCACGTAATATAGAACTAAAAACTTTAAAGCTTCTTCCACAAAAGCAGGTGCGAGAAATGAACCGATTAATTCTTCAGGAACCTTGGTTTGATAAAACCAAAAACTATCTAGAATTGTATTTGCAAAAAAAGCAGGAATACAAATTAAACATCCATAGATAAATACTTTTAATATTGATTTTCTTGGTTCTCTAAACCTATCTGAATACATGAAAAATAATAAAATAATTATTGATGGGATGATCGTTACTAATAACAAATACATTATTTGTCCTCTATAGTTTTTTTAATTTTGAGAATTTTTGTTTCTAACTTCTCAAATGCATCAAAAATATCTTTTTTCTCCGCTGCTGAAATTTTAATACCTTGATCACCCTTAGAAGATTTAGCTGATTTAATAGAGTCCATTAATCTTCCATGAAGAATGGTAAATTTTATCAAGAGATCATTTAAATCTTCGTTAGATCCCTTAATTTTCTTTAATTCTGAAACTATAATTGCTCTATGTGCCTCAAATAAATAAGGCATTAAACCTGCTTCAATACAAGCCCTGTCGATTTTTATTGCATCTTTATGATCTAGCTGCTGTGGTAAGCTTGGATCGCTGCACTTCCTTAGATAGGACTCACTTTTACCAGTAGCAATCATAACTTTATCTTTGTTATTTTTTATGGCTAGTGAAAGTCCAGCTTCGACAGATGATATATCTCTTGGTTTAGGCATATTTAATTAAACTATTTTGTCCAATAAGGTTCAACACATTTCACTATAAAAAAAACTAGCAATTACCATATTTAAATCATCAACAAAGGAGAAAAAATGAGAAAAATGATAATAATGATAGTTGCTTGCCTAGGTATACAACTAAGTGCACATGCAGCTACTAACTATATGAACTGGTATGGAGTCTATACCCTTGACCAAAATAACGAGATAAAAGTTAAATTGGCTTCATCATTAAACTTTAATAATAGTCCATACAATTTCAATAATAGTCCGTACAACTTTAAAAATAGTCCGTACAATTTTGATAACAGTCCACATAATTTCAATAATAGTCCGTATAATTTTAACAGAAATAACGGCATTTACGACAACAAAGGAAATAGCTGGGGTTATCACAATAACGGAAATATTTTTGACAACAAGGGAAACAGAAAAGGTTATTTCGGTAACTAAAAAAATCTGCCTGGCCTTAAATAAAGGCCAGGCTTAAAGAAAGGAAATTATGAAATATTTAAGATGCCCAAAATGTAAAGTTGACGAAAAAGTTTATGAAATGAATATTAGAAAAGAGTCATCATTAGCAATGTATAATGAATTTAATCCAAGAGTTAGACAAACTGATAAATTAAACATTTATCCTTTATACTGTTTTATTTGTAGGAGTGTTACAGAATGGGCAAGTGATCCATTCAATAGTTCAGGAAAAGCTTATAAAGGTGTAGAATATTTCCAAACTAGGAAATCCAATAAAGGAGATTTAAAGGAAATAATAAATTACGCAGATATGTTCGGTATACATTCACTAAAAAGCAAAATTAGAAAAAAGATGAAAAAACCAAAAAAAAAAAGCTGGTTTAAAAAACTTTTTACTGACTAAACACCTATTAGCACGTAGCCAACAGTTTGTATAAGTCCAAGTACAACTGCTATCTTTGCTAATATGGACCAAAATTTTGGACCTTTGTAATTGTCAGAAGATCGCCAAATACCAATTGATGTAAAAATTACCCAAGGTAATAAAAGTACATTATCAGTTTTTGAAGGTAGAGACATCATTATAGAAAACATTGTAACCAATAGAGCCACACCGATTGAATATAAGACACCTACTAACCAATAAGAATGAGGTAAAGAAAGTTCACCATCAAAAAATTTCATGAAATAGTTTTTATTTTTTTTGGAAGTTTTTCTTTTTTTTACCATACACCCTTATATCCTATTTATAAGATTTTCCAAGTCCCTGATGCAGAAGCTACTATTTCTTTATTGTTAGAAATTTCACAGATAATAAAAACTAGCGTTTTAGTTTTCTTTAATATTTTCACTTTCCCAATAAGTTTATCACCAAGTTGGCCTACTGAGATAAATTTCATATCTAAATTAATTGTTACACATCTCTTGTCACCAGCAACTCTATGTGCTGCGGTTCCCATCCCTGTATCAGCAATAGTAGAGAGGAATCCACCGTGTGCAATTTTACCAGTGTTTAAATGTATTTCTTTCACCTCTATCGTAAACTCATATTGAGTGTTGCTAATTTTTTTTAGCTCTAAACCGCCAAGATGTTTCATAAACCCTTGATTAGACTCGTCCATACTTTTGTTTATCATATAAAGGGGCTAATTGTGAAAAAATAACTGCAAATAAAATAAGTATTATTCCGACAATTTTTATTTCATTTAAAAACTGGCCTAAAATAATCCATCCAAAAATTGAAGCAAATACACCTTCAAGTGAAAAAATAATAGCTACAGGAGCAGGCGATAGGTTTTGCTGACCATAAATTTGTAAAAGAAAGGCTACACCACTTGATAGTACTCCAGCGTATAACATTTCTTTTCCATCCAGAACCATATTCGAAAACTTAACACTTTCGAAAACAAAAGCTGGAATTAATGCAAATATTGATGCGATCAGACATTGAAGGCATGCAATAGTAATTGGATAATTAAATATTTTTAAAAATCTTGAAATAAAAACAATATGAAACGCCCAAAACAATGCATTAAAAACTGCAATACTATCTCCTATTCTCACTTGAATGTTATCAAACTCAGTTAAAAGAATTCCTCCAAATAAACAAATAATAATAGATAGCCAAACAGATTTATGAATATTTTTTGAAAAAAAGTAGTAGGCAACAAATGGAACTAAAATTACATAAAAAATTGTAAATACTGCCGTGTTAGCTACATCTGTATAGAGAAGGGCGTATTGTTGCAAAACATTCCCCATTGAAAGAAGAAATCCAATTAGTAAAAGATTTAATATATTCACCCTCTTAAAAATTATAGAATTAACTTGTTTATATTCAAAGATGAATAAAAATGGGACTAGAGTAAGAAATCCAAGAAATAGTCTACCGAAAGTAAAAGTGAATGGACCATTATAATCCATACCCATGTCTTGAGCAACAAAAGCTGATCCCCAAATTAACGAACAACTTACTGCACAAATAAGAGAGAAAGCTTTTTTATTCATGCTATGTACTATTTTATAATTGATTAAACGGCAAGTTTAAAAGCAAAGTCTTTGCCCAGACATTGTCCAAGATAAACACAAAACCTAGCACCCTCAGCTCCATCAATTATCCTGTGGTCATATGAGAGTGAAATAGGTAAAATTTTTCTTGAAACAAACTTATCTTTGATTTTTACCAACCTATCAAAACTTTTTCCAACTCCTAAAATTGCTACTTCAGGAGGATTTATAATCGGAGTAAAAAAAGTTCCTCCAATACCTCCTAAGCTAGATATAGTCATCGAGCCACCAAAAAATTCTTTCTTGTCAATCTTAAGATCTCTACATAGTCTGCTTGTTTTTCTAAGAGCGTTACCAATCTCCTTTATACCCATTTTGTCTACATCTCTAATTTTTGGCACCATTAATCCATGGGGAGTATCAACAGCAAAGCCCACATGAAAATATTTTTTATAAATAATCTTCTCGTTGATAGGGTCAATTGAGGCATTAAAATTTGGAAATTGTTTTAAAGAACTTACAAGTGCTTTTGTTATAAAAGCGAGAGGTGTTACTTTTATTTTTTCACCAGTATAATAGTCATATAATGAGGATCTAAATTGTTCCATTTCTGTAATATCAATTTCATCATGCTGTGTTACATGGGGAATTTCGGTCCAAGATCTTACTAAGTGAGGACCGGATAATCTTTTCACTCTTGGTATATCTTTTAATTCGATTTCACCAAACTCTTCGTGTGGGTACTCTTCTTTATGAACTTTCTTTTCTACTTTCCCACCGCTGACTGTTACTTGGGATCTTACAAAATTTTTAACATCTTCCTCAGAAACTCTACCACCCCTTTGAGAACCCGGTATTTCAACTACATTGGCACCTAACTCTCTTGCAAATTTTCTAACTTTTGGACTAGCAGACTTACTACCTGATTGTGATGTAGGCACTACAGGAATAATTTCTTTTGGTTTCTGAGTTTTGGTTTTTTTTATTTCTGTCTTCTCAACTTTTTTTTGCTCACTGACTGCTTCTTTTTTTTCCTTAGTAGCACTCTCTGCTTTCAGACTAAGAATTAAGTCTCCTTTGTTAACTTTATCACCAACTTTAACTTTTATCTTTTCAATAACTCCCTCGTATAAGGACGGCACCTCAACACTTGATTTGTCACTTTCTAAAGTGATAAGAGAATCATTTTTTTTTATTTGCTGGCCTTCTTTGACTAAAACTTCAATAATCTCAACATCCTTGAAGTCACCCATATCTGGAACTAAAATTTTTGTACTAGTCATATTTTATAAGTTTGTTGGGAAATCTCTATCTTTATCAATCTTAAATTTTTTGATTGCACTTTCAGCTTTCTTGGTTTCAATCAATTGCTCTTTTGCCAAGGCACTTAAAGTATAAGCGACTATATGTTCTTTATCGACTTCAAAAAATTTCCTTAGATTTTTTCTTGTATCACTTCTTCCATATCCATCTGTACCAAGTGAATAAAATGGTTTTTCGGTGTAAGGTCTTATTTGATCAGAAAATGATCTTGTATAATCTGATGCTGCAATAATTGGTCCATCTCTTTTTTCTAAACACTTTTGAACATAAGATTTTTTTCTTTTTTCATTAGGGTTTAAAAGGTTCCATCTTTCAGTTTCCATACCATCTTTTCTTAATTCGTTAAAACTTGTAACACTCCAAATATCAGAGTCTACACCATAACTTTTTGATAAAATTTCTGATGCAGCAATTATTTCTCTTAAAATAGTTCCTGATCCTAAAAGCTGTACTTTGGTTTTATTCCTATTGTTATTCTCTTTAAACAAATACATTCCTTTGAGAATACCCGCATCCGAACCCTCTGGTTTTTCTGGGTGAGAATAATTTTCATTCATTGCAGTAATATAATAGAAAATGTTTTCTTTTTTTTCATGCATTCGTTTTAATCCATCTCTAAGTATAACAGCCATCTCGTACGCAAATGTAGGATCATAACTTATACAGTTTGGAATATTGGATGCTAATAAATGGCTGTGACCATCTTGGTGCTGGAGGCCTTCACCTGCTAAAGTCGTTCTTCCAGCAGTAGCTCCAATTAAAAAACCTCTTGCTTGAGAGTCCCCAGCAGCCCATGCCAAGTCACCAACTCTTTGAAAACCGAACATAGAGTAAAAAATATAAATTGGTATCATCTCTAAATCATGATTGGTGTAAGAAGTTCCAGCGGCAATCCAAGATGACATTGCTCCAGATTCATTTATACCTTCCTCTAATACTTGACCGCTCTTATCTTCTCTGTAAGAACTTAACTGCTCCGAGTCCACTGGCTCATACTTTTGACCTTCGTGAGCATATATCCCTATCTTTTGGAAGAAACCTTCCATCCCGAAAGTCCTTGCTTCGTCTGGAATAATAGGAACCAATCTTGGTGATATATTTTTATCTCGCAATAAAGCCGTGAGCATTCTGACTAATGCCATTGTAGTTGACATTTCTTTATCCCCTGTAGACTTCATAAAATTATCAAAAATTTCTTTTGGGGGAGCTTTAATTTGTTTTGCAAATGAAGATCTTTCAGGAATAAAACCACCAAGCTTTACCCTTCGATCTTTTAAATATTTTATTTCTTCAGAGTTTTCGGCAGGTTTGTAATACTCAATATTTTTAACCTGCTTATCAGTAAGAGGAACACCAAATCTATCTCTATAATAAAGCAAATCTTCTTCATCTAATTTTTTTTGTTGATGGGTCGTATTTATACTTTCACCGGATTTTCCCATACCGTAACCTTTTATTGTTTTTGCAAGAATGACAGTTGGAGAGCCAGTGTGTTGCATTGCCGAATGATAGGCAGCGTAAACTTTATGCGGATCGTGACCACCTCTATTTAGTCTCCAAATATCTTTATCTGTCATTGTAGATACCATTTCTTTTAATTCAGGATACTTGCCAAAGAATTTTTCCCTTACATATAAACCATCCTTTGCTTTAAATGCTTGATACTCTCCATCGACACATTCGTTCATTCTTTTAACTAGAAGGCCAGACTTATCTTTCATAAGAAGTTTATCCCAATATGATCCCCAAATAACTTTGATAACGTTCCAGCCAGTTCCTCTAAAACTTCCCTCGAGTTCTTGAATAATTTTTCCATTACCTCTAACTGGCCCATCAAGTCTTTGAAGATTACAATTAATTACAAATATTAAATTATCTAATTTTTCCCTTGCAGCTAAACCGATTGCCCCCATTGACTCTGGTTCATCCATTTCCCCATCTCCCAGGAATACCCAAATTTTTCTACCTTCGTCTTTAACTAAACCTCTGTTAATTAAATATTTTAAGAACCTAGCTTGATAAATCGCCATTATAGGACCAAGACCCATAGACACTGTTGGAAACTGCCAAAAATCAGGCATCAACCAAGGGTGAGGATAAGAAGAAAGTCCATCTTTACCAACTTCTTGTCTAAATCCGTCTAACTGTTTTGCTGAGAGTCTTCCCTCTAAAAAAGCTCTTGCGTACATACCTGGAGCTGAATGACCTTGAAAATATACCAAATCCCCACCGAATTTATTATTTTTAGCTCTCCAAAAATGATTCATACCAACGTCATATAATGTTGCGGCTGATGCAAAAGTCCCTATGTGTCCACCTAGTTCAGAGCTTTTTTTGTTTGCTTTTACAACCATCGCAGCAGCATTCCATCTAATGATTGCTCTTAATTTCTTTTCAATATTTTGGTCGCCTGGAGATTTGGCTTCTGCTTCTGGTGGAATAGTATTTATATATGGAGTTGTTCTCGTATCAGGTAAAACTAATCCTGATTTGTAAGCTTGATCAATAACTTTATTTAGCAAGTAGCTTGCTCGTGGTGCTCCATCAGTTTCAATTACAGAATTTAATGAGTCTATCCATTCATTAGTTTCAACTGGGTCGATGTCATCTTTAGAAGCTGGTTCTGCGAAAACTTTTTTAACTTGTTTTACAGGATTTAAGTTTCCATTTTTTTTTGGAGTTTCTTGAGTTAGTTCCTTTTTAACAACCTCTTTTTTAATTATTTGTTTTGGTGCAGAAGCTGCTTGACCATTTTCAATAGTCGCTAATAAACTTCCTTCAGATACTTTGTCTCCAATTTTTACTTTTAAATCTTTAATTTGACCTGCTGAAGGAGAAGGAATTTCTACACTAGACTTATCACTCTCTATAGTTACTATTGGATCATTTTTATTTACTTGGTCGCCAGGTTTGACTAGTATTTCGATTACCTCTACGTCTTTAAAATCACCTATATCTGGAACTTCAATATTTTGAGCCATATCTCTTATTATAAACTGGTTGCAACATATAAAAAAGTTTTTGAATAATAAACTAGAAAGAATAACGCTTATTAGTTGAATAGTTCAAATTTTGACACATTTTTTGCCATTTTTTGTCACCTATACATGTTTTTATAGGTTATGAAATGGTTAATCAATTTATTGTTTAAAAAGAGAGAAATTAGAGGCAATCAAGGTCAAATTGTTCAGAAATTTCTATTAAAAAAATATCTATTAAGATAATTTCATAGGAGCTAAATTAGCTTTTATGAAAAAACCACTCTGGCAACCTACAAAAAAATTAAAAGAAAATTCTCTATTAAGAGATTTCTGTAGATTTATTAATTTAAAATCAACAAATAATTTTAAAGAAATTTGGCAATGGTCGATTGACAATCCAAATGAATTTTGGTCAAAGTTTTGGGATTATTCAAAAATTATTGGTGATAAGGGGTCTGAAGTAATAAAAAAAGATAAAGTTTTTAATAAAACAAAATTTTTTTCCGACTCAAAGTTAAACTACACAGAAAATATTCTAAGAAAAAAGTCTGATGAAGTAGCAATTAATTTTCTATCCGAAAGAGGCTTCGAAGAAAATATCACTTGGAATGACTTATTTGAAAAAGTATGTAAATTTTCATCTTATCTCAAAAAACTAAATCTACAGAAAGGAGACAGGGTTGCAGCTTATGTACCTAATAAAATAGAGTCTATTATTTGTTTTTTAGCTTGTGCAAAAAATGGAATTATATGGTCTTCTTGCTCACCAGATTTTGGTGTTCAAGGCGTTGTGGACAGGTTTAAACAGATTGAACCAAAAGTTTTTATTACCTGTGATTACTACTATTACAACGGAAAAAAAATAAATA
Organism: uncultured Pelagibacteraceae bacterium; assembly: GCA_902584365.1. Classification (GTDB taxonomy): domain Bacteria; phylum Pseudomonadota; class Alphaproteobacteria; order Pelagibacterales; family Pelagibacteraceae; genus Pelagilacustribacter. The sequence continues at coordinate 103,923 of CACHZG010000001.1, read as the reverse complement.
TTTTAAACAAAGTTGAAGAAATCCTTAAACAGATACCATCAATCAAACAAGTAATTTCATATAATTATTATAAAAAAGATAAAGAAAACTTAAAAAACTTTATTAATTTCGAAGAAACTTTAATGAGTGATTTAGATGAGGATTTTGAAAGATTTGAATTTAATCACCCTATCTATATTCTTTTTTCTAGCGGCACGACTGGAAAACCAAAATGTATTACTCATGGAACGGGAAATGTATTAATTGAACACAATAAAGAGTTTATGCTCCACTGCGATATAAGAGATAACGAAAAATTATTTTATTATACAACAACAGGTTGGATGATGTGGAACTGGTTAGTAGGCGGATTAGCAACGGGATCATCAATTTTTCTTTTTGATGGAGCTCCAGTTTATCCAAAGATAGATATTCTGCTTGAGTATTGTCAGAATAGAAAAATTAATCTTTTTGGTGTAAGTGCAAAATATATAGACCATTTAAAGAATGAAAAATATAATAGTAAAAATTTAAATTTAAGTTCTGTAAAAATTATTACTTCGACTGGTTCCCCTTTAGCAGAGGAGAGTTTTAAATATGTATATGACAATATTAAGAAAGATGTTCACCTGGCTTCTATTGCTGGAGGAACAGATTTAGTTGGATGTTTAGTTCTTGGAAATCTTTTTTCAAATGTTTATAAGGGAGAAATTCAAGGACAAAGTTTGGGTATCAATGTTGACGTCTTTACTGATGACGGAAAAAGTATATTAGACGGAGATAAAGGAGAGTTAGTTGTTAAACAACCTTTTCCCTCTATGCCAGTAAAATTCTGGGGAGACAGTGATGGTCAAAAATATCACAAAGCTTATTTTACAAAATTTAAAAATATTTGGCATCATGGAGATTTTATTGAGAAAACTAACAACAATGGTTTTATTATGTGCGGAAGATCAGATGCTACATTAAATCCAGGTGGGGTAAGAATTGGAACCTCTGAAATTTACCAGCAAGTTGAGGATATAGATTTTATCACTGAAGCATTGGTTGTTGGTCAAGACTTTAATGATGATGTAAGAATTGTTTTATTTGTAACTACAAAAAATAATCAAGAAATAGATCAAGAAAAAATTAAATTAATCAAATCAAAAATCAGAAAAAACTGTTCCCCCAAGCATGTGCCTGCAATAATCATAAAAGTTCCTGAGATACCAAGAACAAAAAGTGGGAAGATTGTAGAGTTAGCTGTAAGACAAATAATAAATGGCGAAAAAATAAATAATAAAGAAGCCATTGCAAATCCTGAAGCTTTAAAATTTTTTGAAAATCTGTCGCAGCTAAAATTGTAGCGCGTCAGTATTATATGTTAATTAAATAATTTCTAAGTTTATAATTATCCTAAGTCTTGGCTTTGGTCCCTGAGTTTATTCCATCTGAAGCCAGGACTTATCAAAAATATTCGGCACAATTTTTATGCAACATTGAATGAAGCTGAATAAGCTTATCGAAGCTTTTGTTATATCCTCCACCAAGCACACCACATAAAGGAGTTTTTTTTGAGTAAAAGTTATCAATTACTATTTGATCTCTTTTATTAATACCCTCATCAGTTATTTTAAGTTTACCCAACCTATCTTCGTGATGAATATCAACACCTGCTACGTAGAAAACAAAATCATAAATATTTTGATTTAATTTCTTAAGATTATTGGTCAAAACTTTCAGATATTCACTGTCTTCCATGTTATCTTTTAGTTCAATGTCTATATCACTTCTAGATTTTTTAGCAGGATAATTTGAGGCACAATGCATACTAAAAGTAAGCACATCCCTGTCGTTTTGGTATATTTCAGAATTGCCGTTTCCCTGATGAACATCTAAATCAAGTATCAATATCTTTTTTGCAAACCCCCTTTTTTTTAAATAATTTGCTGCAACAGCGGTATCATTAAAAACACAATAGCCTGCACCGTAATCAAATGTTGCATGGTGACTCCCTCCTGCCGTGTTACAAGCTAGTTTAGAGTCCAGAGCAAGTTTACTTGCTAAAACTGTTCCCCCTGTAGCTACAAAAGATCTCCTCACAACACTATCATTAATGGGAAAACCAATTTTTTTTTGGGCTTTAATGTCTAGTGTTTTATTTTTTATGTCGTTTATATATTTTAGGGAATGCGATGTTTTCATAGTTTCAACAGAGCACTCTTTGGGAATATGAAATTTTTGAACTATCTTCTCCTCTAAAAGATGATTAGCTAATGCTCCAAATTTTTTAATAGGAAATTTATTGTCATCATTTATTTTTGCAACATAGTCGGGATGATTTACTATTGGAAGTTCCATTTAAGGAAAATATTTTATCTTTCAATACACATTGCAATACCCATTCCCCCACCGATGCAAAGAGTCGCTAAACCTTTTTTTACGTCTCTTCTGATCATTTCGTGAATAAGCGTTACAAGTATTCTTGTTCCAGAGGCTCCAATAGGATGGCCCAATGCGATTGCTCCTCCATTAACATTTACTTTTTCTTCTGGCACCCCTAAAGTTTTTAAAACTGCTAGACTTTGAGCTGCGAAAGCCTCGTTCACCTCTAAAAGATCCAAATCTTTGATTGACCAACCAGCCAATTCCAAAGCTTTTTTTGAAGATGGAATTGGACCGGTACCCATTAATGCTGGATCAACTCCACAACTAGCCCAAGATTTAATCGTTACTAATTTACTTAAAGATCTTTTCTCAGCTTCTTCCTCTGTCATTAAAGTAACAGCAGCGGCACCATCATTAATTCCAGAAGCATTTCCAGCAGTAACAGTCCCGTCTTTTTTGAATACTGGCTTTAATCTTTTAAGTGCCTCTAAGTTTATACCATCCCTAGGATGTTCATCTTGATTAAAGTTCACTTCTGATTTTTTTGATTTAATTTTAAAATTAACTATTTCATTTTTAAATTTATTTTCTTTTTGAGCTTTTAAAGCTTTTTGTTGGGAGCTTAATGCAAACTTGTCTTGTTGATCTCTGGTCACTTGAAATTTAGTTGCAACATTCTCGGCTGTAATACCCATATGATAACCATGAAAAGCATCCCATAAACCATCTTTAATCATTGTATCAGTCATTTCAGTGTCTCCAAGTTTCTTTCCCTCTCTTAAATGAATTGCATGTGGAGCCAGAGACATATTTTCTTGACCTCCGGCGATAACTATTTTTGAGTCTCCAGATTTAATACTTTGAAATCCTGATGCAATTGATCTTATACCTGAGCCACAAACCTGATTTACTATGAAAGCGGGTTTTTCTTTTGGAACTCCAGAATGAATAGATGCTTGCCTAGCAGGATTTTGACCAGCTCCACCGGTTAATACCTGACCCATTATTACTTCATCAACTTCCTCATTTTTTAATTTGGACTTTGAAATTGAGTCAGAAATAACAGCAGAACCAAGTTCGAAACCTGGTACATTTTTTAGACTTCTATTGAGAGACCCAACAGCCGTTCTCGTTGCAGACGTTATTACAACAGATTTTACTGACATAATTTATTATATAGATGTTAAACCTTTAAATACAATACTTTCTTTGATATCTCGTAACTATGCGCCTGTAGCTCAACTGGATAGAGCGCTTGGCTACGGACCAGGAGGTTCTGGGTTCAAATCCTAGCAGGCGCACCAATTTATATGTTATTATAATTTATGTCTTTAAAAAACGCGGTATTGATATTTTTTTTAGTAACTTTTGGAATACTCTACCTCTTCTCGATAATACTATAACCTCATATGATCTATGATCGTGTTATCTTTTTTAGCATTAGCCACCACGGCTAGGAAAATAAAGAAGATAGTTGAATTAAAAGTTGAAAAGAAATTTCCTGCACTTCTAATAGGCATAAATTCTGAAATTATTACTAAAAAAAATGGTATTAAAATACATCTCTGTTTAAATATTAAATTTTGATTAAAATATAAATTAAAAAAATTTTTTAAAGAGAAAAAACCAATAATTAAAAAAAGAAACAATCCGACTACACCTGTATTAATTAAAATTTCTGTGTAATAATTATGTGAATGCTGAGCACAGTAAACGTTAAATTTAAATTCGCAATTAATTCTAAACGATCTTAAACCACCCCCGAATATTTTATTTTGTTTCCAAGTTGTGATGCCGGCATTAAAAATTTTTAGATGACCAGACTTAAATTCAATTTTATTTTTTGTAGCTTCTTTAAATTCATCTTTTTTTTCATCTTCATAAATCATCTCATGCTGATATATGGGATTGTTAGTGACTAAATCTTTAGATCTTAAAATAATTTCACTAGATTTATTATAAAAAGAACTTACACTATTTTTATACTCCCCTGGTAAAATTTTAAAGTCTGTTTTAATTATTGAGATTGATATTAAAGTTAATAAAAAAACGATAGGTACGGAAATATATCTAAGTTTTCTCTCCAAAATTGAAAAAATAGAAATTGAAAAAATAAATAACATTAATGGCATTCTATTTCCTGAGATAAAAATAGAAATTAAAAAAAAAATAAAAGTAATTAAGAAAAAAAGATAAATCTGATTCTTTGTTATAAGTTTTTTAAAACAAAAAAAGAAGATGGCAAAAAAAGAAAACCTATATAAATAACCACCAGCTATTAATTCATCTCCAAAAAATCCTGAGTATCTTCTTTTTCCTAGTTGTTCTGGTTGTTCAAAACCAAATAAATCAACACCCAGATTGTATTGCACAATTAAGTCTATACCCAAAATAAATGATAATGAAGCAGCTGAAATAAAAAAATATTTTAAATTCAAGTAACCTTTTTCTATCATAATTGAAACTATAAAAAATAAAATTAAATATCTCAGATATAAAAGTGATTTCCAAAAATTATTCAAAAAATTTTCAGTCTCTTTTTCTGCAAACCAATAGCTTAAGAATGTAACTAAAATTAAGTAGAAGAAAAAACAAATTAGAGATATTGATAAATTTTTATTTTCTGAGGGAATAATCTTCCCTCTAAATTTATAAAGTGCAAAAATTATAATAACAACTGTTAATAAATTTATCGCCAGATTACCTAAAGTGTAAGCCAAAGGGTATAAAGCTAATAAAAGATTTAAAAAAAAGAATGGTTGTATATTTTTTTTAATTGTAAGCATAAAATAAGATAATTACTCCAATTATTATTCTATAGTAAACAAAAAAGTTTAACGTAAATTTTTTTAAAAATTCTAAAAAGTATTTAATTGTTATATATGAAAAGAAAAATGAGCCCAGGATTGACAAAATGCTTATCGATTGTAAATCAATATTTTTATTTAAATTTAAAGTATAAATTCCGTAAATACTCACTGCTAAAAGAGTTGGGATTGAAATCAGAAACGAGATTTTAGCTGAGTCTACTCTGCTATAAGATAAGAACCTACATGCAGTAATTGCCACCCCAGATCTGCTAACCCCAGGTATTAATGCAATAGAATGTATTAAACCAATTATTAGAGCATCTTTGAAATTAAATCCACTTTTATAGTTTTTTTTTATTTTGGATTTGTCACTCATAAATAATAAGACACCAAAAATTATTGTCATCCACCCTATCAATTTTAAAGTACGCAAATTGTCTGCAAAGCCCATTTTTGCGATTAAAAATCCTAAGACCAATATTGGTGTCACAGCAACGACTAAATAACTTAACTTTCGGAAATCTTTGAATATTTCAAAAATATCTTTTCGAAAATAAATTATCACTGCAAGAAAAGATCCGATATGCAAACTAATATCTAATAACAATCCTGAGAAGGAGACATTAGTGAATTTTGAAATTAAATTTATGTGTGCAGATGAACTTATTGGTAAAAATTCTGTGACACCCTGGACAATAGATAGAATGAATATTTCTAACATGAATATCTATATTTATAAAAAATTCCCACTTATTACCAATGATATTAGATTTTTGCATACCTGATATGTAAAAAAAAACCCAATATAATTCAAGGTTTTTGAAATTAGGTCAATATTAGTTACCTTTAATAGCTTTAAATTTTTACTCATTTCAAATATACCCTTCAAACTTATGACAAATAAAATGTTAAAATTTACTGATCTTCAACAAGAGACTCCTGAGAAAAGACTTACAAAGAAACGTAAGCAGGATTTTCAAGAGATTTATAATGAGTACATTAATGATAAAGCAAAAGAGCAGTCTAGCAGGTGTTCTCAATGTGGAGTACCATTTTGTCAAATTCACTGTCCACTCAGTAACAATATTCCAGATTGGTTAAAACTGACCGCAGAGGGTAGACTTGAAGAGGCCTATAAACTTTCACAAAGTACGAACAATATGCCCGAGGTTTGCGGAAGAATTTGTCCCCAAGACAGATTATGTGAGGGCAATTGCGTCATAGAACAATCAGGCCATGGAACTGTAACTATTGGTTCTATCGAAAAATATATTACAGACACTGCTTGGGAAAAGGGTTGGGTGAAACCAATTAAGATCACGAAAGAGCAAAAACAAAGTATTGGTATTATAGGATCAGGTCCGGCAGGACTAGCTTGTGCGGAAGAATTAAGAAAATTTGGCTACAAAATTACAATCTACGATCGTTATGATCGACCAGGTGGTTTACTAATTTATGGAATTCCTAATTTTAAATTAGAAAAAAAGGTTGTTGAGAGAAGAACAAAACTGCTCAAAGACTCTGGCATTAAATTTGTACTCAACTTTGAGGTTGGAAAAGATAAAAGTTTAATGGAACTTAAGGAAAAACATGATGCAGTTTTAATTGCTACAGGAGTTTACAAGCCAAGAGAAATAGACATACCAGGTTCAAGTCTTAAAAATATATTTCCAGCAATGGATTTTTTAACAACCTCAAATAAAAAAGGGCTAGGCGATAAAGTTGAACTTTTTGACAATGGAACCTTAAATGCAAGTGGAAAAAACGTAGTAGTTATAGGTGGAGGAGACACTGCAATGGATTGCGTTAGAACTGCAATCAGGCAGGAAGCAAAGTCAGTAAAATGTTTATATAGAAGGGATAAAGAAAATATGCCTGGCTCTGCAAGAGAAGTTGGAAATGCAGAAGAAGAGGGTGTTGAGTTTGTATGGCTATCTAGTCCAAAAAAATTTATCGGCCAAGATAATAAAGTAAGACAAGTTGAGGTAAATAAAATGATGCTGGGAGAACCAGACCAGTCTGGAAGAAGGAAGCCGATATTAAAAGAAGGATCTGAATTCAAAATAGATGCTGATCTTGTTATTAAATCTTTAGGATTTGATCCCGAGGATCTACCAAAATTATTTAATGTCGAAGAGTTAGCCGTGTCAAAATGGGGGACTATAAAAATTGATCTCAAAACTATGCAAACTAATCTTGATGGTGTTTTTGCAGCAGGTGATATAGTAAGAGGTGCTTCACTTGTCGTTTGGGCAATTCGAGATGGTAGAGACGTAGCAACACAGATTGATAATTACCTCTCATCTAAAAGAAATAAAAAAATTGGTGTTGTTGCAGCATGAAGAAAAGGTATTTTTCAAACAAAAAAAAATTAATTAAAAACAACTCTTATTTTCCAGAAATGGAACATGAAGCATGTGGTGTCGGATTGATAGCAACAACGGATGGTAAAAAAAGTAGAAAAGTGGTTGAATTTGGTATTGATGCTTTAAAGGCTGTTTGGCACCGCGGAGCCGTTGATGCAGATGGAAAGTCTGGTGATGGAGCTGGAATTAAGTTGGAAATTTCTCCGGATTTTTTTAAAGACAAAATTAATAAGACAGGCCACAAACATGATGACGATAAAAGAATTTGTGTTGGCATGGTCTTTATGCCAAGAAATGACTACTCGAAACAAGAAAAATGTAGATCAATAATAGAAACGGTTTTATTAAACAAAAACTACTATATTTATGGTTGGAGACAAGTGCCTGTAAACCCAAAAGTATTAGGATTAATTGCTGAAACCAACAGGCCTGAAATTGCTCAAGTTCTTTTTAGAAAAACAGAGAAAATACAAACAAATGATCTTGAAAGAGACCTTTATGAGGCTAGAAAAAAAATTGAAAAAATTGCAAGAGAAAATCAACTAAATGAATTTTATATATGTTCTTTGAGTTCAAGATCAATCGTTTATAAGGGGATGTTTTTAGCTGAAGCTTTGTCAGACTTTTACCCGGATCTAAAAGATAAAAAATTTAAGTCAAGATTTGCAATATTTCATCAAAGATACTCAACAAATACTTTCCCAAGTTGGGATTTAGCTCAACCATTTAGAACTTTAGCTCATAATGGAGAAATTAATACTTTAAAAGGTAATGTTAATTGGATGAGAGTTCATGAGCAGGATATGTCCAGTCACTTATTTAAAAATATTGAAGACTTAAAACCTGTAATAATACCTGGAAATTCCGACTCGGCTTCACTGGATAATGTATTTGAGTTACTTACACATTCTGGAAAATTGGCTCCTTTAATAAAATTAATGATGATACCAGATGCTTGGTCCAAAAGAAGTAAAACAGTTCCAAAAAATCACCAACAACTCTTTAATTTTCTTAATAGTGCCATCGAACCTTGGGATGGACCAGCAGCAATTTGTGCAACAGACTCGAAATGGGTTCTAGCCGCAGTAGATAGAAATGGCTTAAGACCTCTAAGATATACAGTCACATCAGATAATCTATTATTCGCAGGTTCAGAAACAGGAATGATAACCTTACCTGAAGAGAAAATAATCAAAAAAGGAAGACTTGGCCCTGGAGAAATTATTGCAGTAGACCTAAAAGAAGGAAAGTTTTATAAAGATAGCGAGTTAAAAGATTACTTATCCAAAAATTATAAAAAATTTGACAGCCAAATAGTTGATCTTGATAAAAAAATATCTTCTGACTCAGAAGAGATAAATTTTAAAGGAAGCGAATTAAGAAAAAGACAATACCTTTCAGGATATAGTATTGAGGATCTAGAATTAATCTTACATCCCATGGTAGAAGAAGGAAAAGAAGCAACCGGTTCTATGGGTGATGATACTCCTGTAGCTGTACTGTCAAGTCATTTTAGACCTTTGTCACATTACTTTAGACAAAATTTTAGCCAGGTAACAAATCCTCCTATAGACTCTTTAAGAGAAAATAAGGTAATGAGCTTAAAAACTCGCTTCGGAAATTTAGGAAATATCCTAGACTTTGATAATCTTACAGAGGAAAATATTTATGTTTTAGATAGTCCGATTTTATCAAACTCCCAACTAAAAAAGTTTAAAAAGATTTTTTCAAAAAAGATAAAAATGGTTGATTGCACTTTCAGCATAAACGAAGGTTTGAGAGAAAGTTTAGAAAGAATTAAAAACGAAGCAGAAACTTCAGTACGTGAGGGTTTTACTGCTCTTATTTTAAGCGATAAAAATATATCTGAAAATAGAGCTAATATTCCCATGGCTTTATCGGTGGGTGCAGTAAATTCACATTTAGTTAATATGGGATTAAGAGGTTATTGTTCTTTAAATATTGAAACTTCAGAGACTCTTGACACCCACTCTTTTGCAGTTTTGATTGGTGTCGGAGCAACAACTATAAATCCTTATTTAACAATAGATAGTATCTACCAAAGATATGAAAAAAAATTATTTGGAAAATTAGAATTTAATATTTGTGTTGATAGGTTCAAAAAGTCTATTGAAAATGGACTTCTAAAAATTATGTCTAAAATGGGTATTTCAGTTATTAGCGCTTATAGAGGTGGATGTAATTTTGAAACTGTTGGTTTAAGTAGAGCTTTAGTCTCAGATTATTTTCCAGGCATGGTCTCAAGAATTTCAGGTATTGGAATTAAGGGAATTGAGGAAAAAATTAAATCTTTACATGAGAAAGCATATAAAAAGGACGTAATAATACTCCCCATTGGAGGTATATATAAATATAGAAAAACTGGAGAGGACCATCAATTTCAAGGAAAATTAATTCATACTCTTCAACATGCCGTTGGAACCAGGTCTTATGAAACTTACAAAAAATATTCTGATGGCATACATAACTTACCACCTATTAATTTAAGAGATTTACTTAATTTTAAGAGCGACAAAAGTCCAATCGATATTAACGAAGTCGAGCCTAAAGAGACCCTAACAACAAGATTTGGAAGTGGAAGCATGTCTCATGGAGCACTTTCAGAAGAAGCTCACGAGACTTTAGCAATCGGTATGAATAGAGTAAAAGGAGCGTCATGCAGCGGGGAGGGCGGTGAAGATGAAAGAAGATTTAAAACTTTAAACAATGGCGATTCTGCCAATTCAAGAGTAAAACAAGTTGCTTCTGCAAGGTTTGGCGTCACAGTGAATTATTTAAACAATTGCAATGAAATCGAAATCAAAATAGCTCAAGGCGCTAAGCCAGGCGAAGGGGGGCAGCTACCTGGATTTAAAGTTACAAAAGATATTGCTAGATTAAGACACTCAACACCTGGAGTAACTTTAATTTCACCTCCACCTCATCATGATATTTATTCTATTGAAGACTTAGCACAACTTATTTACGATCTTAAACAAGTTAATCCCAAAGCAAGAATTGGAGTAAAGTTAGTTGCTTCTACTGGGATTGGAACTATTGCTGCTGGAGTAGCTAAAGCAAAAGCTGATGTAATTCTAATCTCAGGTCATTCCGGAGGCACGGGAGCAAGCCCTCAAACAAGTGTTAAGTATGCGGGAATACCCTGGGAAATGGGACTAACAGAAGCGCACCAAATTCTAACACTAAATAATTTAAGGCACAAGGTTACACTAAGAACAGATGGAGGTTTGAAAACTGGAAGAGATGTAATTATAGCTGCAATGATGGGTGCTGAAGAATTTGGAATGGGAACCTCATCATTGATTGCAATGGGATGTATCATGGTAAGGCAGTGTCATTCAAACACCTGTCCCGTTGGAGTTTGTACGCAAGATGACGAGCTTAGAAAAAAATTTACTGGAACTCCAGAAAAAGTAGTTAATTTTTTTAACTTTGTTGCTCAGGAAGTAAGAGAAATATTAGCTTCACTTGGTTACAAAAATTTAAATGAAATTATTGGAAGAACGGATTTATTAACCCAAGTAAGCAGAGGCTCACCAAATCTGGATGACCTTGATCTTAATCCTTTACTTGTTCTAACAGACCCAGGTAAAAATCCAAGATATTGTGAAAAAAGGGCTATTAACCCTGTACCTGATACTTTGGATGTGAAAATTTGGGATGAGATTAAAAATTCTTTTCAGTTAGATAAAAAAATTAATCTTTCTTATGATGTTAAGAATACTCAAAGAGCTATTGGTACAAGGCTATCGCATTATCTTCATAGCAAATTTGGAAATAATGCACTCAAGGACGATATTATTACTATAAATTTAAATGGTTCAGCAGGTCAATCTTTAGGTGCCTTTTTATCAAAAGGAATTAAAATAATAGTAAATGGAGACTCAAATGATTATGTTGGTAAAGGATTATCGGGTGGAAAAATTATTGTACGGCCCTCATCCAAAAGTAAATTAATATCAAATGATAATGTTATTATTGGAAACACTGTAATGTATGGAGCAACTTCGGGAAAAATGTTTGCTTCAGGAAAAGCAGGTGAGAGATTTGCCGTGAGAAACTCAGGAGCAACTGGAATAGTTGAGGGCTGTGGTTCTAATGGATGTGAATACATGACCGGAGGCACCACTGTAATACTTGGTAAAGTAGGGGATAATTTTGCTGCCGGTATGACAGGAGGTATGGCATTTATTTACGATCCTAAAAATATTTTTGAAAATTATGTTAATCCTCAATCAGTTGTATGGTTAAGTCCTGAAACTAAATTCTGGAAAGAATATTTAAAAAATTTGCTTAATGAATTTCATAGGGACACAAGTTCAAAAATCACAGAGAAAATTTTGAATAATTTTGAAAGCGAGTTAAGTAATTTTAAACAAGTATGTCCAAAAGAAATGTTGGATAAACTAGATAATCCAATTTCATTAAGAGAGAATAAAGCTATAAGCGCTTAATGACAGAAAAATACTTTTTCTTCGGGTTTGGCCAAGTTGCAAAATATTATATTGAGCATTTAATTAAAAAGAAAAAAAAATTTAGTTTTAATGCAACCTCAACATCAAAAACAAAATTAAAATTTTTTAAAGAAAAGAAATATATATCTTTTAAGTTTAAAGATTATGAATTTGATAAGAATATATATTATGAAATACTTTGTTCAGATTATATAATAGTATCCATACCTCCTAAGAAACATAGAGATCTTGTTGTAGAAAACTTTGGGCCTTTACTTAGTTTTGATTTCAAGAAGAAAATAGTTTATTTGTCTGCAACAAGTGTGTATGGGAATCATAGTGGAAAATGGGTTTCAGAAAAGTCAAAATTAAAAACAAGGACAAATATGGGAAAAGGACGTTTGGGTGCCGAAAAATCTTGGATGAAACTTTTTTCAAAATATAAATTAAATTTAAATATTCTTAGATTGTCAGGCATATATTCAAAAGAGAATAATGCATTAAAAAGATTGAAAAATGGTCCAAGAATTTATATTAAAAAAAATAATCAGTTTTTTTCTAGAATAAGAGTAGAAGACATAGCAAGAGTTTTAGATAAAGTTCTAAATAACAACAAGATTAAAGGAGAAATATTTAATATTTCAGATGATTTTCCAGCTTCAAATGAAGAGATCACGAAATATGCAGCAAAATTATTAAATATAAATGATTTAAGCTCAGTAAATTCTAATAAACTTCAAGGTTCAATTAAAGATTTTTATAAAGATTCAAAGAAAGTAGATAATTTTAAGATGAAAAAAATACTTAAAATAAAGTTGAAATATCCTTCTTATAAAGAGGGTTTAAGAGACTTGAGAAATTAATCTGTCTAATTCTTTGGTTATCTTTTTTAAATTTGTTTTTTGTGACAAGCTATGATCACCATTTTTAATTATGACTAATTTTTTTTCAGCTTTTGTAAATAATTTGATTATTTTTTTTGAAAATGATGTTGGTACTACTTCATCTTTTTGTCCATGAAACATCGTTAGACTGATCTTTAAATTTATCTTTTTAGATAAAACTTTATTTTTTCTACCATCTTTAATTAATTGATAAGTTATAGGATATTCATATTGTCGCTGTTTTAATTTTGAGTTTCCGTGCTTAATAATACTCATACCTTTTTCTCTTATTTCTTTTTTTATCTTTTTTGGAAATTTTCTCCACATTAACCTATCTAGAAATTCAGGAGCCGAACCAATACCAATAAAACCTTTAATTTGTTTTTTAAAATACTTAAATTGATTCAGTGCAATCCATGCCCCCATGCTTGAACCTACTAAAATAAAACTATTCCTTTTTACAATTTTTCTAATCAAGTTTTTAGTATCACTAGTCCATTCAGAGATATTTCCTTTTGTAAAATCTCCCGAGGATTTTCCGTGACCAGAGTACTCTAAAGTTAAAAACCCCAATTTTTTTTTTATGGCGTATCTTCGAAAAGTCGTTGGTTTTTCCCCTTCGATATCAGACATAAAACCTGGTAGAAAAATTATATATAGTTTTTTTTTGAGATAATTGCTTAAATACCTGAGCTTTTTTGTTTTAGACAATCTCAAATATTTATATTTTTTCATAAATTTCTCAATTTTATTTGTTATATATTATATTTTTATGACATCAAAAATTAAAGTTTTACAAGTAATACCCAAACTTGGATTTGGTGGAGCCGAAACTGGTTGTTACGATTTAGCACACTATTTGCCAGAAAATGATTGTAAGTCTTATATTGTTACAAGCGGTGGTTCATTAACAAAATATGTCAGAAAGGATAAAGTTTCGATTATCAAACTTCCAGTTCATTCCAAAAATCCAATTCTTATTTTATTTAATGCAGTTGTGTTGGTTTTTATCGTCTTGCTGTTAAATATAAATATAGTTCATGCAAGAAGTAGAGCGCCGGCTTGGTCGTGCTATCTATGTTGTTTAATAACTAGGAGAAAATTTATAACAACATTTCATGGGACTTATGACTTCAAAAATGGGATAAAAAAATATTATAACAGTATTATGCTCAAAGCAAAACTTACAATTGCTGGATCAAATTTTATTTTCAATCATATAAATGAAAATTATAAAAATTATTTGAATCCCAAGAATAAATTAATGGTAATTTTTAGAGGAATAAATTTAGATTATTTTAATCCAAAAAACATATCGGAATTTAAAAAAAATAAGCTTATTTCTGATTGGAAAATAAATGAAAATAAATTTATTATTTTATTACCAGGTAGACTTACTAGTTGGAAGGGTCATGATAAATTTATAGAAGCTTTAAATATTCTTGTTGAGGATCATGACAAATCTAATTTTCAAGCAATAATCTTGGGCTCAAACCAAGGAAGAAATGTATATCAAAAAAAAATTGAGGACTTAATTTTAAGATATAATTTAAACAAAAAAATTACTTTTATTGATCATTGTAAAGATATGCCTACTGCATATTCATTAGCAGATGTTGTTGTTTCTTCATCTGTAAGACCTGAGGCTTTCGGTCGAGTTTCAGTTGAAGCTCAAGCGATGAAGATTCCAATATTAGCTAGTAATTTAGGAGGTTCAAAAGAAACAATTTTAAATGGAAAGTCAGGTTTTTTGTACCAGCATGATGATCCACGAGAATTAGGTCAATTGTTAAACAATTTGATGGAGAAAGATAAAGAAACGTTGAATTCAATCGGAAACGAAGGTAGAAAAAACATAGTAAAAAAATTTGACGTTGAAAATATGTGTAGATCAACTTTTGTTGCATATAAAAAAATCTTAAATATTTAAATGCCTGAAATTCAACTTACAGATGGAAAAAAAATCAAATTTAATCAATCGATCGACGGGTTTGAGTTAGCAAAAAATATAAGTAAGTCCCTAGAAAAATCTGCTCTTATAATGGAGGTAAATGGACAGCTCAAAGATTTAAGTCATAAAATTACAGTCAACTCAAGAGTAAAAATTATAACGTCCAAAGATAAAGAGGGTTTAGAGGTTTTGAGACACGATGCTGCACACATAATGGCCATGGCAGTTCAAGAACTATATCCAAAAACCCAAGTGACTATAGGTCCGGTTATAGAAAATGGTTTTTATTATGACTTCGCAAGAAAAGAACCTTTTACTAGCGATGACTTAAAAAAAATTGAAAAAAAAATGTCTGAGATAATTGATAGAGACGTTAAAACAAAAAGAGAGGTATGGGAAAGAAAAAAGGCTATTGAGCATTTTGAAAAGATTGGTGAAAAGTATAAAGCAGAAATCATCGAAAGCATTCCAAAAAATGAAGAGCTTTCTATATACCATCACGGTGATACTTGGCACGATTTGTGCAGAGGTCCTCATTTGTCATCATCAGGGAAAATTGGGAAAGCTTTTAAATTAACAAAGGTATCTGGTGCCTATTGGAGAGGGGACTCAAATAATGAAATGCTTCAAAGAATTTACGGAACATGCTGGAGTAATAAAAAAGATCTAGATGATTATTTACATAGACTTGAGGAGGCTGAAAAAAGAGATCATAGAAAATTAGGAAAAGAAATGGATTTATTCCATTTTAGGGAAGAGAGCCCAGGATCTGTTTTCTGGCATGAAAGAGGTTGGAATTTATTTCAAAGATTAATTGATTATATGAGAGCAAAGCAAAGAATTGCAGGTTATAAGGAAATTAATACTCCAGAGTTACTCGATAAGTCCCTGTGGGAAAAGTCAGGTCACTGGGAAAAATTTGGTGAACATATGTATACATCAGAAACACCGGACAAAAAAGTTTTTGCAGTAAAACCGATGAATTGTCCAGGCTGCGTCCAAATATTTAATCAAGGTTTAAAAAGTTATAGAGATTTACCTTTAAAGTTATCTGAATTTGGAAAAGTTCACAGATACGAACCTTCAGGAGCTTTACATGGATTGCTCAGAGTAAGAGCATTCACACAAGATGATGCACATATTTTTTGTTCTGAAGAACAAATAACCGAAGAATGTCTGACAGTAACTAATCTTATTATTGATATTTACAAGAGTTTAGGTTTTGATAATATCATTTTAAAATATTCAGATAGACCTGAAAAAAGAGTTGGCGATGATAAGATCTGGGACAAATCAGAAGCAGCATTACTCACTGCAGTAAAAAAATCAAAACTTGAGTACTCAATCAATAAGGGCGAAGGAGCTTTTTATGGTCCTAAAATTGAGTTTGTTCTTAGAGACGCAATTGGTAGAGACTGGCAATGTGGTACTTTACAAGTTGACTTAAATCTTCCAGGAAGATTAGGCGCATCTTTTATTGATAGAGATGGAGCAAAAAAAGTACCAGTGATGTTACACAGAGCATTATTTGGATCTCTTGAGAGGTTTATTGGAATATTAATAGAAAATTATGCAGGTAAACTACCTTTTTGGTTATCACCAACACAAGCTGTAGTGCTTCCGATATCAGAAGATAACAATAAATATGCAAAAAAGTTATTTGAAGATTTATTTAAAGAAGGTATAAAATGTGAAGTGGATTTAAAAAATCAAAAAATAAATTACAAAATCAGAGAGCATTCTTTAGCTAAAGTTCCTTATCTTCTTATTTGTGGAAAAAAAGAGGAAGAAGCTGACACAATTTCAATAAGAAAACTAGGTTCTGAAAAACAAGAGTCTATTAAGAGAAAAGATTTAATTAAAAATATGTTATCCTTGAACAAGCTTCCTTTATAATAAGTGTCAAACTTTAAACCAAATTACTTTCAAAGAAGAGAAAAAAAGTATGGTCCTAGAGCCAATGAAAAAATTAGAGCTCTCGATGTTCAAGTTATTGATAGTAGTGGAAATAATTTAGGAGTTTTACCTTTAAAAAAAGCTATTGAAACAGCCAAATCAGAAGATCTAGATCTTATTGAAATATCACCAAATGCAAATCCTCCTGTTTGTAAAATTATGGATATAGGGAAGTATAAATATGATTTACAAAAGAAAGCCAACTTAGCAAAAAAAAAACAAAGAGTAGTTTCAATTAAAGAGATAAAGCTTAGACCAGGAACAGAAATACATGATTATAATTTTAAATTAAAGAATGCCAGGAAGTTTATTTCAAAAGGAGATAAAGTGAAATTTACAGTAAAATTTAAAGGTAGGGAAATGCAACATGTAGAATTGGGTAAAAATTTAATGCAAAGAATTGTCGAAGATACAAAAGATATTGCCAAGGTTGAAACTCATGCTAAATTTGAAGGAAGGCAGATGATTATGATAATTCAGCCCAATTAGAATAGTTAATAATAACTTGTAAAGGTCAAATTATATATATATAAAACCGAATTATTATGCCTAAACTAAAAACAAAAAGCTCAGCAAAAAAAAGATTTAGACTAACTGCAAAAGGTAAAGTAAAAATGCCTCAAGCAAATAAAAGACACGGGATGATTAAGCGGACTAATTCACAAATTCGAAAGCAAAGGGGTACAACTATTATGTCCCCACAAGAT
This sequence comes from uncultured Pelagibacteraceae bacterium, assembly GCA_902584365.1. GTDB lineage: Bacteria > Pseudomonadota > Alphaproteobacteria > Pelagibacterales > Pelagibacteraceae > Pelagilacustribacter. Next base: position 86,425 of record CACHZG010000001.1, on the reverse strand, counting down.
GCTAAGATTGTGAAGTCGTACATGCCCTACAATCTAAGAGGATAAAATGGCTAGAACAAAAAGAGGTGTTGTAAGTAGAGCTAAACATAAAAAAGTTTTTAAGGCTGTCAAAGGTCAGTACGGTAGAAGAAAAAATACAATTAGAGTTGCTCGCCAAGCTATGGAAAAAGCTATGCAGTATGCTTACAGAGACAGAAAAGCTAAAAAAAGAGAATTTAGATCATTATGGATTCAAAGAATAAACGCCGGAGTACGAGACGAAGGCATGACTTATTCACGGTTTATAAATGGATTAGCTAAATCTAAAATTAAACTTGATAGAAAAGTGTTGGCGGAATTAGCTTATAATAACCCTGAAGTATTCAAAACTATTGTAAAAAAAGTTCAATCATCCCTTAACTAATTAAGGTCTTTGATTTATCTTATAAATTATAAAAGAATCAAAATTTATGAGTGATCTAAATAATATTTTAAATAGCTTTGAGACCAAATTTTCTCAAATTAAAAATAAGGAAGATCTTCAAAATTTAAAGTCAGAATTTTTTGGAAAAAATGGCTCTATTTCTCTTCAATTTAAAAAAATGGGTTCACTTAATTCCGAAGAAAGGAAAAATTTTGCTAAAGAATTAAATTCAATTAAAGATCAACTCACATCTAAAATAGAAAAAAAATTTAAAGATTTTGAAAATCTTGAGATAAATCAGAAACTTAAAGACGAAAAAATAGATATAACTTTACCAATTAGATCTGTTCAAAATGGAAAAATTCATCCTGTCTCTCAAGTAATTGATGAAATATCTTCTATTTTTTCTGAGGTAGGTTTTTCAGTTGCTGAAGGTCCAGATGTAGAGTCGGAATATAATAATTTTACAGCTTTAAACACTCCAGAAGATCATCCCGCAAGAGATATGCACGATACCTTTTACCTTGATAAAGATAAAAAAACACTTCTAAGAACTCACACTTCACCCGTTCAAATAAGAACTATGCTTAATGGACAGCCACCATTTAAAATTATAGTACCCGGTAGAACCTATAGATGTGATAGTGATCAAACTCACGCACCCATGTTTCATCAACTAGAGGGCTTACACATAGATAAAAATATTACCATGGGTCACCTTAAGGGATGTCTAAATTATTTCATAAGAGAGTTTTTTGAAGTGAAGAAAATTAAAATGAGATTTAGACCTAGCCATTTTCCATTCACAGAGCCATCTGCTGAGGTAGACATTGGTTACAAAATTGAAAACGGTAAAATTATAATCGGAGATGGTGATAAATGGTTGGAGATTTTAGGTTGCGGTATGGTTCACCCTAATGTTTTAAAAAACACTAAAGTAGATCCAAAAAAATACCAAGGTTTTGCTTTTGGAATGGGAATCGATCGTCTTGCAATGCTAAAATATGGAATAAACGATTTAAGAGCATTTTTTGAAACCGATTACAGGTGGCTCAATCATTTTGGTTTCGATCCATTAGATGTTCCAACTAACTATAGGGGATTGAGCAGATGATTTTAACATTATCTTGGCTAAAAAATCATTTAAATACAAAAACCAGTATAAATGAAATAATAGAAAAATTAACAAACATTGGACTTGAAGTTGAGGGCATTAAAGAAAGTTCTGGAAATATGTCTGAATTCAAGATTGTGAAAATATTAAAAACCGAAAAGCACCCAAACGCTGATAAGCTTAAACTTTGTGATGTAAGTATTGGTGGAACCTCTGTTGTTAAAGTTGTCTGTGGTGCAGATAACGCAAGAGAGGGTTTGGTCACAGTGTATGCCCCTCCTGGAGCTACAATACCTAAAACAAAAATGAAATTAAAAATAGCTAAGATCAGAGGGGTTGAGTCAAGGGGTATGCTTTGCTCTGAGAGTGAACTTAACATATCGGAGGAAAGCGCTGGTATTATTGAGCTTAAAAACATGACTAACAAAATAGGCAAAAGTTTTTTTAAAAGCTCGGGTGAAAAAGTTATTGACTTGTCGATAACACCTAACCGCCCTGATTGTTTAGGAGTCAGAGGAATAGCAAGAGATCTTGCAGCTGCAGGGGTCGGAAAATTATTAAATTTAAAAAAAGATAAGATTAATCAGAAAAAAAATCAGAATATCAAAGTTTCAATAACAAAAGAAAAAAACCAAGGATGTCTAGCGTTTGGCAGTTGTTTAATTACAGGAATAAAAAATCAAGAAAGTCCTAAATGGTTGAAAGATAAAATTAATTCTTTAGGTCTTAAACCTATTTCGGCAGTGGTAGATATTACTAATTATGTTATGTTCGATTTAAACAGACCTCTACACGCCTATAACGCTGATAAGATTGATAAAGAAATTATTGTAAGAAATTCGAAAAAGGGTGAGAGTTTTACAGCTCTTGATGATAAAAAATACACACTTCAAAAGGATATGTGTGTTATAGCGGATAAAAGCGGAGTTCTAGGTTTAGGAGGTATTATTGGTGGAACAAAATCTGCGACAAAAATAGATACAAAAAATATTCTTTTAGAGTCAGCATATTTTCTACCAGCATCAATAAGAAAAACATCAAAACAGCTGGGCCTCGATACTGACGCTAAATATAGATTTGAAAGAGGTATAGATCCTAATTCAATGATCGATGGCTTAAAAATTGCCGCTGATTTAATTTTAAAAATTTGTGGAGGTGAGGCAAGCAAGTTTAATATTTCAGGAAAAAAAGAATATAAAAGTAAATCAATTGAATTTGAAACTAGTAAATTTAAAAAAATAATTGGCTTTTCAATTTCTGAGAGTGAAATAAAAAAAATACTAAATTCTCTCGGATTTTCTACTAAAAAAGTAAAAAAAAAACTTACAGTCTTCATTCCAACATGGAGACCGGACATAAATCAAGAAATAGATCTAATAGAAGAGCTCATTAGAATAAAAGGATTTGATAAAATTAATCTTATAGAACCTGAAAAAATAAGAAATAGGGAGACACTCAACTTTCAACAAAAATTGTTTCACCTTGGTCAACGATCTATTTCATATAAAGGCTATTATGAAGCTGTTACCTGGTCATTTACAGATCAAAAAATTGACAATTTAATCAACGATAGTAGTAGTTCAATCTTTATAGTAAATCCGATTTCGAAGGAATTAAATGTATTAAGAAGATCGATATTTTCAAATTTACTTTTATATTTGAAGAAAAACCATGACAGAGGATTTCAAGATATTGCTTTATTTGAAATTGGACCAGTTTTTTATGGAAAAAAACCTGGAGAACAGCAAATTGTGATTGGAGCAGTAAAATCTGGACAAATAAATAAAAAAAGTTGGTCTGAAAAAACTAGAAGTGTAGATATTTTTGATATGAAGACAGATGTAATTAAAACTTTAATTGAAATGGGAATTAACGAAGACCATTTAATAGTTAATGACAAATCAAAAAACTGTTACCATCCTGGAAGGTCAGGTTCAATAAACTTCAAAACAACTAATGGACCATTACTAGCACAATTTGGGGAAATTCACCCATCAATTATTTCTAAATTAAATTATAAAGAAAAAAATATTTGTGGATTTGAAGTTTTTTTAGACAATATTCCAAAACCAAATAAAAAGATGAGAGTATCAAAAGAAAACTTCAAATTTTCTGACTTCCAAGCATCTGAGAGAGATTTTGCCTTTTTAATTGATAAAAATTATCAGGTAGGTAGGTTAAATAAGATTATCAAAGATTTAGATAGCAATATAAGATCAGTAAATATTTTTGATGTTTTTGAAGGTGGAAATTTACCAGCAGATAAAAAATCAGTAGCTATTAATATTTCTATCCAAGCAGATGACAGGACTCTTTCTGATAATGATCTAAATCAAATTAGTGATAAAATTATCAAAGAAGTTGAAAACAAAACAGGCGGGAACATCAGGTCATAATGTCAGATATCGATAGAATTCGTAATTTTTCAATAATTGCGCATATTGATCATGGTAAATCAACAATTGCTGACAGGATTATACATAAATGTGGTGGTTTATCTGATCGTGAAATGAAACAGCAAGTTTTAGACTCTATGGACATCGAAAGAGAGAGAGGTATCACAATTAAAGCTCAAACTGTTAAATTAAATTATAAAGCTAAAGATGGTAAGAACTATGTTTTAAATATTATAGATACACCTGGTCATGTCGATTTTGGATACGAAGTTAGTCGATCATTGTCAGCATGTGAGGGTTCATTATTAATAGTTGATAGTACCCAGGGTGTTGAAGCTCAAACCTTAGCGAATGTTTATCAAGCTCTTGAGATAAATCATGAGGTAATACCTGTATTAAATAAGATAGATTTACCCGCTTCTGATATTGAAAAAACTAAAAAAGAAATTGAAGATGTTGTTGGTATAGAAACCTCTAATGCTATTCCTTGCTCAGGTAAGACTGGTGAGGGGATTGATGAAATTTTAGAGGGTATAATTAAAAAACTTCCAGCCCCAAAGGGCATTTTAAATGAGAAACTAAAATGTTTATTAGTTGATAGTTGGTACGATAGCTATTTAGGTGTTGTTATTCTTGTTCGAGTAATTAATGGGAAATTAAAAAAAGATATGAAAGTCAAATTAATGTCGAGTGATCAAGAGTATGTTATTGAAAAAGTTGGTGTTTTTACTCCAAAACCAATAGATATTGATGAATTAAATTCCGGTGAAATAGGTTTTATAATTACTGGTATTAAATCATTATCAGAAACAAAAGTTGGTGATACCATATGTGATGCAATTAATCCAATTTCTAATCCTTTACCAGGTTTTAAACCTAGCAAGCCAGTAGTTTTTTGTGGCTTATTTCCAGTTGATAGTTCTGAATATCAGAAACTAAAAGATGGTTTAGCCAAATTAAAATTAAATGATGCTAGTTTTTCTTATGATCCAGAGTCTTCCAGCGCTCTAGGTTTGGGTTTTCGATGTGGCTTTCTTGGACTTTTACATTTAGAGATAATAACTGAAAGATTGGAAAGAGAATTCGATGTAAGTCTAATTACCACAACTCCTGGGGTAATATATAAAGTTCATAATACGAAGGGAAAAGTTCTCGACTTACAAAATCCTACCAATATGCCCGATCCATCTCAAATAGATAAAATTGAAGAACCTTGGATAAAATCTACTATAATAACTCCTGATGAATATTTAGGTTCGATAATAAAAATCTGCCAAGATAAAAGAGGCGTTCAAACAAATCTTTCTTACTCAGGAAACAGAGCAGTGCTTACCTATGATTTGCCTTTAAATGAAGTTGTTTTCGATTTTAATGATCGATTAAAATCTGTTTCGAGTGGTTACGCCAGTTTTGATTATGAGATATCTGGATATAGAGAGGGAGAGCTTGTAAAATTAGGAATTTTGGTAAATTCAGAGCCTGTTGACGCGTTAGCAATGATCATTCATAAAGATTTTGCCCAGAAAACAGGACGTCAGGTATGCGAAAAACTAAAAGATTTAATTCCAAGGCACAATTTTATGATCCCTGTTCAAGCAGCAATTGGTGGAAAAATTGTTGCTCGAGAGTCTATTAAAGGTTTTAAGAAAGATGTTTTAACAAAAATTCATGGAGGTGGAGCTACCGATCGTAAGAGAAAATTATTAGAAAAACAAAAAAAAGGAAAAGCAAGATCAAAGCAATTTGGAAAGGTTGAAATTCCCCAAGAGGCATTTATAGGAGTGCTTAAAATCAACAAAGAAAAATAATGAACAGCCTTATTATTATCTCTAATGAAAAATTTTATATGGATGAGAAGGCATGTTATTGTGATAATATTGACATGAAATCTACACCAGAAGAGTTGTCTAATATTTATGAAGTTTTATTGATTGCAAGAAAATTTAATATCAAAAGAGCATTTGAAGTAGACAGGTCTAGATTCAATGTAAGTTTAAATACTAATGTTATTAGTTATCTTTTATCAATACTCAAAACTTTAAAACTCAAAACAAAATATCTTGTATTTTCTATTACCCCATATACTTTTTTAGCAACTTTGTTCCTATCTATTTTTAGAAGAAAAGTATTTGTCTATTTGAGAAGTGATGGATTTGATGAGTATCAAGCGAAATTTGGATTTATCGGTAAAATAATTTATGGTATAATGTTTAATATCTCTAAAACTTTAACAGATACAATTAGCTGCTCAAAAAAAATACTTAGAGGAAATGACGGAAAAATAGTTTCGCCCTCTCAACTCAATCCAGAGTGGTTTAGTGAAAATAATTTAAATTCAACATTTGTACCAAAACTAATTTATGTTGGAAGGTTAAAAAAAGAAAAAGGAGTTTTTTCTTTGATAGATATTATCAAAAATGATGAGAATATTTCGCTCACAATAGTGGGTGCAGCAGCAGAAAAAGAAATTCTTTCGGAAGCTAAAAATATTAAAATTTTAAATATTGAGACCGATACCAAAAAACTCATAAAGCTCTATGATAATCACTCAATTTTTATACTTCCTTCTTTCACCGAAGGGCATCCAATGGTGCTGTTAGAGGCTTTGGCAAGAGGGAAACCAGTAATTGTTTTTAAAGAACTTAATTATTTGATTGGGTTATATAAAGGGGTATTTTTGTGTGAGAGAAATTTAAGTTCATTAAAAAAGTGCATAAACCATATTAAATTAAATTATGATAGTATAATTGAATTAATTAAAAGTAATAGACTTCCAACAAATAGAGATTTTATTAACGATTTAGACAAAGCGATATCCAATTAATGAATACTACCAAAGATTTAAAACTTAGTTATTTTCTGCTTCTTTTTGCAATAATAAGCTTTTGCCTCGGGTTTTATATTGATGAGGACTCAGCGGGAAGTGGTGGATTTATATTAGACTTCAATAAAACCTGGAATTTTGTAATCTCTTTAAAAAATGAGATGAATTTTTTACAAGATGAGTACTCTTCCCACACTCCTTTACATTATCTAGTACTCTCTCAATTATTATCAATTACTGGATCTCAAAATTTTACGAGATTATTTTATTTTTTGATCTGTTTTTTAACTCCTTACTTATTTTATAAATGTCTAAAATTACAATTCTCACAACTTAGCAAAACCAATTTAATTTTGATTGTATCAATGGTATTTTTCCTACCATCTTTTCGATCTTCTGCAATTTGGGCGAACTCCTCCACAACTGCTCTAATATTCTTTTTAATTTTTTTATATTATTTTATTTCTTGGAATAAAAAAGATAAATTTTATAAATCTTCACTTAGCAAGGAAATTTTTTTTCAATCTTTTTATCTTTCCTTAGCAGTATACACAAGACAGTATTATGCATACATTTATCTATTTTTAATGATGGTCTATCTTAAAAATTTAAAATTTAAAAATTTTATTTTTATATCTCTCTTTGTTTTTGGTTTATCCTTACCTGGTTTTTACCTTGTTCTATTTAATCCGAAAATAATTGTTAATTTTGATTTTAATTTTAATAATACAATTTTGGTAAGTTCTTCCATTATTTCGTTCTATCTTATTCCAGTTTATTTACTACATATATTTAACAATCAAAAATTAAATTCAATTTTCAAAAACATTAGTTATAAGGAATTAATTCCACATTTAATTATCTCTTTAATAGCCATTCTTATGTTTATATTTTTTGACTACAATTATAAAATTGGTGGAGGTTTCTTTCTTAAATTATCTAGACTGATTTTTGATAATAATTTTTTATTCTTCGCTACTTCTGTGATTGGTCTTTTTATGGTCTATGATTTAATCAGAGAAGATAAAGATAATATCTTCTTAATTTTTATTCTTTTACTTGGCTTCAGTTATCATATGATTTTTCAGAAATATTTTGAGCCCATGTTTTTATTTATTTATCTTTTTATGATTAAATCAAAAATAAAAGATGAATTTTTGCGAAATACGAAGTCTCTATATATTTTCAATCTATATTTTTTAGCTTACTTATTTGCGGCTTTAATTAATGATACATACAAAATTACTAATTACTTATCATAGTCTAAAATCACTAAATGAAATCTTGTAAATACCCTCTTTGTCTGCAGAAACATATATGTTTCCATTTTTATCCTCAAATATTTCATTCTTTGAATTAGTAACAAAGTGCCTTAAGCGTAACTCACCCAAACTACCCAAATAAATCTGCTCAACTGAATTTACTTTATTAAGATTATCGTCAATTAGAAAAATAATTAAAGATCTTCCTTTTCTTAATTTATTTCCGTAAAGAGAAAGAGCTATTAAACAATTTTTTTTATAATATTGCTTGAGCTTTGAAGGACACTTATTCAAAGCAGAAATACCAACAGAAGGTACTAAAGCGATCATCGGTTCTTCAAAACCAAGTCTCTCGTGACTTAATGGCAAGTGTTTTCCATCATTGTCAACCATATACCGCGTTCCATATGAACTTATAGGCCATCCATAATTTCTATCTTTTAAAATTTTGTTTAATTCATCACCTCCTTTAGGACCGTGCTCTACACTAAAAGTTTGATTGTTTATTTTAGTCATACCTTGAGGGTTTCTGTGACCTTTTGAAAATACATTTATTTGTGGACTCTTTTTTCCAAGCAAGGAGTCATTATCTATGCTTAAGATTTTGCCATAAGGAGAATTATCATTTTGTGATAACTCACTATTTAATGTCAAATTTGCATCTACTGTACCTAACGAAATTAATAATTTGTCATTATAATATACAACGCTACTCCCAAGCCCGTTATAATCTGTATTAGCTTCATCTGGTAGACAATTAAAATTTAAAAAATTTTTGTTATCTGTAAAATTAAAAATTTTCGAATAATAGCAATTATTTTTTTTTGCAGAAATTAAGCCAAATCTTTTATTTCCTAAGAATAATACATTCTTTAAGCCACCTTTTTTTTCTAAGGTAAAATCACTTGGCATATTTAACTGTTTTTCTTGTCCCGATGTTATCAGAAAACCATCTTGAGTAAAAATTTCTAGATTAAGGGCGTTGAAATTTTCTTCCTTACCGTCATACAATACATAAGCTGTTTTTTTATTTAATTTTAATACTCGATCAATATTTACTTTATAAGCATTTGCATTAACATAACTTTTTTTTTTCAAATTATTTTTGAAAATTAAAATTTTATCAAAATTTTTGTGAACATTATTAGCTATAAAAATTAGAGAAAGAACCCATAGAACTATTAAGACTGGAAATAAAATTTTATTTTTCATAAAAAATTAATTTCTATATCCTTTCCTCTTTTTGCATTTGGATAATCAAGACCTTTAATTGGGTATTTTTTATCATTGAATTTTTCAGAATTATATAAATATTCATTTCTTGCAAATGTCATTTCTAAACAGTGAGAGCTGTTATTTACTGGTACAAGATTATTAGCATGAATATGGATCAATTTAAATTTTTTTAAATTTTGTAGAAAATTTTTAATCAATTCATTTTTTTCAATTACATTATGAAATTCAATGGCTATACCTATTATATTGTCAAATTTTTCAATATCTTTGTAAAAGGAAAATTCACCACCTTCTATGTCAGATTTTAGAAATATTTTTTTTTCACGATGTTTTTGCATAATAGAATTAAAGCTTAGTTCACCATCTTTATTTCCAATTTTTTCCTTATTAAAAGAATTTGTTTTCTTGTTAAAAAAAGATTTAAAAAAAAAGTATTTGAACATATTTTTTATTTTCTTTGGTTTAAATATTTTAAGACACAGAAATTTTACCAAATCTTTTTTAAATCTGTCTAACCAAAAATTTTTATCAATAGAGTAGTCATACGCATCTACTTCACAATTACTTAAATTATGAAACTCTTCTTCAAAGTCCCAATTATCTGATATCCCAAAACTCACTAAACAATTTGTTTCTTTTATTTGTTTCTTTAATACTACATATCCACCGTCGAAACGAGATCCTAATCTTATTAGTTCTTCATTACTTACAAAGCTAGGTCTATACTCTTGTGAAAGCTGCATTATTTTCTTTTATACTATTATAAATTCTTATTGAACATTTTTGTTATATAAGAGTATAACTATTTTCAAGGGAGAGGTGGCCGAGTGGTTGAAGGCGCACGCTTGGAAAGCGTGTAAACGGGAAACCGTTTCGAGGGTTCGAATCCCTCTCTCTCCGCCATTGACAGTAAATTTGTGTAACCTATTATAAGTAATGAGATTGTTTAAAAATATAATACAAAATACTAACAGAATTTTCAGGGATATCAGATACTCAAATTATATAAAGTTTAAAACTTTCCAAAAAACAAATGAGATTGTTGATTTGAATGTTTTTAATAAAGAGTATTTTGGAGCAAATAACGATCTCACTAATATGATGAATAAACATGGGAGCGACAAAGGGAATAAAACTCAAATGCATAACTATACTGATTTTTACCATTTTTTGTTTAAAGATATTAAAGATGATAAATTAAATGTTTTTGAAGTTGGAATAGGATCAGTTGATGAAAATGTACCTTGGAACATGACTCCTATGGAATCTTACAAGCCACTTTCTTCTCTAAGAGGATGGAAAGAATATTTTAGAAATTCAAATATTTTTGGAGCTGATATTGATAAGAAGATTTTAAAAAATGAAGACAGAATTCAAACTTTCTATGTTGACATGCTAAATTCTAATTCAATTTATGCAATGTGGGAAAATATTGGTGTAAAAATGGATGTAATAATCGATGATGGTTTTCATAGATTTGATGCAAATATAAATTTTCTTGAGAATTCTTTGAGCTACCTAAATGATGGAGGACATTATATTATTGAAGATGTTAGAAGGCAGCCAAGAATTATCAAAAAGTTTCATTCCTATTTATCTAGGACTAACTTAAAGTTTCAATTTATTGATCTAAAACATAATAAAAATATTTTTGATAATTGTTTAATACTTATAAACAAAAATTAGATACAACTAAAAAGAGTTTTTTAAATCTTACCGAATCAAATAAATTATATGTAAGAGGTGGCGGAGGGAGACTGAAACCACCTCGGTTTCTAAACTCTCTTTATACTTATCACTTTTAAATTAGCTGTCCTTTGAATTCTCGAAATAGTTTTTGGGATGTTCATTATAACTGTTTTCTTCAAAGGACCATAAGCATGTATAAGTTTATTTTTTGACAATGCCAGAGCCACATGGCCTTTCCAAAATATAATGTCATTTTTTTTCATATTTTTGAAATTTATACTTTTTTTTAAAAACTTTACCTGATCTTTAGTATCTCTTGGAAAAAACTTATTATTAAAATTAAAAAATATTTGTATTAATCCCGAACAATCAATGCCAAGATATGACTTTCCACCCCATTTATATTTGATATTTTTAAAAATTTCTATTTTGGAAAAAATATTTTTTTGTTTAAATTTGGCCGGCTTAAGATCACTTTTTTTAATCCAACCTAGCTTAAATTGAATAAAATTTGATTTACTTTTAATCTCTTTAATTCTTGATCCAAAAGGCAGTTCCTTAATTTTTTTTTTATTATTCGGAAATTTATAAACATTTGATTTCAATTTAAACACTTTATGTGTTGGTTTAAAATAATATGGAAATTTTTTTCTTACAATATAACCATGATAGTTATCGTCTAAAATTTTTATTTTAAGCCACTTATCAGTTTTTTTTTTAATAGAAAATTTTTGTCCATAAATAATTTGAGTTACCAGTGGAGATTTTTTAGAATTTTTTTTATAAAGATTACAAATCGGATAAATATTAGTGTAAATTTTACTCATAAATTTTGATTTTTTCTTTAATTAAATACAGAAATACAAGCGACGGAATAACCATTAAAGCAGTTAATATAAAAAATATTCCCCAATCGCCGTTCAACCAATCAACTAAAGCTCCAGATGATGACGCCATCAATGTTCTACCAGCCGTTCCTATTGAAGCTAACAAAGCGTATTGAGTAGCTGTATAATTTCTATCTACTAACATAGAAATAAAAGCTACAAAAGCAACAGTAGCAAAAGCTGCAGCCATGTCATCAAATATAACCGCAATTGCGAACAATAATTCTGATTTTTCTGACCATGCTAACACAGAGAATAAAAGATTTGTTGAAGCCATTAAAATACCAGAAACAAACATCGCTTTAATAACCCCTGATCTAATTGCGAATAATCCTCCAATAAGAGTAAATATTACAGTAGAAATCCACCCTAAGCCTTTTGAGTAAATTGCAATATCTGATTTGGTAAAACCTATTTCTTTATAAAATATTACTGACATTCTGCCCAAAAAAGCTTCTCCAATTTTAAAAAGGAAAACGAAACTTAAAATAGCCAATGCGACTTTAAAACCATTTTTCTTAAAAAAACTTATAATCGGACTTATTACAGTACTAGTTATCCATATAATAGGTTTTTTAAAAACACTTTGTTTACCAAATTTTTTTTCTATTATTAAATCGTTGCGTTTTTGTGTCTCCAATCTCTCGGACGATTTATTTTCATTTATTAATAGAAGAAGGATATTAAATATTACAATTACTAGACATAAGACTAAAAAAGTTATTTGCCAATAATTATTAAATCCTAAAGCTTGTAAATAATCGGCTACTGCTAATGATAAAACTCCTCCCAACTTATATCCAGTCCACCATCCAACAACTGAAATAGCTGCACCGGCTTGCATTACCTTTCCCTCATTTTCGTTAATTTGCTCAATCCTTAGAGCGTCCAAAGTTATATCTTGGGTGGCTGAAGCAATTGCAATAATTAAACCAATACTAATAACAGAAAATAGATTTTCAATCGGAGATATAAAACTCCAAGCTATTAAAGAAAAAATTATAAACATTTGCATTAAGACAATCCAACCTCGCCTATGACCTATTTTTCTTGTAAGAAATGGAATTCTGACTCTGTCAATTAATGGAGCCCATAAGTAATTAAAGGCATACACAGCAAATATTAATCCTGCCCAACCAATTGTACTTCTGCTTAAACCATCTTCTTTTAACCACAAGCTTAAACTGCTTCCAATTAATACCCATGGAAATCCACTAATCGAACCAATTAATAAAATCTTTAACATTCGAGTGTCCATGTAAATCGCAAAAGCGTCTGAGAAGGAATATTTTTTTTCGATTTGCATAAAAGATAATTAATCTCTCCAAAAAGAAGGTAAAAACAAAACTAGAACTGCAAACAGTTCTAGCCTACCAAGAAGCATTGCAAATGACAAAATAAATTTTGAAACACTTGGCAAAGAACTGTAGTTTCCATTAGGCCCAATTACATCACCAAGGCCCGGCCCAACATTTGATATCGCACTAGCTGCACCTGATATCGACGTAATAAAATCTAGTCCTGTAATTGATAACATTATTGTTATCAATAAAAAAATAAGAAGAAACGAGAAAATAAAAACAATCACAGAATAGATAAATTCTTCAGAAATTTTTTGATTATTATATTTAGCTAAATTAATACTGTTAGGTGAAATAAATTTTTTTATCTGATTTTTAACAAAGATATATAACATTTGCACTCTAAATATTTTAACACCACATGCTGTCGATCCCGCACATCCTCCAATGAACATTAAAAAAAGAAAAAATATTAAAGAAAATTTTCCCCACAAACTGAAATCATCAGTTACATATCCAGTTCCAGATAAAATTGATATAACGTTAAAAGATGCAATCCTTACTTTTTCATAAATGTTGTTTTCAAAATCTGAAAATAATAAATATATAAACATTATCACACTTGAAAAAATCAATAAATAAACCATTCCTTTTATCTGAGCGTCATTAATGAAAATTTTTCTATTTCCTTTTAAAAATTTTAAATAAGATATGAAAGGCACACTCCCCAATACTATAAATATAGAAGCTATGATTTCAATGTTTGAACTTTTAAAAAATCCTATAGAGTCATTATGAGTAGAAAATCCTCCCGTTGCAATTGTTGTCATTGAATGAGCAAGGGCATCAAAATAAGTCATCCCAAAGATCCAATAAAAAAAACCACAAAGAAAAGTCAGAAGTAAATAAATTAAAATTATTGTACTTGCTACTTCTACAGTTCTTGGAAGAATTTTTTCCGTTGAGTCTGGCCCCTCCATTTTAAATAATTGCATTCCTCCAACTTTTAGAAGGGGTAGGACAGTAATGGCCATAACAACTATACCTATTCCCCCTAGCCACTGCATTATTGATCTCCATAGTAAAATACTTTTAGGGCTACTATCTAAGTTTGTAATCGTAGTCGAGCCTGTTGTTGTTATACCAGACATACTCTCAAAGAAAGCATCACTGAATGATAAAGATATAGGAGATAACATAAATGGAACAGATCCAAATAACGCTATCATTAACCACGCCATTGATGTGAACAAAAAGGTTTGCTGTAAATTTAATTTATATTCTTTTTCAATATTTGAAAGCGATAGCAAAGCTCCACAAAAAATAGTGATAAAAGAGGAGGAAATAAAGCTATGACTATCTTCGCCATAATAAACTTGAAGTGTATATGGTACCAACATCGATATTCCTAAAATAGTTAAAAGAATACCAATAATGAAAAAAACAGTTTTACTAGCCGGCATATGAATGAGATTATTTTATTAGTTGTAAAATTCAACTGTATATAATGTTATTTAAAGTGTATTTTGTATATAAAATTAAATAAATCTTGATTATGTTAGATAAAAACCTAATTCAATCGACCACATCTTGGCCATTTGTTGAGATCCGTAAACTTTTAAAAGAAAGAAAAAATATCATAAAAAATAAAAAAAAGATTATTTTTCAGACAGGTTATGGCCCAAGTGGCTTACCTCACATTGGAACCTTTGGAGAAGTTGCGCGAACAACAATGATGATCAATGCTCTTAACCATATCCAAAAAATTGACAACGAGTTAATTACATTTTCAGATGATATGGACGCACTTCGAAAAATTCCAGAAAATATTCCTAATGACTTTATTCTCAAAGAAAATCTTGGAAAACCTCTTACAGAAATACCAGATCCATTTAAAAAATTCAAAAGTTTTGGCGAACATAATAACGAAATGTTAAAAAATTTCCTAAAAAAATTTAATTTTAAATTTACATTTAAAAGCTCTACTGCAAATTACAAAAAGGGATTATTCAATGCCTCTCTTCTAAGAGTGCTTGAAAAATACGATGAAATAATGAACATTATATTACCTACTTTAAGAGAGGAAAGGCGAAAAACTTATTGCCCCTTTCTGCCAATCTGTCCAGAGACCGGAAAAGTTTTAGAGATACCCTTGATAAGTTTTGATAAAAAAAGTGGTAGAGTTATTTTCGATAATGTTGGAAAAAAAATTGAGACTAACATATTAGATGGAAACTGTAAGTTACAATGGAAGGTCGATTGGGCGATGAGATGGTTTACATTTGATGTTGATTTTGAAATGTACGGAAAAGATTTGACAGAAAGTGCCATCCTGTCATCTAGAATTTGTAAGCTTTTAGGTAAACAACCACCTAACGGTTTTGCCTATGAATTATTTTTAGATGAAAAAGGAGAGAAAATTTCTAAATCAAAAGGTAATGGTATCACTATCGAGCAATGGCTTCGGTACGCTTCTCCTGAGAGTTTATCTTTGTACATGTACCCTAACCCGAAAAGAGCAAAAAAATTATATTCAGAGATAGTACCAAAAACAGTAGATGAATACCTCTCTTTGATGGAAAAATTTCATGGTCAAGATGTTAAAGAAAAAATATCTAATCCTGTTTGGCATGTTCATAATGGCAGTCCACCTAACGAAAAAGTCGTTATGCCATTTTCAATGCTTTTGAATCTGACAGGCTCAAGTAATGCAGATAATAAAGAAATTTTGTGGAAATTTATTAAAAGATTTCACAAAAATATTAATCCAAATGAGTATCCAATTTTAGATGGACTAACAAAATATGCAATCAATTATTTTAAAGATAAAGTTGAACCAAATAAGAAATTTAAAATTCCTAACGAAAAAGAAAAAAAGGCATTACAGAACTTAGTAAAAAATTTAGAAAAAATGAGTCAAAATTTGAAACCAGAAGAAATACAAACAATGGTTTATACGGTAGGTAAAAGCAATGGTTACGCGCAAAACTTAAGAGATTGGTTTAAGCTTATTTACCAAGTTTTATTTGGGGAAGAAGATGGGCCTCGAATGGGTTTTTTTATAAGTTTTTTTGGGATAAAAGAAACTATAGAATTAATAAATAATAAAACAAAATAACATGTTTTCCTTTTTAAGACCTTTAATTTTTTCACTGGATCCAGAAGTAGCTCATGATTTAGCTATTAAATCATTAAAAACAAACTTAATTCCTGAAAACTTTTTTTACGTTAAAAATGAGGAGATGCTTCATTTAGAATTATTTAATAAGAAATTTAGAAATCCAGTAGGTTTGGCTGCCGGGTTTGATAAAAGTGCCGAAGTTTACAATTCTTTATTTAAATTTGGATTTGGTTTTGTTGAAGTTGGAACTGTTACGCCACGCGCACAATTTGGGAATCCAAAGCCTAGAGTTTTCAGATTAGAAAAAGACCAAGCTCTTATTAACAGATTAGGTTTTAATAATCATGGCGCTGACGTTGTGTCCAAAAGAATATCAGAAAATATTCCAGAGGGAATTTTAGGAGTAAATATTGGTCCGAATAAAGAAACCTCAGATAAAGGTGATGATTTTGAAATTTGTCTTTCTAAATTACATCACAACGCAGACTATTTGACCATAAATATTTCATCACCTAACACAGAAGGGCTAAGAGATTTTCACAACAAAAATTCACTTTCTGATCTGTTAACAAGGATTAATAAAATAAAAAAAAATAATAAAATTGACAAACCTATTTTAATTAAACTCTCCCCGGACATAAATTCAAGTGAAATAAGTAATGTTTGCGAAATTACAAATAAATACAGTATTGATGGCTTAATTATTTCAAACTCAACTGACAGGCACAGAGACGACTTATTAGACACGAATAAAAATGAAAAGGGCGGGCTTTCGGGAAAACCTTTATTTGATTTATCAAACAAATTAATAAAAAATTTCTATAAAGAATTAAAAGGTAAAGTCCCAATTATCGGTGTAGGAGGTGTTGACACAGGTCAAAGCGCTTTTGAAAAAATTAGTTTAGGTGCGAGTGTTGTTCAATTGTATACAGGCATGATTTATAGAGGTCCCACAATCGCTAAAGAAATTAAAAATCAGTTGATTTCAATTTTAGGCAAAAATAGAATTAAAAATATTAGAGAAGCAATTGGAATTAATGCTTGACCATATAATAGATCTCAACTATACAACCATTACTAATTATGACAAAAAAATGTGAGTTAACTGGAAAAAAACCTCTTAAGGGTAACAATGTTAGCCATGCTAACAATAAAACTAAAAGAAAATTTTATCCAAATCTTAAAAAAGTAAAGTTTAAAAGCGATATCTTAAAAAAAAGTATAAGATTAAATGTAAGTAATTCAGCTCTAAAAACTGTAGACTTCAAGGGCGGCTTAGATGATTTCTTAAAGTCAGCAAAAAATAAAAACTTATCCAGAAAAGCAAAAAAACTCAAATTTTCGATAGCCCAAAAATCTTAAAATGAGTAAAAAAAAAAATTTATTTATTTTGCTTCTAGCAATAATGGGTATAGTTATAATAAGTTCGAATTATTTAGTTCAATTTCCTGTTAATAGTTTCGGACTAGAAAATATTCTTACTTATGGAGCTTTCACATATCCAATATCATTCTTAGTTACAGATGTAGCAAATCGAGCTTTTGGAAAATTTATTGCAAAAAAAGTAGTTTACTTTGGTTTTTTGATTGGTGTTTCTTTAACTCTTCTCGTTTCCACAAATTTTTCTGATATCATTTCTATTAGAATTGCATTCGGCTCTGGAATTGCTTTTTTAACAGCTCAATTAATTGACATAAACATTTTCGATAGATTACGAAGAAATAAATCTTGGTATATTGCACCATTAATTTCATCAACTATCGGATCAGTGATTGATACATTTTTATTCTTTATGATCTCATTTTATGGAACACAAACACCTTGGTTCACTTTATCCTTAGGAGATTTATCTGTGAAATTATTAATCGCACTTTTAATGCTCATTCCTTTTAGAGTTTTAATTATATACGTAAAAGAATTCACTAACGAAAAAAAATTTGGACTTGCAAACAACTCTTAATGTAAAACTTTATTTTTTTTCTCAGTAAATAACTCCGAGAGTTGATTAATCATAACATCACCTAAATCTTGAATATCTGTAATTTTAATTGCATTTTTATAATATCTAGTGACATCATGACCAATACCTATAGCTAGAAGCTCTATTTCAGATTTATTTTCAATTAATTTGACTGTATTTTTTAAATTATTTTCCAAATAATCAGTTGTATTAGATGATAAAGTCGAGTCGTCCACTGGTGCGCCATCTGAAATGACCATTAAAATTTTTCTTTCTTCTCTTCTTTTAATCATTTTATTAAAAGCCCACTTTAGAGCCTCTCCATCTATATTCTCTTTAAGTATTCCTTCTTTAAGCATTAACCCTAAATTTTTTTTTGATTGTCTCCAGGGTATATCAGCAGACTTATATATTATATGTCTTAAATCATTGAGCCTACCTGGAAAGTTGGGTTTGTTGTTTTTCATCCATTTTTCTCTACTTTGTCCGCCCTTCCAATGACATGTGGTGAACCCTAAAATTTCCACTTTCACTCCACACCTCTCTAATGTTCTTGATAATATGTCAGCACAAATAGCTGCTACAGATATCGGTTTTCCTCTCATAGAACCGGAATTATCAATCAAAAGAGTGACTAAAGTATCTTTAAACTCAACATCGCTTTCCTTTTTAAATGATAGTGAATTCAAAGGATCGATTATTATTCTGGTTAATTTAGATGTATCTAAAAGACCTTCCTCTAAATCAAAATTCCAAGATCTATTTTGTTTTGCAAGTAATTTTCTTTGTAATTTGTTTGCTAATTTAGAGATAAAAAACTTCAGCTGCTGTAATTGTTGATCTAAATTTTCTCTCAATCTTGTAAGCTCTATTGAGGACTCGAGCTCTTCTGCCTTAACTACCTCATCGAATTCTTTAGTAAAAACTTTGTATTTACTATCATCAAAATTTAAACTTAATCTTTCATCGCCTTTAGATTTAGTCTTTGCATCTTCAAGTTCCAAAGGTTCTTGATCATCTGATTTCTTCGAAAGGCTCTCAGCATCAGGAATTTGTGCTTCTATCGCCATTTCTTCAATTTTTTTATCCTCTTTTTCTGTTTTCGTTTGAAGATCATTTTCTTTGTTATTATCTCCTTTTTTTTCCTTATCGTCTTTTTGATTTTTATCTGGGTTAAGATCCTCTTCTAATTTAAAATTTTCAAGCAATTCTGATACAAGTGAATTATAAATTTTTTGATTATGTATATTTTCATTTAAAAGATTTATTTTTTTTTTGATTTTTTTTTCATATTTATCTTTAATACCTTGTAAATCTTTTAAATTATCTAACGTGTTTAAATTAAGAATACTTTTTTTTAGATAATTTTCAAAAAATAATGAGATTTTTTCTAGCTGTGAATTTATATTTTGACTCTGTGTTTTATTATAAAAATTTTTCAAGTTTTTCTTTACCCCTAAAAACTCATCTGAACCAATTTTTTCGCACCTTATTTTTTCCGCAATTTCATAAAGTTTTTTTGCGGTTTCCCCTTTGGGCTCAAAATTTTTAAGTATATCAAAATCACTGTATCTAAGCTTTAAGGATAGTGCATCAGCTATTGCTCGTGTTTTTGTAACCTCTGATTCACTCAGATCATTTATTTCAGGTATAGTGATCAAGTCTTTATTTTGATCTGTTTTACCTCCAAAATTAACTTCTAAATTTTCAATATTTGATACTGAGCGAGCTGTAGATTTAATCGCACTTTTAAAATTTTCAATAATCTGTTGTTTCTTTTCCAAACTAAATTGTTATATTAGCTGATGACTCTGGTAAATCTTCCCCAAAGCATCTTTGATAATATTCTGAAATTATTTTTTTTTCCATTTCATCACATTTATTCAAAAATGTAACTCTAAATGAATAACCAACATCTTTAAAAATAATGAAATTCTCAGCCCAGTGAATTACAGTTCTAGGACTCATTACAGTTGAAATATCACCATTTATAAATCCTTTCCTAGTTAAATCAGCAACTTTAATCATATTCGATATCTTTTCTTTACCATCTTTATTATTTAATTTTTTATTTTTCGAAAGAATTATCTCAAACTCTTTTTCAAAAGCTAGGTAATTCAAAGTAGTAACAATATTCCATCTGTCCATCTGTCCTTGATTTATTTGTTGCGTTCCATGATACAAACCTGTCGTGTCCCCCAGACCGATAGTATTTGTTGTAGCGAACATTCTAAAAAAATTATGTTGATTAAGTACTTTGTTTTTATCGAGTAAAGTAAAGTTTCCCTCACTTTCCAGCACTCTTTGAATAACAAACATTACATCTGGTCTGCCAGCATCATATTCATCAAAAACAAGCGCTACAGGATTTTGAATAGACCATGGCAAAATACCCTCTTTAAATTCAGTAACTTGCTTACTGTCTTTTAAAACAATTGCATCTTTTCCAATTAAGTCGATTCTACTGATATGACTATCTAGGTTTACCCTAACACAAGGCCAATTAAGTCTAGCTGCTACCTGTTCTATGTGAGTTGACTTCCCTGTTCCATGGTACCCTTGAATTAAAACTCTTTTATTAAAAGCAAAACCAGATAGAATCGCTAGTGTCGTATCCCTATCAAATTTATAATCTGGATCTATCTTTGGAACAAACTCGTTTTTTTTTGAGAAGCCATCAATTTCCATATTACTATCAATATTAAAAGATTGGTTTACCGATATTTTGATATCTGGTTTTGATAAGAATTGATTGGTTGTCATTTACTTTTTTCCAAATTTTTTTTTTAATTGAGTATAAGCCAAAGTTATTGTCTTAAGTTTATCCTCATATTTTTTATTACCATGATTTTTATCAGGATGATATTTTTTTACAAGTGATCTAAATTGTTTGTGTATTTCAGTCCAATTTGAGGACAATTTTAGGTCCATCAGCTCTAAAGCATCTCGATCTTTATCGGATAATTGGTTCTTTTTAAAATTTTTAAAATTTGAAGTACTAAAAATATTCAACTTTTCTTCTAAAGCATTGTTCCATAAAATATTAAAAAAATTATCTGATGAGCCGAAACTTTTGGTTGATTTATGCCAAGTAGCATCAGATTTTATAAAAAATTCTATTTCCTCTGAGTTCATATTCTCAAAATAATTCCAATTTTTATTAAATATTTTTATATGTTCTAAACACAACAGTCTAAAATTTTTACTATTATCCTTTTCTATTGGAGCTTTATATTTTCCAACTTCTTTACAGTTTTCCCAATCACAAATTATTTTCATAATTACCTACAATATATGATATCTATTATAAAATGGAAAATTATTTAGAGGAAATTAAAATCAAATTAAAAAAAAATATTAAAATTGAGAAAATAGACATTGTTGACAACTCTCATTTACATTCAAAACATAAATCTTTTGATAAAAATAAAAAACATCTTAAGATAATTATCAAATCAAGTTTTTTAAAAAATCTTAACAAAATAGAAGGACATAAAAAAATAATGGAAATTTTAAAAGACGACCTTAGAGAAAAAATTCATGCACTAGAGATTAAAATTTCTTAGCTTATTAAGTTCCTTTAGAAGATTATCTTTTTGAAATTTTATTTCACCTGGAATAGTTGTTTTGCCAATTTTTTTTAGTAAAATAAAATTTATCTTATTATCATCATTTTTTTTGTCATTTTCCATAAATTTAACAATTCTTTTTAAGTTACTGAAATTAAATTTAATTTTTAAGTATCTAAAAATATTATTTTTAGAATATATGTTTTCTATTTTTTTATAAGTTTCAATTCTACAAATTTTCTTGTTACATGATAATTGTGTTTCTAATAACATTCCAATTAATACAGCTTCTCCGTGATTAATATTTTTTGAGTAATTACTATCTGCTTCAATTGCATGTGCAATAGTATGTCCAAAATTTAATATTTTCCTTAAATTTTTTTCATTTGGATCTCTATCGATAAAATATTTTTTAATCTTACAGCTCCAAGAAATTGCTTTTGCAACAATAGATTGACTCTCAAAATTAATAATTTTTTCTGTATTTTTCTCTAACCAATTAAAAAATTTTTTATCATGAATAATTGCATGTTTAAGTATTTCAGCATAACCACACAAAAATTCTTTTTTTTTCAAACTTTTTAAATAATCAGTATCTATTAATACAATTTTAGGCTGATAGAAAGTACCAATTAAATTTTTACCAAATTGGTTATTAACCCCCGTTTTACCACCTATTGATGAGTCAACTTGTGCTAAGAGTGTAGTGGGTACATTAATAAAATTTATTCCTCTTTTATATATGCTTGCTGTAAATGCCACCATGTCACCCGTAATTCCGCCTCCGACATTTATTATAAAATCGTTTCTATTGAAATTATTTTTCAATAATAAATTTAAAATTGTATTAACTGAGCCTATATTTTTTGTTTTTTCACTTGGATTAATTATGATTTTTACTCTCTTAAACTTTTTTAAAACATTAAAAGTTTTTGTCTTTAAACTATTAGGAATTTTTTTATCAAAAACTAAAGCTACATTTTGACCTTTAGGAGATATAGCTTTTAGTTTTTTTGGCAGAATGTTTAAAAGGTTTGTCCCTATTAAAAGATCGTAACTATAATTTTTTTTATTTATCTTAATATTTATCTTTTTCATATAAATTAATTATTTTTTTTACAATTTTATTTTTATGTAAGTTATCACAGTTTATTTTAAAGTTTGCCAATTTGTATATTTTTTTTCTCTCAGAATAAATTTTTTTTAAATTTCTAGAGGAATTATCGAACAAAAGAGGCCGAGTCTTTTTTCTTTGTACTCTAGTTTTCAAAGCATCTATTGGGGCATCAAGCCAAAAACTTTTGTTATTTCTAAGTATTGCCTCTCTTATTCTAAGGTTAACAAAAGCTCCTCCACCCAAAGCAATAACCGAATTTTTCTTTTTTACAAATTTTAAAGTAAACTTTTCTTCAACATTCCTAAAAAAACTTTCTCCTTTAATTTCAAATATTTCATAGATTTTCATTTTCTGATTTTTTTCAATAATCTTATCTATATCGAAGAATTTAAATTTTAACTTTTTACTTAAGATCCTACCTATTGTGGATTTACCCACACCCATCATTCCGGTTAAAACAAGGCTTTTTTTCAATTAAATTCCTAATAGAGTTTATTTTATCACAAATTTGTCTTATTTAACGAGTTTAAATATATTTTAAAACTATGCAACTTAAAATAAATAGATCAAAATCATTAGGGCAATCCTTATTTAAAACTTTATTAAAGTCTGTAATAGGTCTAGCTTTAATTTTTGTATTACTATTTTTTATTGAGAAAATAAACTTTCCCGCTCCTAAAAATAAATTTGAAATTGATATTTCTAATGAGATTATCAAAATTAAATAAAATTTCTATTTTAACAGTATCTTTTCTCTCTCTCTTTTTTTTAGATTTAAAAGCAGAGCAACAAATAGATCTATGGAAGAAAGATAAAATTAATACTCAGAGTGCAAATGATGAAAAAAAAAATATCAAAAAAGAAAATGAAAATATTAAGCTTAATACAAACATAAAAACAGTAGAAAAAGTTGAAATAGAAAATAATCTTTCACAAGAAACATTAGATGTAAAAATTTATGGCATCCATGACCCTGAAAAAAATAATTTTAAGCTTTCGTTATGGGAAAATTCTGAAAGTAAAGAGATCAAAAATACTATATCTAGAATAAGTAAATTAAATTTATCAAAAATAGCAGAAGAAATATTTCAAGAAACTTTATTAACTTATTCATATACCCCTAACGGTATGAGCAAAGAAGAATTTCTAGAAATTAAAATTAATTGGATGATTAAAAATGAAAAAGATAGTGCACTCAAAATGTTTTTAGAAAAAAATCAAGACTTTCATTTTCAAACTAAGGCAATTAAATATTTAGTGGACAAAAGTATTTCTAATGCAAATATAAAGAAAGCTTGCGAAGATATAAATTTTTTAAGTAAAGATATTAAAGACTCATACTTAGAAAAATTTAAAATATATTGCTATGTATTCAATAAGAAAAATGACAAAGCACTACTACTATACGATATTCTTAAAGAGGAAAAACAATCTGATAAATTTTTTGATGATAAAATTCAATATCTTCTGGGTATTAAAGAGAAGACCGTTCAGAAGATTAATGACAAAAATCTTTTAAATTTTTATTTATCAAGTGTAACTATAGATGATTTCAAGTACGTGCCGACAAAAAATACACCTAAGTTCATCTGGGATTACATGGATTCTGCAGATTTAATTGATTTTAATGTGTTTGAAGATTTAATAAAAATAAAAGAGTTAGAATTAGCTGCTAATGAAAAAAGATTAAATACAAAAAAAATATTTTCCTTGTATAAAAAGATTCCATTTGAGCTAGAACAACTAATTAATGCACCAGAAATTTACGACACACTAGACACATCAGAGGCAAGAGCAATAATATATCAAAAGATTTTATTATCAGATAATACGGAGAATAAAATAAAATTATTATTTATTTTAAAGGACCTCTTTGATAAGGATAAATTAAACAATATTTATCCAGTTTTTCTCAGTGATAGCTTAAAAAACCTTAAAGACGTTCCAAAGGAATATAGCGAAGTGGTAGAAAAAAATATACTACTCGACACATCACAAAAAAAATTAAAAATAAAATATAATGATAAGATTTTACATAGATCAAAAGTTCTTAAGTTTTATACTGAAAAAGGAACCTCTCCTAAAAAAATACAAAAAGACTTAAATTCAGTTTATAAAAAAATAAAAAAGAATAAGAGGTATTTTTACTCAGCAAAAGATCTAGCTTTAATAGAGGCATTACAAAATGACGGATTAAAAATACCTGAAGATTTTAAAGTGGAAAGATATACCTCACAATATGATGTACCTTCTAATCTTTTAGATTTAACGAAAAGAGAAGAAATAGGTTTTTTAGTCTTAAAGATTGTTGAAATAATCGGAGAGGATGATCTTACTAATTTAGATCCAGAGACCATTTATTTTATAGTTCATTTATTAAATCAAAACGGCTTAAAAGAAATTAGAAATAAAATTTTAATATCTTCTTTACCTTTAAGGGTATAATTATATTATAGAACTTGAATGCCGTTAAAAAATATAATTACTGTTCCAGATCCCTTACTTAAATCAATTTCAAAACCAGTAGATAAAATTAACAACGAAATTAAAATTTTAATTAATGACATGTTTGAGACAATGTATAATGCTCCAGGAATAGGTTTGGCCGCGGTACAGATCGGTATTCCGCTAAGGGTAGTGGTTATAGACATTTCTAAAGGAGATAAAAAAAAACCATATTTTTTTGTAAACCCTAATATTGTTTGGCGTTCGGATAAAACTTCAACTTACGAGGAAGGTTGTTTGTCTATCCCTAATCAATTTGCAGAAATAGAAAGGCCAGAAAGTTGCAGAGTGGAATATTTAGATTTGAACAATCAAAAAAAAGAAATTGAGGCGAGTGGATTATTATCTACGTGTATACAACATGAAATTGATCATTTAAATGGAATTTTGTTCATAGATTATTTATCAAAACTAAAAAAAAATATGATTATAAAGAAAGTTACTAAAAATAATAAATCTGAAAAAATCGTTGTTTGAGAAATTAAAATGTCATTTAAAATTATATTTATGGGAACGCCAGAGTTTGCTGTGCCTTCATTAAAAGCTTTATCAGAAAGTAAGCACGAAATAATTAGTGTTTATACTCAGCCTCCAAAAAAAAATCAAAGGGGTCAAAAAATAAAAAAATCCCCAATACATCTCGCAGCTGAAAAATTTAATATTGACATTAGGACACCAATACAACTCGACACAAGAGAAGAATATGATTTTTTTCAAAAAAAAAAACCTAATTTAGTTGTTGTGGTTGCCTATGGTAATTTGATCCCTAATGAGTTGTTAAAAATTCCAAAATTATTATTTATAAATTTACATGCCTCTTTATTGCCAAGATGGAGAGGAGCAGCTCCAGTGGAAAGAGCAATTTTAAATCAAGATAAAGAAACAGGAGTCTCGATTATGAAAATTGTTAAGGACCTGGATGCTGGACCTTATATGCGTCAAATTAAGGTTCCCATTAATCACGAAATCTCAGCAGGGGAATTAAAAAATCATTTATCTGAAATTGGATCTAAATTAATTATAGAGTCAATCGAACTTATTTTGAAAGGCGAAGAAAAATTTATAGAGCAAATCTCATCTAATTCAACATATGCAAAAAAAATTAAAAAATCTGAAGCAAAAATAACATGGGAAGAGCAAGCTGGAAAAATTATTTCAAAAATTAATGCTTTCAATCCAAAGCCAGGTGCTTGGTTTGAGTATAAAAATCTTAGATATAAAATATTTAAGGCTGAGGAGGTAAACTTTCAAGGTCCGGCGGGAGAAATTTTAGATGACAATCTTACAGTAGGAGCAGGAAAAAATTCAATAAAAATTTTAGAAATTCAAAAAGAGGGAAAGAATAAATTAAAGGTAGAAAATTTCTTAATCGGAAACGATTTTAAGAGAGGGATTAAATTAAATTGAAGATTTATAACTACCAACTTATAATTGAATATATTGGGACTAATTTTGTAGGTTGGCAAATACAAAAAAAGGGTGTTTCTGTTCAAGGTGAAATTCAAAAAGTTTTAAGAAAATTTATAAAAAAAGATCTAAAACTTTATGGTTCTGGTAGAACAGACTCTGGAGTTCATGCCCTTGGCCAATCGGCACACTTTATTACAAATCACAAAATAAAATCTAAAAAGATCTTAAACACACTTAATCATTTCTTAAAAAAAAAAGGTATTTCTATTCTTTCAATTAAAAATAAGAAAAAGGATTTCCATTCAAGATTTAGCGCTAAAGAAAGGAAGTACCTTTATGTAATTATTAATAGAGAAGCACCTTTAACGCTATATCGAAATAAGGCTTGGCATATAAGAAAAAAACTGAATTTAAATCTCATGAAACGTGGAGCAAAAATATTAGAGGGTAAACACAATTTTTCTGCTTATAGATCTTCATCTTGCAGTGCAAAATCCCCAATAAGAACTCTTAAAAAAATACAGATTAAAAGAGGAAATGAGGGAAGATTAGATATCACTTTTATCTCACAATCTTTTTTACAACAACAAGTTAGATCTATGGTCGGATGTTTAAAGCTACTTGGTGAAGAAAAATGGGATTTAAGTAGATTCCAAAAACCTTTGAACAATAAAAGAAGAGAATATTGTGCTCCTCCCGCTCCACCTTCAGGTTTATATTTACATAGTGTAAAATATTAATTATTTAATGCCGTATTTTAATAATGAACTTAAGGATATTAATAATAATGATCTTAAATTACTCAAAAAATTTAAATTATTAAAATCTTTATTTATTTTCCATATCCAATAAAAGTTTTTAAGCTTATTACTTTGAAGTGAGTCTTTTCTTACTCTGTACTTTAATAAACCCTCAGGATAACAAAATGCATTACAATTTTTTAATATTAAACATTTAAAAAAATAATCTTCACATATTGGTGTATTTGTAAATTTAGCTTTTTGTATAATATCTTTTTTTAAAATCATTGAACTTGTGGAAATAGAGGTATCACCTATAAAACTTTCGTAAGAATATTCATCTTTTGGTTTGACAAGTTTATAGTTTTTATGATCCGAAAATGGCAGATATTGTGTGTAAGAAAATTCATAATTATTTATTTCCATAAAATTAATTTGTTTTTCCAATTTTTCAGGCATCCATAAATCATCGGAGTCAATAAATGCAACGTATTTAGCTTTTATCTTTTTTAAAGCAAAATTTCTACTTTGAGCTGCAGTAAGTCTTTTTTTAAAACTAAATATTTTAATTTTTTTATTTTTTTTAAATTTTTTTAAAACCTTTAAAGTTTTAATATTTGAACTGCTATCAACAATTATAAGTCTCCAATTTTTAAAACTTTGTTTTATTATTGATTTTATCGTTGTTTCAACATATTTATATGAATCATAACTAGGTAAAATTATATCAACATTAATCTTTTTTTTCACTTTTCTTAATTCTCCATCTAGACTCGCTCCTTACGATATAACCGCAGCATTTTTTTGATCCACAGTTACATCTATATTTTCTATAATCTTTATCAAAACTGAAACCATAATCATAAGTTAATTCTTCATTTTTTTTTATATCTTTAATAGCATAAACCCACAATTTATAACCAATACCATCAACTTCACAATTTGGTTCGCATGAATGATTTATCAATCTGGCTATATTAAATTTAAAATCTCCATCTAAATCAAATTTTTTATTAATATTAAAAAGATAAATTGCTTTATCATTGTCATATTTTGGGTTTGTTTCAGACTCTTTGACGGTGATTATTTTCCCTTTGTACTGAATAATTTTAGTTCCCTTTTTAATATCATCAGCAGCGTATAATCCCCTGTTATCTATTTTTGATCTTTTTTCTTTATAAAGATTTCTTTTCATCTAAAATATTCATTCAAAATTAGAAAATATATTTTAGTTAATTTTTTTAGATCTTTAATAGAAACACACTCATCAACTTTATGCATGGTTTTGTTAACTAATCCAAATTCAAGACATGGTGTGATTTTTTTAATAAATCTTGCATCAGATGTTCCTCCAGTCGTAGAGAAAACAGGATTGATTTTAGTTACCTTTTTTATAATTTTTTTGGCATTCAAAATAATTTTATTTGGTTTCGTCAAAAATGCTTCTCCATTTGCCATAAATTCAAGTTTAAATTTACATTTATTTTTTTTACAAGTAGTTGAAACAATACGATTGATTTTTTTCCTTAAAGAACTAGTTGTTTGTAAATTGTTAAATCTAATATTAAACTTTGCTATTGCAGTAGCAGGGATAACATTGTGTGCATTATTGTCTACGTCAATACTCGTAAATTCTAAGTTTGAGGGTTGAAAATTTCTGTTACCTTTATCTAATGGTTTTTTTTTTAAGTTGTGGCAAATTTTAATAAGTGTACTAATTGGATTATTTGAAAGATGTGGGTAAGCAATATGACCTTGAGACCCAAAAATTTTTAAAGTTCCAGAAAGACTTCCTCGTCTACCAATTTTTATCATTTCACCTAACTTTTTCGGATTTGTTGGTTCTCCAACAATACAAAAGTCTATTTTTTCTTTTCTTTTTTTTAAATAATCAACAACTTTTTTTGTTCCGTTGATTGCATAACCTTCCTCGTCTCCAGTAATCAAAAAACTTATTGAACCAGTAAAATTTTGATTTTTTTTTAAAAATTTTTCAACTGCAGAAATAAAACAAGCGATTGAGCTTTTCATATCATTTGCTCCTCTACCTATTAGGTAACCATTTTTGATTTTTGGTTTAAATGGATTGGTAGTCCAATCACCATAATCACCTGGAGGAACTACATCGGTGTGACCAGCGTAACAAAAATTAGGAGACTTATTACCTCTTTTTGCATAAAGATTTAAAATTGGCGCACTGATTTTGTTTTTATCTTTAAACTTTAAAATTTTACATTTAAAACCCAAAAGTTTTAATTTTTTACTCAAGAATTTTATAGCTCCAGCATCAGTTGGTGTAACGCTTGGAAAACTGATTAATTCTTTTGAAAGACTTAGTTCATCTAACTTTTTCATTTATTCTCTTAATAAATCGTTTATTGAAGTTTTAGACCTTGTTTTTTCATCTACTCTTTTGACTATTACAGCACAATAAAGAGAAGGTGAGGCAGGTTTGTTTTTATTGCCTATACTTCCTGGGACAACAACAGAAAAAGATGGAACTTTCCCATAAGTTATATTTCCAGTTTCTCTATCAACAATTTTTGTTGACGCGCCAATATAAACACCCATGGACACAACAGATCCTTCCTCAACTAATACTCCTTCGGCAATTTCTGATCTAGCACCAATAAAACAATTATCTTCAATCACAACTGGGCCAGCTTGCAATGGCTCCAAAACCCCACCAATTCCCGCACCACCAGAAATATGACAATTTTTTCCAATTTGAGCGCAAGA
Organism: uncultured Pelagibacteraceae bacterium; assembly: GCA_902584365.1. Taxonomy (GTDB): domain Bacteria; phylum Pseudomonadota; class Alphaproteobacteria; order Pelagibacterales; family Pelagibacteraceae; genus Pelagilacustribacter. Next base: position 56,152 of record CACHZG010000001.1, on the reverse strand, counting down.
TCCGACTGAGGCCCAAGTATCAATCATTGTTCCCTCATCAACATAAGCACCTAAATTTACAAATGACGGCATTAAAACTGCATTCTTTCCTATAAAAGATCCCTTACGAACAACACCATTGGGAACGTGTCTGTAACCTGCTTTTTTCCAATCTTCTTCTTTCCATTCAACAGATTTTCCAGAAACTTTGTCATACCAAGTTGTATATGGACCTTTGGACATAACCATTTTATTAGTTTTAAAGCTTAATAGTATTGCTTTTTTTATCCACTGATTAACTATCCAATTTCCATTATTTTTATTCGCTACTCTTATTTTTCCACTATCTAATAAATTAATAGTCTTACTTATTGCATTTAACAAATTCTTATCTGAAATGTTTATACTTTCTTTTTTATCAAAGGCTTCGTTAATAATTTTTTCTAATTCATTTATATTCATTTGTTAATTTCTTTTAAAAAGTTCGTTAAGTTATCTATTTTATAGTCTATAAAGTTTGCTTCAGAATATTCTGCAGCCCAAGGCTCATCATTTATTATCCATGCTGTTTTCATACCTAATTCATATGCTGGTTTTAAATTCCTTGCAATATCCTCAATAAATATACAATAATGTGGCTCAATTTTGAATTTTTCAACTATTTTTTCGTAAGGTTCTTTGGAGGGCTTTGGTATAAAGTCAGAGTCTACAATATCAAATATACCATCAAAAAGATTTTTTATTCCTATCCTTTTGGTTACATTATTAGCGTGTGCTCTAGACCCATTAGTAAATATTATTTTTTTACCATTAATTTTAGAAAGTTGTTCGCCTAATGCTTTATTTTCTTTTAAAAAATTTAGATCTACATCGTGTACAAACTCTAAAAATTCATGAGCATCAATTTTATGATTTTTAATCATACCACTAAGTGTAGTATTATACTCCTGAAAATAATTCTTTTGAATTTTTTTTGCTTCCTCTGGGTTCAAGTTTAATTTTTTTGAAATATATTCTGTCATTTTCTTATCGACTTGATCAAATACTTTTGTGTGACCTGAATACAATGTGTTATCTAAATCGAACAACCAGTATTTTAAATTTTTTAAATTTTTCATTTTCTTATTAAAGTTCCTGAACCTTCATCAGAAAATATTTCAAATAGTATTGATCTTGGTTTTCTCCCATCCAAAATTACTACTCCTTTCACACCGTGTTCAACTGCATCGATACAATTCATAATTTTGGGTATCATACCGCCTTGCACAATTTTTAATTTTATCAAGTTTTCAATATCAAATGGCTTAATTTCTGAAATCAATTCTTTTCTATCATCGTATACGCCTTCTACGTTTGTCATTAAAAGAAGTCTTCTTGAAAAAAGTTTTTTTGCTAAAGCACTCGCAGCTGTATCACCATTTATGTTAAATGCTTGGTTATTACTGTCTAAGCCAAGAGGAGCTATTACAGGTATCTGTTTTTTTTTTAAAATATTCTTTATCAAATTGACATCTATCTCTTGGGGTATTCCAACGTATCCTAGTTCTTTTCTATCTGGAGTTACTTTGATAATATTATTTTTATTAGTATGAATTGAGACTGCATCAGCACCTTTTACCCCTAAGGAGGAAACAATATCATTATTAAAATCAATTAAAACTTTTTCAACTATCTTAATGACTTTGCGATCAGTGACTCTCAAGCCATTTATAAACTTTGATTGAATTTTCTCTTTTTTGAGCTCTCTCTCTATTCTCGGTCCTCCGCCATGAACGATAATAATAGAAAGACCTAATTTGTTTAAAATACTAATATCTTCAATAAAGTTATTAAATATTTTTCTATCAATTAAAACGTTGCCTCCATACTTAATTACGATTAAGTCATTTCTGTATTTCTTAATATATTTAGGAACATTTAAAAAATTAGGGGCATCCTCTGGCCAAAATTTTTGGATTTCTTCGATTTTTTTTTCTTCTAGCATTTATCTTTAATTAGTTTTTACTTTAGTTTTTTTCATAATTACCCATTGTTGAGCAATTGTGAGAATATTATTAACAGTCCAGTAAACAACTAAGCCAGAAGGAAATGGAGCTAAGATAATTGTTAAAAATAACGGAAAAAATGCAAAAATTTTTGCTTGTATCGGATCTGGTGGAGCGGGATTAAGTTTTTGCTGCAAATACATCGTTAACCCCATCAAAATAGGCCAGATTCCAATAATTAAAAACCCAGGCGGATCCCAAGGTATTAAACCAAAAAGATTAAATATTGTGGTTGGATCTTTAGCAGATAAATCTTGTATCCAACCAAAAAAAGGTTGATGCCTCATCTCTAAGGAGATGAAAAGCATTTTATAGATAGCAAAAAAGAATGGTATTTGTATTAAAATAGGTAAACAACCAGAAGCTGGATTTATTTTTTCTTTTCTATAAAGCGCCATCATTTCTTGTTGAAGCTTAACTTTATCCTCTTTATGGAGCTCTTTTAATCTTGTTAACTCAGGCTGAAGTGCCTTCATTTTAGCCATAGATCTGAATGAATAATTTGCCAATGGAAAAAAGATTACCCTTATTGCTAATGTTATCAAAACAATTGCAATACCGAAATTTCCTGAAAATTTAAATAAATAATCAATAACAAAAAATAAAGGTTTGGTAAAAAAATAAAACCATCCCCAATCAATTACTAAATCGAACTTTTCTATTTCTTCACTAGCTGCATAACCGTCTACAGTATCAACTTCTTTAGCTGCCGCAAAAAGGCGAATTTCATTACTTGCTTTAGAGGACGCGGTCAAAACTACAGGATCATTAAGAATATAGTTAGCTTTAAATGAGTCCTTATATAAAAAAGAAGATTTAAAGCTTGAGTCTTTTGGAGGAACTACAGCAGTCATCCAATATTTATCCGTAATACCAAGCCAACCGTTATTTGCTTCTCTTATAATTTTTTTATCTTTAATGTCTTCATACCCGTCTTCTTTTAAGTCCCCGTCGAATACTCCAATGAAACCCTCGTGTAAAATATAAAATCCTTGAACATCATCTGGTTTTTTATTTCTAGTAATTTGAGCATAAGGAAAAAGCTGATAATTTTTACTTGAATTATTTTGAACTTCTTGATTTATTTTAAATAGAAATTTTTCATCTAATGATATAATTTTTTTAAAAATTAAACCTTCATTATTATTCCATTCTAAAACAACTGGATTACCTGGACTTAGTAGTTTATTTCCCTTTACTTTCCACTGGGTATCTAACGCAGGAACTTTTACCTCATTTTTAATACTCGTCCAACCAGTTTCGACAAAATAACCATCTTCAATTTCTTTTGGATTTAAAAAAACAACTCTTTGGTCATCGTTTAATTCTTTTTTATAATTGATAAATGATAAATCATCCAAAATTCCACCTTTCAAAGAAATTGATCCCTCAACATTTTTATTTTTAATTAATACTCTATCGCTCTCTGACAACGCATCTTGCCTGGATAAGGATTTTTTCTGGATCTTTTGATTTATGCTTGGAGTAATTTCGTTTTCTACATCAGAAATCTTTTCCTGATTTTGAATAGAGGTTTGTTTTTTAGGTGTTTCAAAAAAAGCTCCCCAAAAAAGTAAAACAGACATAGATAAAGCAATTGCTACAAAAACATTTTTATTATCCATTTTTATTTACCACCATTTTTTTTTATTTTTATGTTTCTAAATGTTGATGACATTGGAACAAAATCTAATCCATGATCACCGCCAAGTTTTTTAAAAGGATGACATTTGAATATTCTTTTGAAACCTAATTTAGATCCTTTCGTAATTCCATGTATCTTTAAAGCTTCGATGAAATATTCAGAACAAGTTGGTAAAAATCTACATCTTGAACCTAACAACGGCGAAATGAAGAATTTATAAAATTTTATAAGTAAAATAAATAGATTTTGAATTATGACATTCATTTATATTTTTTTAAAACCTTTCATCATTTCTTCAAATAGTTCGTCATGTTTAGCAAAATACGCTTTTGTTTTCCCAAAAACTATATATGTGTAATTTAAATTAATTGCACCTTTTATTTTTAACATCTTTATTACAATTGCCTTTAGCTTTCTTCTAATCCTATTTCTTTTTACTGCATTTCCAATTTTTTTTTTCATAACAAAGCTTATTAATAAATCGTTCTTATATTTTTCTAAAAAATTCTTAGATGCAAATATTGAAAAAAAATCTGTATGTACCTTTTTTTCTTTTAAAGCTTTTCTAAAATGGTCGCTTTTTTTTAGACTTATAAGCTTGACCATATTAAGTAGAAATCGTTTTTCTCCCTTTAGCCCTTCGTCTAGCAATAAGCTTTCTTCCACCCTTTGTCGACATTCTCGAGCGAAAACCATGCCTTCTTTTTCTAACTAGTCTACTTGGTTGGTAGGTTCTTTTCATAAATTATTTTTAGTTATATATTTTAATTAATGTCTGATGTACAGGTAAAATATGAGCAATAAGTTAAAACTATTTTTAGGAATATCTTATTTAATAATTTTAATTGGCTTTTTACTATTCTTATTTTTAAAGTTAGATTTTGGCAGGCTCAATGATTTTACATACTACAAAGAACTTCAATTGATGATAGAAGAATCTGTCGGAAATAATTTTCAACTAAATTTATTATATTTTTTTATTTTTTCAGTAATATGGATAATTCTTTTAGGATTTGGGTCCCCACTTTTATTGCTATCTGGAATATTATTTGGAAAGTGGATTGGGTTTTCTATTTCATTAATATCAATAAGTCTTGGAACATTAATACTTTATAGCATTACGGATTTTTTCTTTAGAGATCTAGTTAAAAATAATTTAGAGAAAAGGTTTTACCAATATATTTCCATTATCAAAAAAAATGAATTTTTTTATTTTTTTATTTTTCGATTTTTTGGGGGTTTAGGTGTTCCTTTTGCACTTCAAAACACATTGCCAGTAATTTTCAATATGAAAAAAATAAATTACTTTTTTGCAAGTTTCTTAGGATTTATTCCACATTTTTTCATATGGAATTCATTAGGCGCAGGGTTAAACAATTATATTTTGGCGTCAGAGAGTTTTAATTTTTACAACTTATTATTTACACCAGAAATTTATATTCCTATTATTTTTTTTATCATCCTTGTTTTAATTTCATTTATTTTAAAAAAAAAATTCTTTAACAATGACAATAAATAAAAATAATCTAGAAAATGATTTAAGCCCTTATCTGCAACAACACAAAAACAATCCAGTCAATTGGCAAATCTGGAATTCGGATACTTTAAATGAGGCGAAAAATAAAAAGTTGCCGATTTTATTAAGCGTAGGGTATGCCAGTTGTCACTGGTGTCATGTTATGGCTCATGAAAGTTTTGAAGATGATCAAACAGCAGAAATAATGAACAAAAATTTTATCAATATAAAAGTTGACAGAGAAGAGAGACCCGATCTCGATTTTGTTTTTCAAAGCTCGTTTCAAATATTTAATCAAACTAGCGGGGGTTGGCCTTTAACGATGTTTTTGGATGAAAATGGAGTGCCCTTTTCTGGAGGAACATATTTTCCCAAGGTTTCAAATCATGGTTTACCTGCATTCAAAGATTTATTAATCAATGTTTCTGAAACCTATAAAATTAGAAGAGAAAAGATTTTAAATCAGTCTAGTTTGATAAAAAAAAGTTTAACGTTAAAAAAAAATTTAGTTATTAACCAAGATCTGATTCCAATTTTAGATAATGTAATAACAAAATTGGATCCTATTAAAGGTGGATTTATTGGAACTCCTAAATTTCCAACTTTTCCTATTTATGGAACTCTGGTTTATTTTTTTAATAAGACAAAAAATGAAAATTATTTAAAGCCAGTAGAATTAATATTAAAAAAACTTTGTTCCCAAGGAATTTACGATCATGTTGAAGGAGGCATATCTAGATATACAGTCGACGAAGATTGGTTAGTCCCTCATTTTGAGAAAATGTTATATGACAATGTTCAATTCATTTCACTTCTCTCGTCTTATTTAAAAATCAAAAAAAATATTTATTTTTCAAATAAATTAAAAGAGACGATTCACTTCATTAAGTCGGAGTTTTTAAATAAAAAATTCAATTTACTCGGTTCAGCTTACGATGCAGATAGTGAAGGTGAGGAAGGAAAGTATTACACATTTAAATATAATGAAATTTCAAATATAAAAGATATAGAAAAATTTTATGAAATTTTACCTGAAGGGAACTGGGAAAAAAAAATTATTCTTCGTGAGCTAAAAGATCCTAATTCAAATATTAAACAAGAACTTTTAAATATAAGGAAAACAAAAAAAAAACCTTTCTTTGATGAAAAAGTACAACTAGATTTAAATTGTATGTGGATCTCATCCTTAATAAATACTTACTATGTAAATAAAGATAAATATTATTTAGAACTAGCTGAAAACTTTTTTAATAATTTAAAGACAAAGTTTGACGAAAATAATTTACATCATAGTTACTCAAAAAATTATGTATTTCTTGAAGACTATGCTTATTATATTAGTATGTTACTTGATTTATACGATGCTACAATGGATTTAAATTATAAAAACAAATCTTTAAAAGTTTATTCAAGCACTTTAAATAAATTTTACGATAAGGAAAAAAAAATATTTCAAAAAAATCCATTATCAAATAATGATTTATTTTTTAATCCCATTGATATTGGTGATGGCACAATACCTAATGGAAATTCTATTATGCTTTTTAATATGGCTAGACTTGGGAAATTGTCTGATGCTAAAACCTTAGCTCAGAGCCTGTATGGCTATCTGAATATCTATAATAACTATATGATAAGTAGCTTAAAATCTTTAGATTATTTTAATGAAAAAAATTTAGGAAAGAGATGCGGTCCAGATGGATGTAAAAGCATTTAAATATTTTCTGAGTTAAGGTTTTGATTAACATTTTTTATCATTTGGAATTTTGCTTATCCTCAGGCAAATCCCTTAAAAATGTTTCAATCGGAATAGTTCTCACAGTGATGCTTTGAGTTTCACAAACATATTTTGTAAAATAAAATTCTAAATCCAATGTTGGTGCCCACAGCCTGAGTCGAACAGGCGACCTTTTCCTTACCATGGAAATGCTCTACCAACTGAGCTATGTGGGCAAAGTTTGTTATTTAAAGCATATTAGAAAGATACTTGCATAAATTCAATTCTAGAAGTAAAACATTAATAATGCAGGAGTTTTTTTTATGGGTATTCATTATGATTATAAATCTACTCGTGGTGAGAAGGCCATGAAAAAAGAGGCAAAGAAAAAAGCTCGCCTAGAGCAAAGAAGAGCACGAAGAGCTGTAGAGTCGAAAAATGATGCTGAAGACAAAATGCATGATATAGATAAACCTATAACTCTCGAAGATTTAACAAATCCCGATAAGAAATAGTTATAAATGAGATCTTTTTCAAAAAAAGACTCTTACATAAAAATGCGTGAGCAAGCTTTAAAAAAAAATTTGTTTAAGAGAAAATTTATTAAAAAAAAAAAAGAAAAAAATAATGTCAGTTCAGTCAGATAATTGGATCAAAAAAATGTCTTTAACCAAAAACATGATAAGACCTTTTGTCTCAAAACAAGTTAGAAAAGGTAAAATATCCTTTGGGCTTTCTTCTTATGGTTATGATGCCAGGGTGTCTAATGAATTTAAAATTTTTACCAATGTTAACTCAGGTATAGTTGATCCAAAAACATTTAAAAAAGAGAGTTTTGTTACAAAAAAAGGTAAAGAATGTATCATACCTCCGAACTCATTTGCTTTAGCGAGTACTATGGAATATTTTAAAATTCCTGATAATGTACTAGTAATTTGTCTTGGCAAATCTACTTATGCTAGATGCGGAATAATTGTTAATGTAACGCCGTTGGAACCAGGTTGGGAGGGACATGTAACCCTAGAATTTTCTAACACGACACCTTTGCCCGCAAAAATCTATGCTAACGAAGGCGTTGCACAATTCATATTTATTAAAGGAAATGAAAAACCCTCTATTACCTATGATAAGCGTAAAGGTAAATACATGAAGCAAAAAGGTGTTACATTACCAAAAATTTAACCTTTAAATGCAAAGACTTATAATTAAGGGAAAAAAAAAATTAAAAGGTAAAATTAAAATATCTGGCTCTAAAAATGCAACTCTTCCAATTTTAGCGGCAAGTATTTTGTCCAATAGCTCTGAAATAAAAAATATTCCTTTAGTAAACGATATTTTTACAATGGTAAAATTATTAAAGTTTATTGGGTTAAAATGTATTCTATCGAAAAAAAAAAAAACTATTAAAATTTTCAATAAATTAACTAAATCAAATAAAAATATCATAGCACCTTATAAACTTGTAAAAACTATGAGGGCTGGTGTTCTCGTTTTGGGACCAATTCTTAACAAGTGCGGAAAAGCAAAAGTTTCACTTCCCGGTGGATGCGCAATTGGATCAAGGCCTGTAGATTTACATCTAATGGCACTAAAAAAACTTGGTGCAAAAATTAAAATCAAAAATGGATATATTCATGCTACTGCATTAAAAGGACTTAAAGGTACAAATATTAAATTCCCATTCATCTCTGTAGGAGCAACAGAAAATGCAATATTAGCAGCATTTGGAGCTGAAGGAAAAACTATTTTAAATAATTGTGCAATCGAACCTGAAATTAAAGATTTAGTAAACTATCTGAACAAACTTGGAGGAAAAATTAATATAAAGAAAAGAAAAATTACAATACGTGGCGTTAAAGAAACAAGAAAAATTTCTTACAAAGTTATGTTTGATAGAATAGAACTCGGAACTTATTTAATATCAGCAGGCACAGCTGGGAATGAAATTTCTTTCTCGAATGTAGATAAAAAAGTCATAAATACAGAAATAAAAATACTAAAAAAAATTGGCGTAAAAGTGATTTGCAAAAAAAATAAGATAACAGTAATAGGAAATAATAAATTAAAAAAGGTTTCTATTAAAACTGGTCCATATCCAGGATTTCCCACTGATTTACAAGCTCAAATTATGGTATTAATGACTCAGTCCGAGGGCACATCTAAAATTACAGAAACAATTTTTGAAAATAGATTCATGCACGTGCCAGAATTAAGAAGAATGGGAGCAAATATTTTTATAAAAAATAATCACGCTTATATTAAGGGACCCACAAAATTATCAGGTGCGGAAGTAATGGCAACTGATCTAAGAGCATCTGTAAGTTTAGTCCTAGCTGCATTGTTAGCGGAAAATAGGACAATTATTAATAGAATTTATCACCTAGACAGAGGTTACCAACATCTTGAAAAAAAATTAAATAATTGTAGGGCAAATATAAAGAGAATTAATTGAGAAAAAAAAATTTAAAGTTAATTGCTAAAACAGCAGAGGATTTAAAAGTCATCTCTGCACATTTACAAGACGCTATAGTATCTATTTCAGATATAGCTAATTTAAAAAAAAATAGGATATTATTAATTCAGCTTAATAGATTTATGTGGGAAGATGTTGAGAAGGGGGTTTTCAGAAAAAATAGGAGGACAAGAACAATTTTGAAATTTGATCATGTGACTAAAGTTACTTCAAAAAACATTGATTTTAATAAAAAAGATCAGTTTTTAGATTTTTTAGCCATTGAAAGTAATGAAATGGTTGATAAAACTAGTGAGATGAACTTAATCTTTTCAGGTGGCTCAATCATAAAAGTTATTACTGAGGTAATAGAAGTTACACTTGATGATCAAGGAGATCCCTGGGAAACAAAATCCAAACCTAAACATAATTTATACAGTGATTAAAGAACTCAACGCTAACAGTAACAATTTTATTAAAATTTTAATAAATCTTTTGGATAAAAGGAAAATTATTCAAGTTAAAAATGTAAATAATGTGAAAACCATAATTGAAAATGTTAAAATTAAAAAAGATAAAGCCGTTCTAAAGTATGAAAAAAAGTATTCGAAAATCAAAAGAATCGACAATAGTTTAAAATTATCTAACAAAGAAATTAATAAGATTATTAAAAACCTAGATAAGAAAATAAAATATTCAATAGATTTAAGCTACAATAGGATTAAAAATTTTCATAAGAAACAAATTTTTAAATCATTCTCCATTAAAGATAAATTTAATAATCATTTATCATACAAATACTTACCAATTGAAAGTGTCGGCGTTTATGTACCTGGGGGAACAGCAAATTACCCTAGCTCAGTTCTTATGAATTGCGTACCGGCTATAGTGGCGGGAGTTAAAAATATTTATATGACCACTCCGCTTCTTGGAAAAAAAGCTAACCCTGCAGTGATATATGCTGCAAAAAAATGTGGCGTGAAAGAAATATACAAAATTGGAGGAGCTCAAGCAATTGCTGCTCTAGCTTTTGGTACTAAAAAAATCCAAAAGGTAAATAAAATTGTTGGACCGGGAAACCAATTTGTAGCTGCAGCTAAAAAAGAAATCTTCGGTAACGTTGGTATTGATATGATCGCAGGCCCTTCTGAAGTAATGGTTGTTGCAGATAAAACTTCTAATCCTGAGTGGGTAGCTGCGGACTTAATTGCTCAAGCAGAACATGATCAATATTCTCAATCTATATTGATCACAAATGATAAAAAGTTGATAACAAAAGTAAAGAAATCACTTCATCATCAGTTGAGCGTTTTGCCGAAAAAAAGTATTGCAAGACTAAGTCTAAAAAGATTTGGTTACGCAATACTTTCAAATAATATAAAGAAAACAATTTCTATCATAAATGAGGTGGCACCTGAGCATTTAGAAATTCAGATTAAAAATCCTCATAAAATTCTTAGAAATATAAAAAATGCTGGTTCAATTTTCATAGGAAAATATTCTCCTGAGGCTATAGGAGACTATTTAGCAGGACCAAATCACGTACTGCCAACAACTGGCTCAGCTAAATTCTCTTCAGGTTTATCAGTTTTTGATTTTTTAAAAAGGCAATCTTTAATTAAAATATCAAAAACAGGTATTGAAAGATTAGGGCCTTCCGTTATAAATTTAGCTAAATATGAAAATTTGGAAGGACATGCAATTTCTGTAAAAAAAAGAATTAAAAGGAGTTAAATTGGCTAAACAAGAAACATTAGAGTTTAAGGGAAAAGTAACTGAGCTCCTACCTAATGCCATGTTCCGAGTTAAATTAGAAAATGACCATGAAATCTTAGCTCATACAGCTGGCAAGTTAAGAAAAAATAGAATAAGAGTTTTAGCCGGTGATAATGTGATGGTTGAAATGACGCCTTATGATTTAACAAAAGGCAGAATAACCTTTAGATTTTAGGCCTTGTAGCTCAGTAGTAGAGCAGTACCCTGAAAAGGTATGTGTCGTAAGTGCGATTCTTACCAAGGCCACCACCAATCAACAATTATTTAACGTGTAGAAAAATACAACCGAGCTTTGCTCCACTGTAGTACTCACTGAAAAAAAATAATTCATTTTACTTAGTCGACTTATTAATTATCTCAAATTTGTTATTTTTTCCAAGATACAAACCAGAATTCAGCAGATATAATCTCTTTAGATTTTTTAGTTTATTAAAATTTTTAGAGAAATTTTTTGATCCACCAAAAAAGTTACATAAAGTTAAAATCTTTACGTCTTTTAAACTTTCTAATTCTGATAATTTTTTACTTTCTCTCAAATCTATTGCATCTATTTTTGTAATAGTCACTTTCTCACTTATTATTTTTTTTAAGAATCTACTTTTTTGCATTTTTCTTTGAAAAATGAGCCTTCCTTTAATATCTTTATTTAAAAAACAACCTTGAATATCTTCGATCACTAATATTTTACGATCTTTCCTAAAATCATCTGCTTTTTGATCTTTAAATGTGTGGAGATAAACTGAATAAGATCCGTTATCTACTGGTATAATTGGATGTACACTATAATTTAAAGAGTCTTTTTCTGGGAACTCATCGGTGAACTTTTTGTAAACTTCTTTTGTTGTTTCAAATCTATATCTATTACCATCTGAAACAGAAATATAATTTGAATTAATTTTTAATTCAAAAATTTTCTCGCGTTTAAAATTTGATATTCCATTCTCCTTTTTGAAATCTTCATATCCCGCATCATACGCCTGCATTTCCCAAAAATTAGAATTAAAAATTGATCCTTTTGACGGAGGAAGTTCTCCTCGATTTTCATATTCAAAAAAAGATGGCGTATAAAAATCGATAAATATCTTATTTACCTTATTAAATTTATCGACGCCTATAAAAATAGGATACAAACCATCACCAACTGAAGTAAAAGAATGAAAGCCATTTTCTCGATCAAGGTCTTTTTTTATGTAATATTCTTTACTAAGTTTCGAAAACTCATCAAGGTAAATTACATTATGAAATCCTCTGAAAAAATCTGCTATTGTTACTGTTCCGCAATCAACAGCTAAACCTCCATAATAATAAAAATTATAAATCGGATTTTTTGATTTAATTGGTTTTTTATACTTATATTTTTTAGTTTTTAGAAAATTGAAAAAATAATCCTTCTTATTTTGATCAAAAAATTTTTCTAAATTAAAGTTTTTATTTTCGTCTTTTTCTTTTTTTGCCTTATTATATAATTCTGCAACATCTTGTGGGAATCCTAATTCAAAAACATCGTCATAACTGCTGGATACAAAATTATCTTTTTTATTGAAATATTTTATAAATTCCTCATTTTCCATAATTTACTATACAAAATTCCTGACTCTCTGTGGACTCAGTTGGTTAAGAAAAAAATAATAATTTTAACCAACTAAATAGAAAATATCCTACAAATCCTATACACGCCAACCAAATAATGATTGCAAAAAATTGTTCAATTATTTTATGTTTATTTTTCATTTAAAGATTTAAATAATTCATTATTAAAAGCTTTATCCCAATTAGGTTCATAATCAGAATTTTTAATTTTTTCCTCATATAATCTTTTTCGTTCTTTAAAAGGTGGATAGGTATACTGGTCATAAGCAAGTTTGCTAGGAATTATCTTATGGCAATCCGCACAGCACGAATATTGTATGTCCTGCCAAATTTTTTTTTTCACGTCAGGGTCTGATCCCCATTTTTCCCATTTTAAGTTTCTGGACTCACAATTGGGACACCTAAACGTTCTTGTTATATATATAGGAGTTTCTTTATCTTCCATCGTTATTATTCTCGTGATGCATTGCTCTTGGAACTTTTAGAGGCAGCGTTTTATAAAAATCTGGAAGCGTTTTTACAATCTCTGGGGTTGACTTTAATAACATAATAAAAATCACAGCTACAACACCCCAACCAGTAGATGGAAAAAGTTTATTCATTTAAATCTAATATATTCTCTGGCACAAAATAATATCCTATCACAAAACCATAGTCTTTGACATAATGTTCAACACTTTCCTTCAAAGCATTTACGATTTCTTTATTTGTAAGATCCTTACAATAGTATTCAAGAAAGTAATTATGTATCCAATCTACTTTTTTTTCTAAAGCATAAACCTTATAAATAAGATGTGACCCACCTTTACTGGCTTTAAATGAGACGTTGTTAGTCTGAAAATCGAATGAGAACTTTCCATCTTGAGCTTCAAAATTTACAAATTCATACTTTTCGCCCCATGATAACTCTTCTAAAGTTTCAAAAATTTTTTCTTTAGAAGTATTTTTGTAGTCTATTTCAATTTTTTCACCTTTTGTAGTAAATGGAACTTTATCATCTGTTCCCATAAATAATATTTTTCCCGAGGGTATTGCAAATTCACATCCTCCATTCCAATCTTGTTCAATTAACGGTTTATCTTCAGGTGCTCCGACACTCCCAAGAGAGTTTTTGATAATTTTATTTATTGTTTTTATGTGATTTTTATTACCGGCAGTGAACGTTTCTAAATAAGGTATTATGTGAGGGTATGATGTTTCAATATAATAAGCATCCGTGTATTTTTTTGGATCCTTGTGTGAAACATATATTGGAGTCCAACCCCCGCCTCTGTGATCAAAAGTTATTATATTATTACCACTGTTTTTATATGGATGAAGTTTATCAATGGGATTCAAATTTTCTAAAGTTCCTCTAGGTTCTTGGCCTTTTAATATTTCTATGATTTCATAGGCGTCTCCAAAGTGAAGATTACCTCGATACTTATGCAAAAAGGTTTCAAATTCAGTAATTTCATAAATTTTTTCATACTTCATAAAATAAATCTTACAATATCTCTGACTCTCTGTGGACTCAGTTGAAGGCCTTTTTTGATGAATTTTTTAAAAATAAATATATAGTTTAAGCGGTTTTCAGAGTAGAGCAGTACCCTGAAAAGGTATGTGTCGTTTGTGCGATTCAAACCAAGGCCACCACCCAACTATTTATACACATCGATATTTAAAAATTAATTTGCTAATAAAGATTATGGATAAAAAAATAGGTCTTTGTTGGATAAAAGATGATTTTAGAATAAACAGAAATCCTGCGTTATGTGAGGCAACCAAGAATCATGAACAAGTAGTTGCATTTTATTTATACAAGAAATCAAAATTTGAAAAACAAGAGGCTCAAAAATGGTGGGTGAGCAATTCTTTAAATTTATTTAAAAAAAAACTAAATGATTTTAATATTAATTTGCAAATTGTTAAAACAAACACTTATAAGGAATTCTTTGATCAATTATTCTTAAGAAAAGATTATGCTATCTATTGGAACAAAATTTATGAACCCAATTATTTAAAATTTGATAAATATTTAGAAAAAAATTTTTTTGAAAAAAAAATAAAATTTAAAATTTTTAAGGGAAATATTCTTAACGAAATAGATGAAATAAAAAAAGGGGATGGGACTCCATTTAAAGTTTTTACTCCTTATTGGAGAAATGCAGAAAAATATTTTATTGAAAAAGTGCCTAGCAATTCAAAAAAAGTCTCTAGGTGCAAAAAAATAAATTCTTACTTTAAAAGTACAATTAATGAGAAAGAAATTTTACCTCAAAAAAATTGGTATAAAAAATTTGAAAATTATTGGACCCCATCCGAAGAAGAAGCCATCAAAGAACTTAAAAAATTTATTAAAGAGAGGATAGCCAACTATTCGGAAAATAGAAATTTTCCAAGTATAATAGGTACATCAAAACTTTCTCCATATATTAAACACGGTCATATACATGTAGAAACTATTTGGGATGAATGTAAAAAAATAAGAAATAAAGGAATAAATAAATTTTTAGCTGAAATCGGATGGCGTGAGTTCAATCATTCATTAATTAATTATTTTCCTCATATGCTAAATGAAAATTATTCAAAAAAATTTGACAAATTTCCTTGGAGAAAAAATTCTAAATTTTTATATGCTTGGAAAAATGGTTTAACTGGATATCCAATCGTAGATGCTGGCATGAGAGAATTACGACATACTGGTTGGATGCATAATAGGGTTAGAATGATTGTAGGCTCATTTTTAGTGAAACATCTTTTGATAGATTGGAAAAATGGTGAAACGCATTTTAGAAACTGCTTACTTGATTATAGCGAAGCAAACAATGTTGCTGGTTGGCAATGGGTAGCTGGTTGTGGCGCAGATGCTGCCCCATATTTTAGAATTTTTAATCCTATTTTACAGGGAGAAAAATTTGACAAAGATGGGAAATATGTAAGAAAATGGGTGCCCGAAATTAAAAACATACCAAATAAATTTATTCATAAGCCCTGGGAATTTAATAATGATTTAAATTTTAAAATTGGAAAAGATTATCCATCACCTATAGTTATTCATGAGACAGCAAGAAATGAAGCTTTAAATGCATTTAAGAAGATCAAATAATTAAACATTTCCACAACAGTGCTTAAATTTTTTTCCTGAGCCGCAAGGACATTTTTCATTTCTTCCAATTTTTTTTTCTGTAGGTACAATTTCTTCTTGAGTGTCTTCAGCTTGCTTTTCTTGAATAACTATATTTAAATTAAAAAGATATTTAATTATATCAATTTTAATTTTCTCAAGTAGAATTTCAAATAGACTAAAAGCCTCTTTTTTAAATTCTGATAGTGGGTCTTTCTGTCCGTAACTTCTTAGTCCAATTACTTGTCTTAATTGTTCCAAATATTGGATATGAGATCTCCAAGAAAAATCTATAATTTGTAATAAAAGTTTTTTTTCAATTTCTTTATTTTGATCTGAACCAATTTTTTCTACTCTTGCATTTCGCTTCTCTTTAAATAATTCCTCAAAACTCTTTAAATACTTGTCTTTATCATTATTTATTAAAGATAAAATCTCTTTATCTGTAAATACATTGCCTGTTAACTCTTTAATACTTGATTGAATAATTTTTTGATCGTTTGATTTATCATAAGTTTCTTTTAAGAGTTTTAGCTTCAATTTAATGTCCTCGAAAAATGTTTCTAAAATGTCTGTAATTTCATTGCTTTTTAATATCTTAAGCCTTTGCCCAAATATCACCTGTCTTTGGTCATTCATTACGTCATCAAATTTAATCAAAGTTTTTCGAATATCAAAGTTTCTACCTTCGACTCTCTTTTGAGCTCTCTCTATGGCTTTATTTATCCATGGATGGTCAATAGACTCGTTTTCCTTTAAACCTAATTTCTTAAGCATAACTTCAATTTGATCGCCACCAAAAATTCTCATTAGTTCATCTTTCAAGCTTATATAAAAAACAGAACTTCCAGGATCTCCTTGTCTACCTGCTCGTCCACGCAACTGATTATCAATCCTTCGACTTTCATGTCTTTCAGTTCCAAGAATAAAGAGGCCACCTAGGTCTTTCACTTTTTTTTCATTTTCTTTTATTAAATTGATATCTATTTTAACATTTTCATCTTTATAATTTTTGTTTCCCCCAAGTTTAATATCGGTACCTCGACCAGCCATATTCGTAGCAATTGTTACTGTTCCTGGTTTTCCTGCCTCTGCAATTATTTTTGCTTCATTCTCATGGTGTTTTGCATTTAAAACATTATGTGTAATATCTTTATCATTAAGCATGTTTGAAATTTTTTCTGATTTTTCAATACTGGTAGTTCCAACGAGAACTGGCTGGGCAGTGGATTTACACTGCTCAATTTTTTTTATTATGGCATGATATTTTTCCTCTTCAGAGCGAAATATAAGATCATTAAAATCTTTTCTGACCATTTTTTGATTTGTAGGTATTGATGTAACATTTAATTTATAAATATCAAAAAATTCTTCAGCTTCTGTTAGAGCTGTTCCGGTCATTCCTGATAACTTTTTATATAGTCTAAAATAGTTTTGATAAGTAATAGATGCTAAAGTTTGATTTTCTTCTTGAACTTCAAGCATCTCTTTTGCTTCAATTGCTTGGTGTAACCCATCTGAAAAGCGCCTTCCCTCTAATACTCTTCCAGTAAACTCATCAATGATACCAACTTTTTTATCTCTCACTATATAATCTTTATCTTTATGAAATAATAAATTTGCTTTTAAGGCTTGATTAACATGGTGTACCAGACCTAAGTTTTGTGGATCATAAAAATTATTATTTTTAAGTATGCCCTTAAGTCTTGAGAGTTTCTCTATTTTATCCACTCCTTTATCAGTTAAAATTGCATTTTTATTTTTTTCATCCAGTTCATAATCACTCTTTTGAAGTTTTACCATGAATTCATTAGCAACGTTATAAAGATCACTTTTATCCTCAACTCTTCCTGAAATTACTAAAGGCGTTCGTGACTCATCAATAAGAATGCTATCTACCTCATCCACAATGCAAAAATGATGATCTCTTTGAACCATATCTTTAAGATCATATTTCATATTATCTCTTAAATAATCAAAACCAAATTCATTGTTTGTTCCGTAAGTAATTTCACAATCATAGTTTTTCTTTCGTTCATAATCTTCAAGGTTGGAAACCACACATCCAGTTGAAACCCCTAATTGCTGAAAAATTTTTCCCATCCATTCTGAGTCCCTTTTGGCCAAATAATCATTTACAGTGACTATATGAACACCTTTCCCAGAAAGAGAATTTAAAAAGGCAGGGAGTGTAGCTACTAATGTTTTTCCCTCTCCAGTTTTCATTTCGGCGATTTTTCCCTCATGAAGAATAATTCCGCCAGCTAATTGCACATCAAAATGTTTCTCTCCAATAGCTCTTTTGGAAGCCTCCCTAACAAGAGCAAAACTCTCTGGAAGTATGTTTTTAAGATTTACGCCTTTTTTTGCTTGATGCTTTAAAGAACTAGCTATCTCTTTGATTTGTGTATCTGAAATATTTGCGAACTTAGCATCAAATTCATTAATTTTTGCGATGATTGGTTTAATTCTATTCAATTCTTGTTGATTACTGCTTTTAAATATTTTACTAAGAGCTCTTGTAAATAAGTTCATATTAAATCAATATAATTATTTATATTTTATTTAAAATAGATATATGACGATAAATTTAAAAAACTTTCTTAATACAAAACCTAAAATCTCCAAAATGGGTGAGTTTCAAGAACTTAAACCTATAGATGGTCTTGAAATATCTTCTTACTCGGCAGATTTGTACAAAAATGGAAGAGATGATATTGCTTTATTTTATTTCAAAGAAGGTGCAAATTACGCTGCATTATACACAACAAATAGCATTACTTCTCAAACTATAGAATGGAACAAAAAATCTAATAAATCTTTCACTAAAGGTCTATTAGTAAATACTAAAAATGCAAATACATTTACAGGGGATAATGGTTTAGAAAGTATTGATGTTTTAGCTAAAAATTTGTCAAGAATACTTACAATAAGAGAGTCAAAGTCAGATGAGGGAGTATCTGAGACAGTGAAAATTAAGGATTTGCTGTTTGCTTCAACCGGAGTTATTGGTGAGAAGTTTCCTACAGAAAAAATTGTATCAAGTTTACAAAGTTTAGTTGATAAGCTCAGAGATGATCACAATAAACTGATTTGGATTAAAACTGCCTCAGCAATAATGACTACAGATACTAAACCAAAACTAGCTTATGAGGAAATAGTGGTAGGAAATAAAATTTTAAAAATTGCTGGGATAGCAAAAGGCTCAGGAATGATAGCTCCAAATTTAGCAACTATGTTATCTTACATTTTTACAGATGCCGATTTATCTTCAAATATTTTGAAATCTTTACTTAAAAGAGCTGTAGCAAATACTTTTAATGCTATTACTGTTGACAGTGATAAATCTACAAATGACATGGTTGCAATATTTTCAACAAGAAAAATTAAAATAGGTCAAAATAGAAGTTTGGATGATCCGATTATACAAAAATTCGAGTTAGCTTTAAAAAAAATTTGTAGTAACTTAGCTAAACAAGTTGTAGTTGATGGTGAAGGTGCAAAAAAATTTATAACAATTAAAATAAAAAATGCTAAATCTTTAATGAGTGCAAAAAAAATTGCTTTCTCTATAGCCAATTCTCCTTTAGTTAAAACAGCTATAGCTGGCGAAGATCCTAATTGGGGAAGGGTAGTAATGGGAATTGGAAAGTCAGGCGAGCAAGTTGATAAAAATAAACTTTCAATAAAATTTGGGGAATTTGAAGTTACAGACAAAGGCAAGGTTTCAGACAACTATGATGAACAAAAGCTAAAGGAATATATGAAGTGGGACTCTATCTTGATTGAAGTCTCTATCAACCAGGGAGATAGTGAGTTTGAATGCTATACATGCGATTTTACCCATGACTATATCGATATTAATGCTGACTATAGAAACTCATCTTGAATTAATACTTTTAATGATTAAATCAAATGTATGATCAAATATAATTTAAGGTGCAAAAATAAACATGAATTTGAAAGCTGGTTTTCAGACTCAAATGAATTTGAAAAATTAAAAAGAAATAATCTTCTAGAATGTATCTATTGTAATTCAAAAAAAGTTATAAAATCAATAATGTCACCAAGAGTAGTAAATCAAAAAAAAAATAAATTTGATTTTATCTCAATAGAAGACTTGCGTAGTAAAAAGGAAAGTTTAAAAAAATTGAAAAAATTTGTCGAAAGTAATTTTGAGTTCGTAGGTGATAAATTTGCTTCTCATGTCAGGGAAATTTATTATGACTCCTCAAGAAAAAAAAATATTTACGGCACAACTACCCCTGAAGAAAGACAAGAATTAAGCGATGAAGGTATTGAACTAGTGAGTATTCCTTGGATTGAAAAAGAGAATTAATTTTTTATTGAAGTTATAATATAGTTTACAGAGCAATCATTCGATCTTTTCCAAATACCTGAAAAAATATTATAAACAACTCCTTTGGTATCTAAAATTGAAAAATTGTATTTCTCCAATTTTTTTTTAAGTTCAACTGGTTTAATAAATTTATTCCAATCATGAGTACCTATAGGTAGCCAGCGCATAACATATTCAGCTCCAACTATAGCCTTAACATAAGACTCGAAAGTTCTATTTAGTGTCGCTGTGAACATTAGCCCATTAGGTTTAAGAAGTTTTGAACAAGCCTCTATATACAAATCTAAGTCTTCAACATGTTCAACTATTTCAAGATTTAAAATAACATCAAATTTGTCTTCATGAGGAAAATTTTCTGGTGATGTATTTAAATATTTTATTTTCAATTTATTTTTTTGTGCATGAAGATCAGCAATTTTTATATTTTTTTCAGATGCGTCTATTCCAGTTACTTTGGCGCCCAATCTACACATAGGTTCAGAAACTAATCCCCCTCCGCATCCTATATCTAATATTTTCAAACCACTCAAACTTAAGGCATCTTTCTTTTGAAAATTATAATGCTCTGTAATTTTCTCAGTTATATAATCTATTCTTACTGGATTAAATATATGTAATGGTTTGAATTTCCCATTTACATCCCACCATTCATCAGCTAGATTTGAAAACTTTTGAATTTCTTTTTTATTTATTGTAGTCATTTCGTTTAGTTAAATGACAATTTATTAGATTATTTAAAAAAAACAACTATGACAAAAAAAATTTTAAAATTTGGTGGAACCTCAGTGGGCTCTATAGAAAGAATACGACATGCTGCTAAAATAGTACAAAAAGAGTTTAATGACGGAAATAGTCTTATTGTTGTAGTTTCGGCCATGGCAGGAAGAACAAATGATCTATTAAAAAAATCTTACGAAATATCACAAAATTTTGATAAGAAAGAGTTAGATATTTTATTATCTTCTGGAGAAATGGAAACTATAGCACTAATGACTGGTGCGTTAAATAATCTAGGTATTAAAGCTAAATCGTGGTTGAGCTGGCAAATACCGATTTTAACACAAGGAGAACCAACAAATTCAAGAATAATAAATATAGGAACAGAAAAAATTAACGAATATTTAAAAAAAGGTGGTGTGGCAGTAGTGCCTGGATTTCAAGGTGTCTCTGAAACTTTTAATTTAAAAACAATTGGTCGCGGAGGGTCTGATGCTACAGCGGTAGCTATTGCAAAAATATTTAATATGGACTGTTGTGAAATTTATACCGATGTGGATGGAGTTTTTTCCACTGATCCAAATAAAATACCAGTTGCAAAAAAAATAGATAAAATATCTTATGAAGAAATGCTTGAACTTTCATCTTTGGGAGCAAAGGTAATGCAACCATCAGCTGTTCAAACTGCTATGATGTATAAAATACCATTGCATGTAAAATCTACATTTTCAGAGAGGGAGGGCACTAGGATTTTCTCTGAGGAAAATATAGATTATTCAAAAGTCGTAACAGGTGTTGCATATTCAAAAGATGAAGCAAAAATCACTTTACAGGGTGTGGAAGATAAACCTGGTGTAGCAGCAGAAATATTTGAACCTTTGAGCAAAAATCAAATTAATATTGATATGGTAATTCAAAATGTTTCATCAGACGGAAAAAAAACAGACTTGACGTTTACAATTAAAAGAAATGACTTATCAAAATCATTGGAGATTATTAAAAAGAATAAAAAGATTAATTATATGAGCCTTAGTCATAATGAAAAAGTCTCAAAAATTTCTGCTGTTGGCGCTGGAATGATAACTACACCAGGAGTTACTTATGAGATGTTTAGAGCATTAGCAGAGGAAAAGATTAATATTTTAGCTATATCTACTTCAGAAATAAAAATTTCTCTTATCATAGATGAAAGTAATACTGTTAGGGCTATAAAAAAACTACATAAATCATTTAAACTTGATTAACATGGAATTAAGACCACATAGAAAGATTTTAAGAAGAAAAACTCGAAAAATAAAAGTGGGTAAGGTTACCGTTGGCGGTGACTCTGAAATTTCAGTTCAATCAATGACAAATACAAACACAACAGATATTAAATCTACAGTAGATCAAATCAATAATTTAGAGACAGAGGGAGCAGATATCGTGAGAGTTTCATGTCCAGATAGTGATTCCACTCAAGCTTTGAAAGAAATTTCTAAAAATGTAAATGTTCCGATAGTTTCAGATGTTCACTTTCACTATTTAAGAGCAATAGAGTCAGCTAAAAATGGAGCCGCATGTTTAAGAATTAACCCAGGAAATATTGGATCAAAAGATAGAATACTAGAAGTTTTAAAAGCAGCTAAAGATTATAATTGTTCTATTAGGATTGGTGTTAACGCAGGATCATTAGACAAGTCATTACTAGAAAAATATAAAGAACCTTGTCCTGAGGCTTTAGTAGAAAGTGCGATGTATAATGTAAAATTATTCGAGGATAACAATTTTTTTAATTTTAAAATAAGTGTAAAATCTTCTGATGTTTTGCTTTCAATCAAAGCTTATGAACAATTATCAGAATTATGTAATTATCCATTACATTTAGGGATTACCGAGTCCGGATCGTTGATGAGTGGTAGCATAAAGTCCTCCATAGGTATCGGCCACTTACTAATGAAAGGTATCGGCGATACAATACGTGTTTCACTCTCTGCTGACCCAACTAAAGAAATAAAAGCAGGTTTTGATATTTTAAAATCATTAAATTTACGCTCAAGGGGCGTTCAAATTATTTCTTGTCCATCATGCGCTAGACAAGCTTTTCCAGTTATAGAGACCGTTGAGATTTTAGAGAAAAAATTATCTCATATCACAACTCCTATCAAACTATCCATCATTGGTTGTGTAGTTAATGGTCCAGGTGAAGCCGCACAAACTGAAATTGGATTAACTGGTGGAGGTAACGATAGTAATTTACTCTATATATCAGGCATACCGCACACGAAAATACCAAGTAATGAAATTATAGATAAAGTAGTTGAACTTGTAGAAAAAAAAATCAAAGAAAAATAAATTTAAGATGATACCTAAAGAAAAAGTGCAATCTTTGATAGAAAAGCATAAAGAAATTGAGACTGAACTATCATCTGGTTCTATAAATTCAAAAGATTTTAAATCTAAATCAAAAGAATATTCTGATCTTAACGAAATAGTACCCTATGCAAAGAAATTCTTGAATTATGATGTTGAAAAACAAGATCTTGAAAATATTATTAATGATACTAACACTGATAAGGAAATTTTATCAGAGGCAAAAAAAGAACTTTTAGATTTAAATAAGAAAAAAATTCAATATGAAAATAAACTAAAGGTCTATTTGTTGCCAAAAGATGAAGATGATAAGAAAAATGCAATTGTTGAAATCAGAGCTGGTACCGGTGGCCTCGAAGCAACAATTTTTTGCTCAGACTTATTCAAAATGTACGAAAAAGTATGTACTAAAAAAAAATGGAAGATTGAAATAATAAGTATTTCAAAAAGTGATGCTGGAGGATTTAAGGAAGTGATTTTTAACGTGATTGGAAATGATATTTATTCATATTTAAAATATGAGTCAGGAGTTCATAGGGTTCAAAGAGTGCCTGATACAGAGACCCAAGGAAGAGTACATACATCTGCAGCAACGGTTGCTGTCTTACCCGAAGTCGAAGAAATTGATATTGAAATTAAAGACACAGATCTCAGAATAGATGTTTTTAGATCAGGGGGGCCAGGAGGTCAATCAGTAAACACAACTGATAGCGCTGTAAGAATAACTCATATCCCTTCTGGAATAGTAGTTAGTCAACAAGATGAAAAATCTCAACATAAAAATAAAGCTAAAGCTTTTAAAATACTAAGAGCTAGAGTTTATGAAAGTGAAAAAAGAAAAAAAGATCTACAAAGGTCAGAGGATAGAAAAAGCCAAATCGGAACTGGTGACAGATCGGAAAGAATAAGGACTTATAATTTTCCTCAAGGTAGAATTACTGATCATAGAATAAATTTTACTCTTCACAAATTATCTGAATTTTTAAATGGTGAAATTCACGAAGAAATGAATGAAACTCTGAGATTAAAAGAACAAGATCAAAAACTAAAAGAATTAAATTAATGCAATATTGCTCATTACTTTTAAAAGCCGGTGCACAAACCTTAAAAGAAAGTGGAATTCTAAATTCAAGATTGGATGCTGAAATTCTTCTCTCATCAATAGCTGGTAAAGACAGATTAGAATTACTCTCTAAAGAAAATTTAAAAGTCTCAAGTGAGCAAGCCCAATTTTATCACTATTTAATAGAAAGGCGAAAAAAAAGGGAGCCAATAGCATACATAATTAAAAAAAAAGAATTTTTTAGCTTACCTTTTTTTATTAATTCCAACTCCCTAATTCCAAGACCAGAAACGGAACTGTTAGTTGAGAAAATATTGGGTATATACAAGAATAAAAAACCGTATATTCTTGATGTGGGGACTGGTTCCGGGTGTATTATTTTATCATTATTATACAGTTTGCCAAATGCTAGAGGAGTCGGTCTAGAAATTTCAAAAAATACTATAAAAATAGCTAAGACTAATGCAAAAAAAATATTAAAGAGTCAAATTTTTAAAGTAAAATTTGAACATAGTTCAATACAAAATTTTTCTTCAGAAAAACACTTTGATGTCATAATTTCAAATCCACCTTACATTCCAACATATGAGATAAAGAATTTGTCAGATGATGTTAAAAATTTTGAGCCCAAATTAGCACTAGACGGCGGAAAGGATGGTCTTGACGTAATTAAAAAAGTTATCTACAAATCTAAGTATATTTTAAAATCTAAAGGTTTATTAGCATTAGAAATTGGAAATGGTCAATACTTTAAAGTTTCTCAGATATTAAAAAGTAATTTTTTTAGAACAAAATATTTGATTAAAGATTTTAAAAATAATATTAGATGCATAATATCAGAACTTAATTTTTAGCGATATGAATAACAATAGAAAAAGAGTATTTAGAATAAGACATAATAAAGGTGGATTTAGAAGAAGAGGCGGTGGTCAAAATCAAAACCTTCAAATTAACTCTTTTAATAACAATAGAAGCTTTAATAAAAATGGCTCAATGTCAAATCCTGCAAATGTTGAGAAAGCAATACAAAAATATAATCAACTTGCTAAAGATGCTCAAAGCTCTGGTGATCTTATTTTAGTTCAGAATTATTTACAACATGCAGACCATTTTTCAAGAATTTTATCAAAACTCTCTTCTGAAGAAAGTAAACTACAGAGCGAGACGCAAGAAAAAAATGTTCAAACTGAAGAAAAAATTAAATAAATGTTTTAAATTATGGTTTTAGTTCAGCCAATTTTAAATCAATTTTAATCCTCTTTAATTCAAAATCTTTTCTAGCATCACCTTTTAATATTTTACCTGAAGGAAGTTTTAACTTTTGTGAATTAACCTTTTTTTTATTTACATGAACTTCGTAATGAAGATGAGGTCCAGTTGACAAACCAGTTGACCCCACATAACCTATAATTTGTCCTTGCCTTACTCTTTTGCCTTCTCTAATTCCTTTAGCAAAATTTTTCATGTGGGCATAAACTGTTTCATATGTGGAATTGTGTTTAATTTTTACACAGTTGCCACCTCCACCACACCATCTTGCTCTTGTTACAACACCCGAACCAGATGCCATAATCGGTGTTCCTGATGGTGCAGCAAAATCTGTTCCAGCATGTAATCTATTAAATCCTAAAATCGGGTGTTTTCTCATTCCGAAAGCTGAAGATAGTCTTGCACCGTTAATTGGAGTTTTCATCAAAGATTTAACAATACTTTTTCCACTAATGTCATAGTATCCAATTTCATCTTTTTCTTCGTAACCGTAAAGTGAGATATCTCTATTATTTACATTCATTGAAGCATAAATTATCTTACCTGTATCTCTTACTCTTCCTTTACTATCTTCAAATCTTTCGTAATAAATTTCAAAAGTATCTCCTTTTCTCAAGTCTCTTTGAAAATCTATTTCAAAACCATAAATTCTCGCGAATTCGATTATAATATTTGGTTCAATACCGGCTTCAACAGCAGCGCTATACAAATTATTTTCAATTTTATTGTTTAGTACAACTTCTTTTTTATAAAGTTTGAGTATATTTTCATATACTCTGAAGTCATTTTGTTCTCTTCTCACCTCAATACTTAAGGTACTACTTATTTTATATTTTAAATTTATGAGGGCGTTTAAGTTATTAGAATTATTTTTTGTGACTATTTCAATAGTTCTCCCAGGATAAATTTTTGTAAGCTTTTTCTCTTTAAGCTTTTTTATGATTAAGTTGATCTCATCATCAACAATACCGAATTCTTTAAGAACATTTATGATTGAGTCGTTACTTTTTATACGATAATTAAAATTGTTGTATGGACTTCTCAGTTTCTTTAAGAGAAAATTGGGTGCTTTTAAAAAAATTTCATTTTCCTCAATTTTTTGCGTATTATTAGATAGTTCTATACCACTTTCATTTTTTTCTGAAAAAAACGTAAATATAACAAACACAACAATTAAAAATAAAATGGATATTAAAAAATGTTTAAAATTGATGATATCAACTTTAAATTGAGTATTAGTTTTTTTATAAAACGCCAAATTTGAGAAAATTTTATGCAAATTCATCACTAGTTAATTCTTCTATAAAAATTATTTTCTCATTTCAATCTATAGGTTAAAAATGCCTTTTTTAAAGGGTTTTTTTACCAATATACGGCTTGATTTATATCAGATTTGTAATATAACACCCGCTCATCTCTACAAAATGTAAAAATTATATTACCAGAGGTGTGTTTTAGATTTTGCAAAAAATCTTAGCTTTTTTAAATAGTAAATTTAAGAAGAGAAGTGTGGACGGTTAGGTTAATTATGAAATTGTCGTACACACTTTAACGAAAATAACTTTATTTACCATAAAGTTATAAAGCTAGTGTGCGCCGTTATTAAACTTGAGAGTTTGATCATGGCTCAGAACGTACGCTGGCGGCACGCCTTATACATGCAAGTCGAACGCAGTAGCAATACTGAGTGGCAAACGGGTGAGTATAATGTGGGAATCTGCCTTTTGGTTTGGAATAACACGGGGAAACTTGTGCTAATACCGAATAAGCCTTCACAGGGAAAGTTTTATACGCCGAAAGATGAGCCCGCACTTGATTAGCTAGTTGGTGAGGTAAAAGCTTACCAAGGCGATAATCAATAGCTGGTCTGAGAGGATGATCAGCCACATTGGGACTGAGACACGGCCCAGACTCCTACGGGAGGCAGCAGTAAGGAATCTTGCACAATGGGGGAAACCCTGATGCAGCGATGCCGCGTGAGTGAAGAAGGCCCTTGGGTTGTAAAACTCTTTCGTCGGGGAAGAAAATGACTGTACCCGAATAAGAAGGTCCGGCTAACTTCGTGCCAGCAGCCGCGGTAATACGAAGGGACCTAGCGTAGTTCGGAATTACTGGGCTTAAAGAGCTCGTAGGTGGTTAAAAAAGTTGATTGTGAAATCCCAAGGCTCAACCTTGGAACTGCAATCAAAACTTTTTAGCTAGAGTGTGACAGGGGAAAGTGGAATTTCTAGTGTAGAGGTGAAATTCGTAGATATTAGAAAGAACACCAAAAGCGAAGGCAACTTTCTGGGTCACTACTGACACTGAGGAGCGAAAGCATGGGTAGCGAAGAGGATTAGATACCCTCGTAGTCCATGCCGTAAACGATGTGTGCTAGACGTTGGAAATTTATTTTTCAGTGTCGCAGCGAAAGCATTAAGCACACCGCCTGGGGAGTACGACCGCAAGGTTAAAACTCAAATGAATTGACGGGGACCCGCACAAGCAGTGGAGCATGTGGTTTAATTCGAAGATACGCGCAGAACCTTACCAACACTTGACATGTTCGTCGCGAGACCAAGAGATTGGTTTCTTCATTTAGTTGGACGAAACACAGGTGCTGCATGGCTGTCGTCAGCTCGTGTCGTGAGATGTTGGGTTAAGTCCCGCAACGAGCGCAACCCCTACTTTTAGTTGCCACCATTTAGTTGGGCACTTTAAAAGAACTGCCAGTGATAAGCTGGAGGAAGGTGGGGATGACGTCAAGTCCTCATGGCCCTTACGTGTTGGGCTACACACGTGCTACAATGGCACTTACAATGGGAAGCAAAGAGGTGACTCCAAGCTAATCCCAAAAATGTGTCTCAGTTCGGATTGTACTCTGTAACTCGAGTGCATGAAGCTGGAATTGCTAGTAATCGCGGATCAGCGCGCCGCGGTGAATACGTTCCCGGGTCTTGTACACACCGCCCGTCACACCATGGAAGTTGGTTACACCTTAAGGCAAAGATTAAAACCTTTGACTACGGTACGATCAGCGACTGGGGTGAAGTCGTAACAAGGTAGCCGTAGGGGAACCTGCGGCTGGATTACCTCCTTTCTAAGGATGACCAAAATATTTCTTTTGGTCAAAAAAAATTAAATTAATGTGACCGTCCTCATTTCTCTTCTTTTATAAAAGTGTCTCATACATGCTAGGGGCCGGTAGCTCAGGTGGTTAGAGCGCACCCCTGATAAGGGTGAGGTCGGACGTTCGAGTCGTCCTCGGCCCACCATTTTCATGGGGGATTAGCTCAGCTGGGAGAGCGCCTGATTTGCATTCAGGAGGTCAGCGGTTCGATCCCGCTATCCTCCACCAACTTTGACACTTTAGCTTTTTCAAATTGTGAATAAAAATATCAATATCTATATCCGATTGTTCGAAATGATGAACAATCTAATTATGTTCGAATAGATGAACATTTTAAAAATTTAATTTAACAGAAAATTTTTTTCTGTGCATAAATCAAGCGTTTAAGGGCGTATGGCGGATGCCTAGGCACTGAAAGGCGATGAAGGACGTGGTATACTGCGATAAGTTTCGGGGAGTTGTATGCAAGCTTTGATCCGAAAATTTCCGAATGGGACAACCCACCACTTTATGTGGTACTTTAAACTGAATACATAGGTTTAAAGAGCTAACCCGGAGAACTGAAACATCTAAGTAACCGGAGGAAAAGAAATCAATTGAGATTCCGTTAGTAGTGGCGAGCGAAAACGGAATAGGCCAGTAGCGATTTTAAAATAATTTGAATAGTTTGGAAAAACTAACCACAGAGGGTGATAGTCCCGTAAAAGTAAAGTTTAAAATTGCTCTTGAGTAAGGCGGGACACGTGAAATCTTGTTTGAAAATAGGGGGACCACCCTCTAAGCCTAAATACTCTTCAGTGACCGATAGT
Source organism: uncultured Pelagibacteraceae bacterium (assembly GCA_902584365.1). Taxonomy (GTDB): domain Bacteria; phylum Pseudomonadota; class Alphaproteobacteria; order Pelagibacterales; family Pelagibacteraceae; genus Pelagilacustribacter. The sequence goes on along the minus strand of CACHZG010000001.1, from coordinate 26,647 downwards.
GAACAAGTACCGTGAGGGAAAGGTGAAAAGAACCCCTATTAGGGGAGTGAAATAGAACCTGAAACCGTATGCCTACAAACAGTCGAAGCTCTTTTTAGAGTGACGGCGTACCTTTTGTATAATGGGTCAGTGACTTAATTTGTAAAGCAAGCTTAAGCCGATAAGGTGTAGGCGCAGCGAAAGCGAGTCTTAATTGGGCGATTAAGTTTTATGAATTAGACCCGAAAACGAATGAGCTTACCATGAGCAGGTTGAAAGCAGGGTAACACTTGCCGGAGGACCGAACCAGTTGACGTTGAAAAGTCTTTGGATGACTTGTGGTAAGGGGTGAAAGGCCAACCAAATTCGTAGATAGCTGGTTTTCCGCGAAAACTATTTAGGTAGTGCGTTGAATAAACATTTACTTGGAGGTAGAGCACTAAACGGGCTAGGGGAGAGAAATCTTTACCAAACCTGATAAAACTCCGAATGCCAAGTAAACTTCCTCAACAGACAGACTGTGGGTGCTAAGGTCCATGGTCGAGAGGGGAACAGCCCAGATCACCAGATAAGGTCCCTAAATCATGATTAAGTGTGAAAGGATGTGGAGATTCCTTAACAGCCGGGAGGTTGGCTTAGAAGCAGCCATCCTTTAAAGATAGCGTAACAGCTCACCGGTCTAATAGAGTTTCTGCGCCAAAGATGTAACGGGGCTCAAATCATGTACCGAATCTGTGGGTGTGTAATTTCTTCGGAATTTACACGCGGTAGCGGAACGTTCTGTAAGCCTGTAAAGGTGTACCTGTGAAGGACACTGGAGGTATCAGAAGTGCGAATGCTGACATGAGTAACGATAAACAGAGTGAAAAACTCTGTCGCCGAAAATCCAAGGGTTCCTGCGCAAGGTTAATCCGCGCAGGGTTAGTCGGTCCCTAAGTCGAGGGCGAGAGCCGTAGACGATGGGAACAAGGTTAATATTCCTTGACCAGATGGAAGTGACGAATTTCGTAAGTTGTAAGTTCTTAATGGATTGAACTTGCCGTGAAGAAGTTCCAGGAAATAGCTCCATCATTAGACCGTACCCGAAACCGACACAGGTGGATTATTAGAGTATAATTAGGCGCTTGAGAGAATGATGTTGAAGGAACTCGGCAAAATGCTTCCGTAACTTCGGAATAAGGAAGACCTTATTTAAGGCAACTTAAGTAAGGTGGCACAAGCCAGGGAGAAGCGACTGTTTATCAAAAACACAGGGCTCTGCTAACACGTAAGTGGATGTATAGGGTCTGACGCCTGCCCGGTGCTGGAAGGTTAATGCGGTGAGTGCAAGCTCACTTCTGAAGCCCCAGTGAACGGCGGCCGTAACTATAACGGTCCTAAGGTAGCGAAATTCCTTGTCGGGTAAGTTCCGACCTGCATGAATGGCGTAACGATTTCTCCGCTGTCTCCAACATCAACTCAGTGAAATTGAATTCTCCGTGAAGATGCGGAGTTCCCGTGGTCAGACGGAAAGACCCCGTGCACCTTTACTACAACTTTATACTGGTGTTAGGAATGATATGTTTAGCATAGGAGGGAGACTTTGAAGTGATAGCGTCAGCTATCATGGAGTCGTCAGTGAAATACCTCTCTTATTATTCTTGATATCTAACTGCTTGCCGTGATCCGGCAGCAAGACACTGTATGGTGGGTAGTTTGACTGGGGCGGTCGCCTCCCAAAAAGTAACGGAGGCGTGCGAAGGTAGGCTCAGAACGGTCAGAAATCGTTCGTAGAGTGCAATGGCATAAGCCTGCCTGACTGCGAGACTGACAAGTCAAGCAGAGTCGAAAGACGGTCATAGTGATCCGGTGGTTCTGAGTGGAAGGGCCATCGCTCAACGGATAAAAGGTACGCCGGGGATAACAGGCTGATACCCTCCAAGAGTCCATATCGACGAGGGTGTTTGGCACCTCGATGTCGGCTCATCACATCCTGGGGCTGGAGCAGGTCCCAAGGGTTTGGCTGTTCGCCAATTAAAGTGGTACGTGAGCTGGGTTCAGAACGTCGTGAGACAGTTCGGTCCCTATCTGCCATGGGTGTAGAAGAATTGAGAGGAGTTGTCCCTAGTACGAGAGGACCGGGATGAACATACCACTGGTGGACCGGTTGTAGCGCCAGCTGCAGTGCCGGGTAGCTAAGTATGGAAGAGATAACCGCTGAAAGCATCTAAGCGGGAAACTCACCTCAAAACTAGTTCTTCCTATAGAGCCGTAGTAGACCACTACGTTGATAGGCTGGGTGTGGAAGCACGGTAACGTGTGCAGCTGACCAGTACTAATAGCTCAATTGGCTTGATTTATGCACTGGAAAAAATTTTTAAATAGAGAATATGATACGTAGTACTACATAATTTTTTTCTTAATCTCTTTCTCAATCAAATTCCTAAACTTTTTGTTATCATAATCATAATCAATCACTTTTCTTCCAATTTTTGTAGCAATTGATTTCCAGAAGATTTCTTTTGATGAAAAAGTAAAATTAAATACTCGAACAAGTTCTTTTAAATTGAAATGATTGTCGGATGACCAAAACAAACCTCTTTTGGGAATTTTTTCTAAGCTTCCGAATCTATAATTACTTGTTGGATTATTTTTGGATTTAAAAAATAAAAATGCTGTTCTACCCCCTTTAACAAGATTTTCGACTCCCAAAGTAGAATGAGTACAAAACACATACTTATACTTTCTTACTATTTCGTAAGAAGAATTTTTTTTTCCAACTTTAATGAAATTAAAGTTTTTTTTTAATAATTTTTTATAAAAGTAGAACTCTAATTTGTTTTCCTTGTCATCATCTAATTTTTTATATCTAGGTAGTATGTTAAATTTTACATTTTTTTTGATGGCAAGCTTGTGTAAATTGGCAACAACGTGTTCATCGTTTTCACATCTTTCTTGAAGATTTCCTTTATCGTCAATTTTATAATCAGAGATATAGACTATTTCCTTTTTTTGATTAAATTTTTCGATCTTAGTAAAATTATTCTCAAAGGACCCTATGGAATAAAACTTGCCATCTAAAATTTTTTTATAATTATTACATGTAAGTTTGTTATATAAAAAAATATGGTCTACAAAAAATTTAGAATCTAAATTTTTTTTTAAAAGAATAAGTTTCTTGAACACTCCATCACTTAATGTTCTTTTTCCTTTCTGGAGCATAAATGTTTTTACTTTTGTAACATTTTTAAGCCTGTAAAAAATTGGATGATAATCAAATGCAGTTAAAATTACTTTAGGTTTTGCACACTCTATAAAGTTTTTAAAATAATTTAATGATGTAATATTTAGTTCAGCTATGCACTTTATTAAAACTCTAAAATTTATTTTCTCACCTCTTCTGTGTATAATGTTAAAATCTTGTTTTCTATAATACTTTAAAAATGGATTAAAATTTCCATCAACAAGTAATAATTTTTTTTTTTTAATTTTTTTAAATTCCCATTTTGATTTTAAAAGTAATAATAGAAATTTCACTTTCTTTTTTCTCTTTTTTGAATTACTTTTCTTACATATTTAAGATCTTGTCTTGTATCGACAGGGTGAGACTTCTTAGACATTTTAATAAGCTTAACACTTTCACCCAACTCTAAAAATCTTAAAATTTCAATATCCTCTAAACTTTCTAAATATGATTTTTTTTTCTCATTTCCGAATTTCAACAGTTTTTTTCGCGGAAAAGAATAAACCAAAACTTGTCTCCAACTTTTAGATATTCCAAAGTTTTTTTTTGAGGGTATGGGAGATCTAGACGCGTATAACAAATTCTCCTTATTATCAAATACAACTTTTGGAACATTTTTATTATTAAAGTCTTTTTTGTTACTTATACTTGTGTAACCTAATAAAACTTTTTTGTTATTTTTTGTATATTTAATTATCTTTTTTAAATCGAGATGATTAAATAATGGCTCATCGCCTTGAACATTAATATAGTTTTTAACTTTTATTTTTTTAGCAACTTCTGCAACTCTATCCGTCCCAGTCTTACATTTTTTTGAGGTAATCATAGCTTTAATTTCATACTTTTTGCAACAATTTATAATTCTGCGGTCGTCACTAGCAACTATCAACCTTGATTTGTCGATAACCTTTAAACACATCAAGCACGTCCTTATTATCATTGGAATACCAGAAATAATCTTAAGAGGTTTACCTGGCAATCTTTTCGATGAATATCTTGCTGGAACAACAACTATATAGTCTTTTGTTTTAAACATTTTTATCTATGACCAAAATTATATTTTGTTTTAGTTAAAGAATTAAGTTTGATGCGTCTATTCTTTTTTAAAATAATATCTATCGTTTCTTGCATCTCATTTCCATGCTTATGATTTTTTTTGTAACCATCAAATCCGGCTAAATAAATATTTTTTGCTTTTCCAGTTAAAGCAAGTGCTATTGCGTAAGCGAAAGTCAAATTGAATGGAATCACAGCATAACTGTTATAAAAATTAAATTCACGATTCTTTAAAATTACTCCATAATCAAGAAAATTTACTTTTTGTAATTTTTTTTTAATTTTTTCTAATTTGAATTTAGGAATAATAATTGGTTTTTTTAGACTATCATACTTATGTTGATCTAAAGGTATTCTAGCTTCACTGGCTGAAATATAATAATCAATGAGATATTCCGGAATGTAATTATTTAAATTAATCGCTATTACAGTAGATTTAGTTTTTAAAATAAAATTTTTTAATTTTTTTATAGTATTATTGTTTTTGAGACTTGGTCCGTGTCCGAGTATTAATAAATTTTTACCATAGCACCACTTATGTGCGTTCCACTGTCCTTTGTATTTTTTGTAATTAATAAAGGTCTCTTCAAGTTTTCTTGGATCATAACTTGTGGCCTCAATCTTTTTTAAAGAATTTATTGACTTAATTTTTTCAGGGGTTGAATATCTCCTATCGTTCTGCAGCATTTGTATATAAGTGGGGTGGATATTATAATTTGCTGCTATTTTATAATATTTAGATTTTCCCCATTTGTATTTTTTTTTTAATCGCAAAAAATAATTTTGAGAAATATTATTTATTGAAGATGCATTGTATTTAAAAAATCTAAATTTTTGCAACAAATTTTCAGTTTTTACATTTCCAGCACCGCGCCCCATACCCTGTACCGTACCATCAATCCACCTCACACCAGATCTAAAAGCTTGAATTGAGTTTTTTAAAGCCAAGCCACAATTGTCGTGAGCATGAATACCTATATCTTTTTTCCAATTATTTTTTATGACTTTACAGATTGATTTCACATCTTTTGGCTTTAAATTTCCAAAAGAGTCTGCAAAATAAAAAACATCGACACTTTTAGAAAGCTCTAGTTTTTTTAAACACTTCCTAAGATTTTTTTTGGTTACATTGTTTATTTGCATTAAATTCAAACAAATTTTGAAACCTAATTTTTTCAAGTATTTTACATATTTTAGAATCTTATCTACATCGTTATAGTGTGCAGCAATTCTAATAATAGAAAAGCTTGATGTATTGTTTTTAAAATTTTTATCTAAAAATTTTTTGTAATCGTTTTTTATTTTTAAAAAATCAGCTCCATTAATCATGATTGCTAATTTTGTTTCTCTCGATTTACATAACTTTTTTATGAGGGTTTTGTTAGCAAAAGCAAACTGGCCATAATTTGGATTTTTTTCAAAAAAATTAAAACCAATTTCAACTATATCAATTTTAGATAAATAAATTTGTTTAAGATATTTGTTTGCATCTTTAATATTAAATTTCCAGTTATTATAATATCCACCGTCACGTAGTGTGCAATCAAGCAATTTTAAATCTTTCATATCTATAAATAGGTATACATGTTCAAAAATTGAACAAATATAGTATTTTTTCTAAAAAATTAAAAGCATTATATTGACATCAACGAATAATTATTTTTATATACGTTCAACTTTTGAACAGTAAAAAATAGTTATTATATGAAAAAAACAGAAGATCATTTTGAGGTTTTGAGGAGAATTAATAAGGAAAATAATTCAAGTCAACGTAAACTTGCAGAAGAATTAGGATTTAGCTTAGGTAAACTAAATTACTGTTTAAAAGAACTTAAGAAAAAAGGATTAATCAAAATAAAAAATTTTCAAAAGCAGAATAACAAAATTAAATATTTGAATTACGTTATCACCCCCAAAGGTATAGCTGAACGTACAAAACTAACAATAAATTTTATGGCCAGAAAAATGAGAGAATACGACGAGTTGAAAAAAGAATTAAAGAAAAATAAATAATTTATGTGGATAGTAGCTAAAATAAAAAAAAATCAAGAAAGTATACTCACAAAAGAGCTCAAAAAAAAACTAAAAGAGAATTTTACAATTTATTATCCTAAGGTTTTGATAACAGAAAATAATAAAAAAGAAAAAATACATAATATATTAGGTAATTATATTTTTTTTTATTATTCTGAAATTAACTCTTCTTTTTTTAATTCAAATTTAAAATTTTTAAAAGGGCTTCAATACTTTATTTTTGGAAATAGAAACGACTCCGAACAAATTATGAATTTTGTAAAATTTTGTAAAAGTAGTGAGAACAAAAGAGGATACATTTCTAATTCATTTTTTTTCAACATGATTAAAACGAAAGCCAAAATTATTTCAGGTCCATTAAAAAACATCATTCTTAATATAATAGATATTGATAAAAACAAAATTATTGCTAACTCAGGAGAGATAAAAATATCCATTAAAAAAAAATCTGGAAACTACTGTTATCCTCTTTAGTAATAAAATTATGATTAAATATTTTATATATCCTCGATTGGGTAAGTGCGGAGCTTTGCCTAAATTTTAAATATGAGGCAAAAATATTCTATATATTGTACACTCGGACCATCAACTCTTAATTCAAATTTTCTGAAATTTGCTAATAAGAAAAAAAAAATAATATCTTTACTTAGATTAAATTTGTCTCATTTGGAGTCAAATAAACTTAAAAGTTCTATCAATTTAATAAGAAAATATACTTCTATCCCTATTTGTTTAGATACTGAAGGAGCACAAATTAGAACAAGATTAAAGGGGAAAAAAATTTTTCTAAAAAAAAATGCTAGTATAATAATTTCCGCTAAAAATTCAAAGTTTGATTTGTATCCAAATTATATAAATCAAATTTTAAAATTGAATGATATTTTAGATATAGGATTTGAAAATTTAATCTTAAAATTAGTAAAAAAAGATAATAAGGGGCTAATTTTTAAATGTATAAATCCTGGTTACTTAGAAACTAATAAGGGTGTTCATTTAAAAAATAGAAATATTAAGTTAGATACTCTCACAGAAAAAGATTTTTACTGTATAGAATTATCTAAAAAACTAAATATAAAAAATTTTGCGCTCTCATTTACAAATTCAATTAAAGATATAAAAAAGTTTAGATCACTTTTAACCAATCATAACAGAATTTATAAGATTGAAACATTAGAAGCAGTTAAAAATTTCAGTAAATTTGTAAAAATTGAAAAAAACTTTTTAATTGATCGAGGAGATTTATCAAAAGATATTTCAATTAAAAATATTCCACAAACTCAAAGATATTTATTTAAATTTAAAAAAAGAAACAAAGTTGAGATTGCTGTAGCAACCAACTTGTTAGAAAGCATGATTATCAACCCCTATCCTACGAGAGCCGAAGCCAATGATATTTACAACTCTCTTGAAATGGGGTGCTCTCGTTTAGTTTTGGCGGGAGAAACTGCAGTAGGAAATAATCCAAAGGAATGTATAAATTTCCTAGAGGACATTATAAACGTTTACAAAAAAAATAAGTGAAAAAAACTAAAATACTAATAATGGGCCTACCTGGTTCAGGAAAAACATTCATCGCAAAAAAACTTGCAAAGAAATTAAATGCATATTGGTTAAATGCCGACAAAATAAGAGGAAAGCATAATGACTGGGACTTCAGCAAAAAAGGGATAATAAGACAGGTAAAACGAATGAAAAACCTTGCAGATAGCTCAAAAAAAAAATTTGTCATTGCAGATTTTGTTTGCCCGATGCATCAACAAATAAAAATTTTTAAACCAAACTATATATTCTGGATGGATACAATTCAAAAGAGTCGATTTTCCCAAATGAATAAATTTTTTAAAAAACCAAAATATTTTGATTTAAGAATAAAAGAAAAAAATTGGAAAATTAATCTCCTATTGATGCAAGACCAAATTATTAACTATCAATGGAAAAATAATAAATCTACAGCTCAAATGATGGGAAGATTTCAGCCTTGGCATCAAGGTCACAAAAAGTTATTTGAAAAAATCCTTATGAGTAATAATCAAATCAATATACAAGTAAAAGATGTTAAAGGAGTTGGAGATAATCCATTTAATTTTAAATCTATAAAAAAAAAAATTCTTAAAGATCTTCAATATTTCAAATCAAGAATTAAAATTACCCAAGTTCCAAACATAATGACAATTTATTACGGTAGAAAGGTTGGATATAATTTCAAAAAAATAAATTTACCTAAAAATATTCAAAAAATTTCTGCAACTAATATAAGAAAAAAACTTCGATCTCAGGGTAAATTAAAATGACAAATTTTAAGAATATATTTAGATTATTAAATATTTTAAAAATAAATAAATATTATCTTTCATTTATAATCTTCTTATTTATTTGCTCTAGTTTAGTAGACGTATTGAGCATTGGTTTAATTTTACCGTACGTATCAACAATCTTGAATTTAGAAAATAGCATTTTTAATATTTTACAAATTGAATTTTTCAAAAATCTAGATCAGAAAAATCTTGTAATATTTTTAAGTGTTATATTAATTTTTATCTTTTTACTAAAAACAGTTCTCTCTATTTTTATCAGATGGATGATAACAAGATTTGCTTTTACACAGTATACAAACTTACAAATCTCTTTAATGAACTGTTATCAAAATATGAATTTTGAAGATTATATTTCTAGAAATAGTTCAGAGTATATAAGAAATATTAGAGAACTTTCATCAGATTGCTCAGCTGCAATAGAAGCATTCTTAAGAATTTTAAGTGAATTTTTAATATTCTCAAGTATTTTCATTTTCTTAACTTTAATAAATTATAAAATTGTTATTTTCTTATTAATTTTTTTTGTACCGGTACTTTTAGTTTATGAATTTTTGTTAAAACCAATTAATCTTCGATTAGGAAAAGTTAAAACTGATTTATCTAAAAATGCTTTCAAATCAATAGACTCAGGAATTAATGCGTTTAAAGAAATTAAAGTTTTATCAAAACAAAATTTTTTCTTGTCGTCAATAAAATCTATATTAAAGAAAAGTATCGGGGTAGAATTAAAATCTTCTTTAATAAAAGACTCACCAAGATATGTTTTTGAGTTTGTGACTATTACACCCCCATTAATTTTCATAATTTATTTATTTATGAAAGATTCGTTTAATGCGATTGACTATATCCCAACGATTTCTGTTTTCATATTTGCTGCTGTTCGTATTTTACCAAGCATTTCTATAATTGTGAATGCACTTGGTAAATTAAGTTTTGCTACCCCAGCAATGAATATTGTATTTAATGACTTGGAGAAAAATAATACCTCTGAAAAAAATAACAAAAATTTTCAATCATCAAATCACAATGAAGTTGATAATTTTACAGATTTAAGTTTAGAAAATGTTGATTTTAAATATCGAAATTCTAATAATTTAATATTTAAAAATTTAAATATAAATATTAAGAAAGAAGACTGTATTGGAATAATGGGAGAATCAGGTGCGGGCAAAACAACTCTAATACATATTTTATTGGGTCTAATAAAACCCCACTCTGGGGTGATTAAACTAAATGGAAAAAAATTCAATTTAACAGATAATATGAAAATAATTTCAGCATACCTACCTCAAGATCCAATTATACTTGATGATAGTATTGAAAAAAATATCTCATTAGAACTTGAGAACTCAAAAATTAATCAAGAAAGATTCTCAGAGTCCATAAAAAAAGCCAATTTAACACAAGTTATCAATGATCTTCCTTTAGGCGAGAAGACCCTTATAGGTGAGAATGGAGTAAGATTATCAGGCGGTCAATATAGAAGAATTGCAATAGCAAGAACTTTTTATCATAGAAAAAAAATAATTATCATGGATGAGGCTACCAACTCTTTAGATAAAAAAACTGAGAAATTTGTTGTAGACCAAATTAAAGAACTCAAGGGAAAAACCACTGTCATTTTAATTAGTCACGACAGAGATACTTTAAAGCACTGCGATAAAGTAATGATGATAAAAAACAAGAAGATTGTAGAGGAAATGTAAATTTGTTTAAATGATTAAATATTATAAAAATCAATTAAAAATACACAAAGATTTATTTAAATTATATAAATCTTATTCCTTTTTTGAGAGTATTTATAGAATTTTAGCAATAATAATCTCTCCAGTCCTTTTAAAATTTAATCCAAATTTTATATCACTTTTAAGTTTGAGTTTTGGGGTATCAGCTTTTTATTTATTTATGAAAAATTATTTAGTTTTTAATATAGCGATATTACTGTTTATTTTTTCCTTTATTTTTGATTTTTCAGATGGTTTAATTGCAAGATATCAAAATACCACATCTTTTTTTGGAAGATTTATTGATGGTCTTTTCGATATATTTACAATCGGTCTTCTCCATATTCTTTTTATATTTGTGATTATTGAACAAAATAATAATTTACTTTATAAAATCTTTTACTTTGTAACAATTTTATTCTTGCCAATACAACATTTAATATTAGACAGATTTTCTGCATTAGCTAGATGGTGTAATGAAATAGGTCAAGTAAATAAAATCAAACCATATTTTAGGAATATTCATTTCAGAAATGCTACATTTATTTTTTTAGATTTACAGCATTTATGTATATGGTTTTTATTAATTTCTGGTTTTAATGATTATTATATTATCATAAAGATATATTTAATAATTTCATTTTTTGCATCATTATTCAATATCGTGCTTTATATTTACTTAGCTAAAAAAAATTTTTCTAATCACTCAAATATTGAAGACAATTTAAATTAGGTTTCCAAATGAGGGCCAAACGATCTCAAAAAGAAATAAAAAGATGGTGGAATTCCAAAAGAAATCTTAGATGGGATAAAATTTATGATGGCAAAAGTACAGATACAAACGTTTTAAAAATTAGATCGAATTTAGTAAATTCTTATTTAGATAGTCTTCAAATTAAAAAAGGTAAAATTCTTGAATTAGGATTTGGAGGGGGTCAAATAGCCCTTGATATATTAAAAAAAGGTCATTTATACGAAGGAATTGATGTTTCTAGTAATTTTACAAAGCTTGCTAAAAGAAGATGTAAAAAATTTGTAAAAAATAAAAAAGCTGTTTTTAAAACTGGATCAATAGATAAAAAATTGAAGTTTAAAAGTAATTCTTTCGATGCCGTGATTGCTGTTGGGGTTTTACAATACATTGAAAATACAGATAAAATTTTAAAAGAAATTAGAAGAGTTTTAAAACCAAGTTCTAATTTTATATGGGCTCAAACTAACATTTATAAAATACAAAAATTTTTTAGTTTAAGAAGTTTTTTAGTAAGAATATATTATTTAATATCAAAAAATTCTTTTGAGGTATCAGATTCTTTACAATCACTTTTGTTTGAGACAAGTCTAAAAAATATTTTTTCCAAGAAAATGAAATTATTTTTTTTAAAAAAAAATTTTATAAATCATGGCTACATTAAGATGAATTATAAATTTAAAAAGAAAATTTTTTCTATATGGAAAATGAAAACATTGTGTAAAACACATAAATTTTTTGTAATAAAATTCACAGGAGCTCCTCTGTTTAGGGTAGGAACAAATAAGCCTAAAATTTTAATTTTTTTAAACACCTTCATTTTCTCTTTCCTAAATTTGAAATTTTTGAGGGGCTTTTCACAAAATATAATTATCCATGCAAAAAAATAGATCGGATTATGTATAAAACTATATTTATTGCAGGTATTAACAGAAGCGGTGGATCTTTACTTGCCAGATTATTTGATGGACACAAGAATTTAGCTAGCTATCCATTAGAAATACCTTTTCTCCATGATAACTCTTTTTTTAAAATATTTGAAAATTATGCTGGTATTCCAATGACAGTTCCAAGTAAATTTGATGGAAATGTTTCTAGTATATCAAAACATTTATATTCAGGAGGATATTCTAGAGATCCTTTACCTAATAAAGATAAAATATACGATAGTCTATCGACTCATAATTTATTAGATGTTCCAATAAAAAGACCCGTAATAGAAGCAAAGTGGGGGAAGGAAAAATCGGATATTCTTGGTGTAAGAAGAAACTATTTAGAAAAGTCATTTTATGACAACGTGCAGACAAATTTTAATTATAAAATATTTATTGAGAAATTTAACGAGTATAGTTCTAAAGCTGACAATTGGGAAACACTGCATAATGCAAGACATAAAGCATATTTTGAGAGTTGGGATAATGGTGAAAATATAAATAATAATACTTCACACATTGTAATGCATGATAGTGGTGGCCTTTATTTAACAAATATAGAGGACTTCTTCAGAATTTACAAAGACTCAAGGATAATTGTGCCAATTAGGGATATTTTCGGTTACATTGCATCAGAAAAAATAAGATTAGCTAGAAGATTTTTCGGCGCAAGACGATTTAATAGGCCACAAGTGCCATGGTTTTTAATAAAAAAATTTAGTAGTTATGACTTGAAGGCTAAAATAAGAAGTTGGACATGCTCAGTTACTAGAGCAAATCTTTTACAAAGAAAATTTGGAGTAAATAAAAATTTGTTAATTTATAACAATGAAAGACTAGTTCAAAATCCTGAGCTGGTTATGAAAGCATTTGCTGAAAACATTGGCATCGAGTTTGACAATATTTTGTTAAAAACTACCATAGGGAAAAGAAATTGGGGAGGTAATTCACATTACGGTAAATCAGAAGGAATTAATAAATCTGCTCAAACTAATTATAAAAAGGTGCTGGATCTTAATGAAATTAAAATAATAGAAGACTCAGTTGGAAAATTAAGAGAGAAAATAATATTATCAAAGGAACCGTTTTTGGATCTAACTCAGTTTGAGGAAAATTTATTTGAGGACTTTAATTATCAAAAAAAATATTTTAATGATAAAGAAAAAATTACGCTCTATTATTCTTTAGTTAATACTGGCGGCAGGCGAACTCTTGTCACTAAACCAACCTATCTAACAATTATTGCATATCTTTTCTCTATTTTTGTAAGAATTTATCATATTCCAAGAATGTTAAAGCTTAAATTTTTTCCAGGTCTAGGCAAACAAAATTATACTTAATGAACAGTAGAACTAAAGCAGAAACGCTTCAATTCCTCAACAAATTTCAAAATAAGTTAGAAATAAAGATACCTCAATTTTTCTTTATTTCAAAAAAAAAGTTTTTAAGTAATAAAAACTTATTCTTTTATCAAATTCAAAAAAAATTTAAAAATAAAAAAATAATTTTAAGATCATCTTCAAAAAATGAGGATAATGAAAATAATTCTTTGGCAGGAAAGTTTAAATCTTTTTTAGACATTTCAGCCAGAGATAAAAAAGCAATTTTGGGTTATACGGAGGAAATAATTAAGGATTTTAAGGATTCAAAAGATCAGATTTTGGTTCAAGAATTTATCTCCAAACCACAAATTTCAGGTGTAATTTTTACAAGGGATATTAATACAAATAGTCCATACTGCACAATCAATTATGACACTTCTGGTAAAACTAATTTAATTACCTCGGGTAAATTTAATCCATCTATGAAAATAATTTCAATTTTAAAAAATAAAATTGATACTTACAAGTTTTTCGGAAAAAAACTTCTAATTATAAAACTAATAGAAAAAAAATTAAATAATGACAGGCTGGATATTGAATTTTGTATAAAAAATAAAAATTTTTATTTGTTACAATGTAGATCCCTAAAAAAAATTGGAAAATGTGATGACGACAAAATCTATGAGGCTATAGTTAACATTAAAAAAAAAATAAAAAAACTATCGAAATCCCAACCAAATATTGAAGGAAAAAAAAATTGTTTTAGTAATATGTGTGACTGGAATCCGGCTGAAATGATTGGTATCAAACCTCTTCCATTAGCTTTAAGTTTGTATTCAGAATTAATCACAGACGAAATTTGGGCTGAACAAAGAAAAAATTATGGATATAAAAATGTTTCTCCTAATAGATTAATGATAAGTTTAGCAGGGTTACCTTATATTGACGTTAGAACAGATTTTAATTCTTTTTTACCAAGTGGTTTACCTGCAAAATTAGAAAAAAAAATTATAAATTATTATATAACTCAAATTAAAAAAAACCCCTCTAACCACGATAAAATAGAGTTTAATCTAGTGGAGACTTGCTATGACTTAAATACCAAAAAAAACCTTAAAAAATTTTTAAATTCAAAAGAGACAAAAGTTTATAGTGAAAAACTTAAAATAATTACCAATAAAATACTAGAGAAAAAAAATAAATTACTTAACATTGAGGAAAAAAAAGTTAGATCGCTAGAAAAAAAAATTGATAAAATTCAATCAAGCAAAATAAGTGAAATTCAAAAAATCTTTTATCTTGTTAACGATTGTAAAAAATATGGAACACTTCCGTTTGCTGGTATAGCAAGGGCTGCATTTATTTATACAAAAATACTAAGAACGTTATTATTTAATAAAGTAATCACTGAAAAAGACTACCAAGCTTTTTATGAGTCTATAAAAACAGTAACACAAGAGATGTTTATAAGTTTAAAAAAAATTAAAAGCAAGAATGATAAAACAAGATTTTTAAAGATCTACGGTCATTTACGACCCTCAACTTATTCAATAAATTCTAAGAACTATAAAGAAAATTATAAAGAATATTTTTCTGGCCAAATAAATATTAATTTAGAAAAAAAAAATAACTTTAAAATTAAAAAAAAGCTCCAAAAAAAAATTAATTTAATTTTCAAAAAACATAAACTAAAAACGAACTGTAATGAATTTTTTGAGGGAGCACAAAAATCAATAAAAAATAGAGAGTTGGCCAAATTTTTATTTTCCAAATCTATTAACGAAATATTTAATAATTTAATTAAATTGTCAAAAGAAATTAATATTAACAGAGAAAGTCTTGAGTATGTATCTATTAAAAATATTCTTAATTTTTACAGTAATTTAAATGTAAAGAAACTTAAAAAAATTTTACAGGATGAAATTAAACAAAATAAATCAGATTATAAAATAATAAATTTGTTAAAATTACCTGAGTTTCTGTCAAGTGAAAGAGATTTATATTTTCAAAAAGATAATACAAAAATCGGTACATTTATTACCGATAAAAATTTATCTTCCAAAACTGTTTTTTTTAATAATATAAAGAATTACAAATCATTAAAAAATAAAATTGTTCTTTTGGAAAATGCTGACCCAGGTTATGATTTTATTTTTTCTTATAAAATAAAGGGCCTTGTTACAAGATATGGTGGGGCAAACTCACATATGTCAATCCGGTGTTTAGAACTTGGTATTCCTGCTGCAATTGGTGTCGGATCTAAAGATTTTGAAAGGATAAAGAGTTCTCACTCTATTGAGATAAATTGTAAACAAAATTATTTAAAAATTATAAGTTAATGAAAAATATTTTGATATCACAAAAAGTAAAAAAGAAAACAAAAGGATATGGTTTTATTCTTGAAGACAATTGGAATAAGTTCTTTTTAAACTCTAAGATGAGGCTGGTGACTTTAAAATTAGACGAAATAAAAAAAAAAAAAATTGATAAATTAAAACTCAGTGGATTAATTCTTCATGGTGGAAATGACTTACCAAATTTAATAAATAAAAAGGAAAATAAAATAAGAAAGGAAATAGATACATTTCTATTTAGATATGCAATGTCTAATAAAATCCCAATATTAGCAGTTTGTTATGGTTTCCAACTCGTTGCTCAACATTTTGGATCATCGTTAAAAAAAAAAACTAATCATGTCAAAAAAAACCATCTACTAAATTTAAATTTATTTTACAAAAATAATTTTTACGACACTTTAAAAGTAAATTCCTATCATAATTTCGTAATTAATAGATTATCAAAAGAATTTAATTATATTTGCAGACACATGGATGGTAGTATTGAGCTAGCAGTTTCAAAAAAATATAAAATTTTATGCTGTATGTTTCATCCTGAAAGAAAAAGCCCTGATATAAAAAAACAAAGAAAATTAGTTATTAGCCATTTTTATAAAGGATAAAAATTGAAAGCGATAATTTTAGCAGCTGGAAGAGGAAAAAGAATGGGTGCATTAACATCACATAATCCAAAATGCATGCTGCGAATTGGGAAAAATACAATTATTGAGAGATTAGTAGCTCAACTAAGATTTAATGGTGTAAGAGAAATATTTATTGTAAGAGGGTATAAATCAAAAAAGATAACCATAAAAAATGTAAAATATTTTCAAAATAATAAATATACTTCAACAAATATGTTTTACTCTTTAATGTTAGCTAGGAAAATCTTAAACTCATCCACATTAATAATTTATGCAGATTTATATCTTAACAATAAAATAATTAATAAAATGGTAAAAATAAAAAAAGATTTAGCTGTTGCTGTGGATATAGGTTGGAAAAAATTGTGGAGGTTCAGATTTGGAAATATCAATAAAGATTTAGAAAGCCTTAAAATAGATAATCGTGGATCTATTTTTCAAATTGGCAAAAAGACGTTTAATAAAAAAGATATGCAAGCAAGATATATAGGTATTATTAAAACCTCTAAAAAAATGAATCATAAGATAATTAGTACCTGGAAAAAAGACAGTAAAAAATTTAACAACAAGTCATGGGGTATATCTAATAATCCAATTAAAAAAGCTTATTTAACTGACTTAATCCAAGACCTAATTACAAAAAAAAACAATTGTTTTGCTGTTAAATTTAAAAATGGATGGTATGAATTCGACAACAAAAAAGATTATGAAAAATTTTTTAAGATAAAAAATAAAAATTTAATTTAAATGAAAATTTTTGTTACAGGTTCTGAAGGATTTATTGGTTCACACTTAACTGAAAAATTAGTTAAAAAAAAACATAAAGTTACTTGTCTTGTTCAATACAATTTCCACAATTCTTGGGGTTGGCTCGACCACGTTGATCCAAAAATAAAAAAAAAGATTAATATAATTACTGGTGATATTAGAGACGAAAATTTAATAAACTCTATATTAAAAAAAAAATTTGATGTAATTATTAACTTAGCCGCTTTAATTGGTATACCATATTCTTATAGGGCTCCTAAATCTTATTTCGAAACAAACGTAAATGGAATAATGAATATTTTAAATTCAAATAATATTACAAATGTAAAAAGAATCATTCATACCTCAACCAGTGAGGTATATGGAACACCTAATTATATCCCAATCGATGAACACCACCCAGTTTCTGCTCAATCTCCTTATGCTGCAAGCAAAATAGCTGCAGATCAGTTAGCTTTATCTTATCAAAAATCTTTTGGTTTGCCGGTTACTATATTAAGGCCGTTTAATACATTTGGACCTAGACAGTCTGCAAGAGCAATTATTCCAACTATAATCACACAAATTTTGAAAAATCCAAAAATTAAATTAGGTTCATTACATCCCACTAGAGATCTAACATATATTGATGATACAACAGACGCTTTTCTTTATGCAATAAAAAGTAAAAAAGGTATTGGTGAGATTATTAATGTTGGTAGTGGTTTTGAGATTTCAATTAAAAAATTAGCTTTTAAAATAGCAAAAATTATGGGAACTAAAATTTCAATTACTAAAGAGAAAGTAAGAGTAAGACCAAAAAATAGTGAAGTCGAAAGACTTTGTGCATCTATAAAAAAGATAAATAGAATTTATAATTGGAAACCAAAATACTCCTCAAAAAAAAGTTTTGAAATCGGTTTACAAAATACTATTAAGTGGTTTCTTAAATCAAAAAATTTAAATATTTATAAGTCGGATATATTCAACGATTGATTAAATGAAAAATTTAAATATTCTTGTTACGGGCGCTGGAAGTGGTGTCGGACAGTCAATTATAAAAGCTTTAATTTTATCAAAATTTCCTTGCACAATATTTCCAGCGGACATTGATCATTTTAATTCTTTTTTATATTTGTCAAAAAAATCAGTTATTGTGCCCAAAGTTGAAAATCCTAAAACAGCTTTAAGGTGGTACTTAACACAGCTAAGAAAATTAAAAATTCATGTAATAATGATTGGTTCAGAGTTTGATTTGGAGTTTTTTTCTAAATATAAATCTATAATAGAAAAAAAAACGAATTGTAAAGTTTGCATAACTAAGCCTAGCGTTCTTAATATTTCAAATGATAAATACTTTACCCAAGAATTTTTAAAAAAAAATAAATTACCATATCTAAAAACATTCTTACCAAAAGACATGATTAGTGCAGTTAAAATTTTTAAATCAATAAAAGGCCCAATTATATTAAAACCTAGAAAGGGCACATCTTCGAGAAATGTTTTTTTAATAAAAAATATTAAAGCGCTGAAAAAAAAATATAAATTAGTTAAAAACCCAATTATTCAGGAGCAAATCCCCTTTAAAAAAGAAATATTAAAAGACGAATATACTTGTAGTTTTTTTTCAGCAAAAGAAAAAAAAGTTATTGGACCTATTATTTTGAGAAGAAAATTATTAAATGGTACTTCTTGGATTACAGAAGTTATCAAAAATAAAAGAATTGAAAAGATTGTCTTAAATATTGCTAAAAAAATTGACAATGAAGGACCATTCAATATTCAACTGGCAATAGGTAATAGAGGACCTATTCCTTTTGAATTTAATTCTAGATTTTCTGGAACTACAAGTATTCGAGCATACTTTGGATTCAATGAACCTCTCATGTTTTTAAAAAATTACGTACTTAAAAAAAAAATCAAAAATCCCTTAATTAAAAAAGGGATAAGTTTTAGGTACATTAATGAAATTTTTCTAGATGATGTAAATAAAAATCAAATTAATAATAAATTTGGAAAAGGCAAAATTTTAAACTTATTTAAATGATATTTTAATATGTCATCAAAAAAAATTAAAGTAATTGCAGAAATTGGTGTGAACCATAATGGTAAAGTATCTCTTGCTAAGAAATTAATTAAAAGCGCAAAAGAGTGTGGAGCCCACTATGTCAAATTCCAAATTTTCAATGCAGGAGAATATGTAACTAAGAGTGCTCCACAGGCTAAATATCAAATTAAAAACTTAAAAAAGAAAACAAGCCAATTTAAAATGATAAAAAGACTTGAATTGACAAAAAAAGATTTTCTAGAAATATACAAATATACAAAAAAAATAAAGATTAATTTTTTAGCCTCATGTTTTGATTTAAAAAGCTTGAAGTTTTATTCTACTTTAAGTCCTACTCATTATAAAATACCTTCGGGTGAAATTACTAATTTGCCTTTACTTAAAGCAATTGGTAAAAAGAAAAAAAAAGTTTTACTCTCTACCGGCATGGCGAATTTTAATGAGATAAGTGATGCTGTGAATATTCTTTTAAAATATGGAACAGCTAGAAGAAATTTAACAATTTTACAATGCACAACTGATTATCCCACTAAACCTTCTGATGCGAATCTTTTGGTAATACCTGAGTTGAGGAAAAAGTTTAGTTGTAAAGTTGGTTATTCAGATCATACAGATGGTTTTTTTACATCAGTTTCAGCAATGACAATGGGAGCCTCAGTTATTGAAAAACATATTACATTAAACAAAAAATTAAAAGGACCTGATCATAAGGCAAGTCTCGATATAAATGAATTTAAGAAATTTGTTGAAATTTTAAAAAACACAGAGGCATCATTTGGAAAGAAAAAAAAAACTCCTACTGTAAATGAAAAAAAAAATCTTTTAGTCGTTCGTAAATCTTTAGTAGCAATCCAAAAGATAAAAAAAGGTCAAAAATTTACTTTAAATAATATTGGTATTAAGAGACCCGGCTATGGAATAAATCCAATGAAAATTGATAAAATTTTAGGAAAAAAAGCAAAAAAAAATTATGAAGAAGATAGTTTAATCTAATGATAAAAAAAATAAAAATTGGGGTAATTACTTCAAGTAGAGCGGATTATGGTCAGTTAAGAAATTTAATTAAGTTGATGAAACATGATAAAAAAATTATTTTGCAACTGATTGTAATAGGTTCCCACTTTAATAAGAATAGAGGTTACTCTTTTAAAGAAATAGTTAAAGATAAGTTCAAAATTTCAGCAAAATTAAAACTCAAACAGTCTAAGTTTGGACCGAAGGATATTTCTAATTATACTAGTGAAACTTTAAAAGGAGTTTCAAAAATTATAATTAAACTTAAACCACATATGATATTATTATTAGGTGACAGATATGAAACTTTTGCAGCTGCATCAGCAGCTCTTTTCCACAATATTCCCTTGGTGCACTTACATGGAGGTGAGGTTACATCAGGAGTAATTGATGAACCCATAAGACATTCAATTACTAAAATGTCCGACATTCATTTTGTTGCAAATAATATTTTCAAGAAAAGAATTAGAAGAATGGGTGAAAAAGAAAAAAACATTTTCAATGTAGGTTCCTTAACAGCTGAAAACGTGAAAAGTTTTAAAAAAAAGGGAAAGAATGAAATAGAAAAAAAATTTAATTTCAAATTTAAAAAAAAAAATTTTATTGTCACTCTCCATCCAGAAAAAGAATTGAAAAATACAAAAAGATTAGTCAAAAACACTCTTGCAGCAATGAGGTTTCTACCGAAGGATTGCTTATTAATATTTACCTCTTCAAACATCGACAAAGACTCAAATTTTATTCTTAAAGAAATTAAAAAATTTAATAATTATAATTCTAATAGTATATTTATACCAAACTTTGGATATGAGAATTATTTGTCCTGTATACATATTTGCGACGGAGTAATTGGAAATTCTTCAAGCGGAATAACAGAAGCACCTCTTTTGAGAAAGATGGTAATAAATATTGGCGATAGACAAAAGGGTAGACCTTTGTCATCAAATATAATTCAATGTGGTTATAAAATTGAAGAAATTAAAGAATCTTTTTTTAATTTATTATCTAAAAAGAAAAAAATTGGTATTATAAAAAGTTACTATTATAGGAAGAATACTAAGAATGAGATTTTAAGAGTCATAAAAAAAATTAATTTAAAAAATATAAAAGAAAAAAAATTTGTAGATTAGAATGAAAAGAGTTTTCTGGTGTAAAAATTGTGTTGTTATGTCCACAAGACCTAGAGTCACATTTAATAAAGATGGAATATGCTCTGCTTGTCAATGGATGGTGGAAAAAAAAAAACTTAATTGGGTTAAAAGACAAAAACAACTTGATAAACTTCTTAATCAGCAAAAAAGTAATAAAACATTTCAATGTATTACTGCAGTTAGTGGAGGAAAAGACGGATCCTACATTACATATAATCTTAAACATAAAAAAAAAATAAATCCACTTGCGGTTACAATTAGGCCACCCTTAGAGCAAGAGTTAGGGAAAAAAAATCTGAATAATTTTGTAAGAAGCGGCTATCAGCACATTCACGTAACTCCTGACGAAACAGCAATGCAGAAATTAAACAAACTAGGGTTTACAGATTATGGACATCCATACTATGGTTGGTTAGTGTCAATTCATACTGCAGTAATAAGAGTCGCGCATGAAATGAACATTCCTTTAGTTTTTTATTCTGAGGATGGTGAGGTTGAGTATGGAGGTGATGCAAAATACAAATACGAGGGTGTTTACGGGGTTGACTACCAAGCTTCAAATTATATGGAAGGTTTTCACAAAGATATACTCAACAAAGCCAAATTAACAAAAGAACAAGCTTATTGGTTTACATTTCCATCAAAACAAGATTTGAAGAAAACAAAAATTCAAATTACTCATTGGAGTTTTTATGAAAACTGGGATCCCTACCGAAATTACATGGTCGCAAAAAAACACTGCGGTCTTGAAGAGTCCAAATCTCTAAATACGGGCACCTACACAAATTTTGGACAGACAGATCAAAAGCTTTATTTCCTGCATGTTTATTTGATGTATTTAAAATACGGTTTTGGTAGAGCTACAATGGATGCTGGAATAGACGTTAGAAGAGGAGCTATGTCTAGAGATCAGGCGGTTCAACTTGTAAAACTTTATGATAATGCGCCACCAGAGGATTACTATGATGAATATTGCGATTATTACAAAATGAAAAAAAATGATTTTTTACAAACAATTGATAAGTGGGCAAACAAAAATTTATTTGAAAAAAAAAATAGATGGGAACCTAAATTTGAAATCAAATGATATGAAATTAAAAAAAGTTTGTATAATTGATTATGAAGTTGTTAATATTGCTTCTATTGAGAACGCAATAAAATTCTTAAATTTTAATTATGAAATTTTAAAGAAACCTAATGACTTAAAATCCTTCTCTCACCTCATATTACCTGGTGTAGGATCATTTAAAACAGGTGCAAAAAAGTTGTTTGATAATCACTGGGATAAAGCAATTATCAGATTTGTCAGAGAAAAAGGTTTTTTGATGGGTATTTGTTTAGGGATGCAACTTTTATTTGAAAAAAGCTATGAAGATGGTGAAACTAAAGGATTAGGTCTTTTAGAAGGTGAATGTAAAATTTTTAAGAGTAAAAATTTAGTCTTACCTCATATGGGTTTTAATTTAGTAAAACACAATAACTCAAAAATCTGGAATGAGATTGAAAATCCGTCACCATTTTACTTTGTGCACTCTTATAGAATTGCTAATTCAGAAAAAAAGAAAAATATTTCAACGACCAAGTACGGGGAAAGTTTTGTATCTTTTATAGAAAAAGACAACATATTTGGAGCTCAATTTCACCCAGAAAAAAGTCACGATGTCGGGCTCAAATTAATCAATAATTTTTTGAATTTGTAATGATTTTTAAAAGAATTATATATGCACTTTTGTATAGCCGTGGAGATTTCTTTTTGAGTAGAAACTTTAGATTACAAAAAGTTGGTGATGTAAAGTGGTTAAAAAATAATTTTGGTTTTGGAGAGACTTGTAATTCCATTGATGAATTAATCATCATTTTAGTTTCTAAAAATCCTGATAAAAGAGAAATATCAAATTATTTTGATGACGTAAATAATTTAAGAGAAAAAATATTTGTCCCTATAACACTTGGAGGTGGAATAAGAAATTCACTTGATGCAAAAAGCTGTTTTGAAAATGGTGCAGATAAAATTTTGATTAATAAAATTGCTCAGTCAGATTTATCTGAATGCAAAAAAATATCTCAAATTTTCGGAAAACAAGCTTTGTCAATAATGGTTGACTACAAAAAGATAAATCAAACTAATTATACTTTTTTAGATGCAGGAGAAAAAAAAAGTATCAGTTTATCTGATTATTTTGAAAAAATTAAAAAAATTGAATTCGGTGAGCTAATCCTGAATTCTATTGATAAAGACGGCACAGCCGCAGGTTTTGATTATGAGTCTATTTCATTAATACCAAAAAATTTTAAAAACCCGATTTTAATGATGGGTGGAGCAGGAAAACCAGAACATTTTACTAAAGTGTTAAGCTCCAAAAAAATTTCTGGGGCGATAACCGCTAATTTGTTTAATTTTTTAGGCAGCGGATTAATGAAAGCAAGAGATTACTCTCTTAAAAAAGATATAGAACTTAATAAGTTTGAGGGTATAAATATTTAATTTTTATGAGAAATATCAATAAAAACTTTTTATCTTTCAAAAATGAGACAATAAAGGATGCTTTAAAAAAAATCATTAAAAACGGAACTAGAACTGTACTAGTTTTAGATCAAAAAAAAAAATTACTTGGAACTTTATCCGAGGGAGATGTTCAAAAATTTTTAATTAAAAATAAAGATATCAATTCCAAAATTGACAATATTTTTAATAGATTTCCTGAGAAGGTTAATTCAAAAAAAATAGATAAAGACAAATTAAGAGAAAAATTTATATCTAAACAACTAGGTCTTCTGCCAGTTGTAAACAATAATAATATTGTAGAAAAAATATTAACCTGGTCTGAAATATTTGAAGATAGAAAAATCAAATCAAGTTTAAAAAGTATTGATGTTATAATAATGGCTGGAGGAAAAGGGGAAAGATTAAAACCCTACACTGACATATTACCTAAACCCCTAGTCCCGATTAATTCTAAGCCAATGTTGGAGCATATAATTGATAATTTAAAATATTTTAATTTTAGAAAGTTTCATTTGATATTAAATCACCAGGCTAATTTAATTAAAACTTACTTTAAGTCCAAAAATAATAAATTTTATATTAATTTTGTTAAAGAGAAAAAACCTTTAGGCACAATTGGTGGTTTATCTCTGATAAAAAAAATAAATTCTGAAAATATTTTAATTTCCAATTGTGATACATTATTTAAAATTGATTATTCTGATTTTTTTAATTTTCATAAAAAAGGAAACTATTTTTTATCAATGATAGTTTCAAAAACCAATTATGTTTTCCCTTATGGTGCATGTAAAGTGAAGTCAAAAAGATTAATAGCACTGCAAGAAAAACCTAGCTCAATATTTATTGCAAATACAGGACTATATTTTGCAAAAAAAGAAATTGTAAAACACATTCCCAAGAATAAATTTTTTAACATGAACACTTTAATTGAAAAGTGTCTCAAATTAAAAAAGAAAGTTGGGGTATTTAATATTTTGCAAAATTCGTGGACGGATTTAGGTCAGCTTTCAGACCTTCAAAAATATAAAGATAAAATTTAATTATGCCAATATTATGTACAATATGTGCTAGAGGTGGATCAAAAGGTTTAAATAATAAAGCGATAAGAAAGATTAAAAATAAACCGTTAATTTGGTATACTATTCAACAGGCAATTAATTCAAAAATATTTGATGAAGTTGTAGTCTCGACCGATTCAAAAAAAATACGAAATATATCAATAAAATCTGGAGCAAAAGCATGGTTTCTTAGACCTAAAAAATTAGCTAACGATCATTGTTCAAAATTATTAGCTATAAGACACACGTTCTTTGAGTCCGAAAAATATTTTAAAAGAAATTTTGATTATTGCATAGATCTTGATATTACTTCACCCTTAAGAAATCCTGATGATATAAAAAAAGCATTTAAACTTTTTATGAGGACTAAAGCAAGTAATCTAATATCAGTTTGCGATTCTAAAAAAAATCCATATTTTAATATGATAGAAAAAAAGAAAGGGCAAATCAGAATAGTAAAAAAAGTAAAAAACTCTGATACTTTTTCTAGATCTTTTTCAACAAAACATAATTTTACAAGAAGGCAAGATGCTCCAAAAGTTTACGAAATGAACGCAAGTATTTACATTTTTTCTAGAAATTTCATAATTAAAAAAATGAGCTTGCTTAATAAAAATACTTCACTTTATTTGATGCCTAGAAATAGATCTATTGATATAGATGACTTATTTGACTTAAAACTAGTAAAATATTTAATGAAAAAATGACAAATAATATTTTAAATAAATTTTCTTTAAAAAATAAAAAAGTTTTTGTTATTGGCGGGTGTGGTCTTATAGGATCACCAATATCTGAGGCAATCTTGTCGGCGTCAGCTGAACTTTATGTTTTAGATAATGATAAGAAGAGAGGAAATTATTTACAAAAAAAATTTAGAGATTTTAAATTTAAATATATTTATTATGATTTATCAAGCATAAATACTTTTGATAAAAGATTTAAAAATATAATTAAAAAATATGGTTGTCCTAATGTTTTCATTAATTGTTCCTATCCAACTACAAGAGACTGGAAAAACAGTAATTTCGATAAAAACAAAATTTCAATTTTAAGAAAGAATATAGATATACATCTTAATACTCACTCTTGGATTTCTTATAGCATGTGTGAGATAATGAAAAAAAACAAAATTAAGGGAAGTGTAATTTTATTTGGTTCTATTTACGGAATTGTAGGTCAAAGTACAAATTTGTATAAAAAAACAAATTTAAGAGAAAATATGAATTATTCAATCATTAAGGGAGGTCTTATTACTTTGACCAAACAACTAGCTAGTTATTATGGTCAGTCAGGCATTAGAGTGAATATTATTTGTCCAGGTGGAATTGAAGGAAATGTTAAAGGGAAAAAAATTAAACAACCTTTAAATTTCATGAAAAACTATTCAAAACAATCACCCTTGAGGCGCTTAGGAAAACCAGAAGAGATAGCGCCTTCAGCTTTATTTTTGTCATCTGAAGCATCGTCTTACATAACAGGTACTATATTTTTAGTAGATGGTGGTTGGACCTCAATATAAATTAAAATTCTAATATGACAATTATTAAAAAAGTGCTTATTATAGGTAAAGGGTCTATAGGTATAAAGCACAAAAAAATTCTTAAAAAAATAAAAAAAAAAATAAACATTTTTTCAGTCAAATCAAAAAAACTGAATGAGGAAAATTTAAAAAAAATATTAACCATTAAGAAATTTGATCCTGATTATATTATTATATCCTCACCAGCCACTTATCACTTTAAACACATGATGATAATAGAGAAAATTTATTATAATAAAATTGTATT